>CAUQQF010000042.1:0-2805 GCA_963520375.1 uncultured Flavobacteriaceae bacterium | reverse complement strand
TTTTGGAAGAAATGCCAAATCTAAAAAAAATAGATATAAGAAAATATACACACTATCATTAAAAATAGAAGAATAAAAATCTATGAGCCAAGAGAAAAATACATACACCCACATAAATCATGTAAGGCTAACCACGAATACAAAGGACTTATCCGATGATGTTATTTTTTCCATTAAGAAAAATAAAAGTCTATCCATATATGGCGGAATCCAGAAAAATATTTTACTTGATTTAGCCGAAATTATTAAAAATATAGATGGATTTAAACTAATTATTATTTTGGAAGACAATTCATCAAACGATTCTATAAACAGCTTAGATGTTCTTACACTTTTACCTAATATCCATTATCTTGATATTTTAGTTCATCAGGCAGCACCTCTTTCTCATATTGATGCATTAGACCATATCAATGACCTTAGAACCTTTGCAATAAGTGGAAATTTAAATAAAAATATTGATTTTTCTCCTCTAAGAAAATTTGACAAAATATCCAGTTTATATGTAAATGATTTGGTTTTTCCAGATAAATACTATGATATTATAAATAATAATCCCATCGAGAATTTGTCATTAAGAAAAGTTGTTTTAGCTAATTTGGATAAAAAAACCAGCATGAAAAACTTAGAAGTGCTGAACGAACTCATAGATGAACAGACACTAGCATCTAAATTCCCGAATATCAGCCAATTATCATTGACTAATTGCAGAAAACTATCCGATTTTTTATTTCTCAGTTGCTTAAATTTAGAGAGGCTGGATATCAATACTGTCAAAGGGCTGATTTCAATTCCCAAATTAAAATCAGATACTTTGCATACACTACAAATTCTAAATTGCAAAAACTTGGAAGATATCAGTGATATATACGCTCTAAAAAATTTAAAAAACTTGGCTATAACTTTCTCAAAAGTAGATTTTCAAAATATCAGCGATGTTTTTTCTAAACTATCTCTGCAGAATTTTTATTTTGTTTCCAATAAAAACAAAGAAAATGAAATGTTTGAAAACTTAGCCATAAAACACAAAGTCAATAATTCTGCAATGTAAAAGGAAAACCACTCCACAAAACTTATGCAGGCTAAATAAATTTAAATTCTTTTAATAAAATTAGAAACATGAAAATATACGGAACAGGAATCTATGAGAATGACAGGGCGGATTTAGTGGGATTAGGCTATTTCCATTTCTCAATATCCAAAATCGAAGATACCATCGAATGGATGAAAGAAACTGATGAACCTGCCCAGCCATTATTAGCGTATTTAGATATGTTACTCATGATTGCTGAAAAATTCCCTGATGATGCCAACTTAAAAATAAAAAAACAAAGAGTTACCGAATGGGAAATGATTTTTGATGAATGGTTCATAAGAGCCGAAAAGAAAATACAAAAAAAGTATCGTGACTCCATTAAAAACGATGCCAAAAGGCTATTTGAAGAAGTGAGAAAATACGGACACTCTATAAGTTGGTTGTAGTTTTTAAACTTCTATTAAAGATTTGGACTAAATTTTCACTAAAAAAACGATTATGGATAATGAAGAATTAAAAAAACTCTTTGATGCAGTTTTATCTGATAAATTGAAACCCTTAGCAAAAGAATATGGATTTCGCTCTGGAAAACTGGCTCTGAAAAAGAAAAATACTGATAAAAACATTATTAAAAATCAGGAATTTGATTTAAAAATGCTTAATTTAGCAGGAATTTCCCTTGAATAAACTAAATAAAAACTCTAAAATTTACAAATAAAATGAACCCTACAAAAGAACAATTAATAAAATTCGCAGAAGAACTGAACCATGCCGCAGAGCGTGAAGTTATCCGTATTTCCATCGCACTTTCTGAGCAGCTATCGCTGACTGACAGCAAGTTCGGCGGGCTTCCCTATATCCCAGCAGGAGGCTCTATTCCCACTACACCAAAGGGCGACCTGCTCTTTATGCTCGCACAGATCAACTGTGAGCAGCTGCCAGAAAACAGCATTTATCCGAAAAAAGGACTTTTGCAGTTTTGGATAGCTCAGAGTATTTATGACAATTATTCTGACTTCAGCCATGTAGTGTATCATCCTACATTTTCAGAAGGAATGGAGGAAAAAGACATTAGAGAAATCTATGTTTTAGAAGACTGTGAGCTTCCCTTTGAGCCAGAGCATCAGTTTGCTTTGTCCTTTACAAAAACTAAAGAAGGAGTTTCCACAGCTGATAATTTTTTTGATGAAGTATATGCAGATAAATGGAAAAAAGATTTTCCTAATCATGAAATCATGGATTATTTTAAAATGCCAGATAATATCTACGAGGAAGTGCTGAATGATGGGTCTGGACACAAAATAGGCGGCTACCCTGCTTTCGCGCAAGATGACCCTCGCGAAGAAGGAACCTACACTGAACTCCTTTTACAGATAGACTCTGACTGGAATGAGGAGGAGAAAGACTATTCTATAATGTGGGGAGATGTAGGAGTTGGTAATTTCTTTATCAGCAAAGAAAACTTGGAAAACCTGAATTTTGAAGATGTTCTCTACATTTGGGAATGCGGATAGATAAAAGCTATTTTTCACCAAAAATCCTTCCTCGGATATGGTTTAGAAATTTATCAATATATTTGCTTTTTCAATCAAAATCATTACGAACAATATTTGACAAACACATTAGTAAAACAGCACGAGTTACTACTGATGAATGGAAAGGCTATAGACCTATAAAAGACTATAATATAACTCAAAAACCGAGTAATGACGGAAAGAATTTTCCTACATTACATAAGATAATACATCAAGTAAAGTCTTGGATACGAG
>CAUQQF010000041.1:0-3039 GCA_963520375.1 uncultured Flavobacteriaceae bacterium | reverse complement strand
TATCATACAAGCGGGCTATCTACACCACAGCAGATTATGATGGTTCTTTTCTCTATGACTCATTTGGTTCTTGAAAATGAAAAGGATCAATACATTGAAGCTTGTAAAGAAATTATAGCGATTCGTTACCACAATTTAATGTCTACATTAGGCTTACCTGAGGATAACAGTGATTCCAATGCTAAATATTATACACTGATTGACATATATCAACTTGCAGAGACAAATTATGATAAGAACTTCGCAACATGGCTTAGAAATGAATTTGAGGAAATAGATTTTCTTTTACATCTAGCAAAGGAAGATGGTGTTGTGTTGATGGAAGGAGTTGGTTTTGGAGCAACTCCTGGTACAGTTAGAATTTCAGAAGCAAACCTAGAGGACAATGATTATAAGGAAATAGCAAACCGTATTATATCCCTTTTGAAAGAATATTACGAAAAGTATACAAAAGAGAAAAAAAAGCTATAGTATGGGGAGGAATTTAAAATGAATATAGGTTTAATCTCACATGAAGTGTTGGAAACAGCACAACGTATTACGGTAACAGGTTTCTCTGATATAGCCCATTATTTGATTGCTAATCCAGTCATTTCTATCTTTATATGTCTTGCACTTGGATATTTTATTGGAAAGGTAAAGATAAAATCCTTTACGGTAGGTGCCACTGTAGGAACTTTGCTGGTAGGACTTCTCATTTCCCTAATATTGAAGGGGGCAGGAACTTACGAAATTGACGGAACGGTGAAGACAATCTTTTTCTCACTATTTATTTTTACTATCGGATATGAGGTTGGACTTTCATTCTTCGCAAGTTTAAAAAGATCTGGCCTTAAAATTATTGTCCTATCCATATTCTTCGCCGTGGTAGCTTTTGCAGTTTCGATTGTTTTGTTTAAGACTTTTGGTATTGGAGCTGGAGAAGCTGGCGGAATTTTGGCAGGTAGTCTTACACAGTCAGCAATCTTAGGAACAGCGGATTCTACTATGAAGGGTATGCTTTCAGGAACAGAACTGAAAACGGCTGAAAGTCAAATGGCAGTTGCATATGCACTTACCTATGTTTTTGGAACGATTGGGGTAGTTGTGTTTTTGAGAAATGGTGCATCGAAGTTAATTGGTACAAATTTAACAGATACAGTTAAGAAGAAAATTGAGCAAACAAATTTCCATGAGTCTTCTTCGGAAAACACTGTGGTTGGAAATATTAAAGCACGTGCATTTTGCTTAGAAAAAGGTGCAGAACTTATTGGCAAAACAATCGGTTCCATTGAAGAACAGTACGATGATTCTCTTACAATAATTCAGATTCTTCGAGATGGTAAACAGGTGAATCTTGCACCGGATGTGCAGCTGCTTGAGAAGGATACAGTTATGATTATAGGACTTCTTGATGCAGTATTAAATTTTGAAGCTTCTGGCATGGAGGAAACTAATGATTCAGAAGCTCTTAGGCTAGATGTGGTAAAGCAAGAAATAGTTTTAACTAACAATTTCTCTCTAGATGTTATAAAGAATCTTTCAGAAAATGGAATCGTCATTTCAGAAAGGATGAGAGATAACAATATTCTCCCTGAAGAGGAGGAGTTAAAGGCTCTTGATCACTTGATATTGGTGGGACCAAAAGCTGCTATTTCTAAGGCTGTAAAGAAACTTGGGTATGTGAAGGATACAGGAACTGAGACAGATATATCTTTTATCAGCATCGGGCTTGTAGTTGGTCTATTAATAGGTGCAATCAGCTTCGTTGTATCCAAAATTCCGATTACACTTGGATCTGGTGGAGGAGCTTTAATTGGAGGACTTCTGTTCGGATATTATCAAGATAGACATTCTAACTATGGACTGATGCCGAAAGCAACCCGATGGTTTTGTAAAAGTGTTGGATTAAATCTCTTTATAGCCATTGTGGGACTTATGTCTGGAGCTTCCTTCATATCTGCATTGCAATCTATGGGCTTAAAGGTACTATTAATTGGTATTTTGGTAACCATTTTGCCTCATATTGCTTCCGTTTACTTTGGAAGATTTGTGTTAAAGTTGGATGCTGTAGATATCATTGGTGCTCTATGTGGTGCTGGAACGTGTACAGCAGCACTTAACGGAGTTGTGGAGGAATATGATTCAAGTATTTTTGCTATAGCATATACACCAGGATATGCAATGGGAAATATTTTACTTACAGTCTTAGGTCCTCTTGTAGTAGCAATATGCATACATTAGTTATTTGAGTAGATAAGATAGATAGATTCATACATTTATTTTAAGGAAAAGTGGTTGTATAATATTTAGCGTTGGTGAGAGAAAAAATTCTCTCCCAACGCTAAATATTTGCAAAAAAATAGGAACACACATCAAATCTCGTGTATAATTTAAATCGCACAAAATAAAAAACAAGGAGAAATGATATGTGTTCTAATGCTAGTATAACAGAAATCTTAGGAATTAACGATAAGAATTTAGGCTCTACGGAGTTCTTATCAGGTTACCTTTCTACGGAAAAGTAGCCATTTTTTTTATTAGGCTGTGTCTGAAAACTCGAAATCTATGTTATTTTTAATGTTTTTTTGATTTTATAAATTATACAAATCACGATAAAATCAGTGTTTATTATTTTTGATTTTGGAAAAATTTGTTAAAAATTCATCATTTCGATAGTTTTCAGACACGCCCTAATTCAAACAAAATCTAATCATTCTTTTTTATTTCCTTTTCATTATAGCACTTTAGTAAAAAAAAGTTAAGTAGTGGATTTTTTACTCTGTCTAATTAAAAAAATTTCCTTGCAAAATAAAATAAAATATGATAAACTATTTAGGTAATTAAATTAGAAGTAGAAACATTGTTTCTCACCTTTCCATCAATTTTTATTAAAAAATAAAGTAATTAATTTTATTTGTCAAGATGAGTTGGGTATTAGTTATTTTTATTTTGTGCATTAAAGTAGGTCTTTTATACCTTATTTTGTTGTGAAAATTATTTATATAACTATTGAGCAAGGTTTCTTATATCTTGTTTTTTTATTGTAAAAAAATTAGG
>CAUQQF010000040.1:0-4341 GCA_963520375.1 uncultured Flavobacteriaceae bacterium | reverse complement strand
GGGGAGTTTATCGTGGAGAAATTTGCTCAAGAATTAAACGAGAATTCAAAGAATTTTTATCTACATAATTTACATAATGTGATAGCAGCAGGGTGTCTCTGCCATGATATAGGAAACCCTGCTTTTGGGCATTCTGGGGAAGATGCCATCGCAAGTTATTTTGAGAAAAATGAAGATTTAAAATCTCTGATGACCGAGAAACAATGGGCAGATTTTATCAATTTTGAAGGAAATGTTAATGCTATCCGTGTGCTTACCCACCAGCAAAGAGGCAAGGACAAAGGCGGACTTCAGCTGACCATGGCGACTTTGGCGAGTATTGCTAAATATCCCTGCGAATCCATCGCAAAGGATAAAAAACAGCTTCATAGAAAGAAATTTGGTTTTTTCCAAAGCGAAAAGGAAACTTTCAGAGAAATAGCCAAAGCTACAGCTTTTACCACAGAACAGGAAGAACCGCTGGTGTATAAAAGACATCCCTTCGTATGGCTGGTCGAGGCGGCAGACGATATCTGCTACAATATCATAGACATAGAAGATGCCCACAGGCTGAAAATCATCTCTTCTTCCGACTGCGAAAACCTCATCTTAGAACTCATCAAAACCACAGATGAAAACATAAAACGAGTAGAAGACAAACTATCCGTGATTTCGGATAAAAATGACAGGATTTCTTACCTCCGTGCAAAGGTTATCAATTCTCTAATCAATGTTTCCATAGGGCTTTACAAGGAAAAAATTGATGATATTCTTATAGGAAATTTAGACCAGTCGCTACTTTCTATTTTTAAAAAAGAAAATAAAACTTTGCAGGATATAGAGTACTTTTCCATTGAAAAAATCTACAATCACAGGGCTGTAGTGGAGATAGAAAACGCGGGATATAATGTGATGTATGAGCTTCTCAATCATTTCATTCCATCGGTAATAAAGGAAAATCCTAAAAATTACGACAAAAAAGCCCTTCAATTATTGCCCGAACAGTTCAGGTATGATGGCGAACCTTATGAAAAGATAATGGGCGTTTTGGACTTTGTTTCTGGAATGACGGATAACTATGCTACAGACCTTTATCGAAAAATAAAGGGAATAGATATCGGAATGACGATGTAATTTTTTTACATTTTTTGTAACATTTCGTTAGATATTGATACTAATAAATTGAAATTAAATTTTATAATTATGGGACCACTTATTTTTAGTTTTTTTGCATTTGTTGCTGTATTGTTTTTTATGGCATCATTATTTACTGTGAAGCAGGAGACTGCGGCAATCGTGGAGCGTTTGGGGAAATTCCATTCCGTTCGCCATGCGGGGCTTCACCTCAAAATTCCATTTATTGATAATATTACCAAAAGATTAACCCTAAAAATCCAACAGCTCGATGTACTGATAGATACAAAAACCCTTGATAATGTGTTTATTAAGATGAGAGTTTCGGTTCAGTATCAAGTAATTAGAAATCAAGTAAGTGATGCTTACTATAAACTGGAAGACCCTCATAATCAGATAACTTCATATGTTTTTGATGTGGTGAGAGCCGAAGTTCCAAAACTAAAATTAGATGATGTTTTCGTGAAGAAAGATGATATCGCTATCGCTGTAAAAGCTGAAATTCAGGAAGCAATGCAGAGCTATGGATATGATATTATAAAGGCTTTGGTAACTGATATAGACCCTGATGAACAAGTAAAACAAGCGATGAACCGAATCAACGCGGCGGAAAGAGAAAAAACTGCTGCTGAGTATGAGTCTGAAGCAGAAAGAATCCGTATCGTAGCTGTAGCCAAAGCGGAAGCCGAGTCTAAAAAGCTACAAGGGCAGGGGATAGCAGACCAAAGAAGGGAAATCGCGAAAGGTCTGGAAGAGTCCGTAAAAATGCTTAATAGCGTGAATATCAACGCGCAGGAGGCATCAGCGCTGATAGTAGTTACCCAGCATTATGACACGCTTCATTCCATAGGAGCTAACAACCGTTCTAATTTGGTTCTTCTTCCAAATTCACCAATGGCGGCAAATTCCATGTTGAATGATCTGATAGTTGCCATGAACACAGCCCACAAAGTGGAGGAAGCAGATAAAGGACACTATCCGAACCCACCAAAAGAGCATAGGCACTAATTTTCCAATTTAAACTAAATAAAATACGCCTCTTTTCTCAATGAAAAGAGGCGGGCTATTTTAGGATTTATCTTTCAAATTTTACATTGGGCAGAAGTCTTGGTCTTTGTGGCTCATTAGCTACTTTCCAAGAAGTTCTGTACATCCATTCGGTCATTTTGTAAAGTTTCTTGAAATCTATGTTTTCTGATTCGTCCTGCGGCTGGTGATACTGGTGGTGCAGTACACTTGTGAAAAATACCGCTGGAATACCAAGCCTTGCATAAGGCAGGTGGTCGCTTCGGAAATAGAAAAACTCTGGATGCTCTGGTAAATCCCAGTCTTTCAAAAACTTAAATTTAGTGCTTTCTTGGTTGGCTTCTTCCGCCATTCTTACCAAGTCATCAGAATTCTTGTGCGGAGACTGACCGCCGAGAAGAGCGGCTTCGTTGATATCATTTCTTCCAATCATATCGCCGTTCAGTACAGCTACGATGTTTTCTCTCGGAACTACAGGATGCGCAGAATGCCATCTTGACCCTAAAAGACCTCTTTCCTCAGCACCATGAATTACAAACAAGATGCTTCGTTTCGCAGGCTGTTTGCTGTATGCTCTTCCCATCGCAAGCAGAGCCACGCAGGTGCTGGCATTGTCATCGGCACCGTTGTAGATGGTGTCATTTTTCACAGGGTGGCGGATGCCGTCATGGTCCTGATGTCCACTAAGCAATACATATTCATTTTTTAGTTTTGGGTCTGTTCCTTCTATCTTTCCGATGATGTTTACAGAAGGATATTTGTAAGTTTCTGTCTGTAAATTTACGGTAATCTGTGGATTTCCTTTCAGCCAGTTTTGGTTTTCTTTTTTTACCCAAAAGACAGGAATATCTTCTTTGATGTTTTCATTCAATCCTTCCACTCCATAGACACCTCTTTTCATCATTGGTTCTACTTCTATCCAGCTTTTGTCAGAGATTTCATCCGTAATGAAAACAATGCCTTTTGCTCCTAATTTTTTAGCTGAATTAAGGTATTTAGCTTTGATGAATCTTGGGTATCTTCTCTCGAAAAGGGTCATTTCCTGCTCGATGCCTTTTTTAGAAACATTGATAGCAACTACTTTTCCCGCAATCTGGGAAGTCAGCTGTTCTGGTTCTATTTCACCTACGCTGATGATAGGCAGAGAGAAATGAGCATTTACCACATCAGAAACCAAAATATCTTTCCAAATTTTTAGGTTTTTATCACCGATTTTCACCGAGCTGAGTGGAGAAATCTGGTGGCGGTACATATCAAAAAACTGGAAATAAGTGCCGTTGTCCCCAGCGGGTTTTATCCCTGCTTCTTTCATTTTGTCTGCGAACCATACGGAAACTTTGAGCTCATCTAGGGTTCCTGCCTCTCTTCCCCAGAACTGGTCAGCCGCCATCTGGTACATGTCTGTACGAAGGTCTTTTTCCTTAATAGCTGAAACCAAAGGCTTCTTGTAGCTCTGTGCATCCAGCGAAGGACAGAGGATTCCCATAAGGAGAGTAAAAACGATTTTTTTCATAGGTTTATAATTTAATTGATTTTTGTCCAAAAGTATCGTTTTATTAGAAAAAATGCAAGTTCCCGCAAGTTTTTATTTGGTTGAAAATAAATTTAATATTTTTGAAACAGATTTTAATTTAGTAAATGAATGAAAATAACTGAAGGGTTATTGCCTGAAGATAAGCAGGCTATCATACGTTGGACAAATAGCAGAGGAGCTGATTTCCTGCAACAATGGGCAGGAGATGCTTTGTCCTATCCTCTTACCATAGAAGCGATCAATGCTTTGCCTCATTGTTTTCGTATTGAGGCAGAGGGTAGTTTTATAGGGATGATTCAGCAAATAAAAGTAGAAGAAAATAACATACACATTGGTAGATTTCTTATCAATCCTTCGCTTACAGGAAAAGGATTAGGTAGCTTGGCAATGCAGTTATTTATCGCAATGCTTTTTGAGGATAAAAGTGTTCATTCTATTAGCTTAAATGTATTTGATGACAACCCCTCGGCTAAAGGTCTTTATAGAAAACTCGGTTTCGAAGTAGTGGCAACTATTGAAGGAGAAAGAAAAAAATACAAGATGATGAAAAGTAATTCGGCAATTAACTAATTGGCAAATTTAATACTATGGACATAAAACGAGATGAATCCCATTGTTATGCTGCTGTCATCACCGAAGATGGTCAGTGGCAAAAAGGCGAAGAATAC
>CAUQQF010000039.1:0-4406 GCA_963520375.1 uncultured Flavobacteriaceae bacterium | reverse complement strand
TATTATTATTATTTGAATAAAAATCATTTCTATCTACAAAGACTTCTTTAGCCTGTAGTCTGCAGATTTCTACACGATGAAAATATCCAGAAAGCCATAGGACAACTACTCCCCCCGGCGCCATACCTACCGTTAGTTTATCATAAGTTCGGTCTTCCATTTCTCCTACATAATTTTCTGCTCTGAATCCCTTTCTAAATTCTTCAAGGATTTTTTCTGCAGGAAGTTTGGCCTCTACATTATAGAACTTCTTCTCTGCGTAGGAAATATAGGTAAGGGATAGATAGGCAGGTATTTTATCTCCATTTTGTCCGCCTTCGGCTGCATCACCCTGCCAGCCTGCGCTCAAGGAACCTGTTTTGGGCACACCGCATATTAGCTCTTCTTTTTCATCCAAGAAGTAGCCCATATGCACTTCCATAGGATAACCTTCGGGACCTGTAGCTGTAACAGCATAAGGATATTTTTCTGTTTTCATAAATGGATTTTCTTTACAGTGGGTTAATAAAAAAATCAAGCAGAAACAAGTAATTAAATTCTTAATATACATCTCGTTGTCTTTTACTATTTTTAAAATTAGGTTTGTCCTTTCCTGTTACGAAAGCCCCAGGAGAATCAGCTATCGAGCCGTAGGTAGAGTTCCAGTGGAGATAGTACAGCCTCAACCTTCTAATCAATTCATTTTCGGCCTCGGTGCCTTTTTCTTTATAAACTAAGCGTGGCCCGCCGTTAAAACTATAATCCCACAGAATTTTCTTCACTTCATTGAGGAAAGAACTGTTTTTTTGTTTAAAAGAACTTAATTCTTTTAATTTCTTAGTATCCAATAAGACATTCTTTTTTCTGCAGAATTCTGCCATAATGTGCAGCGGGATATAGCTGTACTGGTTGCTTACACTATTTTTTTTCCCCTCTAAACGATAGTTATTGAGTCCATGTATGGTAAGATAATACTTCACAGATATTTGCTGGCTAGAGAACCAGCCTTGCCGTATGAGCTCTTCTTTCTCTTTTGTTAAAAATTCCATCTCAGAAGAAAGGTTTATTCTATATGATATATTGGGAGCGCCATCTACATAGCTGCCGCCTACATCAGAATGCACACCAGGGAAAAATAGTTCTATTCCTCCTTTTTTGCCACTGTCTGGCGAAGTTTTGGCAACAGAAGAAATATCTGCCAAAGCAAAATTATAGCGGTGTTCATCAGCTGCCACCATATGTACTACATAGTTTGCTTTATTAATACTGTCCAGCCCTAAATCCTTAATGTCATCAGTTTGATTAAAACCATGATGGGGCACGGTATCATACAATCCCGCAAATCTAATTTCTACTTTTGTCTCAGGGGATAATTTTTTAGCTACATCTAATAAAACGCCTAAAAGCCCGAATCGTGGAACTTTTTTATTATAATAATCACCTGGCAGAGCAAATCCTTGAAAATCCAAAGCAACACCATCAGTGAACATAGGACTATATTCTGGATAGGTTACCATATGTACAAAATGCCTTGCTGCGGCTGCTCCGCGGCTAAATCCAAAAACATCAAAGGTAATTTTATTGAGGTATTTATCTTTATCTATTTCTATCAAACGAGATATCCTCCAGATGGCATCCCTTACTCTGTAAATAATCCCAGCACTTCCTGTACCAAACGCAGGCCCTTTGAAGGAGTCATCCTCTTTATAATCCTCTACTTTAAAAGAGTTTTTGGTGTTGGTTCCTATCCCCGCCACATAAATTTTAAATAGTTTATTATTTAATTCTTCTTTGTAACTTTTGAATAAAATAGCAGGGTTAGACAGTTCATTATCATAACTGGAATCTTTTTTTCCTCGTTTTTCCTTAATTTCTTTAGCCTTTTCATAGCTTATGTTATGGTTTAATCTTCGTTTTTCTGCTACACTTTTCCTTATCTCGGAGTTATACATGTTATTAAGTGTTCCATCAAAGAAAACCCCAAAAGTATAATTAATGGGCTTTTTATGCTGCTTTTTTATATTTTTAGAATCACCTACTTTTACAGGAGTGTTCGTTTGTTTAGGTTTTATATATTGTTTCAGTTCATTTCGTATAGTAAGGTGAGTTTTGTCTTCTTTCTGGTCAATAATTTTTTTATATACTATTTGGGCATAATACGATTGTGAAGATTCCATCATTTTTGGATTATAGTAATCTATTTTTTTAGGCAAGGTGTCCATGCAATTAAATACTAGATAAGCATTACCATTTTTATTGACCTTTGTGGATTGATATGTCCCCACTTTTCTATAAGAATCACTATTATAAATGTTAATAGTCAGTATTTCTCCCTCAAGGAAGTTTACGGTTTTTATATGAAGTCTAACTTTATCTAAATAACCTATGTTCCTAAACATTAATGGCTTCCCTTCAATATCCTGCCATTCTACCCAGCTGACAGCGGGAGACCCCATTACAACGGACACACTCAGTGTATAAGTTTTATTGCTGGTAAATGCTAATATTTTGAGTGTCTTCATTGCTAAGTTCATATTAAATATGATCTTTCCGCTTTTACTAGTGGTTAGTATCTGGTCATTTAATCTTACTTCCCATCTACTTACAGCAATTTTTTCATTTTTATGATTGACCAGTTTATACTGGTAATCCCTGCCTGTTAATGGTGCTGTTTCGCCTATTATTTTCATTATTCAGTTTTTAGAGTTTTGCTTCGTTTTCATTCTGTTCACTCTCTTCAGTGTCTGTAAAATCAAAAAACGGACACAGCTCAGTAAGAACTTCTGGGCGGGCGTTGTTTAGGCTTTGAGAACTTACCTCACAGCTTTGCCCGTGATAGGTTATACTGATGCAGTCCTTTCCACCAATGGGGCAGGTAGCCTTGCTGTCTTCTAGGAGCGGATGTCCGCCATTGGCTTCCAATGTAACCTTGTCATAAAACCCGCTCCATTCTGTAATCATCACCTGACAGGGATTGTTATTCAACTTTGCACAGCTCCCAAAAGTGTTATTCTCCAAGGTTTTTCCTAAATCTTGGTCTGTAGCGATTAATTTCTCTTCCCCTTCTAAGTCATTGATAAAATGCTTTTTCTGAGTTTTTACTTTTAAAGTGTCAGGAGCGGTTCCAAAAATACACTGACAAACAGCTCCTTGGCAGACAAGATGTTTCTCACTCATGGCTTTTCATTTATATTATTTCAAAACATTTAAAGTTTATTTTCTGATGGTAATTCCCTTGTTTTAAATCTACTTTTCCTAATATAGAAAAAATACTGTTGTCTTCTGCATTGAGTTTATAGATGAACTCTGCTGAGCCTTCTGTTTTTTCATTATTCTCTGTCAGAAGAATACCATCAGAATTACTCTCTTCTATGCATTTTCCTTTTGCAAGGATGACAACTTTCTGATTATCTGAAATTTCTTTATTCAAAGATAAGATAAATTCATATAAAACCCTCTCTTTTTTTGGAAGCATTGGCAGTCCTGTCTGGAAGGAGGAGGAATAATCCTCTGTCCACTCTTCGTACAAAGGCATAAAATAAAAAGCAAAGAAGAAATTGTTTAAAATCCTCTTTTGGGTTTTGCCACGGTATTCTATCTGCTGTTCTATGTTATTTAGCAAGTTTTCTATAAAATGACCTTTGTAATAGGAGGATAATTCTTGTCTTTTCTGTTTCCATCTATTCTGTATTTCAGTAAAATTTGTGATAAATTTTAATTTACCATTATCATACAATTCTAACTCGAGAGGATAAAAAATACTTCCTATTTCACTAGCTATTTTTTCCATAATAAATTCAGGTAGAGTTTCATCTACCCAAACATCTTTCTGAAAAATATGAATAAGGTTCTTGTTCTTTTTCTGGACTTCAATTTCGTAAGCAATTTTTGTTTTTTTATCTCCAGAAATTATAAGTTCTATCCCATACTTTTTGGAGAATGACAGAGGACAAAGTAAATGATAATTTTTATCAAGCAGGAGTTTAGTCTTTCTTGTATTTTTATAATATCCTGAATCTTCTCCAGGGACGGGAAGGTAGATGATAGAAGTATGAGGCTGTATATCAGTGCCAATTAAGTCTTCCAATGGACAAAAACGATTATGAAACCAACGGAGTTCATCTGGTTCTAAATCAAAATGCTTTGCAATTTCTTTCAGAGTTACAGTTCCTTGGTCTATTTTACATGTTTTGTACATTTTATGAAAATAATAGATTAGCTGATAATTTATTATGAAATTGTTTCTTGTGAGTCATTTGCTTTTTTAATAGCTTGAGAAGATCTTTTGTTTTCCTTATAACTATTAAACTCAAAGTCTATTTTTTGTTCCTCTTCTTTTGTTTCCTTTCCTACTCCCAGCTGCTCAGAACGAACACAAAACACCACACTGTTTTCTTCTATTCCATTCATATACAAAGTCAGTTCTG
>CAUQQF010000038.1:0-5983 GCA_963520375.1 uncultured Flavobacteriaceae bacterium | reverse complement strand
ATGGAAACAAGAAATTATTTAGATTCGACTTACCTCAAAACTCCTGCTCAGTCAGGACTTTCTGAGGAAGAGACATTGAAAAAGGTATATGATTTGGCTCAGGAAGCGGCGGATAATGGGCTGTTTGCGGTGATGATTCGTCCGCAGTATGTGAAACAGATTAAGCAGTTTTTGAGCGAGAAAAATTCAGCTGTGAAAGTGGGAACAGTGATAGGTTTTCACGAAGGGACAGCTCCTGTGTACGAAAAACTGAAAGAAGCACAGCAGGCGATAGATGATGGAGCAGATGAACTGGATTTTGTAATCAACTATGAAGCCTTTAAAAAAGGAAGTCTAGAAGCGCTTAAATTTGAATTTCTACGATGCACAGAGCTTTGTATGAAAAATAACAAAGTAGCAAAATGGATTATAGAAATAGCAGCTTTGACCGATGAGCAGATAGCATCTATTACTAAAAATATCGTAAAATGGGCGACTATCAGCTTTACAAAGGAGCAGCTTGCTAATATTTTCATCAAATCCTCTACAGGTTTCTATGAAACTCAAGATGGAAAACCAAACGGTGCGACCAAAGAAGGTATAAAAATCATGCTGGACAATGCAGATGTCCTGCCAGTAAAAGCCGCAGGAGGAATCAGAACCAAAGAAGAAGCCGAAGAAATGATAAAAATGGGAGTGAAACGAATAGGAACATCCTCCGCATTAGCATTGATAGGGAAGGGACAGAGCAGCTCTGGATACTAAAAATAAAAAAGTCAGGATTTTGTCCTGACTTTCTTTTTATAGAGATTTAAATTGTTCCAAAGTTCTGATATCATTCTCAAAGAACATACGAATATCTGACATTTGGTAAAGAAGCATCACGATTCGCTCTATTCCCATACCAAAAGCATATCCGCTGTATTTATCAGGGTCTATGTTCACATTTTTGAGAACGGCAGGATCTACCATACCACAGCCCATGA
Organism: uncultured Flavobacteriaceae bacterium; assembly: GCA_963520375.1. Taxonomy (GTDB): domain Bacteria; phylum Bacteroidota; class Bacteroidia; order Flavobacteriales; family Weeksellaceae; genus JABCPE02. The sequence goes on along the minus strand of CAUQQF010000038.1, from coordinate 5,018 downwards.
TTTCCAGCCAGCCTGTTCCTTTCGTGATTCTGTAGTCTGTTTCAGAATTTAGCCCCCAATATACATCCACCTCTGCACTTGGCTCTGTGAAAGGGAAATAAGAAGGACGCATTCTGATTTTTGACTTTCCGAAAAGTTCCGTTGTGAAAAACTGAATGGTTTGTTTCAAGTCCGCAAAACTCACATTTTCATCGATATAAAGTCCCTCTATCTGGTGGAAAATACAATGAGAACGAGAAGAAACAGCCTCGTTTCTGAAAACTCGCCCAGGCGAAAGAATACGGATAGGCGGTTCATTTTGTTCCATATATCTGATTTGCACAGAAGAAGTGTGAGTTCTTAGCAGAACATCAGGATTTGTCTCGATGAAAAAAGTATCCTGCATATCCCTTGCTGGGTGATATTCAGGGAGGTTCAGCGCGGTAAAGTTATGCCAGTCATCTTCTATCTCTGGCCCGTCAGCCACTGCAAAACCGATAGATTTAAAAATATCTGTGATTCTATTTTTTACCAAATTGATAGGGTGTCTAGACCCTAATTCCAAAGGAAATCCAGGTCTGGTAAGGTCTTCCTTTTCGGCAGCTACATTTTGTGAAGAACTGCTCTGTGTCAGCTCTTCTAGTTTAGCAGAGATGCTTTGTTTCAGTAAGTTTATTTTCTGACCATATTCTTTTTTTTGGTCATTGGATACAGATTTGAACTGTTCAAATAAATCATTCAAAATCCCTTTTTTTCCATTAAATTTGATTCTGAATTGTTCAATTTCTTCCTTTTTCTGAGAATGAAATTTTTGGACTTCATTTAAAAGTTCATCTATTTTTGTTAGCATTTTCTGTTTTTTATTTAGGTTGACAAAAATACAATTTTTTTAGTTTTTAAACAAAATAAAAACCTGTCTAATAATATAGACAGGCTAACATATAAAATTAAAAAAATGAAAAAATTATTTTTTATTGAAAGCTTTTATAGCAACTTGTAGAGTGAATTCATTTTTTATAATGCCATCTTTTATTGGCAGCTGGAATTTCACTCCGAATTCCGTTCTGTCTATATCCGTAGGCTCAGTGTATATGCTGACCTGTTCGGTATCAACTTTTACATTGGCGTTAAAACTCACAGCCTTTGTAATTCCTTTGATGGTCATATTTCCTTCAATAACGGAGTTGTAATCTCCGTGTTCTGAGGGAGTTACTTTTGTGATTTCAAATGTAGCCGTAGGAAACTGCTCTACATCAAAGAAATCAGAGTTTTTGAGGTGATTGTCAAGCTTTGTAGCAAGTTCTTTATCCTCTATATCTGTGGATGTGATGGATTTGGTATCAATTACCAATTTTCCAGAAACCAATTTCCCGTCCTTTACATTGATATCTCCTTCCGAAAAAGCCATCGTCCCAAAGTGGCTCGTGCTTTCAGATTTAAAGATTTTGTAACCTTTCCAGTCGATGTTACTTTGTTCTTTATTTATTGTAAAGGTTTGAGAATTAGCAACTGACTCTTCTTTTACGGGCTCGTTTTTTACTGTCTCTTTTTCATTTTTACAAGAAACAATAGTTCCCGCCAAGGCGATGCATAGAAAGTAAACTAAATATTTTTTCATTTTATGCTTTCTTCACAAATTCAGATTTTAGTCCCATTGCTCCAAAACCATCTACTTTGCAGTCGATATTGTGGTCGCTGTCAAAATTTAAACGGATATTTTTTACTTTTGTTCCTGCTTTTATAGGTTTAGGAGCACCTTTTACAGGAAGGTCTTTTACGATTACTACAGTGTCGCCATTTTGGAGCTCGTTTCCATTGGCATCTAGGATTTTATCACCACTATTAGCGGATTCTTCCGCTGGGTTCCATTCATGAAAGCACTGAGAACATGCCATCAAATCACCATTTTCATAAGTAAATTCAGAACCACAAGCAGGGCAGATAATAGTATCACTCATTATATTTATTCGTTTTAAAAATTGACTGCAAAGATAAAAAATATAACTACGCTAAACAATCACAAACATAATTATTGTACAAAAAAGTAAGCTGTCTGAGACAACTTACTTATTTTCTTTATACCTTTTATCAGGTGTTCCGTCTTTTTTCAGCTTTTTATTGGCTTTGTATCTTCTGTCAGGTGTTCCATCTTTTTTTAGTTTTTGAGAAGAATGGGAGTAGGTATTTTTTTGTTTGGAATGGTGTTTCTTTTTAGTCTCTTTTTTTACTCCTTGACCGTGCGAAGCTTTGCTTTGTGCTGTTCCCAAAGTGAAACTAAACACCAAAAGCAGTAATGTAACTAAATTTTTCATAATTAAGTAATTTATTGTATTTAAAGGTTTTCAAATCTAAAACTATGCCATGAACTAAAAATTCACATTGCATTTTTCATCATTATTTTCTTGGGTTTTGCCGTGTCGCGTAGGGTGTCCTCTTTCATCCAGAGCTACCATGACTATTTTATCAATGGTGATGATGGTTTGGCAGGTCATGGTATTTCTCACTTTACAAGACAAAGTCAGTGAGCTGTTCCCAAATTTTATAGCTTGGATGCCTATTTCGATGATGTCGCCTTGTTTAGCCGAACTCACGAAGTTGATTTCGGACATTGATTTGGTGACTACTCTCGGGTTTTCCAGCTGCATGATGGCGTATAGGGCAGCCTCTTCATCTATCCATTCTAAAAGTCTTCCTCCAAAAAGTGAGTGATTTGGGTTCAAATCCTCTGGTTTTACCCATTTTCTAGTATGATAATTCATTTTTTTTAATTTAATTTTTCTAAAATTTTTTCTAAATCAGCCTTTAAATCCTCTTCATTTCCATTATTAAAAACCACAAAATCAGCTCGTTTTTGTTTTTCGGATTCGGGCATTTGTTTTTCTATTATTTTTTTTATTTCGCTTTCGGTTTTTTCATCTCTCTGCATTACTCTTTTTATTCTGATATTTTCATCAGCGGTTATAAGCAGGGATTTGTAGCATTCTTTATCTAAATTTAGCTCAAATAAAAGAGCCGTTTCCTTGAAAGCTATTTTTTTCTGTTGGGCGGCTGTCCATTTTTCAAAATCCTCTTTTACAGCGGGATGTATGATGGAGTTGAGTGCTTGTCTTTTTTCATCATTATTGAAAATCTGCTCTGCTACCCATTTTCTGTTGTAGTTTCCCTCAGCATCATACGCCTCACTTCCTAAAAGTTCTATAATGTTCTTTTTCAGGGTTTTATCATCGTTTACGATTTCTTTTGCTCTGATGTCAGAATAATAAACAGGAAAACCCAATTTCTCTAGAAACTTCGCCGCAGTGGTCTTTCCAGAGCCTATGCCGCCTGTGAGTCCTATGATTTTCGTTTTTTGGCTCATTTTTTAGTTTTAATGATAATTATGAAGTAAAATTCATTAAAATTTCCAATCTAATAGTTGTTTTATAGTGATATTGTTCTGTTTTGCAAAGTTTCTCAATGAAGCTTCAGAATTTGTACCATTTTTAAAAATTCTTTTTGGAATGATAATTCTATCGGAGGTTTTTAGTTTAATGAAATAATAATCTGCTATTTCCTCTATGAAATCTACATTGGTGAGGTTGATTTCTAATTTTGTCTGGTTAGATAAAATTGTAATTAGTTCATTATCAGAAACAACGCTAAATTCCATTCCTATTTTTTCTTTGAAAAGACGCTTGACATTCTTTTTATACGCCCTCTTAAAAACGCTTCTGTATCCATAGAAATAATAAAAAATACAATACAATATTCCTGTGGCAGAAAAAGTAATGAAAAACAGAGAATCGAGTCTAAAATATATCCAAACAGAACCTAAAGAAAAAATTAAAATCAATAGAAATAATGTTCTTCTTTTAGCATCTCTCAAAGTCAAATTTTGACTTGCTGCAAATAAGCAAAATTGCAGATAATCCTCTTCTGTAAGCTGATAATTGAGTTTCATTTTTCCTAATATCCAAAAACATCATTAAAGCTGAAAGTCTCATCGATTCGGACTCCTTTTTCTGTCATTTTAAGTGATGCAAGTTCGTTCACTGCATCATGCTCGAAAAACAGCAGATATTCATTGTCCACGCATTGTTTTAGGAATTTTTCTTTTTCCTCCAAAGTTATCAGCGGACGAACATCATAACTTGGAACATAGATAAGTGGAACATGCCCTGCCGTAGGCACTAAATCCGCCGCGTAGATGATGGTTTTGTCTTGGTATTTTAGTACAGGAAGCATCTGTTTTTCCGTGTGTCCATCTACGAAAATCACATCCATTTTCAGGTCTGGAGCAAAGCCGTAATTCCCAGTTTTAGGCAGGTCTAAAAATCTGAGCTGACCACTTTCTTCTAGTGGGAAAATATTTTCTTTCAGGAAACTTGGTTTTTCGCGAGGATTGGGATTTGTAGCCCATTCCCAGTGGTTTTTATTAGTCCAAAATTCAGCATTTTTGAAGGCTGGCTGGTATCCTGTACGGCTGTCATTCCATTCCACAGCTCCTCCGCAGTGGTCAAAATGCAGGTGGGTAAGAAACACATCCGTAATGTCTTCTCTCACAAAACCATATTTAGCCAGACCTTTATCCAAACTATCATCCCCAAAAAGAGAATAATGCCCGAAAAATTTTTCATTCTGCTTGTTCCCCAGTCCGCAGTCCACCAAAATCAGTTTTTTTCCGTCCTCTATCAGCAGGGAGCGAGTCCCCAGTTCGACCAAGTTTTTTTCATCAGCAGGATTGGTTTTTTGCCAAATGGATTTTGGAACTACGCCGAACATAGCCCCGCCATCCAATTTAAATTTTCCGCATTGAATAGGATATAGTTTCATAATATTAGCTGTTTTTTTGAGGAAAAATCAGGTATTTTTAGTGCGTAAAAGCGCTTTACTTTGCCTCGGTCAGTAAGTTCCATTGCACAAAGAACTTTCTTTTTCTTTGTGTCATAGCTTCTACCTTGTTTTCCTTCCTCTTTTCCTCCTATGGTAAATTCATCAACCTGCTCTCTATCATTCATTTTGTGCGATTCACTGGATTTCATAGCTTCACGGACTTTTTG
>CAUQQF010000037.1:0-6344 GCA_963520375.1 uncultured Flavobacteriaceae bacterium | reverse complement strand
TAATATCTTAGCAGATTTGAGAAATGAACAGCTTCGGCTACAAGACAGACCAATGGAGTTATCTCTTTTTGAGGGAGAATTTGAGCCCGTTAAACAGCTTTAAAAAAGAAAAAATTATTTCGCTAATAAAAATAAACTACGAACAGCCGCAACCCTTATCACAGCCGTTTCCTTTCTTCTTGGAAGAAAAATTTTTAGTGAAAATTCTCACAAGACAATAAACCGCCATCAGCAGTATCATTGCTATGATAACATATTGAAAATAAAGCATTTCTTTAATTATTTAAAAATTTGATAAACCAAAAAAGAAACCAAATAAGCTATTCCTGTCATCCCAAACATCTGTATAAGTGTCCATTTCAGGCTTCTGGTTTCCTTATAAACAATGGCAATGGTGGAAATACACTGCATCGCAAAGGCATAGAACATAAGCACCGAAAGTCCAGTAGCGAAACTGAAAACTTTTTCTCCGTTGGGTTTGGTGTCTTTTCGCATTTTGTCCATAATTCGCAGTTCGCCCTCTTCGGATTCGGCATCCACATCTTCCAGTCCATAGAGCGTAGCCATCGTTCCTACAAAGGTTTCCCTCGCCGCAAAACTCGTGATTACGCCCACGCCTATTTTCCAGTCGTAGCCCAAAGGCTCCACCACAGGCTCAATGCCTTTACCCAAAATAGCCAAATAGGAATCCTCCATTTCTACATCAGCCGAAATGATTTGGTCCGTGTTTTGTCTCGGCCCAAAGAACGCCAATGCCCAAAGCAGCACCGTAACTGAGAAAATAATCTTCCCCGAACCTGTGATGAAGCCCCAGACTTTATTCATTGTCAGTCTAAAATTATTCCCCCACATCGGGACTTTATAAGGCGGCAAATCCATCACAAGGTATGATTTTTCATTGGCTCTGATGATTTTCTTTAAAACAAATGAAGCCCCCAAAGCCATCAGAAAACCAGCGATATACATTATCAGCATCATCACTGCTTTATAACTGATGAAACCTAAAAAATATTCATCTGGGATAATCAGCCCTATAATGATGCTGTACACAGGCAGCCTCGCAGAACAGGTCATAAAAGGCGTAACCATTATGGTAAGCAGTCTTTCCTTTATATTCTCTATATTTCTCGCTCCCATTATGGCAGGAACTGCGCATGCCGTACTAGAAACCAGCGGAACGATGCTTTTCCCATTCAGCCCGAAAGGTCTTAAAAACCTGTCCGTAAGAAAAACTATCCTCGCCATATAGCCCGAATCTTCCAGTAAATAAAGTACATACAGCAAAATCCCAATCTGTGGCGCAAACGGCAGCACACCGACTATCCCTGGGATAATTCCTTGGGTAAAAAGACTTTTGAGAGGTCCTTCTGGAAGGTACTCTCCTGCCCAATCGCCCAAAAATACCACACCATCCTCTATCCATTTCATAGGGTATTCTGCCAAGTAGAATACACTATTGAAAATCAGCAATAATAATATTCCAAAAATCAAATACCCAAAAAACGGATGCACCAAAATTTTATCCAATTTTTCTGTGAAAAGTTTCTTTTCTTTCTTCTTTTTGGAGAAAAATTCAGGGAGGATTTTATCAATATTCTGATATCTTCTGATAGTTTCCTGAACCTGCAATCTTTTGGGAACAAGGCATTTGACCATTTCCTGATTAAGCTGCTCCGCCATACTTTCTAACTTCCCTAAATATCTTTCGGCAGAAAGCAGCGTCCAGATTCTGTAATCGTTTTCCTCTTTCAGTTGATTTTTTAATTTGAAAACCAAGCCTTTATGCTCCATCGGAATTTCAAAAATCGGAGTATTTTCCTGCTGAAATTCATTGTCATAAATTGCCTTTTTTATGGCTTCCATTCCCTCGTTTTCCTTCGCATTAGCAGGAATGATTTTCACGCCCAGAGCCTCCTCCATTTTGGTTAAATCAAAGGCAAATCCTTTTTTCTGTGCCAAATCCATTTGGTTCAAAACCATCATCACAGGAATTCCCAAATCCTTTATCTGCTGAAGAAGGAGCAGACTTCGCCTGATGTTGATAGCATCCGCTATGTAGAGAATTCCCTGATACTCCCTCGGCTCCTGCACCAAAAACCTACTGAAAACAGCCTCGTCCTCAGAGCTGGGATAGATGCTGTACGCTCCAGGCAAATCGGTTATTGTAATGGTTTCGCCCTCGTAATCGTAACTTCCCGTGTAGCTATCCACTGTAACTCCTGCATAATTTCCTGTCTTCTGCTGTCTGTTACAGAGATGATTAAAAACGGTGGATTTTCCTACATTCGGGTTTCCTACGAGCAGTATATTTTTAGTCTTTTTCGCCATCAATCAATATATTCTACCAAGATAAATTTAGCCTCCTCACTGCGAAGAGCCACGCAAGTATCCTCCTCTCCGTATTCCACATACAGAGGCCCGCTGAATGGCGCTCTATGAAGCACCACCACTTCCGTTTCTGGAAGAATTCCCATTTCCAGAATTTTTGTGGGCATTTCTAGAACCTTGTCATCATAGCCCAAAACCTTTACTTTCTTTCCATCAGGAATATCAAAAAGGGTCAGAGGATTTTTCATTTCTTTTTGAATTGTTTTTTCTCCGACAAAGATACTTGTTTAAATTTAATCTAAATAAAATTGAGCGATTTTTGTTATATTTGAAAAATTTTTGCTTAAAATGAATTTTTACCTAAAATACATTTCCACGCCCATCGGCAGACTGTATGCTGTGGCTGATGAAGAGGGACTGCTTTCGCTGGATTTTGAAGACAGCAAATACACAGAGAAAAACATTAATTCTTTCAAAAACTGCATCCACGAGAGCAATTCTATCTTGGATTTAGCTGAAAAAGAATTAAATCTTTATTTCAAAGGAAAACTGAAAAGATTCTCCGTTCCTGTAAAATTTTCGGGAACAGAATTTCAGCAGAGAGTATGGGAAGAACTGCTAAAAATCCCTTTCGGAGAGACTATTTCCTACCAAGAGCAAGCCCAAAGGCTCGGCAGCCCAAAAGCTGTGAGAGCCGTAGCCAACGCCAACAGCAGAAACAAAATCTCCATCATCATTCCCTGCCATAGAGTCATCGGGAAGGACAAGAAACTGACAGGTTATGCTGGCGGACTGGACAAGAAAGAATTTTTGCTAAATTTAGAAAAAGAAAAACAAATTTAGTTTTTCAGCCATTTCCAAAGTTCTTTCAGGGTGACTTTATTTCCATACATTAGGATTCCCACTCGGTAGATTTTAGAAGCGATGAAAACCATTCCCAGCGTAGAAACCAGCAAAATCCCAATGGACAGCGCCAGCTCCCATACAGGAACATCGAACGGTATTCTCGCCAGCATCGCAATTGGCGAAGTGAAAGGAATCATGGACAGCCAGAAACTCATCGGTCCGTCTGGATTATTCATTATCGTAATACTGCCGTAAAAACCAAGCATCATCGGTAAAATCGCAAACAATGTAAACTGCTGGGTCTCAGTCTCGTTATCCACCGCAGAGCCAATCGCTGCATACATCGCACTATAAAATAAATATCCCAATAAGAAATAAATCACAAACACAAAGAGAATCAATCCATAATTAATCCGCGAAAGAGCCGATAAAACCATCTGCACTTCGGCTACACCACTCACCATTCCTACATTAGACGAACCAAGTGTCATCACAGAAGCAAATATCATCACCACCCACACCCCGAACTGCACCAGCGCCACTCCTGTAACTCCCAAGATTTTCCCCATCATTAGCTCAAAAGGCTTCACTGAAGAAATCAGAATTTCCACCACTCTGTTGTTTTTCTCCTCCAAAACGCTTCGCATCACACGGATACCATACATCATGATGAAGGTGAATACACAGTACATCAGGAACATACTAAGCCCAGATTTCACACCGACAAGGAAACTGTCTTGTTTCTTTTCTTTCTCTAAAATATTGACTACATGAAGGTTCACTCCTTTATTCAAATCCTCTATCTGCGCAGTGCTGATTCCTAATGCATTGATTTTCTCTGCCTTGATGATTTCCGAAATATTTCCTGCAATGCTTCTCCTCGCCTCATTGCTGAGGTTTTTATTGGTCAAAATTTCTATGCTGTTTTCCAGCTCATGGATTTCTTTTTTAGGAATAATCATCACGCCGTTCATTTCCTCCGTAGTTTCCAAAGTCTTTATCAAGGATTTTTCTGTCTCCTCCGAAGAAAAAACATAACGGATATTTTGATCTGATTTTAGCTTATCTCTGAACAGACCGCTTTTGTCTATGACACTTATCTGCATCTGTGTTTCATTCGCCTGAAACATCAGAGAAACCACTCCTCCAAAAACAATAATCAGAAGCGGTGTGAGAAGGGTAAGAATGATGAAAGATTTCTTTTTTACTTGGGTAAAAAACTCTCTTTTAGCGATTAGGATTATATTTTTCATTTGTTTTTCGGTATTAGTTTATATTCCTTTTACTGCGGCGATGAACACCTCGTTCATCGTTGGGATTTTTTCCTTAAATTCTACAATTTTCCCAATATTCAGAAGCTCTTGGAGGAGTTCTCTCTGGCTCATGCTGTTTTTTATTTCGAAACGAATAAGATTTTCATCCTGTTTTTCATTAAAAAGTTCATTTTTAGTTTTAAATGAATTAAACGCATCCAGACTCGCCTCCGAAATGACAATTTCAAATAAATTTTGCTTAAATTTCTCTTTCACTTCCGAAATTCTGCCATCCAAAACCTTTCGTGACTGATGAACCAAAGCCACAGAATCACAGAGTTCCTCCACGCTTTCCATTCGGTGGGTGGAGAGAATGATGGTCGTCCCTTGGGCTTTTAAATCCAAAATCTGGTCTTTTATGAGATTGGCATTCACAGGGTCAAATCCAGAAAACGGCTCATCTAAAATCAGTAGTTTTGGGCGGTGCAGCACGGTCACTACAAATTGTATTTTCTGTGCCATTCCTTTGGACAGCTCGGAGAGTTTTTTCTTCCACCACCGGTCTATTTCGAGTTTTTCAAACCAATGTTTGGACTCTGCAAGTATATCATTTTTAGACATTCCTTTCAGCTCACCGAAATACATCAGCTGGTCGCCTATCGTCATATTTTTATACAGACCTCTCTCCTCTGGCATGTATCCCACTTCACGGATATGATTGATTTCCAAAGGTTTGTCATTGATGAATATTTCGCCACTGTCTGGCTTGGTAATCTGATTGATAATTCTGATGAACGAAGTTTTCCCTGCGCCATTAGGGCCTAGAAGCCCATAAATACTGCCTTGTGGAACTTCTATGCTAAAATCCTGCAAGGCTATTTTTTTGCCCGCATCGTAGGTTTTAGTGATGTTTTTTGCTTTCAGCATTGGTTTTGATTTTCTGAATTAGTATTCTTTTTTTCGTTTTGTTACAAAATAAACAAATATTTTTCTAAATATTATAAACTTATTAATACTTAAATTTGAGGAAATTTTTGAAATGAAAAAAAATTTAGCTTTCGGAGAAAAAAACTACAACTATTATGGTGCTTATCTAAAACAAAAATTCAATGGGCAGAAGGTCTATAAAGTCATTGTAGATGCTGGTTTTACCTGTCCTAATCGTGACGGCTCAAAGGGATTTGGCGGCTGTTCCTACTGTAATGTGGAGTCCTTCACGCCTGTACCAAAGGATTTGGAGAACTTCCGAGAGCAGCTGAACCACGGAATGAAAAACGCCATAGAAAGCTATAAAGCCGAAAAATTCATCATTTATTTTCAGCCAAATTCTAATACTTACGCCTCGGTTGATGAGCTAAAAATGCTGTACGATGAAGCCCTGAAAATAAACTCTGAAAACATCGTAGGGCTGTCCGTAGGAACGCGCCCAGACTGCATAGACATCGAGAAAATAAAACTTCTGGAAAGCTACTGCGAGCGTGGGTTGGAAGTGGATTTGGAGCTGGGAATAGAGTCCATTCACAATTCTACCCTTGCGGAAATCAACCGCGGATGCACACACCAAGATTTTGAAAAAGCAATGGAACTGCTCAAAAACACGCCGCTGAATGTCTGCGTTCATTGTATTTTAGGACTGCCGAACGAGTCGCGGGAAATGATTCTGCAATATGCTGAGGAAATCAATAAATATCCTCAAATAAAATTCGTGAAATTTCATAATCTGCACATTGTCAAAGGTTCTATCATGGGCGTAAAATACAAAAGAGAGCCTTTCAAACTTTTCACTTTGGAAGAATACATCGATTTGCTCTGTGAACTGCTTCCGCTGCTTCGCCCTGATATCGTGATACAAAGGCTTTTCGCTGTGTCTGATACCGAAATGCTCATCGCACCCAAATGGGGACTAAAGAAAAACCA
>CAUQQF010000036.1:0-7446 GCA_963520375.1 uncultured Flavobacteriaceae bacterium | reverse complement strand
CAGAACTGACTTTGTATATGAATGGAATAGAAGAAAACAGTGTGGTGTTTTGTGTCCGTTCTGAACAGTTGGGGATAGGAAAGGAAAAAGGAAACACACAATACCCTGTGTTTGAATATAATCAAGAGCAAGAGAATAACAGACGAAAAAGAGATTTATACCCTACTGAAGAAAAATTTTAATAATTTATAGATTATTTTTATCAGTTCTTTTTCAGTATTGAATTTAATTAATAAATAAGTATTTGTCAAAAAACATATATTTGTGTAATATTTAATCTGAAAGAAGATGAATTTTTTTGTTCAGACACATATCGTACAACAAGGAGAAACATTGGATGATATTATCCAAAAATACAAAATTCCTAATGTGGAAATTCTACGATATTTTCATAATCAAAATGTTGTAAGTCGGGATAATTTAGTGGGGAATAAAGTGTTCAAAGGACAGGAAATCTTTATTCCTACACCACAAGATATTGATAAAATTGAAATAGAGCATAAGAAAAATCAAGCTGAAAAATTAGTACAACAAGAAAATACACTCCAAAACAATTTTTTAAGATTTCCATATCATAAAGGTGAGCACTTTTACAATATTTCTATAAAAACAATGCTTCAAACATCTACTCTTCAATGCAGAGTAAGACATCTTTATACATCTAATAATATTTTCACTATAGAAATTTCGCAAAATAACCACAATAGTCTTGATAATCAAATGATTTTTTTAGGTGAAGAAATAAACACATATATTTTTCCATTAACAATAAGTGTGAACAAAGAAGGCGAAATTATAGAAGTTGGTGATTTTCAAAGCGTTATTCAAAGATGGAACTCAAAAAAAGAAAAGATAAACCAATTATTTCAAGGAAAAATTATACAAAATATTATCAATAAAACTGAAGATATTTTATTGTCCTCAAAAACAATTTCTCACAACTTAAATACAAACATTCTTTGGGCATTCTTATTAAGAGGAGTTACTGGTAAATATGAAAATGGAGAGTGTAGGAAAAAATTAAGTATAAATCTAGGAAGCAGAAAATTTGAAGTCGTCAATAAAATGTCATTTAGTGAAAATTTACAAGCAACAACATATAAGGTTTTACAGGATATTTTTGAAATAAATGGTTCTGCGAAAATAATAAGTTCAGAATATAATCTATATAAAGAAAACAATATGATAGAAAATGCGAAAATTGATATCTTTAGACCAGAAAACAAATTCACTATATATATCACAAAACTAGTATAGATATGAGCGAGAAACATCTTGTCTGCCAAGGAGCTGTTTGTCAGTGTATTTTTGGAACTGCTCCTGACACTTTAAAAGTAAAAACTCAGAAAAAGCATTTTATCAATGACTTAGAAGGGGAAGAGAAATTAATCGCTACAGACCAAGATTTAGGAAAAACCTTGGAGAATAACACTTTTGGGAGCTGTGCAAAGTTGAATAACAATCCCTGTCAGGCGATGATTACAGAATGGAGTGGGTTTTATGACAAGGTCACATTGGAAGCCAATGGCGGACATCCGCTCCTAGAAGACAGCAAGGCTACCTGTCCCATTGGTGGAAAGGACTGCATCAGTATAACCCATCATGGGCAGAGCGCAGAATTGGAGGAGCGAGATATTCAGAACACAGATGCTATTCTATTACAGGTAGTTAGCCCGTTTTTAGATATAGAAAGTGCCTTAGAAGAAATAGAAGAACAGGAGTTAGATGCATATTAAATTAAACAAGAAAATAAAATGGCCAAAAAAGGTGTTGCAAAAATTACTGGAAATCAATCTCCTATGGTAGGTGAGAAACAGATATACCACATTGAAAGCTGGTATCCTGATACACCACTTATAGAAAGAAATCCACAAAATGTAACTTGGGAACTTTTCAAGAAAAGAAAAAATGGAATTTTTACAACAACCAATATCAAGAAGAAAGGTATTGGAGAGTTTACTTTTGGAGAAATTGCCCAAAAGCATACCTATCTACTAGAAGCCTATCTTTATGCCCCAGAAGGGAAAGGAATTATCATAAACCCACAACCCTCTAAAATTCCTAAAATCAATAAAGTAGAACTTTTTTATTTGAATGGAAATAAGGGGCAGGTTTTTAGTTTTACAGAAAAATTTATTGCAAAAGCTTATTGTGTGAATTTGGAAGACAAAGAGTTGAAATTTACACTTTGGGAAGACGATGAAAAAGGCAATGGACATAGTGAGAAGAATTTAATTGTTGAGACCAAAAAAGCAAAAGTTGATTCTAAAGGGGTTGCAAAGGTTGATTTTCAACTGACTAAAGCACTTATTCAGAAAGCGCAGAGTGGAGAGGCGGATGCGAGGGAGCTGGAATTTTATGTTACTGTGGAATATTATGCCCACAAAAAACACGCAACGGAGAATATCCACATCAAGAATCCTGAAGTAAAGAAAGAAGTCCCTAAAAGTCCTCAGAATTCTAAAATTTCCAAAGCCCCTAACTCCCCAGCCTCTAAAAAAGGAGAGAGCAAGAAAGAAGAAAAGGGAATATTGGATAGTGTAGAGGAAAGCCTAAGAAAGATTGCAAATCTTTTTGACTGGGGAGAAACCCGTGGCAAGGCAAGTAAAGATAAAAAATCTGCTGAAAATAAACCACAATCTAATAAAACTGTTGTGGTAAATGTGGAGGAGAAAAAAGAAGAAAAGAAGAAGAAACAAGAAAAAAAGGATATAACTAAAGAGAAAGGAACTGTTGTTATTGTTTCAGGAACAGATACTATAAACCAGAAAGATCCTGCAGTTGCGAATTTAAAATGGGTAATGTATAAAACATCTGTTTATAGAGATATGAGTTTAGATACTTTTAAAAAATTGCAAAAAAGCAATAGTCTTCCCAAAGCTGATTATATTACATATCTAAGCAGGGATACACATCAAGTTCAGAGTGCAAGATTAGGAGTTTTAAAACATTCAGATAAAAGATATGGGAAATATAATGAAACACCACCAGGTGAATATTTTTTGGTTCCTAAAGTAAAAGGACAAACATATGAGGTTTATGTAGTAGATCAAGAAAATAAAAGAGCAGATTCTGATAAAGGAATTGAAGGTCCAGATGGAGCAAGGGGAGGAGTTGCATTACATCAGTATTGTCCAAGATTTTCTGTAGGATGTTTTACATTTAATTCAGGAAAAAACACAAAACCTGTTAAAGACTTTATTAAAGAAATTCCAGATTTGAAATTAGGAGATGGTAGACCTGTTCATTTTATTGTAGAACCAAGAAAAGTCATTGAAACTACTTGGGATAACCCCAAACATGGAACAAAAAAATGGATAGGTATTTAATTTGTAACCACAATATAATGAGACATGTTCTAATAATATTAATAGCTAACATTATATTTTTTTCATGTGATGAAAAAAGTAATAGATATTTGAATAATATGAAACAAGCGCCTTATAACATTTTGGAAGAGGGAGATGGGTTAAAAGTTAATTATGATTCTTTATCAACAGACCTTATAGATTATGGAAAAAGAAGTTTGTCCGATATGAATTTCAGATTTCCATCCAGTGAAGAATATACCCAAAAAATTCTGGAAATATACGGCATAGATATCAGCCAATATGCCAATAGCATTATTGCCCTTAACAATTCCAAGTTTCCGTATATCGCTTTGAAATCAGAGAATTATATCCTGTATGAAGATTCTGATGTGGATAATGAATACCTTATTAACCAAGTGGATTTATTTCATTATAATAATTATATTTTTTACGGAAATAAAGGGTCTTATAATTTATTAAAAGCCAAAAATCCCAATTTATTAAATGATTTAGTAATAGAATTTGGGTATAATAAGGATAAGGAATTGATGAAATATGTGTTAAGCAATCTTGATTTTTCTGATGGCAGTGGTTTTCATGATTTGATATTTACATATCATCCCGAAACTTCGAAATACGAGCTGAGAGAGAATATTTTCGCTGATATAGAGCATTTTCTTGACAAAGAAAAAATAAAAAAAGAAGTTTATTCTAATATCAAGGATATTATTGAAAAAATATTATCAACGCCTGATGATTATTCCAATCCTCAAAAAATAACAGCCTTTCTTTTTAATATAGAATTGAAAATAGGAAAAACAAGACATATAGAAGATTACTTAAATAAAAATCCACATTATAAAGCAGACTTGGAGAGATTCCAATTTTATCATTTACTTGAATTGAAAAAATATATAAACGAAGACCTAGACAAGAGCCATAAAATAATATATTTTATTCAAGATCCAGATGGCTATACGAACCTTCGCAAAGAAAAAAATATATCATCTGAGGTTATTCAAAAAATAAAGACAGGGGCACCAATAGAAGTTTTGGATAATTCGGGAGATTGGTTTCTGGTAAAAACACAGGAAGGGTACACGGGTTATGTGCATAAAAGCAGGATAAAAACTTCATTGAATGATAGAGTTTCTATTTTACTCTATCCTCGCCCAGACCTTGGCAGCATCCCCAAACAGTTAGAAATAAGCTCTGAAGACATAGAATATTTACATAAGGTTTCCGATTGGGATTTTGTGCGTGTTCCCCATATGGTAGGCTATTTGGCTCCTGAAAATCTTAAGAAACATTCTTTTCTGGCTGAGGAAGATTTTACACTGAAAGAACAAAAAGGCTTTTGGGATAAGTTGTTTGGGTAATTTTTACTTGGGGAGATAAATTTTTTTTTAAGACTTTGAGTTCCCATCGGCAGATAATAGGAAGGGCTATTCGGGTTTGATACAGTTTAGTGATGCGTCTGCAAAATCACTTGGTACAACTCATTCAGAGTTGAAAAAGATGAGTTTTGTGGAGCAGATGGATTATGTTAAGCGTTATTTTGAGCGTAAAAAGGATTTGCTTAACACCATGATGGATTTATATCTGTTAGTGATGAAACCTAGTGCGGTCGGTCAAGGAAAGAATAAGGATTATGCAATATTTGATGAAAGTGTCTCCGTTCCTGATGGAGATGGAAGTAAGACATCTGCTGCTGAAAGGATGAAAAACATCAATAAAGAGCCGTGGGTTACAAAATATGGATATTCAAGTAATCCTTCATTTATGCTAGAAAAAGGAGAGGAAAAGAAGCGAAGGAAATGGGTTTATACTAAACAGCAATATGAAGACAGAGCTGGCTTTGAAGGTGGAAAAACATATATATGGGAGGTAGAGAAGGTCTTGAGAGAAAATCATTATGATGAAGGTAAGCTAAATATTTTAATGGTGTGTGTGAAGAAAATAAGGAGAAAAAAGAAGAGAAGAAAACTAAAAGTAAATATCCCCTCTGGGTTGATATTGCTATAGAGGAAGAGGAAAAAAATATCCGTGAAAACACCCATTGTCAGTATATTATAGATAATTATCATGCAGTAACGACTAACATACAAATGAAAAGATGTGGTAGTGAAAAGGATAGTAATCGTAGTAATTCTGCTTGGTGTGCAGCTTTTGTTGCTTACTGTCTAAAAACTTCTGGACATAAGTTCCAGCCAGACCCTGGTGCTATATGGCATGGAAAGACTAATTTGGTAAAAAGAACTAAAAATGGTCCTGAAGAATTACAAGAACATTGGGGAAAAAAATATACAACAATGTATATAGGAGGAATTGTTGTATGGCATAATGGAGGACATACAGCTATCATCATTGGTATTGATAAAGAAGATGAGAATAGATATATAATAATTGGAGGGAATCAAGATAATGGTGTTAGGTATTGGAGTATTCCAAAAACAAAAATAAAACCCTATTGTATATTTCCGATTGATTATGGAGGAGAGTTACAGCCATTAAAAAAAATTGAACCTAGTGAAATTAGAGATGGCGCAAAAAAATATTCAGAAGGAAAAACATCTTAAAATTATAAGGAAAATGAGAAGGAAAATATTAGTACTATGTCTTATAGGATTAATTTCTTGTAAAAAATCAGAATCATTTGCGCAAGAAAACAAATTAGTTTTAACAAAAAAAAATATTGAAATGAATGGTCATATAAAAGACATATTAGAAAAACAAGTGCTGAGCGGCTATGCTGTAAAGGAAAACGGATTAGATGAAGTTTCGGAGTATCAGTATTCTATAGAGGATTATCAAGCTGCGGCGGATGTTTCTGCTGAAATTTTGAAGAAAAACGGAGTCAAAATTTTAGATAATGAGGCTTTTAAAAGAAAAATCAATCATATTTTTAAATACAAAGGCTCTGAACAAGTGATTAATTATTTAATAGAGTATAATTGTCCAAGAAAAGAAAAGGTTTTTCAGCTTGATGAAAATATTACAATCAGTAATTCTAATCCGTTTTTTATAGATAAAAACTATAATATTTTGACGGAAGCATATTTTTTACCTTTTCTAATTGATTATAAAAAAGATTTTCCAAAGCTCTATGTGAAAGAGGATAAAGACATAATGCAAGAAGAAAAAGATAGAAAAACAATAAAATGGAAAGATCTTCCGAATTTATCGGAGCTTCGGCATATGCACCAGCAGAAGTTGATTCATCGCAACAAGTATTTATTCAATGATGACAGGGCGAGTTTTGTGTGGCTTAGGTCTAATGATACTTGGTTTTTGGAGAGTTTGGTGAAAACCTTTGGTTATGTGGAGGATAAGGCGCTTTTGGACTTTGTGTTGAAGAGAAATTATAAAGATTTGGCAGAGTTAGAAAAGATAATGATTAATTGTCCTTGCGGAGGAAAAAATCGTTTAAATACAGAAGTTTTCGCAGTGGTAAAAGGCTGGAAAAAGAAGGAATTGTCTGATTTTTCATTTCGAATCCAAGAATTGATGTATACTTTAATGAAAAGGGAAGAACAGGGCAAATCGGAAATAGATTTTCCAGAACTTACCAAGATATTAAGCGAGACAGCCTACCACATGAGCAAAACTGATGAAGATTCTTATTATAATTTTTTCCCAATTTTAAACCTAACTGAGAAATACAGAGAAGAAATTGAAAAGAAAAATTTTTATAACAATCCAGACCTGAAAAGAGTCTGGGAAGAGACCAAAACAGGTGGTAGGTGGCGACCAGGAATGGAAGAGGCTAGCTTAAAAAGAGAAACTTTAGAAACAATAACTCTCTACCCCCGCCCAGACTTTAGTAGCACACCAAAACAGTTAGAAATAAGCTCTGAAGACATAGAATACTTACATAAGGTTTCCGATTGGGATTTTGTGCGTGTTCCCCATATGGTAGGCTATTTGGCTCCTGAAAATCTTAAGAAACATTCTTTTCTGGCTGAGGAAGATTTTACACTGAAAGAACAAAAAGGTTTTTGGGATAAGTTGTTTGGGTAAAAGTATAAAGTTCAATAGATTCACTAAAATCTAATTTGGGAGAATCCATAGACGACGCTTTAGAAAGGAGAGCTTTAGAAGAAAATAACGGTAATGGAGGATAATTATAAAACCT
>CAUQQF010000035.1:0-8580 GCA_963520375.1 uncultured Flavobacteriaceae bacterium | reverse complement strand
AATTTAACATAATATAAATTATAGGAATAAATAATTTAAAGCTAATTTAGAGAGTTTTATCTTAATCTTTCATTTACTTACTTTTCAAAATAATGTTCTTCTTTATCAAAGGCTGTTAATTAAATCAATTATATATCCTTTAAAATTTTTACCAGTCCAATAAATTTCTCCACTTTCATGTAAAAATTCTATAATTTCTCCATTTTTATTAAAATCAAAACCTATAAAATCTCCTGAAAAATTATCTCCAAATAATTTGATGTTTTCAGGAATATTATAAATATCTTCTAATCCTAAGTCGTTAAAATCGAATATAAAATCCTTTAAATCAAGAATATTATTGATGTTACCACTTCCTATTTCTTTCAAAAATATTATATATTCAAAAGGAGTATCTTTATTTTTTTCTAAAAGCTCATTAACTTGTTTTTCGGAAATGGGAATTAAATTTGTAATCTCTTTTTCCATTAAAATTTGTTTTTCTTTATTAAAATGATAATGCATTATTTTTATTATTTGAAAATTTCTCTACTTGGTGAATTTGTCACATTTCAATTCTTACTCTACAACCACCTCATAATCAATCTCAAAAAACTCAAAACCTGTGATGCCGTTTTCTTCTATGGCTTGTTTCAGGTGCTCTGAGCAGAGAATATCTCCTTGCCAAGTGTCAACAATATCAAATTTATCTACTAAGACAATTTTTCTCCATTCTATATTTTTTTTGGTTTCTTTCCAGATTTTATAGTCATACTCGTCGTATTCTTCTGCGGTTTTAATTCCCAAAACTCTTTGATTATCTATAAAATACTCACTTTTTTCATAATTATAGTTGTGAAGCCCATCTATCGGAAACTGAAAAATCCAGTATTTGAATTTTTCTTCTTTGTAGAGGAGCCGTGTTTCGTAGAAATGATATTTTGGAGCAATTCTGAATTTTTCTAAAAGCGATTTTAATTTATCTGAGATATACCAGCCACACATTATGCTTCCCTCTCCTATGAAACCATGAATATCAAACAAAGCCCATTTCCAGTATTTTTCTTTATCGAAACTTTCTAAAACAAAATAATCAAAAATGGGAGTATTTTCAATAATTTCCCTTTTTCCTATTCTATAAAAATACTCTTTTCAGGCACATTTTTACCTTCTGCGCTACTTGCTATTCTCCCTAATTCTGGAAAATGAGATTTAATATCTATCTTATAATATTTCATTTTGTTTGTTTTTAAAAATCAATAATATGACTCACAATACTAATATAAACTCCTCTCTCCTCCTACTCTACTTTTTTGTAAAAATACGCATCTTTAGGGAAGTATTTATTGTTTTCAAAAGGTGAGATATCTACGGATAAAATATCAGCAATAGCCGCACTTTCAAAACTCCAATAGCCATAATATATGTTATTATTGCTCTTATGATGGTCATAAAAACTAAAACCTTTGTGCCTTTGATAAAATTCTTTATTTAAGAAATGTTCAATCAGAGCAGAAGAGCGTTCTTTTCCATATTCATCATCTGTTTCTAGGACGGCATGGCGAAGAGACTCATACGCCCATGGCATATCCGTTATCATTTTATAACTTTCCTCTGTTATAGGAGGTCGTTCGGATATTTTGGCTTTAATGATGGTTTCATAGAGCAGGTCTTTTACAGAAAATCGGTCTAATATTTCTAAAAGCAGCATATATTTCTGTTTTTCAACATCTAATAAATATCCCAATGAAAGCATCCAAAGCATCAAATCATAGTCTGAGCCAAAATAATGATTGTATTTAGTATCTTTTAAATAAGCACGATTGTCCAATACCATCCAGCTCTGGTGCATATATTCTAAAGCGTCGTAATAATCTGTATACAAATCTTCTATAGGGTAACTCGCGGAATATTTAGCAATAAGAGATGTCAGACAATCTCCTGCCATACTATTAAGTACAACATACTGTCTATCTATAGCAACCCTATTATTTTCAAATGCATTAAGATAAAAAGATATATTTTCCTTTTTTTGTGTTATTATACTTTCGAAATATTCTTTATTTTATCTCTTTCCATTTTATAATTAAATAATATTAAACAGAAAACAAAGATACTGCATATTTCTTCGAGGATGTGAATGTATTTTTAGAAAACATAAAGTGTAGGAAAAAGCAAGGATATCGCTTTGTGAAAACTTTCAGAACTTAAAATAAAAAAAAGGACTTTTGAAGATTTCAAAAGTCCTTATAATTTAGTTTTAATTTTGCGGAGAGAGAGGGATTCGAACCCCCGGACCTGTTACAGTCAACGGTTTTCAAGACCGCCGCATTCGACCGCTCTGCCATCTCTCCAAAAATGAAATATCTATCATTTCAGTGGTGCAAATGTAAGGATATTTTTAATACTGACAAATTTATTTATAGGATTTTTACACTTAAATCATTAATGTTTTGAAAATCAATATTAAAACTTTACTTTATTTCAAAAGCTGACTTCCTAAATACACTGCAGAAAGCCCCAATGCAATGCTCAAAGTCAAGTACAAAACCAAAATTCCATACTGTCCGTTTTGCCAAAGAGTGATGTTTTCCATAGAAAATGTGGAAAATGTAGTAAATCCACCACAAAATCCTGTAACCAAAAGGTATTTCAGATATTCATTTTCTTTAAATAAAGAAGAAAATATCCCTATAAAAAAACATCCCAAAACATTAGCTAAAAGCGTTCCAATAGGAAAAGAGCCTGCCATCGGCAGTTTATGAGCATAATTAGAAATCATAAACCTAAAAATACTCCCCACTCCTCCCCCAAGGAAAACATAAATTAGGGCTTTCATAGTAGTTTTTTATTTTAATTCGCCTAAATATCTCTCTGCATCTATCGCTGCCATACATCCGCTTCCTGCTGCTGTAACTGCCTGACGATAAATATGATCCTGAACATCTCCCGCCGCGAAAACCCCAGGAAGATTGGTTCTAGAAGATTTTCCTTCGGTGATGATATAGCCGTTTTCATCCATATCTATCTGCCCCTTGAATATCTCAGTATTAGGCTGATGTCCTATGGTTATGAATATCCCGCTGACAGGTATTTCTGAAGTTTCTTGAGTCTGGTTATTGATAACCACAGCTTTTTCCACCAAGTTGTTTTCTCCTTTGATGCCTATCAATTCGTGATTAAATTTTACTTCTATATTCGGCGTTTTTTCCACTCTGTGAGCCATTGCTTTAGAAGCACGGAAATAGTTTTTTCTTACAAGCATGGTCACTTTACTACAAATATTAGCAAGATAAGTCGCCTCTTCTGCTGCCGTGTCCCCTGCCCCAACTACGATAACTTCTTGGTTTCTGTAAAAAAATCCGTCACAAGTAGCACACGCAGACACTCCGCCGCCAGAGTATTTTTTTTCATCATCCAGCCCAAGGTATTTGGCTGTAGCTCCAGTGGAAATAATCACTGTTTTAGCCAAAATTTCTTTCTCTCCTGCCCAAAGTTTATGAATTCCGCCTTTTTCCTTAGAAAATTCCACTTTCGTAATCATTTCATAATGCACTTTGGTGTCAAATCTTTCGGCTTGTTTCTGCAAATCTTCCATCATTTTCGACCCTGTAACTCCCTCTGGATACCCTGGGAAATTATCCACTTCTGTAGTTGTAGTAAGCTGACCGCCATGCTGTAGCCCTGTATAAAGCTCAGGTTTTAAATCCGCTCTCGCTGCATAGATAGCCGCCGTAAAACCAGAAGGTCCAGAACCTATAATCACACAATCTAAAATATTATTCTCCATTTTTATACTTTTTTTAAAATTCTCTTTTTATTACATAATCCAGCATCAGCTGTAAGGACTTTTTCGCTTCATTATCAGGGAATTCTAATAAAATATCCAAAGCCTTCTGCTGGTAATTTTCCATTATTTTCTCGGCGTAGTCCAGTCCGCCCGATTTTTTTACAAAATCAATCAGTTCTTTTACTCGTTTTGGGGTTTTATTATGGTTTTTAATGATATTAAAGTAATATTTTCTGTCCTTTTCATTTGCCGTTTTTAAAGAATAAATAAGCGGCAAAGTCATTTTTTGTTCCTTAATATCTATGCCCACAGGCTTCCCTACAATGTTTTTGCTAAAATAATCAAACAAATCATCTTTTATCTGAAAAGCCATTCCTGCATAAAACCCAAAATCTTTCATCTTCATTATCAGCGAGTTTTCAGCATTATTAGAAACCGCTCCTATCTGGCAGCACGCCGAAATAAGCGAAGCTGTTTTTTGTCTAATAATCTGATAATAAACATCTTCCGTGATATCCAGCTTTCTTGCTTTTTCCAGTTGTAAAAGCTCGCCTTCGGACATGTCTTTTATGGTTTGGGAAACGATTTCCAACAAATCAAAATCCTTATTTTCAGTAGAAAGAATTACCGATTTGGACAATAAATAATCCCCAATCAAAACCGCAGTCTTGTTCCCCCACAAGGCATTGATAGAGAAGAAATTACGCCTTCTAGCACTCTCATCTACTACATCATCATGCACCAAAGCTGCCGTATGTATCAGCTCTATCAAAGAAGCTCCACGAAAGGTTTTCTCGCTCACCTCGCCTGTCATTTTCGCTGAAAGGAAAACGAGGATAGGTCGCATCTGTTTGCCCTTCGTAGCGATGATAAATTGTGTAATTTTATCTAATAAAGGCACACTGCTCTGCATGGACTGATAAAACTTTTCCTCAAAAAGTTTCATTTCCCTGCTTATGGGAGCTTTGATTTCTTCTAAGATTTTAGCCACAATTTTATTTTAATTCACAAATATAAGATTATTTAATTTTATTTAAATTACAGTCGTTCAAAAGGCACAAAATACAAACTCTGTTTCGCCTGAAAACCGATTTTCTTAAATTCTTCGCTTGAGATATAAATACCCTTTTCATCTACTGCAACTCCCTCTATCTGACCATATTTAAAGACCGAACCCAGCTTGTATTTCGTATATTTTCCACTGAAAAAATTGCCGTTTTCATCTTCATCAAAAATCATCAAAAAGGCTTTTGCTATCTTATTATAGCCCACCAGATACAGTTTTTTATTGAAATAAAAAGCATCCGTTACTAAGAAATTGGTTTTAAATTCTTCCGTTTTTTCGATGCTCTGTTCTTCCTCTGTATCGGGATTTATCGTGTATTTAGAAACTTTCAGCGAAGCCCATTCTTTGGAAAAAAGATAAATTTTCCCATCTTTGAAAATCATCGCTTCGGCATCAAAATCGTGTTTGTCTTTTTTAAAACTAAAATGAGGTTGATTTTTATATTTAAATCTGATTTTCTGATGAGAATTATCCGATATTTTATAAATCGCCAAATCCGTTCTTTTGCCTCCATTATTCCCGAAATCTCCTATATAAAGGCTTTGCCCGTCATTAGTCATGGCTTCCCAGTCTCTGTTTGGGAAATCAACTTTGATGGTAGAAATTATCTGCCCATTTTCAGGGTTTATTTCATAAATTTCATTGGGATTTCCACCGTCATTAAAGCTGTACAACCTCCCATTCATCAGCGTTAATCCTGATGTTTCCCTCAAAGTATCATTTAAGACAGCGATTTTATAGTTTTTCAAAGGCAGCCTTTTGGTTTTTTGAGCCAAAGAAAAAACCGATATGAGAATAAAAAACAAAAAATAAAATCTACTAAAACGCATATATCAATATAAAATCTTCTATTAAAAGCACCATTCCAGCACTTTATACCAAATTCCCAAAGTGAAAAATCCGACAATAATGCTGATTCCGATAATCATATTGGTGAGTTTGGTATTGAGTTTAAATTGCTCAGCGATGACACTGGACATTACCAAAGTAGGCATCGCAGATTCAAAAACTGTGATTTTCACTAAACTTTCTTTCAGTCCCAAAACAAGTCCCAAAACTAAAATTAAAGCAGGGCCAATCAACAATTTATAAACCATCGACATGGAAATTTGGCTCATCAGTTTTTTCCAGCCATTAAATTTTAACTGCAAACCTATGGAGAACAGAGCCAAAGGCGCCACCGTTCCAGACAGCTTGTTAAAAAGCGGTTCGGCAGGAGAAAAATCTATAAAAGATGATAAAACTAATGCCGCAACACATCCGATAAATGGCGGAAATGTAAAAAGCCTTTTAAGTAAAAATTTAGCGCTTATGGTGTTATTGTTTCCGCCTTGCAGAGCAGTGATGATGCCCAGTGTAGAAAGGGTAAGAAACATGGCTTGGTCACAGATAATCGCAATACTCAAATATTCTTCTCCATAAAAAGCAGATATGAGCGGAAAACCAATGAACGAGGTGTTACTGTATCCACTTGCCAGCTGTAAGGTGCTTGTAGAACGGTTGGAATAGTTTTTCAGTTTTGAATAATATTGTATAAAGAAGTACGCTCCCAATGCCAGAACTACCATACTAGCCGCAGGATAGAGTATTTCCAGCGACCACTCTATTTTCGGAATATATTTAAAGGAAATAGAGGGCAGCGCGATGTAAAGTATCCAAGTGTTGATTCCTTTGTGAGCTTCTGGATGAATGGATTTAGTTGCCTTAAAGACCATTCCCGCCACAATGCACAATATGATTAAAATAAAATTATCCATTTTATTCTCTATTTGTAGGGCTTTTTCTAGGCTTCGGCTATTTTATTGGCAAGCTGTCCGCAGGCCGCATCGATGTCTCCTCCTCTACTTCGGCGAATCATCGTAGTGATTCCGTTCTTCTCTAACTGACGGACATAGTTTTCTGTGGCCTCAGGGTTGCTGCGGTCGTATTTTCCGTTGCCAATGGAATTGTATTCTATCAAATTCACCTTTGTTGGCACTTTTTTACAGAATTTTATCAAAGCCTTTATGTCTTCATCTTTATCGTTTATCCCCTTCCAGATGCAGTATTCCAAAGTAATGACAGAGCCAGTTTTAGAATACCAATATTGCAGGGCTTCTATGATGTCTGCCAGTGGGAAATTTTCAGAAAAAGGCATGATTTCATTTCGTTTTTCTTCAATTGCTGAATGCAGCGAAAGTGCTAGTTTTACCTTTAAATCTTCATCTGCCAGCATTTTTATCATCTTCGGAATTCCAGAAGTAGACACGGTAATTCTCCTTGGAGACATTCCCAAGCCATCGGGCTGAGTGATTTTTCTGATAGCTTCCACTACATTTTTGTAGTTCATCATAGGCTCGCCCATTCCCATGAACACGATATTAGAGAGAGGTCTATCAAAATAAAGTCTGCTCTGCTTGTCTATCAAAGCCACTTGATCCACTATCTCTGCCACCTCCAAGTTTCTCATTCTTTTGAGTTTAGCAGTAGCGCAAAACTCACAGTTTAGAGAACATCCTACCTGCGAGGAAACACAGGCTGTAGTTCGTGTTTCTGTTGGGATTAGAACACTTTCTACCAAAAGCCCATCATGGAGTTTTACACCATTTTTTATAGTTCCGTCTGAACTTCTTTGGAGTTTATCTACAGAGATAGGATTTATCGTATATTCTTCAGAAATTCTTTGGCGAAGCTCTTTGGAAAGGTTAGTCATTTCCTCAATAGAATGAAGATTTTTAGACCAAAGCCAGTCATAGACCTGCTTGGCACGAAATGGTTTTTCTCCCAAAGAAACAAAATATTCTTTGAGCTGGTCTAAACTGAGCGTTCTGATATCTTTCATTCTATTTGATTTTGTTTTTAAGATAAAAAGCCTTTTTGAAGAGGCTTTTTAAAATAATTATTTATGTTTTATGACTAATTCTTCCTTGGAAACTCTTACCTTTTTCATCGGTGCCAGCCAATCATTTTCGCGGTCAGCATAGCCGACATACATCAGCACCACGCTTTTCAGCCCAAGTTTCTCCAAGCCAAGAACTTTATCAAAATTCTCGTGGTCAAATCCCTCCACAGGCGTGGAATCTATTTTGAGTTCCGCTGCTTGTGCAAGTGCCATTCCTAGGGCTATGTATGCTTGTCGCGCTGCATGTTCGAAATTTCGGATAGGCTCACGCTGTGCAAAACGCTCCTTTATCATATCCGTATATCTCTCATATCGCCCACGAGGAAGCCCTCGTTCATCGGTAATAAGGTTATACATCTCATCGATTCTCTCAGATGTATAATTGTCCCACGCAGCAAAGGCAATAATGTGCGAGCATGCCATAATTCCTTTTGGATTTAAAGCACCTTCTACCAGCTTTTCTTTGGTTTCTTGGTCATCTATCACGATGATTCTGAAAGGCTGTAGCCCAGAAGAAGTAGGCGCAAGGCGGATAGCTTCTATAATCTTGTCTATGTCTTCTTGTGGGACTTTCTTTCCTTCTTGGTAGGTTTTTGTGGCATAGCGCCATTTTAAATCATCTAAAAGCATTGTTTAGTTTTTTAGGGTTAATTTTCTTTAAAATTAAATGATAAGCATGGCATCACCATAAGAATAAAACTTGTATTCATTCTTAATGGCTTCTTCGTAAGCGTGCATCACGAAATCCTTTCCTGCAAAAGCAGCAATCATCATCAGCAAAGTGGATTTCGGTGTATGGAAATTGGTAATCATAGCATTAGCCACGCCAAATTCATACGGCGGATAGATGAATTTATTAGTCCA
>CAUQQF010000034.1:0-10156 GCA_963520375.1 uncultured Flavobacteriaceae bacterium | reverse complement strand
TAATTTATATTATGTTAAATTGTAAATTAAAAGAATAAAATCCTTAACTTTGTATTCTCTTTTTTTTAACTTTATAAAATTTAATAATATGCACGAAAAACAATTTGATATATTGGGAATGAGCTGTGGCAGCTGTCAAAAGAAAATTTCCGACAAGCTGAATTCCCTTCCATATATCTCTGCTGTGGTAGATTTAAAAACCAACAGTGTTAAAATTTCTTCCAAAAACGAAATCAATCTCCAGCAGCTCAATGATGCCGTTGGTTCCATTGGTCATTATTTTCTGAAAGACCCTGATAACCATGATTATACATTCATCAAACCAGAAGACAAAATCTCGCCTAGCAGTGTGTATTTCTGTCCAATGGAATGCGAAGGAGAAAAACTCTACTTCAAACAAGGAAAATGCCCTGTTTGTGGGATGTATTTAGCTCCTATCGAAGAGCGTGAGGAAATCAGAGAAAAAGCAAAATCAACTGAAAATCAAAAGGTTAATTTAGATAAAATCGGTGAATTTTATTGCCCGATGTTTTGCGAAGGCGACAAAACTTACCCCAAAAATACAGGCTGCCCAGTCTGTGGAATGGATTTAGTCCAAATCGTGGCTGAAGGACAGGAAGACAACTCCACCTATATAGATTTACGAAAGAAATTCTATATCGCTCTCGCCTTTACCACTCCTGTATTTATCTTAGCAATGGGCGGAATGATGGGACTTCCCATAGATAAAATCCCACATCACACGCAGCTGTATTTGCAGGCGGCTTTCACTATTCCTGTGGTCTATGCTGGATTTATGTTTTTCCAGAGGGCTTATGTTTCCTTTAAAACTTGGAATCTTAACATGTTCAGCCTCATTGGTTTAGGTGCTGGAGCGGCTTTGGTTTTGAGCTGTATTACTTTATTTTTTCCCAATATTTTCCCTAATCATGCTCATCCACCTATCTATTTTGAAAGTGTCTGCATGATTATCACTTTGGTGCTATTAGGGCAGTTATTAGAAGCTAAAGCCCATCAAAAAACAGGAAACGCCATCCGAAAACTTATGAACCTCTCCCCTTCTGAGGCTCATTTGTGGGAAAACGGCGAGGAAAAAACCGTTAAAATCGATGAAATAAAGGCTGGTAACATCCTGAGAGTCAAACCTGGAGAAAAAATCCCTGTGGATGGAGTCATCATAGAGGGATATTCTACCATAGACGAAAGTATGATTACAGGCGAACCTATTCCTGTGGAAAAAAGCATTGATAATCAAGTGATTTCAGGGACTATCAATGGAAATGGAACTTTCCTGATGAAATCCGAGCGTGTAGGAAGCGAAACCCTTTTGGCTCAAATCATTAAAATGGTAAATGATGCCAGTAGAAGCAAAGCACCGATACAAAAACTAACCGACAAAGTCTCCAAAGTATTTGTCCCTGTGGTGGTTTTCATCTCCGTTCTTACCTTTGTTTTATGGTGGATTTTTGGCGCCGAACCGAAATTTTTCAATGCCTTTGTAAATGCTCTAGCTGTGCTGGTTATCGCCTGTCCATGCGCTTTAGGACTTGCTACGCCTATGTCTGTGGTGGTGGGCATCGGTAAAGGTGCTCAAAATGGTATTTTGATTAAAAGTGCTGAAGCTCTGGAACAAATGGAAAAAATAAATGTCTTGATAACAGACAAAACAGGAACGCTCACAGAAGGAAAACCATCACTGGAATATGTTTTCCCAGCGAAAAATTATACAGAAGACCAAATTATCAATATTTCTGCATCATTAAATAAAAACAGCGAACATCCCCTATCCAAAGCTATTTTGTATAAAACTGATGCCTCGCAGATAGAGGCTGTTTCAGACTTCCAAAACTTGGTTGGAAAAGGAATTGAAGGGATAATTGGTGGTAAAAAATATTTCTTGGGAAATGAAAAATACATCACAGAAAACGCTGTCCATGTAGCAGATGAAATCAAAGAAAAAATTTCAACTTTTAAAGATAAAGCTTTCACTATTTCATATCTTATTGAAAATAATGCTGTTATAGGATTTTTATGCTTTACCGACAAACTAAAACCAACCGCAAAAAAAGCGGTAGAATTTTTGCAGAGCAAAAACATAGAAGTCATCATGCTTACAGGAGATAACGAGGCTACGGCTCGTGCTGTGGCAAATGAATTAGGAATAAAAAATTATCAAGCCAACTGCCTTCCAGAAGATAAAATTAACAAAATCAAAGAATTACAAAAACAAGGAAAAATAGTAGCAATGACTGGTGATGGTATCAATGATGCTCCTGCCCTTGCACAGGCTGATATAGGAATAGCGATGGGAACAGGAACAGATGTAGCCATAGACAGCGCAGAAATCTCCCTGCTGAAAGGCGATATCTATGGAATAGTAAAAGCCAAAATCCTTTCCGAAAAGATGATGAGAAACATCAAAGAAAATCTGTTCTTTGCGTTTATTTATAACACGCTGGGAATACCTGTGGCTGCTGGGTTGCTCTACCCTATTTTTGGGATTTTGCTCTCTCCTATGCTTGCAGCAGCAGCGATGAGTTTCAGCTCTGTTTCGGTGATAGCCAATTCACTAAGGCTAAATTCTATTAAACTATAAATAAAAAACTCCCTGAAATTGGGAGTTTTTTTATTTCAACTTGTTATAAGGGAAATTTATCAGCAAAATTAAATGGAAAAATATAGCCGTGAAGCCCCATACAGGCTGATTCTGGAAACATAATCTGTCTATGTAAATAAGAACTCCATTTCCTACGATGAATAGTAAAATGTAAAGTATTTTGTGTTTCATTATTGTAGTATTACAGGTGTTTTACCATCGGTGATGATTACTTTATTATTGGTATTTCTTATGGCTTCTATCCATTTTTCTTGTAAAATCTTGTTGTCAAGTCCTTGGGCTCTTACGCGGTTAGCTTCGGCATCTATCTTGGCTTTTTCAAGGTTCATTTTAGAAACTTGGAGCTCATTTTTCACTTGCTCTGCTTGTTGTATCGCATTGTTTCTCAACTCAATAGCTTTTGCCATAGAAGCAGGAGGTTTAAGCCCAGAAGTCAAATTGTTTAGCTGAAAAAATTTATTCTCAAAATCTTTTTTTAGCCTAGTTTCCACTTGTCTTTCAAATGTATTAAGGTTATTCATCAGACTGTCCGTAGTATAGTTTCTGGCTTCTTCTCGGTAGGCATTGGTCACCAGTTTATTTAGGATAGAGTTTTCTACATTGTCCATCATTACCTCTGGCTGATTTATACCTAAATGCTTGTAATTGAACACTATATCTACTCCTTTGCCTCTAATGGGCTGATACTGATAGGAAGGATCTACCGTGAAAACTCCCGCGTCCTTTGCAGAAACCTGCACTGCTTGTGGGTCTCCACTAGTTTCAAACATTGGTACTTGGTAAAGCTCTACCCCTGGGAAGAATGTCCATTGTCGCCCAGAAACGGTTGAAAAATCTGCTTTTCCGTTTCTACCGTAATTTTCCATCAGAACGCCTTCATAGTTCGGCTCTACACGGGAACAGCCGTTCATCATCAAAAATACAGCTGCCACTGCTGAACATCCTATGATAACGCCTATAAATGCATTTTTTTTGTTTTGCATAGTCTAAATATGTTTAGCACAAATATAATAAAAATCCCCCAAATTTGGAGGATTTTATTGTTATTCTGTTTTAGCACTTCTTTCTGCTCTTTTTCTGTCTTCTTCAGATAAAAGTTTTTTACGCATTCTGATGAAGTTAGGAGTCACCTCTATACATTCATCATGCTGGATGTATTCCATACATTCTTCTAGTGAGAAAAGGATTTTCGGAGCGATGCTTCCATCTTTATCTTTACCAGCTGCACGCATGTTGTTCAGCTGTTTTCCTTCCACGATATTTACTACTAAATCCCCAGGTTTGTTCTGTTCTCCCACAATCATACCTGCATATACTTCCTCCCCTGGGTCTACGAAGAACTTACCTCTATCTTGCAGTTTTTCAATGGAATACGCTGTAGTTTGACCTTGGTTTTTAGAGATTAAAACCCCATTGTTTCTACCAGCTATAGCACCTTTGAAAGGCTTATAATCTACAAATCTATGCGCCATAATAGCCTCTCCTGCCGTTGCAGTAAGCATTTGGGAACGAAGTCCTATAAGCCCTCTGGATGGAATTTCAAACTCTAAATGCTGCATTTCACCTTTGGTTTCCATAATGTGCAAATCACCTTTTCTCTGAGTTGCTAGGTCGATAACCTTGGAAGCAAACTCCTCTGGAACATCCACCACCAAAGATTCATACGGCTCACATTTCTCTCCATCAATATCTTTTAGGATAACCTGCGGCTGCCCAATGGTCATTTCATATCCCTCTCTTCTCATCGTTTCTATCAAAACTGAAAGGTGAAGAATCCCACGACCGAACACCAAGAAAGTATTCGCATCATCGGTCCCCTGAACACGAAGCGCCAAGTTTTTCTCTAATTCTTTTTCTAATCTCTCTTTCAAGTGGTTAGAAGTCACATATTTACCATCTTTCCCGAAGAAAGGCGAGTTATTGATAGAAAAAGTCATATTCAAAGTAGGCTCATCAATAGCGATTCTCGGTAGCGGCTCTGGATTCTCCAAATCTACGAAAGTATCACCAATCTGGAACGCATCAAAACCTACAATCGCACAGATATCACCCGCAAAAACTTCCTCTACTTTTTTCTTTCCTAACCCCTCAAAAACATATAGTTCCTTTACTTTTCCTTTTACTATTTTGTCGCCTTCTTGAGAAAGCCCTATCCACTGCCCTTCTTTTACAGAACCTCTAGTAACTTTACCAATGGCAATTCTTCCCAAGAAAGATGAATAATCCAGCGATGTTATCTGCATTTGCAGTGCTCCTTCCTCTACTTTTGGTGCTGGAACATGTTTTAAAATCCCATCTAATAAAGGTAAAATACTATCAGCAGGAATCAAACTTGTATTAAACCAACCTTGTTTAGATGAACCGTAGTATGTAGGGAAATCCAGCTGCTCTTCCGTAGCATTGAGGTTGAAAAACAGATCAAATACTTTGTCATGAACTTCATCTGGTCGGCAGTTATCTTTATCTACTTTATTGATAACTACTATTGGCTTAAGCCCTAATTCTAAAGCTTTTTGAAGCACGAATCTCGTCTGTGGCATCGGCCCCTCGAATGCATCTACCAAGAGAACAACCCCGTCAGCCATTTTCAAAACTCTTTCCACTTCTCCCCCAAAATCGGCGTGTCCAGGGGTATCTATCACATTGATTTTCGTGTCTTTATAAGTTACAGAGATATTTTTAGATAAAATGGTAATCCCTCTTTCTCTCTCCAGGTCATTATTATCCATAATCAAATCACCTGATTCATCACTCTTTCTAAAAATATTGGTAGCATGAATGATTTTATCCACCAAAGTAGTTTTTCCATGGTCTACATGGGCAATAATTGCGATATTTCTAATGTTTTGCATATATATTTTTTACGGAGGCAAAAGTAATAATTTTTTTTCAAACCATTTTTATGAACTTGGCGTATCTTAATTTTTATTAGAAATAAGTAATTATTTCATTAATTTTTTTGTGTTTTCATAATATTTTTTTTATACATTTGCGAAATAATTATGAAAGAGAAAGAAAGAGTAAAACTTCATTTTAGCTTCTGCCATAGAAAACCTGAAAGGTCTTTCTTTTGGAGAGGAAAACAATTTCCTGTTTGTGCAAGATGCACAGGAATACATTTGGGATACCTTTCTTTTCCATTCTTCTTGTTTGGTGTAATATCCATTAATTTTTGGTTGACTATTTTGTTGATAGTTCCCACTTATCTAGATGGCTTTATTCAAGCTTATTATAATAAGGAAAGCACCAATGTGAGAAGACTAATTACAGGACTAATGGCAGGCATAGGAACCATGTCTTTGGTCTCTATTACAGGAATATTTATAGCTGAATTAATTTTAAAATTTGTTTAATTATGAGTGATTTAAATCAAAATCCTAATGTAAATCAACCACAAGATCAAGAAGATCTGGAGATGTGGATGAAAGTTCTTTCATTTTGTATTCCTATCGCAGGAGCAGTTATCTATTTTATGAATAAAGATAAAGCACCTGTAAAAGCAAAATCTGCATGTACTATGGCATTGATAGGTTTCGGTGTAGGACTTGTTTTACAAATCATCCAAAGAGTATTGATGAACTAGGAAAAACAATTAAAAAATGTATTTGAAAATTTTCAAATGCATTTTTTTATTAAAAATTTTGGAGAATAAAAAAAAAGTTATATATTTGCAAAACAATACCGCGGGATGGAGCAGTAGGTAGCTCGTCGGGCTCATAACCCGAAGGTCGTAGGTTCGAGTCCTGCTCCCGCTACTAAGTAAAGGAGGAATAATAAACTTAATTGCGAAATCACTGATTTTTAGAGGTTTTATTAAGGGTTTATTATTCCTCTTTTTTTGTGTTTTGCTTCTTTGTAGTAGAAATCACTTTTTTCATAATTATAGTTGTAAAACACATCTATTGGAAACTGAAAAATCCAGTATTTAAATTTTTCTCCTTTGTAGAGGAGCCGTGTTTCGTAGAAATGATATTTCGGAGCGATTCTAAATTTTTCTAAAAGAGATTTTAATTTATCTGAGATATACCAGCCAAATATTTGACTTCCCTCTCCTATGAAACCATGAATATCAAATAATGCCCATTCCCAGTATTTTTCTTTATCGAAACTTTCTAAAACAAAATAATCAAAAATAGGAGTATTTTCAATAATTTCCCCTTTTCCTATTCTATAAAAATACTCTTTTTCAGGCACATTTTTACCTTCAGCGCCACTTGCTATTCTCCCTAATTCTGGAAATCGTGTTTTTCTTTTTATTTTATAATATTTCATAATT
Organism: uncultured Flavobacteriaceae bacterium; assembly: GCA_963520375.1. GTDB lineage: Bacteria > Bacteroidota > Bacteroidia > Flavobacteriales > Weeksellaceae > JABCPE02. The sequence continues at coordinate 3,263 of CAUQQF010000034.1, read as the reverse complement.
TAAAATTTTGTTATCTGATTTACATCTAAAAAAACTCTCATTTTTTTGAAAAACGCTCCTAAAAAATATTTTTAGGAGCGTTATAGATTGGTTATTTGTGACCGCAGAAGGATTCGAACCCTCACCGACGGAGCCGAAATCCGTAGTTCTATCCATTAAACTATGCAGCCAATGATGTAAAGCGCAAATTTAATATTTTTTATAATTAAGTTCTATATTTTTCAAAGATTTTTTCTGTAATTTTGCTCCCATTTTCAACGAATTTTTGCTAATGAAACAGCTTTTTAAAAAGAAAAATTATTCCGATAACCAAAACTCTAATCACCTTGTAAGAGTCCTAACGACGAGGGATATCGTGTTTTTTGGAATAGCAGCCATCATCGGTGCTGGGAGTTTCAGCAGTCTGGGGGAAGCCATCTACAAAGGCGGCCCTGGGGTCATTTTATTGTATATCATTTGTGGCGTTTCGTGCTGTTTTACGGCTCTCTGCTATGCGGAGTTTGCCAGTAGAATTCCTACGGCTGGGAGTGCATACACCTATGCCTATGCTACTTTTGGGGAACTGGCCGCATGGATTATCGGCTGGATGCTCATTATGGAATATAGTTTTGGGAATATTTATGTGGCTTTTTCGTGGTCGGATTATTTCACTTCATTGCTTGATAATTTAGGACTGCACATACCCGAATACCTCTCGTGCAGCTATACCGAAGTCGAAAAAGCAGTGAAAAACGGCTCTCAAAATTCAGAGCTGATTTCCGCTTGGGAAAATGCTCCTCGCTTGGGTTCTTTGAGGGTAATTTTTGACCTCCCTGCCCTATTGATAAATGCCCTTATCACTTGGATTTGCTATATCGGCGTGAAGGAAAGTAAGAATTTTAATAATCTTTTTGTTTTAATCAAATTACTTGCGATAGTGCTGGTTATCGCCATTGGTGTTTTCTATATCAATGCTGATAACTGGATGCCCATAGACACGGCAACAGGCGAAAAATCATTCCTTCCCAATGGTTTCACAGGGATAATGTCTGCCATCAGCGGTGTTTTCTTTGCTTATATCGGTTTTGATGCGCTGAGTGTGCTTTCGGAAGAGACCAAAGACCCGCAGAGAGACCTACCCAAAGGGATGATTATTTCTATATTTCTCTGCACGGCTATTTATATCGCACTGACTATGACCCTCACAGGGCTGGTAGATTATAGAAAATTTGAGGGCATCGGAGACCCACTTTCTTTTGTCTTTAAGGCTGAAAATATCAATCTTCCACTGATGGAATTTATCATAGAAGTGGTTGCCATCGTGTCCATTACTACTGTTTTATTGGTTTTCCAAATGGGACAGCCGAGAATATGGTATGCCATGAGCCGTGATGGACTGATTCCAAAGAAATTCCAGCAAATTCACAAGAAAAACAGAACGCCGTCATTCGCTACAGTGGTTACAGGATTTGTCGTGGGTGTTCCTATCCTATTCACAGATAAATCTTTCATACTGGATTTTACGAGTATAGGGACTATTTTTGCCTTCGTTTTGGTGTGTGGCGGAGTTTTACTACTCCCACCAAAAGAGAAAGTAAAAGGGCATTTTCATCTTCCTTATATCAATGGGCAATGGGTTTTTCCGCTGCTGTTCATCGGAGGTGTTTCTTTTATTTATCTTTTGTATCCTTCGTTTTTTGAAAATTTGATGGATTTCAGCGATGAGAAAGAGGGAGAATTCAGGTTTGCTATTTTCATTTATATTTTGCTAAATATAGGGCTTTCTGTTTTAGCCTTTGTCAAAAAATTATCCCTGATTCCACTTCTTGGGCTGAGTTCCTGCCTTTATCTCATGACAGGAATGAGCATGGAAAACTGGTTTTGGTTTGGGATTTGGTCTGCTGTGGGAGTTTGTATTTACTTTGCTTACGGCTACCGACACAGCAACCTGCATGATAAACAAAAAACTCACTAAAAAGCGAGTTTTTTTATTTATGAAATGATATCAAATTTCGTGTATTCTGCCAATTTCTTAGGGATTTTTATTCCGTCTGCGGTTTGGTTGTTTTCCAATAGAGCCGCCATAATTCTCGGTAAAGCCATTGCAGAGCCGTTCAGCGTATGCACCAGCTGAGTTTTTCCATCGGTTTTGTATCGGCATTTTAGTCTGTTGGCTTGGAAAGTCTCAAAATTAGACACGGAAGAAACCTCCAGCCATTTTTCCTGAGCCGCACTCCACACCTCAAAATCGTAAGTCAGCGCAGAAGTAAAGCCCATATCTCCACCGCACAATCTCAAAATTCTAAACGGAAGTTCTAGGTCTGTCAGCAGTCCTTTCACATGCTCCACCATTTCTTCAAGGGCTTGATAAGAATTTTCTGGTTTTTCTATTCTTACAATTTCCACTTTTTCAAACTGATGAAGTCTGTTCAGTCCTCTTACATGCGCACCATAAGACCCTGCTTCTCTCCTATAACATTGAGAAAAAGCCGTGTTTTTAACAGGCAGTTCTTTTTCTTCTAAAATCACATCTCTGTAAATATTCGTCACAGGAACTTCCGCCGTAGGAATCAGATACAAATTATCTTCATTCACAAAATACATTTGTCCCTCTTTATCAGGTAGTTGCCCTGTTCCGTATCCGCTGGCTTCGTTCACCACATGAGGTGGATTTACTTCCATATATCCTGCTTCTGTGTTTCTGTCCAAGAAAAACTGAACCAAACTTCTCTGTAATTTAGCTCCCTTACCCAAATAAACAGGGAAACCAGCTCCTGCGATTTTCACACCCAGCTCGAAGTTGATAAGATTATATTTAGATGCCAGTTCCCAGTGAGGAATAGCGCCCTCGCCAAGACCTTTCACATCGTGAGATTGATAAATATTTTCATTATCATCCGCAGAAACACCTGCTTTCACAGATTCATGCGGGATATTTGGGATAAGATACAGAATTTCTGTAAGTTTCTCTTCTATATCATTTAGTTTCTGTTGAAGTTCCTTGCTCGCTTCTTTATACTGAGCAGTTTTTTGCTTTGCATTTTCTGCCTCTTCTTTTTTTCCTTCTTTCATCAAAAGCCCTATTTCCTTAGAAATTTTATTGATTTCAGCCAGCTGCGAGTCCATATCAAACTGAACTTTTTTTCTTTCATCATCCAGCGAAATAGCATTATCCACCAGCTCTAAATCTTTGAAATTTCTCTTTTTAAGCCCTTCTAAAACTCTATCTCTATGTTCTTTTAAAAAATTAACTTGTAACATTTTTTAAGAAAATTTAAATTTTG
>CAUQQF010000033.1:0-10929 GCA_963520375.1 uncultured Flavobacteriaceae bacterium | reverse complement strand
ACAGAAATTCTGGGATTTCTTGAAAGATATTCTAAAAAATATTCCAAATAAATAACCGAAAAACGCCGAGCAAAATTGCTCGGCGTTTTATTTTTTAGTCTAAATAAATTTATTTTTGTTTAGTCACTACGAATAGATTTTCTTTGGACAAACCTACCAATTCGTGCTCCACATCTACTGGAATATCATAGTAGTCATTAGGTTTTAAAATAATCTCTTGTTCGTTTATAATAAACTTGATTTCTCCTTTTAAAACAACCAAAGAAGCTGGCGTAGAAGTTTTATGTTTTTTAAAAACTCCATTCTTTCCTAATGATACCGCTACTTGTTTTACTTTTTCTGAATCTCTCAGTATATTAAAATGAGGCTTTTCAGAGTTATAATTTTCAGAGTTATCCAAATTGGTTTTAACCAAAGATTTTACATTTTCCCAAGTTTTTCCGTTGTAAACATTCTTTATTTTTTTGTCTTTAAGGATTTTTTCTGCTTTTGCGGCTCTTATTCCTGCCTTACAAAATACCACTATATTTTTCTTTCCTTCCAGTTTAGATAGGTTATTTTCTAATTCTGTGATTGGAATATTTATAGAATTTTTCACATTTCCTTGTGCAAATTCTTCTGGAGTTCTTACATCTACTAAAATAGTTTCTTTTTGATTAATAATTTCTGACAAAGACTGCGCTGCCAATTCTGCTGTGGAAATCAAAAGAAATCCTATCGCAAACAAAATTTTCTTCATAGCTTATATATTTAAAGTCAGCGAATATACAAATTTTATTTATTCCAAATTAGATTTTTATTCATAAAATCATATTTCACTGAAAATCAATAACTTTTATTCAAAAACAAATTTAATATCTTTGGGCATTATTTTTTTCATTCACCTATGAATATAAAAGAACTAAAAAATGCTGTAATATTATTTGCTGGAGACTCTGGAGATGGGATACAGCTCACAGGAGCGCAGTTTAGCCAGACTGTGGCTTTTTTCGGAAACGACCTTAATACTTTGCCCGATTTCCCTGCCGAAATCCGTGCTCCTTCGGGAACTATAGCGGGAGTGTCTGGGTTCCAAATTCATTTTGGAAGTAAGGAAATCAATTCTCCTGGTGATGCTTGTGATGTTCTAGTCGCAATGAACGCTGCTGCCCTAAAGAAAAACCTTAGTAAAGTCAAAGAAGCAGGAATCATCATATGCAATTCTGCTGGTTTTGATAGAAAAAATCTAAACTTAGCTGGTTACGAGGCTTCTCCATTAGAGGCTTTATCAGGTGATTTTACGGTTTATGAAATTGACATTACCAAAAACACCATGGAAGCACTGAAAGAAACTTCTCTTTCTCAAAAAGAAAAAGACAGGTCTAAAAATATGTTTGCCCTAGGGTTCATCTACTGGCTGTTTTCCAAAGATATAGAACAAACCAAACAGCATATCGAGGAATATTTCTCAAAAAAACCTGAAATTCGAGATGCTAACCTCAGCGTTCTAAAAGCTGGATATCAGTATGGTGAAATTGCGGAAATCTTCACAGAGCGGTATTCCGTAGAAAAAGCTGAAATGCAGGAAGGAACTTACAGAAGTATCTCAGGGAATGAAGCTGTGGTTTTGGGGATTTTATCAGCTGCACAAAAAGCTGGTTTGGAGGTTTTCTACGGCGGATATCCTATCACTCCTGCATCAGACATTCTACATCATTTGGCTAAATACAAACCACTGGGTGTCAAGACCTTTCAGGCGGAAGACGAAATCGCTGCCATGACCTCTATCATTGGGGCTTCCTTTGCTGGGGATTTAGGTGTTACTGCTACTTCGGGCCCTGGAATGGCACTAAAAACAGAAGGGCTGGGATTAGGCTTTATGCTGGAACTGCCCATGGTCATTATAAATGTACAGCGAGGAGGACCTTCCACTGGACTTCCTACAAAGACTGAACAGGCCGACCTGCTCCAAGCCGTGCATGGAAGAAACGGCGAAGCGCCCATTCCTGTAATAGCGCCACAGTCGCCTTCTGACTGCTTTGAGGCTGCTTTTGAGGCTGCGAAAATCGCTTTGGAATACACCACGCCTGTCATTCTTCTTTCAGATGGATATTTAGGAAATGGAACCGAACCTTGGCTGATTCCGAATTTTGAAAATTTACCAAAAATCCAATCGCCTTTCATAAAAGAACCTGATGAAAACGAATATCTGCCGTATCTAAGAGAAGAAAATCTTTCAAGGAAAATAGCCGTTCCTGGCACTAAAGGAAAGGAACACATTGTAGGAGGATTGGAAAAACAAGAAAACACAGGGAATGTAAGCTATGATGCTGAAAATCATCAAAAAATGGTAAAATTAAGAGCAAAGAAATTTCAAAATATCAAAAACTCTTATGCTCCGCTCACTCTGGATCAAGGGAAAGAAAACACTGATATTCTGATACTTTCATGGGGATCTTCGTATGGAAGCATCCGCGATGCGGTAAAAAATCTGCTTCAGGACAATGTTTCTGTTGCCCATCTTCAATTAAGAAATTTGGCGCCGTTTCCACAGGATTTGGGAGAGAAACTGAGCAAGTTTAAAAAAATCATTATCCCTGAAATCAACAACGGACAGCTCATTCACCTGATACAAGATGAATATCAGATAAAATGCATCCCTTTTAACAAGATAAAAGGAACGCCTTTCCTCTCTTCGGAAATAGAAGAATTTGTGAAAGAAGAAAGCGCGAAATAAGAAAAAAAAAGTTTGGCAAAATATTTGTCTATAATTAGGAATACTTAAATAAAAAACTATGAATAAGATTTTTGCAATGTTTATGCTTTGGGTTTCGGCTATGGTCTCGGCACAGCTGAATCACATTAACAACGGAGAGAAAATATCATACAGAATACACTACGGATTCATCAATGCGGGAACAGCAGAACTTACCACTAGCCAAGTAAATTACAAAGGCAAAGACCATCTTCGTGTGATAGGAACAGGGAAAAGCACAGGGATTGTCAATACTTTTTTCAAGGTAAACGATGTCTATGAAAGCTATATAGATCTGGCGACTGGGCTACCCAGCTTCTATGTGAGAAATATCTCCGAAGGAAGCTACAGAAGGCACTATGAGACTACTTTTAACCACGACAACAAGACTTTGGTTCTGTATGACAAACTCAAAAAAAACTCACGAAATTTCAACACTTTTGAGGGAATACAAGATATGCTTTCTGCTTTTTATTATCTAAGAAATATGGACAGCAGCAAGCTAAAAGTAGGAAACCAAGTGAAACTGACGGTCTGGATAGATGATGAAACCTACCCTTTCATGCTGAAAATAGTAGGTGTAGAAAAAAAGAAAACCAAATTTGGGAAAATAGAATGTCTTAAAATAGTTCCATCTGTACAGAGCGGAAGAATATTTAAAGAAAAAGAAGGAGTAACCATGTGGGTAACCAATGACCAAAACCATATCCCTGTAGAAATGGAGGCAAAACTCCTCGTAGGCTCACTAAAAGCCAGCATCAGTGGATATTCTAACCTAAAATACAATTTGGATTTTAAAAAATAAAATAAATCGTGCCGAAAAGCACGATTTATTGTTTTTAGTTCATCTTTATAGTGTAAGAAATTCCTACATGGAACCATCTTTTAGGAAGTGGAACCAGCGCTATTTCTTCATACTGGGTATTGGTCACATTATTGATTAACCCATAAATATCCAGTCCATTTCTCTTGAAAGAAATTTTATAATCCAGTAGATGATAACTTAGGAAATCCAATCTTTGGTTATATCTATAAATCAACTGATTAGAGAAATATTTCAAAAATCTGGCTTCTACTTTACCCACCAGCTGGTGTTTTAGGTTTTCTAGTGCATATTTAGAGAATGCATAACCCTCGGTTTCTCTCTTATTATCAATATAAGTATATCCCGCAGAATAACTGAACCAATCCACAGGTCTATGGCTAAACTCCACTTCTACCCCTTTCAGATTGATATCTCCTATATTTTTTGATGCCCATTTTTCGGCAGATGTATTTCTTACCCAATCTAGGGCATTGCTAGAATTTCTCATAAAACCACTAACTTTCGCTGTGATTTTAGGGTTTTGATAACGATAGCCCACCTCTGAAGAAATCGCACTTTCTGGCTTTAAATCAGCATCACCTATATTTCCTGCATCAGAGTAATATAGTTCAGTAAAAGTAGGAATTCTATTGACTTTCGCTACATTGGCGTAGATTTTATTATTTTCATTAAAATTAAATCCTACATCTACACCTGGGTAGAAGAAATTCCCTACCGTGTTATAATTTGCCCAAGAAATCCCAGGGACAATCTGCAATTTTTCACTGAAAAAAGAGAAATGATGTTCAAAGAAAACCTGAGTCAAAAAGCGGTTTCTATGCCCCAAGTTATTACTCGCTAAAAATTCTTTTCTAAGCTCTACCCCAAGTCCCGTAGTCCCTATTACAGATTGATAGTTGGCATTTAGCTGCCCTCCTACATTATTCCCAATGTGCATATTTCTGTATGCGGCAGGATTATATCTTCTCCATAGATACATATCCTGTCCTCTACGCCAGTAGGCATTGGCATTCAGCCCCCAGTTTCCCAGCTTCTGTCTGTATGCCATACTTACGATGGACGCCTGTGTTTCTTCGTACTGGTCGGCAGAAGAACCATAGAAGCTATTTGAACCGAATTTCTTTTCGCTGAAACCAGCCTGAATTCCCACTTTCCCGTTTTTAATATCAAGTTGATTTTGATAAAAAACATTTCTAATCTGATAGTCTGTATTGTAACGGTATCCTGTGGAATAAGCCGTATTCGCCTGTAAAGACTGGGAAAACTTCTCTCCGCCCAAATTGATATTTGCACCCAAAGAATACGCTTCAAAATCTCCACCTTCGGCAGTTATTTTTACTGTTTTTTCTTTGTGTGTTTTAGTAATGATGTTGATAACTCCTGCATAGGCATTATTCCCAAAACGCCTTGCAGCAGGACCTTTTACGATTTCTATCTGCTCTACATTAGAGAGGTCTATAGGAATATTGAAACTATTATGCCCTGTCTGGCTGTCGTTCATACGGATGCCATTCACCAAAATCAAAACTTGGTCATAAGACCCTCCACGGATAGAGATATCAGACAAAACACCATTTCCGCCTCTTTTTCTGATATCCACTCCTGTGTACTGCTGTAGGAGTTCATCTATACTCTTGGCAGGAGACTGCTCTATTTCTTTATGCTGGATAACTACTATGTTTTCATTGACCTTTTGGTAGGGAGTTTCAAAGAATTTTCCCTGTACCAGCACCTCATCTATTTGCTTTTCTTGAGCAGAAAAAGTAGCTAATGTTCCTAAAAACATTATGCTAAACAACTTTTTATTCATTTTTATTATATTTTTTAAGGGAGCAAATATAATACTTTTTCAATAAATGTTGCTACTTATGACTTTTTTCATACAATTTATCCCTCTGAAAAACGCTTTTTATCCTTTTATATTTTATATATTTGCTTGGTTTTAAAAAAGTTAAACAAGCCATGTTTTTCACTCAAAAATATGTGTATAATTCATCTGTTGTGCAGGGTTTCGCACAGCATATTTTATGTTTAGATGATTTTGCTTTTTCCCATATGTGTATTGACATTATCTTTCTCAATAAATAAACCAACTATTTTCTGTAGCTGGTTTCTAATTCCTAACAAAAATTTAAAACTATTTATATATGAAAAAACTATACTTAGATGATTTACGAGTAACTCCAGAAGGCTTTGACAGAGTGTATAATTATGCAGATTTTGTAGAATATATTACACAAAATGGCCTGCCTGATTTTATTTCTTTTGACCATGACTTAGGCGAAGATGAGTCTGGATATGACTGCGCCAAATATCTGGTGGAGTACTGCATAGAATACAATCTACCGCTTCCTAAATTCTCCGTTCACAGCCAAAATCCTGTAGGTAAAGAAAATATAGAAAGATTACTAAATAATTTTTCTGCTAATTTCTAAAACCAAATTTTAACTAAAAACAAACAGCTGTCCGAAGAGCTAACCCAATAAAAGGCGGTATCCGAAAAGCCTAAAAAAGAGTAGGAATAAAACGATTAAAAATTTTAATAAAATGAAAAAAAGTGTTTTAATGGGTGCATTGTTAATCTGTATAGCACCAAATGTTTTTGGACAAAAGAAATCAGCTTATGAAACAAAAAAAATAGCTATAGAAAACAAATATCTACAGCAGATGGGAGTACCTCTGTCTGATATTACCCAGCTTAGAAAGAAAGGAGATTTCTTTATCAATGCTTTATTTGCCGAAAAGCTAAGTTTATATGGTAAAAACAAAGGTACAGCACAACAAATGGCTCTTGTATCAAAAATGGCCGATGAACTAAAAGCCGCAGAAAAACTAAAAACAGCTGCGGAAATAAAAGCAGAGAAAGAGAAAAAACAACAAGCTGAAGAGAAAAAAGAAGCTGAAAAACTGCAGAGAGAAAAATTATCAAAAGAACTAGAAGAGAGAGAAAAGATGGAAAAACAAGAAGCTATTATAAAAGCTCAAGACATCAATTATATCAAAAATGAGACTAAAGAAAGTTTTCTTGAATGGGCAAAAAAAGGAGAATTTGAATCAAGCAAAGAACACAATGAGCGAATTCAAAATGAAAAAATAAAGAAATTACATCAAGAAATTGCAACACACTTTATAAATAATGAAAGGCAGATATATATAAATTTAGGGACATATAATGCTGATGATAAGATCTACCCTATTACTATAATTAATCACTTTCCCGAAATTTCGATAGAAAGCAATATCCCCTTTGAAAAGGAGGAAGCCATTGAACTTAATATGGCTATAGGAAACAGAGATTATGTTTTTCCAATCGATCCTGATGATTGGTTTTTAAAAGACGGCTTCCTTTTTCCTATCAATATAGAAATATATTATAATGAATCTAAATCTAAAAAAATCTCTGATAAAGGAAACAATCCTCTTTTTTCAGAATATGTTTTTAATACCCATGAGTTAGGATTATCGGAATACTTCCCAGAAAACTATGTATTTACATTAGATAAAAATATTTTCAAAGAAATAATGGAGAAAAAAGAATATTAGATAGCATTAATATCTAAAAAATATTAAAATTATTTAACACACTAAAACATATGGAAAAGAAACCTTCATTCTTCATGAAAGATAAGCGTAATTCAGATAAAATAGAAGGTCTTGCTGAGGCTTTTTTATCTTGGACTCTTCAATGTTGTGATGCTGATAATGCTATAAAATACAATAATTATAAGTCATATAAATATTGTAGAAAAATAGCATCTGTATTACTCTTTGGCAATCCAGATAGTTTAGATAATGATGTTGTTTATAAGATAGAAAGAGCTGAAACATGGAGGCAATGGAACAAAATAGATCTCCGTGCAGAGTTTGAGATAACCAATACTGAAACTCAAGAAAAGAAAAAATATGCTCTTCTCATTGAGGTTAAAGGATATTCATCTGCTCATGATAATCAATTAGGACGATACAAAACTATTTTTAAAGACCATTATAACGATAAAGGTTTCAAATCAGAATATATCTATTTCAGTTGTAAGGATAATCTAAACGATACAGAAAAAAAAGATTGTATGGACGCAGACTACAGAGCCTACACTATGAAAGAAGTATTTGATTTAGCAAATCCAAACAAAGATTGGGATTATACAGGTAATGCTCTTTTTGATGAGTTTTGGTTTACTACTTGGTAATTTTTACAAACAAAAAGAATACTTTTTTAGATTTTTAGAAAACATGATAAAAATCATTATTTTTTTAAGTTGTTCAAAAAATCTTTTGGCATGCTTATTGATTTACTAAAAATGTTTTTAATTTAAATTTTATTTTACCATTATGAAAAAAATGATTTTGCCTGTTTTATTAACAGGAATTTTCGCAGTGAGCTGTTCAAAAAAAGAAGAAGCTAAAACTGAAACTCCACAAGCTGTAGAAGCTGACAGCGCTCAACAAGCTCAACCAGAGGAAGCTGCTAAAGCAGATGCTCCTAAGAAGCATGTAGGTGAGTTTTCTGGAAAACTTCCATCTGCTGACGGTCCTGGTATCGAAATGAAATTAACTCTAAACGAAGATGGTTCTTTCCTTTTGGATGAAACTTATTTAGAGAAAAAAGATGGTCAGTTCAACGCTAAAGGTTCTTACGAAGTAAGCGCTGATGGTGCTTTCGTTACTCTTAAAGAAGAAGGAAACGATAAACCAAGAGTTTTCTTAGTAGAAGAAGATGCTGCTTACCTTGTTGAAAAAGTAGGTGATGCTAAAAAGCCTGAATACAAATTGGCTAAAAAATAAGCTAACACTATCTTAAACCAAAAAGAAAAGTCGGAGCTCTCTCCGACTTTTCACTTTTAATATTTTTCTGATTTATTAGCTCAGACCGCTGATATTTCCCTCTGCATCTATGGTCATTCCCTCTGCCATAGGAACTTCTGGAAGTCCTGGCATACGCATAATATCGCCCAAAATAGGAATCACAAAACCAGCTCCCGCCGCGAACTCAAAACCTCTCACTGTGACATCAAAACCTGTAGGTCTTCCTATTTTTTTCTCATCATCACTCAGTGATTTCTGCGTTTTTGCTATACATACAGGCAGTTTATCAAAGCCGAGATCTTTTATAATTTTAAGGTCTGCTTTTGCTTTCGGTGAATAGACCACGCCTTCTGCTCCATATATTTTCTTTGCTACCGCCTCTATTTTAGCCTCTATGCTTTCTTCTAATGGATACAAAAATTTGAAATCAGACTTCTTTTCCGTTGCTTCTACTACTGTTTTAGCCAAATCTCTCATTCCCTCTCCGCCGTGCATAAATTCATCCGCCAAAACAGCGTGAACTCCCAGTTTAGCGCATTCATCTTTCAAAAACTTGATTTCTTCCTCTGAATCCGTAGCAAAATGATTAATCGCTACCACAGGCTGAAATCCGTAATTCTGAGCGTTTTCTATATGCTTACAAAGATTTCCAAAACCTTTTTTCAAGTATTCTAAATTCGGGCTTCCGTACTCATCTTTTTTCGCTCCGCCATGGTATCTCAGCGCCCTGATAGTCGCTACTATCACATACGCATCAGGTTTTAATCCTGCATATCTGCATTTAATATCAATGAATTTTTCCGCTCCCAAATCTCCACCAAAACCAGCTTCCGTAACGACATAATCACCAAGAGAAAGTCCCATTTTAGTAGCGATAATGGTATTTGTTCCCTGTGCAATATTCGCAAAAGGGCCGCCGTGCAGAATGGCAGGATTTCCCTCCAAAGTCTGAACCAAATTAGGCTTAATGGCATCTTTCAGTAGGATTGCCATTGCGTTTTCTGCCTTTAAATCTCTTGCAAAAACAGGCTTTTTATCATAGGTGTAGCCCACAAAGATATTCCCTAAACGCTGTTTCAGGTCTTCAAAATCTTGGCTCAGACAGAGAATTGCCATCACTTCGGATGCAGGCGTGATATTGAAACCTTCTTCCCTTACTACGCCGTTTTTATCGCCCATTCCTATGACAATCTGGCGCAGAGCTCGGTCGTTAATATCCATCACTCGCTTCCAGACGATGGTTTTTGGGTCTATGTTTAGATTGTGTTTTTTACTTTGTAAATTATTGTCTATCAATGCAGAAAGAAGGTTATTTGCCTTTTCCACTGCCGAAAAATCTCCTGTAAAATGCAGATTGATATCTGCCATTGGGATAACTTGGGCATATCCTCCACCAGCGGCACCGCCTTTACTCCCGAAAACAGGCCCTAAACTAGGCTCACGAAGCACCAAAACTGCTTTTTTACCGATTTTATTCAGTCCATCACAAAGCCCCACCGAAACAGTGGTTTTCCCCTCTCCTGCCGGCGTGGGATTGATTGCTGTCACTAAAATCAATTTTGATTTTTTAATTTTTTCTTCATCGATGTATTTTAGAGGAATTTTGGCTTTGTGTCTGCCATAGTATTCTAAATCTTCCTCCTCAATAGCAATTTTGTCTGCGATTTCTCTAATGGGTCTGATGTCCGCACTTTGTGCAATCTGTATGTCTGTTTTCACAATAGTTTTGTTTTCCACAAATCTATAAAAATTTGATTTAAAATTAAAAAAAATTTATAGCAAATTAAAATATTAAAATCCCTAAATTTGTAGGCTGTCTATTTTGAAGAATTTTTGTATTTTCGCCAAATATTTTTGAATTCACTATGTCTTTACAAATTACTAATCTAACTAAAAAATTCGGTGAACAAACAGCACTGAATAATATCAACCTCAGCATTGAAAAGAACGAAATCGTGGGACTTCTCGGGCCAAACGGAGCAGGAAAATCCACGCTGATGAAATCCATCACAGGTGTAGTGAAAATAGATGAGGGCGAGATTTTGTTCAACGATAAAGATATCACTCAATATCCGATAGAAAGCAAGAAAAACATCGGTTTTTTGCCAGAAAACAACCCGCTTTACCAAGAAATGTTCGTAAAGGAATATCTGAATTTCGTGGCTGATATTCACAAAATACCAAGCGAAAGAATAGATGAAGTCATCGAGCTGGTAGGCATCACTCCCGAAAAATCCAAAAAGATTTCCCAGCTCTCCAAAGGGTATAAACAGAGAGTCGGGCTGGCACAGGCGATTCTCCACCAGCCAGATTTACTTATCTTGGACGAGCCTACGAACGGTCTAGACCCTAACCAAATCATAGAAATCCGAAATGTGATAAAAGAAATCGGCAAGGAGAAAACCATCATCCTTTCCACGCACATCATGCAGGAAGTAGAGGCGCTCTGCTCTCGTGTTATCCTCATCCACAAGGGAAACATCCTGCAAGACTCCTCTATAGAGGAGTTCAAAGGGCGATACAGTAATCTGGAAGAAGCATTCCAGAGCTATACTAATGGATAAAA
>CAUQQF010000032.1:0-12609 GCA_963520375.1 uncultured Flavobacteriaceae bacterium | reverse complement strand
AGATTTCGGCTTTGAGATCCTCCATATTTTTATAGCACCAATAGATGGGCTGAGTAGAGCAACCTATTTGCTTAGCAATATTTCGGGCAGAAAGCACTGCAAAGCCTTCCTTTCGTACCATCTCGAAAGCAGTTTCTATAATTACTTCTTGGGTTATTGTCGTTGGTTTCGGCATATATTTCTTTATATAACAATTGTAATATAACACCTGTTATTTTTTGCAAACATAATATATTTTCCTAAATCCACAAAGTTTTAAATCAAAAAAAAGGGAATATAGTTTCAAGTTGTGAATACCTCTTCTTTAGCTCAAAAACATGATGAAAATCACATAAATAAGCATTCATCATTTTCTGAAAATAAACTAAATTTGTTAGATAAATTTTAAAATTATCTATTATGAAACATTTTTTATCTGCTTTAGCACTAGGGTGCTTGCTATTGTCCTGTAACAGAGACCTAGAAAACAATGAAAACAACGAAACTCCAGCGCCTCCAAAAGAGAAATTAGTATTATTGAAACAATTATCAAAAGGTTCTACAGTAACTTTTCAGTATAAAAACGGAAATGAGATTGAATCTGTAAATATAGACGGCGTGGGAAAATCTGACATTGATTATGAGTATGACACATATGGAAGAATAGTAAAAGAGCGTCGCTTTCATCGTAGCTATGATTATGGTGAAACTAATATAACCTACCAATATGACAACCAAGGCAGACTAGCTTCCTCACATGCAATAAGCACTGAATTCTATCCAGGAACAGGACTTACTCCTCGCTGTTCTGTTGAGAAAAAACACACATACACTTACCAAGGAAACAAAGTTACTGTCAAAATAGAGATGGGTGCCGACACTTGTTCTGCTATTCCTGAAACAGGAAAAGAAAAAACGATAACTCTTCTTGTAGAAAACGGCAGAGTTACAAAAACCTTTGATGAACAAGGCAACATTAAACAAACTATAGAATACTATAATACCAAAAACGCCCTTAGAAACATAAAAGGTTTTCCTGCTTTGGTTGTAGAGTTTTATATCAGACCGCTTACCTATGAGTTGCCTTATTACAATCATGGCATTGAGCGTATAGAAGACCTTAGATTTATAGATAATATCAAAACTAGAGATTTTCATGATGGAGATTATTGGGAATACCGATATAGTTATGATAAAGAGAATACTTATAATGGCGATTACCCTAATGGTGTAAGGATTCATGCGAGATCACATAATGACCCGACATATGATGAATATTTATACGAAATATCGGCTGATCGCTCTTACATTAAAGAAGAATAATAAAACCCTCAACTCTTCTCGTGAAATACGAGAAGAGTTTTTTTTGTTATTTATCTTTGTAACAAATCATAAATAAAGTATACTAATGGATAAAAATCATTCTAAATAATTTATTATGTACATTTCACAGGTTTTTTCGGCGAAAAGCAAACGAGTTTATGCCATAGTATGCGCCATTGTTTTATTACTTTTATTCCAAGGAGTATTCCAAGAAAATAATAATGAAACAGAAAAAGTGATGAAAGAAATGATAAGTCAAATAGGCGAACTCCCGACTTTTGCCTTGACCTTGGTCAGCTTTGCTTTTTTTCTATTTCCTTTGTTTTTTATTGTTAAAGTATTTCATAACCAATCCATTACCCAGTTCACCACCAGCCGAAAAAATATAGATTTCAAACGAATTTCTTTCAGTTTCTTAGTTTATGGAGGGATTATTGCAGGAACTTTCTTTTTAGAATATTTTATGAATCCTTCTGCGTATGCATGGAATTTCCAACCCTTGAAGTTCTTTATCCTATGTATCATGGCTCTCATGCTGCTGCCTGTTCAGATCGGTTTTGAGGAATATTTTTTCCGAGGGTATTTTATGCAGTGGCTCGGGCTTTTGTCCAAAAACCGATGGATTCCGCTTTTCCTTTCTTCCATTTTATTTGGACTGGCTCATTTCGCTAATCCAGAAGTTTCCAAAATGGGCTACAAAATCATGTTTTTCTACATCGGAATGGGATTTTTACTGGGCATTGTTACCCTGATGGATGATGGGCTGGAACTCGCTCTTGGCATTCATTTCGCTAACAATTTTTTTGCGTGTATTCTCTCTACATCGGACTGGTCAGTATTCCAGACACCATCTCTTTTCAAAGAACTCTCCGCTCCTGGCATTGAATTTTATCATATTATTCTAATGTTTACATTATATCTTTTAATCATTTTTATCTTTGCTAAGAAATATAACTGGGCTTCTTGGAAAGAAAAATTATTCAGTAAAATAAGCATTCCACAGACCGATAGCAACTAAAATTTAATTTTGGCATAGATATTGATAATATTCGGTGGAACTAAAAAACACATTCATATAAATCTAAAACACAATTGAGAACTTGAAAGTTCTCAATTGTGTTTTTTTATTCTCAAAAAGATGTTATTTTTTTCCTTTATTAATAAATGGCTTCTCTATATATTTGAATGTCAAAGTACAGATAATCACCAAAATAGGCGTCAGCCCAAAAATCATTAACCAATATTCTAACGCCGTAAGTCCCTTAACAAAATGACGCCCTAGAACCAAATCTATCATTACAAAAAGAACTATACCATGGAGCAAATAAATACTATAACTAATCTCCCCCAAAACCTTTAGAGCATTGATTTTTAATAATCCAAAAATATCATTCCCTAAGGCTATTAGTGTGAAAACAAGGGTGACAACCAGCACATTCAGCTTATTACTCTCCTCCAAAAACAACAAGGCAGACACACCTCCTATAACCAACAATGTATAAGGGATAGCATTAAAATTATCAATCTTATTTTTCAAATATTTTATACAATATACTGCCACAAAACCTCCCATAAAGAAAACAATAGAACTCCCTCCACCTGAATTAAAATAGAAAAATATGGATAATGAACTACAAAGAAGCAAGATTCCCAAATTAACCATCTTTCTATTCAAAAGCAAGTACCAAAAAGGCAGCGTAAAGTAAAAAAAACATTCTATGGAAAGCGTCCAAACTACCCTTGATACAATTAAAGGAGTGTCCTCATACCCATTTATTGGTACTTGGGAAAATGAAAGCCAGCGTAATATACTTAATATAAAATCAAAAAAGCTCTGATGTAAAACAAAATCAGTTTTTACCATAGCTATCGTCACTATGGACACAACAGCAAAAACATAAAGAGGCACAATCCTAAAAACCCTTGATTTATAAAGTTTTTTCCAGTCTATTTCTTTACCACTGATAATTCTACCAATAAACAAAAAACTGGTGATCGTAAAGAAAAACCGAACACTAGACGCCCCCAAGTGTGTATATAATAAACTTTCTGGTTTTGTCCATTCATCAGCCTGTACATAATGATACCAAATAGAAGAATGATGCACAAATACAAAAGGTGCCAAAAGCCCTCTCAAAGCATCAATGCTACCAAATCTATTAGCAGATGCCTCTGCTGCATATACATGAAACTTTTTGTTAATCAAATAAGCTGTAAAACAAGCTATGATTATAGTTACAACCAAAAAAATGGGATTATACACACTAATCATGTTTCTATAAATTAACTTTTAAATATAGTTCATCTAATTGTTCTTTGCTAATCTGTGAAGGCGCATCTATCATCACATCTCTTCCGCTGTTGTTTTTCGGGAAGGCGATGTAGTCACGGATAACCTCGTTTCCATCCAAAATAGCGACCAGACGGTCAAACCCAAAGGCCAGCCCGCCATGAGGAGGAGCGCCATATCTGAACGCATTCATTAGGAATCCAAACTGAGCTTCCGCCTCTTCTAGACTAAATCCTAAAAGAGCGAACATCTTGGACTGCAAGTCTTTATCATAGATACGGATAGACCCGCCACCAATCTCGTTGCCGTTGAGAACAAGGTCATAAGCATTGGCTCTAACCTCCCCAGGCGAAGTTTCCAAAAGCGGAATATCCTCTGGTTTCGGCGAGGTGAATGGATGGTGCATCGCGTGGTATCTTCCACTCTCCTCATCCCATTCCAAAAGCGGAAAATCTACCACCCAGAGCGGCGCAAATTCATCGCCTTTTCTTAGCCCAAGTCTATTTCCCAGCTCCATTCTCAGCGCAGAAAGCTGGGCTCTTACTTTATTAGCATCGCCGCTCATAACGAGCATCAAATCGCCTTTTTGAGCATTAAATTTCTCTGCAATGGCTTTCAAATCATCTTCGTTATAAAACTTATTCACCGAAGAAGTAAGCACACCGTCTTCTTGGAATTTTACCCAAACCATTCCGCTCGCTCCTATTTGTGGGCGTTTTACCCAGTCGATAAGTTCATCTATCTGTTTTCTTGTGTAGTCTGCCTTCCCTTCTACATTGATTCCGACAATAAGTTCTGCTTCATCAAAGATTTTAAATTCTTTTCCTTTCACAAGGTCATTCAGCTCCACGAACTCCATTCCGAAACGGATATCTGGCTTGTCGTTTCCGTATTTTCTCATCGCCTCCACGAAAGTCATTCTTGGGAATTGACCGAATTTCTTTCCTGTCGTTTCCTCCAAAAGATTTTTTGCCAAACCTTCGAAAACATTCATCACATCTTCCTGCTCCACGAAAGCCATTTCGCAGTCTATCTGCGTAAATTCAGGCTGTCTGTCCGCACGGAGGTCTTCATCACGGAAACATTTTACAATTTGGAAATATTTGTCCATTCCGCCGACCATCAGAAGCTGTTTGAAAGTCTGCGGCGACTGCGGAAGTGCATAGAACTGCCCTTCGTTCATACGGCTCGGCACCACGAAATCCCTTGCTCCCTCTGGAGTAGATTTGATAAGAACAGGCGTTTCCACCTCTATAAAACCTTGCTCAGAGAGATAGTTTCGGACTTTCTGTGCGATTTTATGTCTGAAAATAAGTTTATCCTTCACTGGATTTCTTCTGATATCCAGATATCTGTATTTCATACGAAGTTCCTCGCCGCCATCGGTTTCATCTTCGATAGTAAAAGGAGGCAGCACAGATTCGTTCAAAACAGTGAGTTTTTCTACTAAAATCTCTATTTCTCCTGTTGGGATTTTTGGGTTTTTAGAGGCTCTTTCTATGACTTTTCCTTCCACTTGGATGACAAATTCACGCCCCAAGTTTTTAGCCTTTTCCAAAAGGTCTTTGGAAGTTCTTTCCTCATCAAAAACAAGCTGAGTGATGCCATATCGGTCGCGCAGATCCACCCAAATCATAAATCCTTTGTCACGGATAGTCTGCACCCAGCCCGCAAGAGTAACGGTTTCGTTAAGATTTTTCAGCGAAAGTTCGCCATTAGTATGTGTTCGAAACATATTTTTATTTGATTTTTTAAACTTAATTTTTTACAAAGATAATATTACTTTGGCTAATGATGGCTATGTTCGTGAAATAAATGCCCAGCCAGAGCCACACCCACGCCCAAAATCACCAAAAACATTTTTTCCCAGTTTATTTGGTGACTTTTACTATTATTTTCAAAAATAATCACCGAAGAAATATGCAGGAAAATCCCACCCGACAGCGCCAGGAAATACGCCTGCCATTCAGGTTTAAAGTATTTCCCAAGCATCATTCCCAGTGGAGATGCCGCCGCAAAAAACGCGATGGTAACCCATGCAATCAGCTTGTTTTTCTTCTCTCTCAGTAGAAAAGCTCCCAGCACAAATGAAATCGGCAGATTATGCACCAAAATTCCCAGCAAATACGGCGAATCCAAATGCATTCCAGCTAATGGAATCCCTTCTATAAATGCATGGATAAACATTCCCACCAGCAGTCCAACAGGGAAAATATTACATTTTTCATAATGAAAATGTCCGTGCTCAAATCCCTTGGTCATGCCTTCCAAAACCATCTGCAAAACCACTCCAATGATGACCCAAAGCCCAATATTCTCATTCCCAGAGTTATAAATCTGCGGAAAAACCTCCACCACACAAACCGCAATGAGGAACCCAGCACTGAGCACCAGAAGTCTTTTGGCTAAATTTTCATTATTCCCAAAAAAATTCCCTAACAAAACTCCCACTAAAACACTGAGAACAAGGAAAAAAACTACCATCCGAAAAAAATTGAATAAAACGAAATGCAAATTTAGTTATTTTTAAAATAAACATCTCCATAGAAATAATAAATGCCTTCTCACAAATAAAGAAGGCATTTATATTATTTATTATATTCATAAACCATCGTAGTAACAGTCTGATTATTAATATTCAATTTCGTTTTTATAGGGAAATTATTTTTATATTCATATTGAAATTTATACTCACTACTATCGACCCCACTTCCATATGAATTTATTGATTTTTTGATTAAAGTAGGATTGTGGCTTACCCACCTAAAATTAAGATAATCAGCAATAGTATTTTCATCCTCATCTAAACCACAAAACTCAACGGCTAAAACGGAAAAACCTTTAATGTTTTTATATGGACTGTTTTTAGCATCATATGTTACCTCTTCATCTACTACCACCATATTATTAGGATTTAGGTAAAAATGCCCATTAGGAACATTTTTGCTTATATCGTGATGAATTTTTGTGATATTTTCTCCATTCAAAACATAAGTATGCGTAAAATTTTCATCCTTAAGATTATAAGCATATGATTCTGAATGGTATTTTACATTCTCATTCACTAAAACCTCTGAGCCGTTATAATGATACTCTCGTGTAACGACTCTCTTATACTGAATCCCAGAATCTGATATTACAACTTCATCTATTACTGATGACAATTTTCCGTTGTTGTACTGATAATTAGTCTTCCCAAGTTCTTCTCCTGCCTGAGAATATCTGATTTTAGATGTGATAAAATCTTTTTCATATACGAAAACAATCCTCTCGCCACTTCCTTCGTCTATTATTTCCTTTAGTTCGTTATCGTTTTGGTATTCAAACCTTTTCGATATTACTTTTTTGTTTTCTGCTATTGTTACTTTAGTTGGCAACTGCATTTTTGCGCTATTTGCTAATGTTTCATCGGTCATTTTATCATTTTCCCTACTACAAGAAACGAGAAAAAGCCCTGCCATAAAAAATAAAATTATTCTTTTCATAAATTATACTTTTTAATGGAATGCAATTTAATAATTATAAAACGAAACCCAAAGAAATTTCTATATTTTTCTCTCTTTTTTAGTTTTTCTCTTTTATTGACTAAATTTGCAGAATATTTTAAAGTTAATGAATACAGAAAACATCAATATTCAAATCAAAACATTTTTTGGATTGGAAAACACTCTCGCTGAGGAAGTTAAAAAACTAGGCGGAAGAAATGTCGAAATAAAAAACCGAGCGGTAACCTGCGAGGGAGATTTAGGATTTTTGTATAAAATCAACTATTCCTGCCGAACAGCGCTGAAAATTTTAGTGCCGATACTTACTTTCAAGGCATGGAACGAAGACCGATTTTATGATAAAATTTTCGCATTCCCGTGGGACGAAATTCTAAGTCCAGACCAGACCTTTGCCATAGATGCTACGATAAATTCTGAGAGATTCAGGCACTCCCAGTTCATGACCCTGAAAATGAAAGATGCCATTGTAGATTTTTTCAAGGCAAAATACAGAAAACGCCCTGATATAGACACTAAAAACCCAGAAATAAAACTCCAGCTGCACATAGACCGAGAACTGGTGAGCATTTCGCTGGATAGTTCGGGAGATGCTTTATTTAAAAGAGGCTACCGAAAAGAACAGACAGAAGCGCCTATCAACGAGGTTTTAGCGGCAGGAATGCTCCAAATTGCTGGCTGGGATGGCAAGGGAAATTTCCTAGACCCTATGTGCGGAAGCGGAACCCTTCTGATAGAGGCCGCTATGATTGCCCTAAACCTCCCAGCACAGATTTTTAGAAAGAAATTTGCCTTCCAAAACTGGAAAAATTATGATGCTGAACTTTTCAGTAAAATCAGGGAATTTAGACTTAATAGAATAACGGAATTTTCTGGAAAAATCATCGGTTACGATATTGACCCTTCCGCTATAAAAGCTGCCAGAACCAATGTAGAATCCATAGAAATGGAAGACATTATAGAAATCCGACAACAAAATTTCTTTGAATCTAAAAAAGAACTTTTCCCTCTGATGGTGATGTTTAATCCACCATATGACAAGAGAATTTCCATAAAGGAAGAGGATTTTTACAAAAAAATAGGCGATACCTTTAAGCAAAACTATCCCAACACGCTTTCTTGGATTATAACCTCTGATTTAGAAGCGGTTAAGAAAATAGGACTTCGCTCTTCCAGAAAAGTCAAACTATTCAACGGAAAGCTGGAATGCCGTTTCCTACAATACGAAACCTACGAGGGAACGAAAAAAACGCATAAATTCTCTAACGAAAAAGACAGTAATTAGTTACTGTCTTTTGTTTTTTATTTTATTTTTGACTTCTTCCCTTATATACGGATATTTCTGCTGCATATCTTCTGATAAGGACGGGTCTAAATCAAGCGCTATTTCAAGGAAATCCTTGGCTTTCTGCTCTTCTTTCAGATGAAAATAGCAGTTGCTCATTTGATAGAAAAGCTCTGCTCTATGGTGCTGTTTCAGGGCGTTTTCTAAAAGTGAAACAGCCTCTTCATACTCACCGATGAGCATAAGCACCTCACTGTATGCATACCAGTTGTAGAAGCGGTCTGGCTCCATTTCTACGATTTTTTTCAAACAGGAAATACTCTCTTCAAATTTTCCGCCGTCTATGTATAGAAAAGCCAATTTTTTCTGATAATCCAGATTCGCTTCATTGAGCGAAACAGCCTCTTTCGCGAAATATAGTGCTTCCTCGTATTTATGCATCTCATAATAGACATCTGACTGCTCCATCATAGACATATAAAACTGTGGGTCTTCTCTGAGCGACTGCTGGAAAGCACTCAATGCAGAAGCCCATTGTTTCAGCTCCTTGTAGCAAAGCCCTATTTTATAGTAAGTAAAGGCTTTGGTGTATTCTAAATCCAGCAGCTCCTCATAGACTTCTATGGCTTTTTCCCATTCGTTCAGTGCTTCATAACACGCCGCCTTGCTCCCATAAATAGAAAGGGAATCGCTGTTGATTGCCAGCACATAATCAAATCCCTTGATAGCCTCTCTATAATTCTTTTTATTGAAATGAAACTGCCCGTATTCATACCAGCCCATTTCGGAAAACGGAAATTCATCAAGATAATTTTCCAAAAACTTCCTTGCTTCATCGGCTTTATTCAGCTGGTTGTAACAAATCATAATGTTCTCCAATGAATAATCATCATAGGCATCATATTTTAGGGCTAATTTATAGTTTTTCAGCGCATTAAAAGGGTCTTCCAAATTCACATATTCATCCGCGATGAAATTATGCAGAAAATTCTGCTCTTCGCCGTATTTCAGAGCTTTTTCGCAATATTCTATCGCTCTTCTTGGATTTCCAAGATTGGAATAATATTTCGCACAGCAGACCAAAAAATCCATAGTTTCCATCGATGAATTTTTAAGCTCCGCCATCAGCTCCTTTACCTGCGTGTATTTATGCTGTTCTAGAAGAATTTCTAATCTTTTGGTTTTTATTTCTATGGAATTAGGGTGCAGTCTCAGTGCATAGTTGACAGCCAACTCCGCAAATGCAATATCTCCCAGCTCCAAATAATGCACGATAATATCTTCCAACTCCTCTGAACTGAAATAATATTCCTCGTTATTTTCTATCATTTCTTCGAACTTTTTTACAAGTTCATTTTCAAAAAATTCCTCTTCCAAAATCTATCGCTTTTAGCGTTTTATTTATTGTTTTTTTGATTTCCATTGATACAGCATCAATGTTTTTCTATCTTCCCTATCATCAAAAGAAAACTCCGTCACATCCTCTATTCTGAAAATTATGTTTCCCTTATCTTCTCCCCTAACACCTATACAATGCAGCATGAAAAATTCCTCATCTACATCTTTTACAAAACCTGCAAAAACCGAACCATTTATTTTTACAGAAGTAAGAAAATCAGTTCTATTTTTCACTTGCTCCAAGAAAGACTTTCGCCAATTTTCGGTATCTTCACAATTTATTGGAATTTCTGTTTTTCGGTCTATTTTATCACTATGATTGATAACATAAACCATTGCTTCATTATAATCATCATCAAAGTCAATCTCGCTAATTATAGACCTTTGCAATATTATCTCCCCATCTTTCTTACCAAATTTAGTATAATGCTGGAATATGATAATTTCTTCATTGAAATCAATAACCTTACCAAACCAAAATTTATCATCATCCGAATATTCGTAAAGGCATAAAAATTTGTCATTTTCTTTCGAATCCAAAAGCATTTTTGTAAATAAATCCATAATTTCAATTAAATTTAAATTATCAATTCCCTCATCTTTTTTTGAACTTTTTTACAAGTTCATTTTTCAAAAAATTCCTCTTCCAAAATCTGCTAATTTTATCCTACAAAGGTAAAAGTTTTTATTATCCAATGAGAATTTATTTTTAATTTTGTATAAATATATAAAAACTTTTCTTATGATACTAAAACAACTATCTTCTACTGTACAAAACAATAGAGCCAGCCAAGGCACGCGGCTTCTTAATTATCTCATAGACTTTACAGTATTCTACATTTTCATTTTCTTTTTAGGTATATTTCTAGGAATACTTGCTGTTATAGGAATAGAAGCTCCTCTACAATGGCTTTTGTATCTAGACGGAAATCGTGCTCTTGATTATTTAGTTACCAGCATTTTATATTTCATTTACATATTCTCTTTTGAATATTTTACCAAAGGTAGAAGTATCGGTAAATACATCACAAAGACTAAAGTAGTCTCAGTCGATGGAACAGCTCCTACACAGAAAGATTTTTTTATCAGAAACATTTCAAGATTAGTTCCTTTTGATGGGCTTTCTTTCTTGAAACAAGATGGAGGGTGGCATGATTTATGGTCAGACACCCGTGTTGTAAATTGGGAAAAATATAAATCTGATTATGAAATGCAACAAGAGCTAAATTAGGAAAAAACCCAAATTAAGAAATAAATAAAAACCATCTGTTTAGATAGTTTTTATTTTTATTTAAGCTATAAAACTTCTAATTTCTTCGATAAATCTATCCCCCAGCTCATCGGCTTCTTTTTGGGATTTTGCTTCGGTATAGATACGGATTATCGGTTCTGTATTGGATTTCCTAAGATGAACCCAGTTCTCCGCAAAATCTATTTTCACACCATCTATCGTGGAGATTTCCTCGTTTTGATATTTTGCTTTTATCTTCTCTAGAACCTCATCTACATTGATTTCTGGTGTCAGTTCTATTTTTTTCTTGCCCATAAAGTAGGCAGGATATGTAGATCTCAGTTCAGAAACGGATTTGTTTTCTTTCGCTAAATGCGTCAAAAACAATGCAGCCCCAACTAATGAATCCCTTCCGTAGTGCAGGTCTGGATAGATAATTCCGCCGTTCCCTTCTCCACCGATCACGGCATTTTTCCCCTTCATCAAGGTTACTACATTCACCTCTCCCACTGCACTCGCAAAATATTCAGAATCATGCGTTTTCGCTACATCTCGTAGGGCGCGGCTGGAAGAAAGATTAGACACCGCCACACCTTTTTTATGTCTTAAAAGATAATCCGCTACGGCTACCAAAGTATACTCCTCACCAAACATTTCTCCATTTTCATCGATAAGAGCGAGTCTATCCACATCAGGATCAACCACGATTCCCAAATCTGCTTTTTCCTTTTTCACCAAATCACAAATGTCCGTAAGGTGTTCTTTCAAAGGTTCTGGGTTATGCGGGAAATGCCCATTTGGCTCACAATAGAGCTTAACCACCTCACAGCCAAGCTGCTCCAAAAGTGGCGGAAGTGCCATTCCACCAGTGGAATTTACGGCATCCAGCACCACTTTGAATTTTTTAGCCTTCACTGCCTCTGCATCTACCATCGGCAGGGCAAGAATTTTAGCGATATGAACCGCGAAACCATCTTCTCTTGTCTCGTATTTACCGAGGTTATCCACCTCTGCATAGCCGAAATCCTCACGCTCAGCAAGCGCCAAAACCTCAGCACCGTTTTCTCCATTGATAAATTCTCCTTTTTCATTGAGAAGTTTCAGAGCGTTCCATTGTTTAGGATTGTGCGAAGCTGTAAGGATAATTCCGCCATCTGCCCCAAGTTCTGGCACCATCACCTCCACCGTAGGCGTAGTAGAAAGCCCAAGGTCTATCACATGGATACCCAGCCCCTGCAAAGTAGCAGAAACCAGCGAAGAAACCATCTGCCCCGAAATTCTGGCATCTCTACCAATAACAAGCGTCAAGTCCTTTTTACCTTTATTATTCTGAAGCCAAGACCCAAATGCAGAGGTAAATTTAACCACATCCAGCGGCGTGAGATTATCTCCCACTTTTCCTCCAATAGTCCCTCTAATTCCTGAAATTGATTTTATTAATGACATATTTTTTCTATTTTGAAAGTCCTACAAAGATAAGAAATACGAGCGGCATACCCAAGAAATATCCTAAATATTGGGTGGAATTTGAGCCAGAGCATAATACATTGGTCTGTCTTGTAGCCGAAGCTGTTCATTTCTCAAATCTGCTAAGATATTA
>CAUQQF010000031.1:0-13537 GCA_963520375.1 uncultured Flavobacteriaceae bacterium | reverse complement strand
TCATCAGAGTCAGAACCATGAACAGCGTTTTCTCCTACGCTTCTTGCGAACATTTTTCTGATAGTTCCTTCTGCTGCTTCTGCTGGGTTAGTAGCACCGATCAATTTTCTGAAATCTTCTACTGCATTGTCTTTTTCCAAAACAGCTGCCACGATAGGCCCAGAAGACATGAATTCTACTAATTCTCCGTAGAAAGGTCTTGCTGCGTGAACTTCATAGAATTTTTTAGCATCAGCTACTGTAAGCTGAGTAAGTTTCATTGCTTTGATTTTAAATCCAGCTTCTGAAATTTTTCCTAAAATCGCTCCGATATGCCCGTCTGCTACTGCATCTGGCTTAATCATTGTAAATGTAATCTTTCCTGCCATTTTCTTAAAATTTATTTTCCGCAAAAATACGATTTAATTTTTACATCTGCATATTTGTTTTTAATATTTTTGGCACGATATTTGATAATATCCAAAATAAGATTCTCATATTAAATTTGAGTTTTCATGGTTATTAGTTTTTACCTCTTGTAAATTTTAATTTGCAGGAGGTTTTTTATTTTTAATTTTTTAAATTTAATTTTAAGTTTGGCACGGTATTTGATGAATGTGATAAAGAGTAGATTCTCATGTTTAATTTGAGTTTTCATGGTTATTAGTTTTTACCTCTTGTAGATTTTAATTTACAGGAGGTTTTTTATTTTCAATTTTTTAATTCTATATTTGCCGAGACAAGTGCGGCTTGTTGATTTCTTTAATGAAATAGGAAAGTCTGGACACCACAGAGCAGCATAGCGGGTAACACCCGTCCGTAGCGATACGAGGACAAGTGCAACAGAAAGCAAGTACAGTACGGCTGTAGTGAAATCAGGTAAACTCTATGCGGTGCAACACTAAGTATATCGGCAACTAAGGGTAGCTCGTCCAATGCCGAGGGGTAAGTGGCTAAAGTTTTATAGCAATATAAAATGTAGATAAATAACAAGCACTTTGATTTTTCAAAGGACAGAATCCGGCTTATAGCACTTGTCTTTATTATATTTTGGTTCTATTGAGAAATAGATGAAAAGGGAATCGGGCAAAAATCCCGAGCTGTCCCCGCAACTGTAAATTGCAAAAAAAGTTTCTACAAAAATGCCACTGCTTAGGCGGGAAGGCGTAGAAATGCAAAAGCCAGGAGACCTGCCAGATATAAATTTAATAACAAAACTTTCGGAGGAAAAGTAGAATTATGATTAAAAAGTATATTTCCCTAATTGTTTGGGGTGTGGTCTTCTTTGCTCATGCACAAGAGAAAAAAATAGATACAGTTTTTATTTCGGATAAAAAACTGAACGAATCTGTACATTTCCAGAAGGTTATCAATCTTTCTGACAATCTGCATAAAAATACCAGCAATCTTTCGGAAACCCTTCGGTTTTCTACACCTCTCTACATCAAGGAAAATGGAAGAGGAATGGTGTCTTCGCCCTCTTTCCGCGGAACAACAGCGCAGCAGACGGCTTTCATCTGGAACGGTATCAATATCAATTCCTTGTTTCTAGGGCAGGGAGATATTAATAATATTGGACTTCTTAATTTTGATAAAATCAGTGTAAAAGCTGGTGGTGGAAGCATTTCCTACGGCACAGGCGCAATCGGCGGAACGATACACCTGGATGATAAAATCCAGCTCGGAAAAGGGCTTAACGGGAATTTGTTCTCGGAATTTGGGTCTTTTAATACCTTAAATTCAGCCTTAAAAATAGCTTACAGCAATGATCATTTTTCTGTAAAACTAAACACTGCCCTTGCCAAAAGCGAAAACAACTACGAAGTTCCAAAAGAAAAATACATCAACAGAAACGGAGCTTATTACCAATACAACTACTCTATTTCGGCTGCTTATCGTTTTAATGACCATCAGAAAATCGCAATGTTTTCGCTGTGGAATACGGGATTACAGCATTATCCTGTTTTTTCTGAAAGCCAGACAAAAACGAAATATTCCACCGATGGGCTGAAAACCATGATTAACTGGCAGAGCGATTACGGCAATTTTCATAATGATTTGAAACTGGCTTTTCTGAGCGAAAAATACGATTATTACACCGATATAAATTTACCAAAAAGCAATGGCGCAGAGGGAAAAACTTGGCTCGTCCGCAATGATTTTTCTTATCAAAAGCCTAATAATTTCAGCATAAATCTAATCAGCGAATACCAATACAACACCGCTGAGGGATACTCCTCTGGAATCACAAACCCTAAGAGAAACACTGGTTATCTGGCGATTACGGCTCGTAAAAATCTATTTTCACGCCTTTACATAGAAGGCTCACTCAGAAAAGATTTGGTAGAAAATATAGAAAGTCCTTATCTTTTTTTCGTGGGCTCTCGTATAGATTTTACCAAAAATTATTCTTTAAACCTAAACGCTTCTAAAAATTTTAGATATCCTACTTTTAATGATTTATACTGGCAGCCAGGCGGAAATCTAAACCTAAAACCAGAGACTGCATACCAGTTTGAAATCAATCATTTATTCAAATTTAAAAGTCTAAATATAGACATTGCTTCTTTTTATAACGATATAGAAAATCTTATCCAGTGGCTGCCTACATCTTCTGGATATTGGTCGCCATTTAACAGCAAAAAAATCCGCTCTTTTGGTGGTGAAATTTATGCCAATTACACCCATAACATAGGCAGAAATACTTTGAAAATAAGTCTTTCCTACGCTTATACCAACTCCAAAGACACAGAAAAAAACAAATTCCTTTCCTATGTCCCAAAGCACAAAGCTAACGGACTTATTTCGCTGAAAAACAAGTATTTAAATCTATTTATCCAAGGAATGTTTACCAGCGAAGTTTTCACAACTACCGATGAGAATAGAAACTACCAGCTGCCTCATTACACCATTGTAAATACGGGAGTTGAGTTTTATTTAAAGAAAAATATCACCCTTGGTGCAAAGATTAACAATATTCTAAACCAAGTCTATAAAACCAGCGACTACTATCCGCTGCCTTTGAGAAATTATAATATCAATTTTAATATCAATTTTTAATCATTTACATTCTATGAAAAATTTCAAAATCACAGGGCTTATCGCTCTTTTAGCCCTAACGGCTGTTTCTTGTAACCGAGATGAAGCAGATTCTATCATTCCTGCAGAAAAGCACGAAAACGGAATTCTCGTAGCAAATGAAGGTAAATTCGGAACTCCCAATGCAGGACTAAGCTACATCAGCAGAGGGTTTTCCTCCATCAAAAACGATATCTACAAAACTACAAATGGAGAAAACCTAGGAGATGTCCTTCAGTATGTGAATTTCCACAATGGAGAAGCCTATCTTGTAGTGAATAATTCTAACAAAATCATCGTTACTGATAGATATACTTTCCAGAAAAAAGCCGAAATCACACAGGATATAAAAAATCCTCGTTACATCACTTTTGCAGGAAATCAGGCTTATGTTACCAACAGCACTTACGGCGGAGAACAAAGCGTAACTATTTATAATACAGAAAATAACAGTCTAATTAAAAAAATCCCTAGCAGTGAGGTCGTTGAAAGAATCGTAACTGCTGGAACCAATGTATTTGTTCAAAATGCAGGTTTTGGGACAGGAAACAAGCTGACTATCATTTCCTCCGCTTCTAATAGCGTAACAGGAACCATCACCATTCCTAATGGAGCCATCAACAAAACCATTTCTTATAACAACGATGTCTATGTAATAGCAGGAAAACCTACCGAAGCCAATTCCTACATTTATAAATATAATTCCAGCGGAAGCCTCACAAATACGATAACTCTCACAGGAATAAAAAATGCCAACAACATCGAAATAGATAATGGAAATATCTACTTCACAGCAGGAACAGGAGTATATTCTATGGAACTTTCTTCCAGCACCGCCCCAAGCAGCCCTATATTTAGTGTTGCAGAAAACGGATATTCCACTCTTTATGGATTTAATGTGATAGATGGGCTTATTTACATTTCCGATGCCAATGGATTTACTCAAGCCAGTAAAGTAAGCATCCACACTCCTTCTGGAACTATTTTGAAAACTTTCCTTTCAGGAATAGGAACGAATGCTTTCTACAAAAATTAAAAATAAAAAAATTGGGCTTAGATAAGTCCAATTTTTTTTGCTTCTTGCATTACTAATTCTTTTGCGGCTTCATGTTCATTAGGAATTTCTCCCTCCAAAACAGCCTCTTTTACTCTTTCCTTCAAAATTCCTATCTCCCTGCCAGGCTTTAGGTTAAACATCTGCATAATCTCCTCGCCTGTTATTGGCGGCTGAAAATTCCTAACATGGTCTTTTTCCTCTACTTCCTTTATTTTTTTCGCCACATATTCGAAATTCTTTTTGAATTTTTCCTGTTTATAAGAATTTTTTGTCGTGATATCTGCTTTACAAAGGGTAAACAAATCCTCTAAATCCTCCCCTGCATCAAACAGCATCCTACGCAGAGCACTATCCGAAACATCATCTGAAATAAGGGCAATCGGCCTAGAAGACAATTTCACCATTTTTTGAACATATTTCATATCCTTCCCTAGTGGAAGTTTCAGCCTTTGGAAAATAGTTTTTACCATTTTTGACCCTAAAAACTCATGTCCGTGGAATGTCCATCCTGTTCCTTTTACATATTTTTTTGTCGGAGCTTTGCCCACATCATGCAGCAGCGCTGCCCATCTGAGCCAAAGATTATCCGTGTTTTTTGAGATGTTATCCACCACTTCCAGCGTATGCCAGAAATTATCTTTATGCTTTTGCCCTTCTACTTCTTCTATCCCTTCTAATGCTGTCAGCTCTGGCAAGACAATATCCAAAAGCCCTGTTTTTTTCATAATTTCCAGCCCTACGGAAGGTTTTTCAGACAGCATGATTTTGTTAAACTCCACCATTATCCGCTCCACAGTAATTATTTCTATTCTTTTCGCTTCTTTTTCTATGGCTTCCAATGATTTTTGCTCTATTGAAAAACCAAGTGTAGAAGCAAATCTAATGGCACGCATCATTCTCAAAGGGTCATCCGAATAAGTTTGGACTGGTTCTAGTGGAGTTCGAAGTATCTTCTGCTCCATATCTTCCATTCCATTAAACGGATCTATCAGTTCCCCAAAATTTTCTTTATTAAGGGAAATCGCCATCGCATTTACCGTGAAGTCTCTGCGTTTTTGGTCATCTTCCAATGTCCCTTGTTCTACCTGAGGATTTCTACTGTCTACACTATAGCTTTCCTTTCTTGCGCCCACAAATTCTAGTTCTAAATTTTCATAACGAAACATCGCTGTTCCATAAGTTTTGAAAATAGAAACTTTAGTTTCAGGATTGATACTTTTTGCAACAGCTTGTGCCAGTTCTATTCCACTGCTTTCTGTTACAAAATCAATATCCGTAGGAGATTTTCTACCGAGCAGCAGGTCTCGGACATACCCACCGACAATATATACAGACTGCCGTCTATCATGGGCAACCTGAGAAATTATTTTGAATATTTTTAAATTTTTATTTTGTGTAAGATTTACTTTCATCACATAAAAGGATATTTGTTATTTTTAAAAACACTTTGATAAAAGTAACAAAAAAGACCTTTGATAGTTACCAAAGGTCTTTCTTTTGTAGCCCGTAGGGGAATCGAACCCCTCTTGCAAGAATGAAAATCTTGAGTCCTAACCGATAGACGAACGGGCCAACTATACTTTCTTATGCTAATTTATTAACATGTTTTGTTAATTTACTCTTCAAATTAGCTGCTTTGTTTTTGTGGATGATATTTCTTTTTACTAATTTATCCAACAAAGAAATTACTTTTGGTAATTGTTCTAAAGCAACAGCTTTACTTTCTTCATTTCTTAATACTTTCATAGCTGTTCTAGCAGTTTTATGATAGTATCTGTTTCTCACTCTTCTTTTTTCAGACTGTCTAATTCTTTTTAATGCTGACTTGTGATTTGCCATAATCTTTTAAATATTTTACAAAGTAAATTTATTACTACTACTATTTTAAATTTAAAAAGTAGCCCGTAGGGGAATCGAACCCCTCTTGCAAGAATGAAAATCTTGAGTCCTAACCGATAGACGAACGGGCCAACTGTTTTTTGCGTTTGCAAATATACTAACTTTTTTTATCCTACCAAATTTTTTTTGAAAAATTATTTATTGTTTTTTTGAATTACGGGATTTTTTATACCTTTTTCCTCCATCTGTTTTCTCAGTTTTACGGCTTCTTCAAGGGTTTTTACATTTCCTGCAGTATAGTAATGTGTATCTCCTATTTTTTCTCTTTTGACATCAGGAATTTTATTTACAGGAGAATCTTTTGGCAGCCTTGATGGTGAAGCAGCTAATTCTATAGTATAATAACCTTGTGATAACTTTTGGTCAGGTGTAAAATTAACCACCGTAGCGTTTTTAAATCCAGCATCTTTAGCTGTTTTCAAGTTTTCATCTCGTATAGATGCATAATTAGTCGTGCCGTAATAATATCTATACATAGAGCCATCCTTTATAGTCAAAATATATTTCAACCCTCTGAATGCAGGGTCTCCTTCATTATATTTGGTTACAGAACTCATCAGCAGGATACGGCTGTCCGTTTTCATTGGTTTTTCTGCTTCTTTTACTGGCTCTGCTTTTACATTTCTATCTAATCTCTTCTTATAACTTACAATAGCCTGATATACAGACTCCGCTATAGCTTCTTGCCCTTCTTGGCTGGATATATATTTAGCTTCTTCATAATTACTAACAAAACCCATTTCCACTAAAACTGAAGGTGTTGCATTTCTTCGTAAAACATGGAGGTTCTGCTGTTTCACACCTCTTGAATATCTTTTATCTTTATTCACAAAGTTATCTTCTATAAGTCCTCCCAATAAAAGACTGCTTTCTAAGTATTTACTTTGCTGAATTTTTAGGGCAATCAGAGATTCTGGAGAATTCGGGTCATAAGAAGCAAAGGTTTCTCTATCCTGCTCATCGAGATAGATTACATCGTTCTCAGCTTTTGCTACTTCTAAATTTTCTTTGTTTTGGTTTGGTCCTTGTACAAAAGTTTCTGACCCATAAGCCTCTGGTCTTTTGGAAGCGTTACAATGCATTGATACGAATAAATCCGCCTTATTCTTATTAGCCAAATTAGTTCGTTCTGTCAATGATGGATAAGAATCTGTTTTTCTGGTATATATAACTTTAAAATCTTTATTTTTTTCTAATTTTTTCCCAATCAATAGAGTGACAGCCAAGGTGATATCCTTTTCGTTCAGAGTTCCCAAATCCGAAAAAGTTCTGTATGAACCAGGGTCTGACCCACCATGCCCTGCATCCAAAACAACCGTAAACTTCTTATTCTGGGCGTAGGCTGGGATAAAAAATAATGTTAAAATTACTGTTAAAGTTGCTCTTATTAAAAATTTATTTATTCTCATCTGTTTAAAATTATTATTTTTGGGGCATTAAAATCTTACCATTGATAAATAAAAAGTTCAAATTTACCTTACAAATCTTAATTATCCTAATTTTTAACAATTTTTTAGCACAAACAAGCCCTAAAAACATTGAAGAAAATAAAGGAAAAAAAGATACTGTCGTTGTAGTAAACGAACAATTAGAAGACATATTGCTCAGCAAAGCAGAAAACAGCCGTTTTGATGTTGAGAAAAAAATGACTTTCCTTAACAAAAACGCCCAGATAAACTATCAGGACATGCAGATAGAGGCTGACTACATCAGTATAGACTGGGAAGGAGGAACTATTTTTGCAAGGGGAATGGTGGATTCTTCGGGAAAAATAACCAAACCTGCCGTGGCCACACAGGGCGGTAAAAAATATGAATACAATGAGGTAAGCTACAACTATAAAACCAAACAAGCCATAGCCTACAACGCTAGAACAGAGGAAAACGAAGGGGCTATCGTAGCTGAAAAAACCAAGAAAGTAAACGACTCTGTATTCTACATGAGGAGAGGTTTCTTTACAACTGATGAACTTTTCAGAGCTAAAAAAGATACCCTTCCTGATTACCACCTCTCTGCTCCTATCCTAAAACTTGTCAAAGGAAAAAATTCAGGGAAAGTGGTTACAGGGCCTATTCAGCTTTACATAGAGCAGGTTCCCACGCCTTTGGCTCTTCCATTCGCCATTCTTCCTTTCACTGAGAAAAGAAGTGCGGGGCTCATCATTCCTAGTTTTGGGGAAAGGGCTGATGTAGGATTTTATCTGAATGGTTTAGGATATTACCAGCCTTTGGGGAAACATTTTGACCTAAAAATACTCACTGACTACTACACCAAAGGAAGCTGGAACATCCGCCCAGAGGTGAATTACAAGAAAAACTATAAATACAGCGGTACTTTCCGTGGTGATATAGGAACCACCATACGAGGAATAAAAGGACTTGATTCTTATTCAAAATCAAGCACTTACAGAATATACTGGTCTCATCAGCAAGATGTGAAAGCCAATCCTTTCCTGCAACTATCCGCTTCTGTGGATATTGTAAGTAGCCGATTTTATAATAATAACATCAACAACTCTTATATATTCAATCAAGATGTGCTAAATGCTCAGCAAAACTCGTCCATTACACTTACTAAAAGATTTTTAAATCTACCTGTAACACTTACTGGAAACCTTACCTATTCGCAGAATTTTTCTACTGGACTGACTAACCTAAGGCTTCCATCCCTCACTGCGAGTGTGAACCAGTTTTATCTATTCAAAGCTAAAGATGGCGTAAGAAAAGGGCTGATAGAGAACATCACGGTAAATACTAAATTTGATTTCAGAAACGAAGTCAATGCACAGCAAAACGAAATGTTCACAAAAACCATGTGGGACAAAATGAAATACGGAGCTAGAAATGTATCTACATTCAGCACCACCACTACATTTTTGCGATATTTTAACCTGTCACTATCTGCATCCACAGATAATGTTTTGACAAATAAAACCATTAGAAAAAACTACAACTCTGCTACCAACGCCGTAGAAACCACGGATGTAAAGAGCATCACTGGATTTAGCACCTTTAATACAAGTGCATCCGTGCAGACTACTCTCTACGGAATGCTAAAATTCGGAAAAAACAGCAAAATCCAAGCGGTAAGACATGTCTTCACGCCGAGCATTGGTTTTTCCTACAATCCTGATTTCAGCAGTGAAAGCTGGGGATATTATCAAAAATACATAGATGCTACGGGAAATCCTATTTCGTACTCTATTTTTGAAAACGGAGTCTATGGCTCTCCTAGTGCAGGTCTTTCAAAATCAGTTACTTTTAATTTTAATAATAATATTGAAATGAAAGTTCTTTCAAAGAAAGATTCTACAGGAGTATCGAAAATAAAACTTTTTGAAAACATTGGAGTAAATTTCAGCTACAATGCCGCTGCACCTACCTTTAAGTGGTCGTATATCAATATCAATGCTCAGAATTCGTTCTTTAACAATAAACTGAGCCTGAATTACAATGCATCGTTTGACCCTTATAAAATAGCATTTACGCCAGGTTCTGAAATAGGAACAAGGCTTGACAAAATTGGGAATTTCAGACTACAATATTTTAATTTAGGAGCAAATCTATCCCTCCACGAAATTTTAAAACCAAAAAACAAAGAGAAAAAAACATATCACAAAAAAGGCTACGCCATGATGGAAGCCTACCATTTTGATGATGATAACTACGCTCGTTTTGACCAAGACTGGACGATGAGCATCACCGCGAACTATTCCTATAACAACTCTGCAAAGAGATATGGAGACCGCACAGCATCCATCGGGCTGAATGGTTCTATAAAACTTACACCTTATTGGAACATCACAGGAAGCGCCCATTATGACTTGGTTAATAAAGCTTTCTCGTACTCTAGATTAGGCTTTGCACGAGACCAAAGGAGTTTTACGATTACTTTCAACTGGGTGCCTATCGGACAGTACAAGGTGTATGATTTCTTCATCGGGATAAAAGCCAATATCCTAAGAGATGCTTTAAAATACAAAACTCAGAGCTTCCCACAATCCACAAGTTCTTTCTAAAAAGAGAAGAATTTTGTATCTTTGCAAGTATGAAAAAGGTAATTTCTACTCAGGATGCTCCTCTTGCTATTGGAGCTTATTCACAGGCTGTTTTAGTGGATGGCATACTTTATATTTCTGGACAGATTCCTATCAATCCAGAAAATGGTAATCTTGTAGAGGGAATAGAGGAAGAAACCCACCAAGTGATGAAAAACCTAAAAGCCATTCTCCACAGAGCTGGGCTGGATTTTTCTAATGTTGTAAAAACGAGTATTTTCCTTACAGATATGAAAAATTTTCCTTTGGTAAATGATATCTACTCTTCATATTTCAGTGATGATGATTACCCTGCCAGAGAAACCATACAGGTAGCCGCCCTTCCCAAAGGAGTAAGTGTAGAAATTTCCATGATAGCCCACACCAAAATTTAGTTATGAGTTTTTTGAGAAATACTTTTGCTGTGCTGCTGGGACTTGGTGTCGCCATGCTTATCATCACTATCGGTCTGAGAATCAACTCCGAATGGATAACTTATCCTAGCTTCACACCCTTTGAAAAATGGAGCAGACTATTGGAGGACATGCGTGGAAATAGCTGGTTTTTCGTAGCATTATTGATTTCTATGGGAGTAGCATCCACCATCGGAGGTATCACTACCGCCCTCATCGTGAAAAAAGCCAAAGTAGCCTATGCCATCTTGATTGGTTTTATTCTGCTTTTTTTAGCTGTTTTGGATATCGTTTTTTTCGGGTACCACCCTACTTTTTATCAGATCGGAATATTCCTTACGATATTTCCTTTTTCTTGGGTTGGAGGGAAAATTATAGAAGTTATTTTTAACCAAAGAGAAGAAAAAAACAGGAAAATCCAAGCAAACAAATATCAGGAATAATCCTATGGGCTGGGAGTATTCTATAAATTTAGACTCAGAAGAATCTGTGAGTTCAGTTGTAAAAGATTTGAAAAATTGTGAATTATTTTCCTCTTCTACAACGGATTACATCGATTGGAAAAAACCCAAATCAATAGATAGCATTCCATACGATGCCAGATTTTATACAGACAAGAAAAAAACTATTTACATTGCTATAAATAGTTTTTCTAAAAATATTTTTTCAGCTTTAAAATCAATTTTAGCTAAACACAATCATTATTTAACTGATTGTGACACAGATGAAGAAGTCACTTTGGAGCATATTTTTCGCTCTGTTATTTAGTGTTTTTCTTCGCCTCATCCCAGAGTTCATCCATCTGTTCCAGACTCATTTCAGATAAAACCAATTTTCTCTCTTGGGCGATTTTTTCCATTTCTTGAAAACGAGAAATAAATTTCAGATTTGTTTTTTCCAAAGCACTATCAGGATTTAGGCCTATAATTCTGGAATAATTTATCAATGAAAAGAAAACATCGCCCAGCTCCATTTCTTTTTTCTCCTTATCGGTCTCTGCATGAAATTCTGACAACTCCTCCTCTACTTTTTTCCACGCCTCTGCTTCATTAGGAAAATCAAATCCCACGCCTCTCACTTTGTCTTGTATTCTATACGCCTTTATCATAGATGGGAGCCCCTTCGGAACACCCGAAAGCACAGATTCATTCCCTTCTTTTAGTTTTAATTTTTCCCAATTTTGTTTCACCGTTTCTGCATCCTCCACTTTGGCATCTCCATAAATATGCGGATGGCGGTAAATCAGCTTTTCACAAAGAGAATTGATAACATCCACAATATCAAACTCCCCCTTCTCCGAGCCTATTTTCGCATAAAAAACCAAATGCAGCAGGACATCTCCCAGCTCTTTTTTGATTTCATCCATATCCTCTTCCAGCAGGGCATCAGACAGCTCATAGCTTTCTTCCAGCGTGAAATGCCGTAGGCTCTGCATCGTCTGCTTTCTGTCCCATGGGCATTTTTCCCTCAATTCATCCATGATATCTAGTAATCTCCCAAAAGCTTCCTTTTTTTCTGTTTTTGTATGCATTTCTGTGAATTTTTCCTCAAATTTAACTTAAAATTATAGACAAAAAAACCTTTATTCCGAAAAAATAGAATAAAGGCTTATTTATACTAATCAAACATTTACTGATGACTATTCTGCTGGTTGCTCTGCTTTTACAAAGCTGTTCGGAGTGATATATCCTGCTTTTTGAAGGATGTTATACCACTGAGCCAGTTTTTTAATATCTGAATCATAAACTCTCTCAACATCATAATTTGGAAGCACTTCCGCCATGAAACTTCTCAACTCCTCTGGAGAAGCTTTGTGAGAAATAGTAGCTTTGTAGTCTTCTTTTTTTGCTATATTTTCAAACACATCAAAAAGAGGAACCTCATTATCAAAGGTATACATAGATATGTTATCCAAAAGACTCACTTGGCTGGTGTTAGAAATACTTATTTTTTTCTGTGTAGTCACATCTTCTATAATAAACCCATTTCTCAGTTGAGAAATCAACTTAAACAACCCTGGTTTTCCAGAAATTGAAATAATTTTTTCTAATTGCATATTCTAAATTATTATTATATTTTCTATTCTTTAATTACTTCGGAAATCGCATTTTATAGCCTACATTTACATTTCCTTCGCTGATTTTATTAAGCTTTCCTTTGATTATTTTTTTCTTTAAAACACTAAGTTTATCCGTGAACAAAATTCCCTCTATATGGTCGTATTCATGCTGGATAACTCTCGCTCTCATGTCAGAGAAAGTTTCTGTATGTTTAACGAAATTTTCATCCAAATATTCTATCAAAATCGTTTCTTTTCGCGAAACATCCTCGCGGACATCTGGTATGCTGAGGCATCCTTCATTGAATTTCCATTCCTTTCCGCTTTCCTCTAATATCATAGCATTGATAAAAACTTTCTTAAAATCCTTCAGCTTATCTGCAATATCCAAATAATCTTCATCCTCTGCCAATGGGCGGATATCAATCACAAAAAGCCTGATATCCAAGCCTATCTGCGGTGCTGCAAGACCTATTCCATGAGCGTCATACATTGTCTCAAACATATTGTCTATCAATGTTTTCAGCTCTGGATAGTCCGGCGTAATATCTTTACATTTCTTACGAAGAACAGGGTCTCCATAAGCTCTAATAGGTAAAATCATAGTTTTTGTTCTAAATATTGTTGTAAAATAAGCGTAGCGCTTACCTTATCTATCAATCCTTTTTCTTGTCTCTGCTTCTTATTTTTGCCGCTTTGGCTAATGAAATACGAAGCTATTTTAGAAGTAAATCTCTCATCAAACCGCACCACCGATACCTCTGGAAATTCATTCTTAAATTCTTCTATAAACTTCTGAATATCCTGCTCCACTTCGGACATATTCCCTTTCAAATCCGTAGGAAGCCCTATAACCACCTCATCCACAGAATTTTCACCGAAATAATTTCTCAAAAACTCCATCAAAGCAGTAGTTTCCACAGTATCCAAACCACTGGCTATTATGCGTAAATCATCTGTTGCAGCCAGACCACAACGCTTTTTACCAAAATCTACTGCCAGTATTTGTCCCATCG
>CAUQQF010000030.1:0-14566 GCA_963520375.1 uncultured Flavobacteriaceae bacterium | reverse complement strand
TTCTTATAGCTCTTTTCTACATAAGTGCTTTTGAAATCGGTACCTTTGAAAGTGCGTACAGGGTTGCCACGTTGCACTTGAGTGTGGTTACTCCAATGACTCTGTGCTTGCTCGGCGAGTTGCTGAAGCTCCATTTCGGCGAGTTTTTCTTTAAGGCGGGCAAGGGCGAGTTTCTTATTGTCCAGTTGCGAACGCGAATCCTGTGCCAATACGCTGATACCCGTAGGCAGGTGGGTGGCGCGCACTGCCGAATTTACCTTGTTCACATTCTGTCCGCCATTGCCTTGCGAGCGAGTGGTTTGGAACTGTACATCGCGCTCTGAGAAAGTCTGGCGTTGCAGTTGGTCGAGTTCAAAAACGCCTATATACCAATTGCTGCGCTGGTGAAACTTGCGAAAGGTGCTCTTGCCTACCCAGCACACGGTGCCGAGCCAACTTTTCAAAAACGATGCTAACTCCTTGCCTTTGAGTTGCAGGGTAACCGATTTTACAGTGAGATTGGCATCGCCTTCCTCACGGCTGAGAATGTTATAGTCGATGCCTGCTTGGGCAGCCTCTTGCAAAAATGTTTTCAGCACTTTGGCTACTACCCATTGGCATTCTAAAGGTCCTTTTCCTGATGTTATTTGTATTATTTTTTCCATTTTATAATTTCTTTTTAATAATGTTCACTATCCAATAGCATTTCTGCTATTTCCAGAGCAGAAGCATTGGCTCTAAATTCTGTAATTTCCTTTAGAGGAGTGCGTTTATACTTTGCTTTAGTTTCCCATTTTTTCTGATAGCGATTCCATGTATAACCATTACAAAACACCTTTTTTTGAATAATTCCCCAGTTTTTATAATCATTCAAAACCTTATCCAGTTCAGCCAACTCATGCTCTATTTCAAGGTTTATTGGGCGGTAATGCGTAATGATATTAGGTCTAACTCTCAACATAAAACGCCAAGGTTCAGCAAATTCATAATAAATTTCAAAACGCTTACAAACAGAATTATAACGCTCCACTTTCATAAAATATTTACATTCTTCTGCTACCAGTTTGCCCTTTTCTATCGCATCCACCCACTCCCATAGTCTAAATGATAATAATTCCTGTTTTATAGGAAGATAGATGCGCTTACCTCTGCGTTTTTTCTTATTTTGGAACTTGCGATTATCAGCGTATTGATAAGTATTGATTTTAGCCAAAAGATTCTCAAAAAAATCTCCTAGTTTACTGCGTTTTACATCATCACGAACCACAAAAAAGCGTACATAGCCCTTTTGATATGGTTTTTCAAGTGGTACAAGCGGCATGGTTCGTTTCTGCTTTTCTAGTTCAGCATGGCGATCACAGCATTCACGAAGATATTTCTCATAATCGGTTTTAGCAACGCGTTTTCGAGTACGGCTACTGCGCAGGCGTACTTCTTCAATATATGGATTGGTTTTTCCCATTCAATTAATATTTTAAATTTAATGATTAATCGTTAATGACTAAACATTGATAACTAACTAATTAATTTACTTGGGATTTTTGTAGAAAATAAAAGATAAACAAAAATCCCAAAGCTATCGCTTCGGGATTTTTGTTGTATGATAGAGAGTAATGCTACATCAAGCTAATATGCCACGAAGCGTTACCTTGTATAAAGGTAATTCTATGATAATATGTAACTTGATATATTTCATTTCTTCTATATTTTATTTTAAGGTTAAACAATTTTTTAATTAGACAAGAAAAAAGTGGTGATAAATAATTAACAATTTTGCTAATTAAAATTCTCTGGTACTATCTGCATAGCCTGTTTCACTTTTAAAAACGCGTACAGTTCCTACAGGAGAGTAACTATCTTCATATTTGTTGATAACCGCTTGTTGGAAATTACTTATTGATAATTCTCCTATATCATTCACAAAAATTTCTCCTGAGATGGTAGTCAAATCCATCTGTTTATTTATGAAGAAAATCGTAAACTTATTTCCTTCTCCTGAGATAACAGCATCCACGCCTCTTGCTCCATAGCCCCTATTAAAGTTTTGATAATTCATTTTTAACTTAGCGCCATTCTGTTGATAGAATTTATAGTAAAATCCATCATGAATTTTATTTATTAAAGGATCTTGAGCTCCAAGAGTAGAATGTCTGAGTTGTAACATCCCTCCTGTTCTAAAAAATCCTTCTACTCTAGGAGGATTGGTACCTCCATGGATAGTTGCTCCACCAGCAGCCATTTTCTGGATAAGGTCTAAGGGGGCTACTCTAGTAACCTCATTAGAGAAATTATTATTTGTAATTCCACCTCCCAAATCATCTACCCCAGAATCATTTGATCTAGAACAAGATACTGCTGTAAATAAGACACATACTGCTGTGCAAAATGTATAAACTATTCTTTTCACTTTTTATTTTTATAACATATTGTGCAAATGTATGTTTTTTTTAACTATCTGCAAAATTTTTCAAGAATTTTTAATAAATTTTTGGATTCCACTTTTCTGGATATTTCGGTGTAAAATCCTTGTAATAGTCCTGAATTTCGTCCATTATGCTTTCAAAAGAGCGACTTTCCAAGTCTTCCACGCTGATTTTTCTCCCGATGTGAATTTTTTTAGTTTTAAAATCTGCCCCCCCAAAAACTATCGGAACCCTCGCACCCAGAGCCATATGGTAAAATCCAAGTTTCCATTTTTCCACTCGGGAACGCGTTCCTTCTGGGCAAATCACCA
Organism: uncultured Flavobacteriaceae bacterium; assembly: GCA_963520375.1. Lineage (GTDB taxonomy): Bacteria > Bacteroidota > Bacteroidia > Flavobacteriales > Weeksellaceae > JABCPE02. The sequence goes on along the minus strand of CAUQQF010000030.1, from coordinate 11,853 downwards.
AACTAAAATCCTCCTTTTTAAACAAATCAGTGACAAATTGTACAAGATTATTCCTCTGGGAACGATTAATTCCTATCCCACCTAACGCCTTGACAATGAAGCCATACCAAGCCTTGGTATGAGTGTCTTTTATGATGACTCTCAGCGGTTTTTTGTATTTCCAATAAACTAAATTCCCCAAAAGGTATTCAATATTGTCCGTATGCGGTGCCACAATGAGCACACAGCGGTTCAGATTCTCCAAATCTCCTTCCAGTACTACCTTCCAGCCTAGAAGCTTCAGCAGTAATGATCCTATTATTTTTCTCATGATTAAAAGTTAAAGGAGCAAATTTACATTATTTTTTCAAAAAGCATTATGCACGCTTTATATTTTCATTGATGTTAAAAAATAATGTTCTGCATCTCCGCAAAACATTATTTAAAAATACTTTGAAATCTAGTTTAGTTAATATTTTCTACCCGTTGATACGGTGTCTGATTCCACCTGCGGCTCTGGCTGATATCCCCTTTCATCTCTATAAAATCCGTGCTCTTCTCCATGAATATCCAGCCTACCGCCACTTAAATCCTTGATTTCCATGGTTTCAGGAATGACCAGTTCATAGTCCACATCATAATCCCTAAATCTTTGGTCATAGGAATAACTTATATAGTTCGGCAGCAATACTGCATTACCAGAAACTTCCACAGGAACACTCAGACCGATAGGGATATTATAGCCATCGGCTTTTTTTCTAATCATGATATACGGCTGTTTTACATCATTTCTTCTTGTAATATAGACATCTGGATAATCTTCTTTATAGATTTTTTTCTTATCCGAAAAAATATCATCTCCATAGGCTCTAAAGTTCTGCGGAATCTCTACCCGCTTCAAATCAAGGGTAAGGACATTCGACTGGGTATTGATAGAAATTCGTTCTTCCTGAACATTGTTTCCGCTGTAAATCAGTTGTTTTTTTGATACTAAGAAACCAAAATAAATACCTAAAACTAATAAACAAATAGTAAGAAATCCTACTGAAAAACTCCAATATTTTACTTTTGTTTTAGGCGAAAACAATATGATACTCAATTCTGTAAAAACAACTATAGGAATTAAAATTGCGAAGATTACAATTGCCACGAAGACATACCTTGTTTCGTCATTTAAGTCAAAAATAAAATTGAACTCATCCAAATCCTCATACATTCCCAAAAACTGAAAATCCCAACCTCCTAAAAGAACCAAAAGTGATAAAAATAAAGATATCAAAAGCTTAACAGCAATAATAACCATTACACAGCCTAAAACAATTCGGACAACTTTCCAGATATCAGCTCCTGTTTTGGCTATTTCTGATTTATTCTCATTGTAAAAAGAACTTACCCTCTGTCCTGCTTCTTTAAGGCTGTCAAAATTGATAGGTTTTCCCTGCATTTTCAAAAAATCTGATGCTGTTTCTGCCTCTGGAAGCACTATCCACAGAATGACATAGGCTACCACAGAAACAAAGCCCACAGTGAAAATAAACACCAGAATCCAAATAATCCTCATGAGCGAAATGTCCATCCCGAAATACTGAGCCAATCCCGCACAGACACCTGCTATCTTGCCCCTTTTCATATCTCGGAAAAGTTCTTTTCTTGTCTTTTCTTGGGAAGTTTCCTTCCCTGCATCTTCTTCATTTTGCCCTTCTATGGCCTCTGGAGTTCCTAACTGGGCGATGACTTTCTCCACATCATCACTATTCACCACCTCTCTTTTATCAAGATTTTCTCTGAAAATTTCTGCAATCCTGATTTCTATATCATACATCACTTCATCGGCTTCATCTTTTTCCAAAGAATTCCGAAGCGCTTGTAAATAAGCGTTTAGTTTCTCGTAGGCTTGCTCTTCTATGATGAAGGAAAACCCTGCTAATGAGATAGATATTGTCTTGTTCATGTTATTGATTTTTTGTGATTTGAGTTACTGATTCTATTAATTGGCTCCATGTTTTGTCTAACTCCGCTATGAAAAGTACCCCTTTCTCCGTGAGTTTATAATACTTTCTGGGCGGCCCTCCTGTGGATTCTTCCCAGCGGTAAGAGAGGATTTCTGCATTTTTTAGCCTTGTCAGTAGTGGATAGAGCGTTCCTTCTACTACTTCCATATCGGCTTTTTTCAGCTCCTCCATCAAATCCAAAACATACATCTCTCTTCTCTTGATGAGGCTCAGAATACAAAATTCCAGTATTCCTTTTCTCATCTGTGCTTTCGTGTTTTCGATATTCATCTTTTGTTTTTTATATAGTTAATGATTGGTGTTCATCTTATTTTACATTGCAAATATACGAACAATCAAGTATTATGCAATACAAAGTAGTTAAATTTTAAAGTAAAATAAATTAAACCACTGATTATCAGAATTAAAAATATTTCATTAAATTTGTTTCTAAATTATATCCCTATGAAAAAACCTATCTTCATTTTATCTGCGATGTTTATTTTAGGTGCATGCAGCAGTGATTCAGCTCAAAAAGCAACAGAAAAAATAAAAAATGCATACAGCGACGGCCTCCGCAAAACCTTTATAGAAGAAGGCGTGAAATCTTGTATCGAAAATTCTGGATTAAAAGAAAGTGAGGCGAGAGAATATTGCGAATGTGCTATGAACAAGCTTAATGAGAGCCTCAGCAATGATGAAATCATTGATATATCTATGGATAATCCTCCCAAGGATTTGGATGAACGCGTAGATAAAGCGATTGACAGCTGTATTGGAGAGTAGTTTCCTCAATTGAGTATAAAAAATAGAGACAAAAATATACATTTTTGTCTCTGTAATATATTAATAAAATAAGCATTTACAAAATCCTACCTCATAAAAACGAGTTTATTATCCGTGGAAAGTTCATCATTTAGCAGATATCCCTCTTCACCAAAGGCTTTCAGCTCTTCCAAGGAACGAACATTATTTTCTGCACAGAAGCGCACCACCAGCCCTCTGGCGTGTTTTGTATAAACCACTATGGTTTTAGGCTTCCCTGTTTTCATTTCATAGAAATCAAAATCAACCACTTGGGCATGAAGCTTTTTACGATTTACCACTTTAAAATATTCATTACTTGCTAAATTGAGCAGAAGTTCGCCTTCATTTAGCTCAAAATTAAGCTGTTCCGTAATCTTGTCCGACCAAAATTCGTATAGATTTTTATACTTATCAAACTGAAATTTTCGTCCCATTTCCAGTCGATACAGCATAATGCGATCAGAAGGCTTCAGCAGTCCATACAGCCCCGAAAGCATTCTGTAATGCTCCTGCAAGTAATCAATCGCTTTTTTATCCAAACTCGGCGCATCCAACCCACGATAAACCTCGCCTATAAAAGCCAACAAGGCTGGTGCAGACTCGTTTTCGGATGGATTTTTTTTCCAGTTTTGGTTTCTTTCCCAGTTTTCATCAGCTAATTTTGGTGAAAGCTCCATAAGTTCCGCCAAGAAATTAGGCGTTTTTTCCTTTAAATAAGACTGAATAAAAGCCGAATCCTCTATAAACTGAGGCTCTGTAGGTTTGATAAATTCGGAAGAAACCCCAACTTTCATCAATTTAGCTGGGGAAGTAAGTATTTTCATATTGATTTTTTCGTTAGATTTTTTCAAAACGGAAATTCTCTCCAAGGTACGCCTGTCTTACCTGCGGGTCATTCGCCAAATCTTCTGGAATACCCTCTTTCAAGATTTTCCCTTCAAACATGATGTATGTTTTATTAGTAATAGCAAGGGTCTGTTGGACATTGTGGTCGGTAATAAGCACCCCTATATCCTTTTTTACAAGGGAACGGATGATTTTCTGAATATCCTCCACCGCAATAGGGTCTACCCCCGCAAAAGGCTCATCCAAAAGGATAAAATCTGGATCTGTTGCCAGACATCGGGCGATTTCCGTTCTTCTTCTCTCCCCACCGGAGAGCAGGTCTCCTCTATTTCTACGCACATGCTGCAAGGAAAACTCATCCAAAAGCTCTTCCAGTCTATTTTTTTGCTCACTTGCAGACTTATTGGTCAATTGTAAAACCGATAAAATATTATCTTCTACTGACAATTTTCTAAAAATAGAAGCCTCCTGCGCCAGATATCCCACGCCTTTCTGCGCCCTTTTATACATCGCATCCTGCGTGATATCCTTCCCATCCAGAGTTATCTTGCCAGAAGTAGGCTTTACCAGCCCTACTATCATGTAGAAAGTGGTAGTTTTCCCAGCTCCATTCGGGCCGAGAAGCCCCACTATTTCGCCTTTTTTCACTTCCAAACTTACCCCTTTTACTACTTTTTTAGGGCCGTATTCTTTTATCAAATTGTCTCCTTGTAAAATCATAAAACAAAAGTAATATTTTTAATTTAATACATCTTATTTTTGGAATGGTTTTTGTAAATTTATAGTTGAAATTTATTTTTAATTATTTTTTGTTTTTAGTATTTTTTGATTATTTTTGTAGGAATAAAAAATTGATTTTGGAAGTATGAGGAAATTTTTATTTTTGTTTTTTTTCAGTATTATAGGTTTTGGGCAGATGGAGGCTCAGAGTTTTCAGATGGGAAAATCATCACAAACAGCGAATGATAAGGAACTTATTGCCTATCCGAACCCTGCGAAGGATTTTTTATATCTAAAAACTTCTGACCCTAATGTAAAGATAAAATCTGCTACATTTTATTCCATTTTGGGAAATGTAGTTGCAGATGTCCAAATCAATGCTAACTACTCAGAAATAAGAGTAGATAGGCTGAAACAAGGGAAATATCTAATGAGGTATGTGCTGAGTAACAACACACAGAAAATCATTCAAGTAATTAAACAATAAAGGGCTGTATTATCAAAACAGCCTTTTATTTTTTCACTCATTTTATTAGATTTCTTTTAATAACATTTCTATATCCAAGAATCCATTATACATCATAAGGTTGCCACTTTCTGCCCTCGGCCATTGTTCTTTTGGTCTGTCCCAATAGAGTTCTACCCCATTCCCATCAGGATCTGTAAGGTATATCGCCTCAGAAACCCCATGATCTGTTCCTCCAATAATTGGATAACCATTATCCTTCAATCTTTTGACAATCAATGCTAAATCTCTCCTTGTAGGATAAAGAAATGCAACATGATACAGCCCCACGGTATTTGGACTTGCTTTTGGTGCATCTTTAGAATACCAAGTGTTCAATGCTATATGATGGTGATATCCCCCTGCGGATAAAAACACTGCATCTTCTCCAAAATACTGAGTTACTTCCAGCCCTAATAAATCTCGATAAAAACTCAACGCCTTATCCAAATTAGATACTTTTAAATGAACATGCCCTATCTTTGTCTGTTCTGGTGTTTTATAATTTTCCATTATCTTAATTTTTAATGGAACAAAGATAAAACCTCTTGTATAGGGTTTGCATTGATTTATGATAATTAAAAAACACCCAAAATGGATGTTTTTTTTCAGTATTTATATCAATTTGCTTAAACTTTTTGCTGTTTCTCTCTGCTGGAAATTATCCAGTCTTTTTTTAATCTGCATAATGATAATAGGAGTCAGGACAGCTACCCCTAGTCCTATCAATGTCTTTTTCATGGAAGGTCTTACCCTTTTTAAGAGTGCATTGGTAAGTAGTTTAGCAGAACCTGCCTCCAAAGAGGGAAGCAAAAATTTATTCGCCAAAAAAGAAGCATTTTGAACTAAACCAGAATCCATCATTCCGCCTAAATATTTCTCTGTAACTCCATTAGTAATCACCCCTAAGGTTTTTCTTGGGTTTTCAAAACTCAACACTGATTCTATTTCTTTAATTTCTGTTTTGAGTTCTTCTTTTTGATTTTTTAAATCTTGAAAATTCTTTATTTTTCCCATCTTATTCTTCATTGTAAATAATGTTCACCAAACGCTCTTTCAGATTTTCTATGATATTTTTCTTCTGAGAAAAAACCACCAACAAACCTACCAAAAATATGCTCGCCATGATAAGCATCCCATAAGCATAATTTCCCAGCAAACTACCAATCACAAGTCCCAGCCCCAGACAGAAAAACGCAAAGAAACAAATCCCCAAAGTGACCATCAGCAGAATATATACCGCCATACTAAGCACCTTGACAGAAGTTTCTGTCGTTTCTAGTTTTAAAAGACTGATTCTTTTTTCTATATAATTTTTAAACAAGCCTATCATCTTCCTTTCTCTTTTGAAAACTAAAAGGGGACTTTTATAAATCCCCTCTTTTAAATCATCTTACTATTAAATTTCTGTGTCTTTTGGAGACTAACTATTTTTTTTATAGTTTTCATAGCTTTCTTTCACATCAGCTACTACTTTCTCTGCTCCTTGTTTTACTTTTCCAGAAATGTTCTCATAGCGCTCTAGAGCCTCATCTCTAAGGTGTTCATAATGATCCAAAGCCTCATCTCTCAAATCTTCAGCTTTTCTTCTTAATTTTCTTCTAGTTTCTACTCCTTTTTCTGGAGCAAATAATACACCTAGTAATGAACCTATTGCTGCACCTGCTAATATACCTAGCACAATACCTGAATTTCTTTCTCTTGACATTTTAGTAAATTTTTTAAATGTTAATATTTATCTCTGAATAGCCCTTTGCTATTACTTAGGTAAAGATACAATAAATATACCAAACAAACAATTATTTTCTGTTAATTATTTCTTAATGTATGATAAAATCAAATCTATGGTTTCTTCTTTATTTAGGTTTGTATTGTCTATAAGTATCGCATCTTCAGCCTGTTTCAGAGGAGAAATCTCTCTTTCGCTGTCTATTCGGTCTCTTTCTATGAGATTTTGTTTCACTTCTTCTATAGTAGTCTCTATACCAAGGCTTTGTAACTCCAAAAATCTTCTCCTTGCGCGTTCATCTGCACTTGCAGTAAGGAAAAATTTATAGTCAGCATTGGGCAGAACCACCGTTCCTATATCCCTGCCATCCATAATCACGCCTTGTTTTTCTGCAATATTCCTTTGTAAAACGACCAAACGCTCCCTCACTTCGGGCTGTTTTGCTATAAAACTAACATTATCAGAGACTTCCGTGGTACGGATTTCCTTACTTACATTTTCTCCATTTAGATAAATTTCTAATTTTCCGCTATTTTCTCTAAATTCTAATGAAATTTCATTCAAATTCTGAAGCAGTTTAGACAAATCTATCTCTTGTTTTTCATCTTTGAAATTTCTCAGTCCAAAAAGCGTAATTGCCCTATACATGCCACCTGTATCGATATGGATAAGTCCCAAAGTATCCGCTACTACTTTAGAAATAGAACTTTTTCCTGTGGATGAAAATCCATCAATGGCTATAACCAAACCTTTCTTATTCATAAAGCCAAAATTAAATTTTATTATCTCATAATCCAAAATATTCTATTATTTTCTTTCTGATTTGTTTATATTTGCATGAATTTTTGGATGCTTTAAAGACTGAATCTTTATCAACCATAAAAATTAAAACATTATAAAACAATGAAATACAAACGAATTCTACTAAAATTAAGCGGAGAAGCCCTTATGGGAGACAAACAATACGGTATTGATACTGAGAAGCTTAATGAATATTCCCAAGAAATCAAAAAAGTAGTGGACAAAGGCTGCGAAGTTGCCATAGTAATCGGCGGCGGAAACATCTTCCGAGGAGTTTCTGGAGCGGCTAAGGGAATGGATAGAGTTCAGGGCGACTACATGGGAATGCTCGCTACGATAATCAATGGAATGGCTCTACAAGGCGCTTTGGAGGATATCGGTCTGAAAACCAGACTTCAGACAGCCATAGAAATGGACAAAATAGCAGAACCTTTCATCAAGAGAAGAGCCGTAAGACACTTAGAAAAAGGAAGAGTGGTCATCTTCGGAGCAGGAACAGGCAACCCATATTTCACTACGGATACAGCTGCTACGCTCAGAGCCATAGAAATAGGTGCTGATGTGATTCTAAAAGGAACCCGAGTAGATGGTATCTACGACAGCGACCCAGAGAAAAACGACAATGCTATGAAATTCAATAGCTTATCATTCAATGAAGTTATTGAGAAAAACCTTAAAGTAATGGATATGACGGCTTTTACTCTAAGTCAAGAGAACAATCTCCCTATCATTGTCTTTGATATGAATAAAGAGAATAATCTCCTAAAAATAGTAGAAGGAGAAGATATAGGAACTATCGTAAACTAAATGTGTAATTTATCAAATTTTCAATATACAATGGAAGAATTAGAACTTATCATAGCATCTGCTAAACAAGAAATGGATGCAGCGATAAAACATTTGGATCACGCTTTCCAAAAAATCAGAGCTGGTAGAGCTTCTACAGCTATGGTACAAGATGTAATGGTGGAATATTACGGAGCGATGACACCGCTTTCACAGGTTGCCAATGTCTCTATTCCTGATGCCATGACCATCTCTATCCAGCCTTGGGACAAAAACGCCATAGGAGCGATAGAAAAAGCAATTATCGTTTCTAACCTTGGTTTTGCGCCTTCTAATAACGGTGAAAATATCATTCTAAATGTACCGCCGCTAACGGAAGAAAGAAGAAAAGAATTAGCAAAACAAGCCAAAGCAGAAGCTGAACAGACAAAAGTAACCATCCGTAACGCAAGACAAGAAGCGATGAAAGACCTTAAAAAATTAGAAGGAGTTTCTGAGGATGTTATCAAAGATACGGAAAGTAAAATTCAGGAATTGACTGATAAATATGTCAAAAATTCTGATGAACACCTGAAAGTAAAAGAAGCAGACATTATGAAAATATAATGCAAAATCGGTCTCCAAAAAGACCGATTTTTATTTTATAACAAGAGTAGATTGATATCATTAAATTTAAGTCCAAATTTATCACAAACCAGCTGTTTGGTATGGCGGCCTTTGTACATATAAAATCCCTGTCTGCAGTCGTTTCCTAATTTTAATACATTTTCTAAACCGCCTTCTTCATTGATTTTCAGAAGATAACTCAAAAAGAAATTACTAATGGCTTTGCTGGTGGTTCTTGGAATTTTGGAAGTCAAATTCGGTAGTCCAGAATGCAGAACTCCATGTTTTTCCACATAAGGCTTCTCAAAATCAGTAACTTCCGTAGTTTCCACACATTTTCCTGTATCTATAGTCAAATCTACGATGACGCTTCCCTGTTTCATCAGCGTTACCATTTTTTCTGTCACGATAGGCGGCATATTTATTCTCGGAATGCTTCCTATCAGCACATCTGCTCTTCGGAGGCTTTTGGTCAGTTCCTTTGGGTCTATCATCGAGGTGGAAATTCGGCTGCCTATGGAATTTTGGATATTTCTAAGTTTGGATAGAGAATTATCAAAAACCCTCACTGTGGCACCCAGCCCTATCGCTGCTCTTACCGCATATTCTCCCACGATATCCGCTCCCAAAACCACCACTTCCACAGGGCGCACTCCTGTAATTCCGCCCAGCATAAGCCCTTTCGAAACGGCAAGCATCTCCGATGCACAAAGCACTGACATTCCACCTGCTATCTCACCTATCAGCTTTACCAGCATCTGCTCTTTATTTTCATCTTCTATGAACTCGTAAGCTATGGCATTGATTTTCTTTTCAGAAAGTTTTTTGAAATACTCTTTTTCTCTAAGATTAATCTGTAATGCGCTGATTATATACGAATTAGGCTTTAATAATTCTATTTCCTCCAAAGAAGGCGCACTTACTTTCAGTACCAAATCCTGCTCAAAAGCCTTAGCTTTATCCACAATAAAAGCTCCTGCTTCAGAATACTCCAAATCACTGAAAAATGCCTTTTTGCCCGCATCAGACTCTATCATGAGTTTATACCCATATTGCGTCAAAACCTGCACAGCATCAGGAGTTATCGGCACTCTATTTTCATTCAGAGAGGACTCTTTCGGAACACCTATGGTCATGATTCCGCCTTTCTTTATCACTTCCAGCCTTTCCTCTTGTGGCACCAGCTCTTTCTCGGTAAAAGGAGTAAAAACACTACTGTTCATGGGATATTTTTAAAACTATTTATTGCTGTCAATCATTTTTTGATGAAAAAGAAATTTTTCTTGTGCTTCCTGTATTTTCTATTTTCATCTCGTGGTATGGGATATCGTAGAGTTCCTCTTCATAAATCTCTGGCCACTCTATAATGGACAAAAATCCGTTGTCTATATACTCCTCTATCCCAATGTCTTGGATTTCTTCCACGCTTTTCATTCTATAAAGGTCAAAGTGAAAAACCTTTCCTCTTGGAGTATTGTATTCATTCACAATGGAATAAGTGGGAGAATCCACACCATCTGCACTACCCATTTCCTCCAAAAGGTATTTGGTAAAAGTGGTTTTCCCTGCGCCCAAATTACCTTTTAACAGCAAAATATTGTGCTTCAATTGTGGAAGAATGCTTTTTATAACTTCTTTCCAGCCATCCAAATTATCAATCTCAAAATCCATTACATAAAACTTATTTTCAAAGATAAATATTTTTCTATCAAGAATCGAATAAAATTTAGGCTAGATTTTAAATTTATCTTCTCAAATCAAGCAACGCTTTATAATAGTCACTACATATTCACTCAAATGACATATCAGACAAAACATAATATGTCTCACGAACAACCTTTCCCTTAATAGGAGAAAATAATGTCTGATAAAAAACTATACTATCACCTTTTATTTCTCCCTGCTCTCTTTTATAAAAACCACTATCACCACATAAAAAATATTCTATCTTTATTTTATTGTCTTCTACTCGCCAGTAACCAATGTTAGGAGCGTTTTCCCAGTTTTTATTAAAGGTATCGCTTGGTTTTATCGTAAAACCATCTCGAGAGGTAAAGAAAATCAGTCTTCCATCCGAGTAAAATTTAAGAGCAAAAGATGTAATCGACTTTCCCAAATAAGTCTTACCAAATACAAGTTTATTTGTTTCTTTAAATGGAGTTTCGAGCAGTTTAAAATTTGAACGCTTTGGTCTGCACATTCCGTTTTCCCATGTTCCTTTATGCATAAAAAAACAAGAATTACATAATAACGCACCAACAAATAATAATGCCAATTTTTTCATACTTTAATTCACTTTTGAATTACAAATAAATTTGCTTTTCTCTAAAGTATCGATTTAAGTCTTCGGAGAAACTTCAGCAACACTTTTACAATAGTTACTGCATATTCACTCAAATGACATATCAGACAAAACATAATATCTTTCACGAACTTCCTTATAAAAAGGATGATAGAAATTTTCATAAAAAACAAGAGTATCGCCTTTTATTTCTCCTTTTTCCCTAAAATAAGTTCCCTGCTGGGAGCATACAAAATACTCTATTTTTATCTTATTCCCCTCTGTCCTCCAATAGCCGATGTTCCTTGCATTTTCCCATTTTTTATTTTCAACATCGGACTCTTTCAGCGCGTATCCATCTTTGGAATAGAAATACATTAATCTCCCATCAGGATAAAAACCTATACCAAACCCCACCAAATATTGATTAATATAAACTTTATTATAAGTCAATTTATCCGTTTCTTTAAAGGGTATTTTAAGTAATTTAAACTTCGGATGCTTCGGTCTGCACATTCCATTCGTTATACGCCCTTGTGGTATCAAAAAACAAGAATTACACAACAACACTCCAACAAATAATAATACTAATTTTTTCATATTCAAATCCGATTTGGAATTACAAATAAATTTTCCCTTTTCCTAAGACTATTTATCTCTCACTTATAATTTCTTTTCGTTTTCTTACAAAATTAAAATTTTATTCATTTTAAGTCTATTTTTTCACCAAAAAATCTCTTAACAAGTATTCAATGAAGATTCCAAAACCCCAACCCATTAAAAACGCAAAAACCTCTTTTTC
>CAUQQF010000029.1:0-16525 GCA_963520375.1 uncultured Flavobacteriaceae bacterium | reverse complement strand
CTGAGTCGTATCAGGAAAGAAATGTAAAAATCTTGTCTTATGGCAAGATTTTTTTTGTGTATTAGTCATATTTTTGCCCCCGAATTTTAAAAAGTATTTAAAAATGACAAAAACAAAACACTTTGATTTTCTTTTATCCATTCGCAAAAACCTATTGACTTACTTAGATAATCTTACTCCTGAACAATTAGGTTATATCCCAATAGGTTTTTCTAATAATATCTTTTGGAATATAGCACATTGTATTGCTGTACAGCAATTCTTATGTTATCAACTCAGTGGAAATAAACTGCTAATCAGCACTGATTTTTTAGAGAAATACAATCGTGGTACCTTTCCTCAAAAGATTGCACCTTCAAAGGGAGAAATCTACCAAGTAAAGGAATTGTTACTTAGTACAGTAAATCAATTACAAGAAGATTATCAAACAAGGCTATTCAATGAGTTTCCGACGGTTAAGGTAGGTTTATTTTGTATAGACACTATAGAAGATGCAATGTATGTAAACAATATGCACGAATCGAGACATTTGGGAACTGTAGTAGCTCTAAACTATTTTAGCTCAAAAATTTAACATATGGCTTATAGTATAACACTTGCAAATAGAGTCCGCGAATATTTAGCCGAAATTCCTAATATTACAGTGGAAGAAAAAACGATGTTTGGTGGTTTGGCTTTCTTGGTGAATGACAAGATGTGCATCAACATAGGCGAAGATGTTCTGATGTGCAGATTTGACCCTGAGCGGACAGAAGAAATAGCCGAACGACTGGGTTTTCTTCCCGTAATAATGAGAGGAAAAGAGCTCAAGGGCTATTGCTATGTGGAAGAATGCGGATTTAAAACGAAAGAAGATTTCGTTTTTTGGTTGGAACTTTGTCTCGAATTTAACAGCAGAGCAAAAAGTTCTAAAAAAAGAAAATAAATACTTTAAGTTTTTGAATAGCAAAACCCTGAACTTGCACCACACAAATTCAGGGACTTTTTTGTCATGATTCTTGGCTCTTCGCTTTTTCTATTTGTTTGTGAAGGGTTTTTAATTCTCTTTTGAGTTTTCTTTCTTGGCGTTTGGCGCCTCGCAGAATTATTTTAGCCAATTTTCTTTGCTTTTTACTGATATTTTCATCAGAAGAAAACCAAGCATCTTTATACTTTTTTTCTAAAAATTCTTTGGCTTCTTTCTTCAGTTTGATTGTTTTAGCGAGTTTCTTTTCCAATTTCTCATTTTCGGATTGGAGCTGAACAAGTGTTGGGTTTTCTTCTTGAGTTTGAGCCACTGCAAAGCCTCCTAAAAAGAGCGTAAAAAGAACCGCTATCAAAAATCTTTTCTTCATCTTTTGATATTTTTAAAGGGCGCAAAGATAATGCTTTTTGTTATTCAGTTTTAATAATTTTGCATTGTCTTTTTTTCCTTTAAATTCATGCTTCATTTTATTTTGAAAGAACTAAAAATTTGATTCATCATTAACTTGCTGAGTATTGATTCTAATTCTTCTCAGCCATAAACCAACGCCAAGATACAACAGACAAGGAATAATCCCTGAAACGGGCGAAATGAGAATTTCTTTCCCTATTTCTATAAGGATATGTTTATCATATATCAGGCTGTTGATAGTGGCATCCTCTATGGCATGCATCCACACCCCAGCCCATATCGACTTTGTAAGGCGGAAAAGTTCGGTATACATCACTGTCCACGAAGTGCAACACACCAATGCCATTATACAGAAAGTCACCTTGTCATAAGGAAAAACTGCAAATAGCTGTTCTGGCTTTAGAAAATAAAAGAAATAAGGCCAATGCCACGAGCACCACACTACTCCCACGATGAGATAGAGCCACACATCTTTAATCTTCAAACTGAGCAAACGAGCCGTAAGATACCCTCGCCAAGACGATTCTTCAAAGAAATTCTTTATAAATTCCGCCAATACAAAAATACCAAAACCACCGAGGTAGTCTGCCCAACGGATTTGAACTTTCAACCACCCAAAAAGCTCTCCTATAAGCAGGGTAAGGGCAATCACCACAGGATAAATAAGAGTAGCCACACCATACCAATGCAGGTTTTTCTTGATAAGTGGACGCAATCCTGCATCACGCCAACCATCGCCCATAAAAGCGCGCAAAACTATCCAAGCCACCACAGGAGCAGCTATAAAAATACCCATTCCGCTAGTGCCATTGCTGGTATCGCTGAAATCGCCTGTTGTTTCTCCCGTAAGAGAATCTATCCATACGCCCAGCCAGCCACAACTGAGGGCTATGAGAATAAAAATACATAAATTCCGAATTGTTCGCGTTTGATTTTTCATCTTTAAAAATATTTATATAATTTTGGTGTAAAATTATTTCAACAAGTATCCTTCTCCAATACTGAATAATAACCATTTTTAAAGATGAAAACTGATAAAAGCATAGAGGAAATCGCACAGGAACACCTTCCCTATATGAAAATCTTGGAACAAGCAGGAAGTTTCGCGGTTTTTCTGTCAGATAGATTCGGGCATTACTATTATGTAACCGAATATATAGATGCACCTCAAGAGCTTGATATTGAGAAATTAGTACATCCCGATGATTTAGAGGTGGTAAAAAGAATTGATAAAAAAGTATGGGAACTTTTGGATACACTCCCTGAGGAGGAAAAACTGACTTACAAATACATCTATGAGCTGAGAGTATTGGAAAAAGGGAAATATGTACGAATGATTTACCAAATGCGTATATTGGCATTCAGAGATGATAATTTCCTAGCAATGGGTATCATAGACCTCGCTCCTGAACAATCGGCAAACACTTCTGTGCGTTTTCAGGTAAAAAATTGTCTCACTGATGAGATAGTGCCTTTCGCAATTGAAAGCGCCGCCGACACCCTACTCACTCCGCGAGAGAGAGAAGTTCTCGCCCTTGCCAAAGAAGGGATGTTAAGCAAAGAAATATCCAAAAAACTGAATATCAGCGTACATACCGTAAACCGCCACAGACAGAATATCCTCGAAAAACTAAAAGTGGATAATATCATAGAAGCCATAAGATAATTGAGTCCTAATTTGTATTTTGAAAATTCAGGTGAATGACAATGCCAGAGAGTTTTACTTAACTCATAAACAGATTACTATGTATAATTTTAGCGAACTTGATGCCCTTACCGATCGCCTTTTGGACAATGAAATTCAAGTCAATCACCTTCCTTATTATATAGAACAAATGCTTGAAGGTTCTACTCTTATAGATTTGCTCAAAACTTATCTAAATGATGCCATTACTCATAAAAATGCTAGCCGTATAGAGTGTGCTATCATTCTTGCAGGAGCATTGGGTGAAGATAAAAAGTTGTTGTCCCAGTATGAAAACTTGCTTTTGGAAGATTGGCATCACAGTCACGAAGATCTTGTGGATATGATTGAATCCTATGGCAATGCCTCGAATGTAGCTACTTTACAGAAGGCTTTCAGTCTCTCCCTGCCTTATATGGAGTATAATCATCATTATTCTTTTCACAGGAAGCTGCTCTATGCCATCTTAAAGTTAGCCCCTGAACAATTTACCCAAATACGCAAGGCTGTACAAGGCAGACTTTGTCCAGAGTTGAAAAAGGAATCGTTTAAATGATAAGATTATGACCTCAGATGAATTTGCAAAGAATTTTTATATCGAAAAACTAAATTTTCTAAAATCCTGCTTTGAAGAGCAGTCCCAATACCCCAGCGCTGTAAATGCTAAAATAAAAGAAATGTCACTCAGTAATACTCAGCAAGAACAGCTAAAAATAGTGATAGACACGCTTTTGACAGATGTGTTTTACAGCATTTTATTAGGATTAGATGGTGAAAGCTCCATAGGCGACACCCAGCAGACTTACAAAATATACGATGAAGAAGGCAATCTTATTTCTGATTGTGGCGAATTAGAAGCCAGTACTTATGAATACTTTCACGAGCGTAAATATGAAATTTAAATTCTTGAAAACAATTTAAATTTTCTCATCTGTTAATTAGTATCTTTGTTTGATATTAAAAATAAAAAATGACATCACTCATTACTCAAAAAGACCAAATCATCGCGCAAATGCGTGCAGAACTCTCAGCAACCATTGAGGAAGACCGCTACTATACAGAAGAAAATATAACTGACTGTAACACACATTTGGAGGCTTTCTTGGCTAAATTAGAAAAAGCTGACCAAGCCACAGATAAACAGACTTACCTCGCAGAAGCTATACAAACCATTTGTGAGCAACTCTCAAGTTTTAACAATAAAAGATGATACAAAAGGCTTTTCCCTCTTATTTGCATAAAGAAGCTACTAAAATAGCAGATTTTCTACAGCAAAATGACCCTAAGGACTTCAAAACTATAGGAACTGAAACTATTTGCCTCAAAGGGGAATTTTTGGAGTCACCTCAAAGAGTCTATTTTGGGGAATACAATACCCAAAGTCTGACTTTAGTTCAAGAACAAATGCTTAATTGCTTGTATTTGTGTCATTGCAACGGTCATTTAAGAGAATATTACTTAAGAAAAGTATTGGAGGTGAAAGAAGATTTTGCTTTGCCCTTTATCGCCAAACTTTTTGGGGATTATGTGATAGAAATATTAGAAATGCTTCATCACGAACTTCCTAATGATACTCGTGATAAATTAAGGGATTTCTTTCGTGAAAATTCTCTCTATCAAAAGCGTATAGAGAGCCGTATTGCCAGTTATTGGGATCTTTTCTATCGGAATGTTTATCCTGATTTAAAAAAATATGTAGGTTACCAATTATTTCAAACAACCATAAAATAACAGATATGACCAGATTCATTACTCAAAAAGACCAAATCATCGCACAAATGCGTGCTGAACTATTGGCTACCGCAACAGAAGACCGCTACTATACAGAAGAAAATATAACCGATTGTAACACACATTTGGAGGCTTTCCTTACACAATTAGAAAAATATGACCAAGCTCCTGATAAGCAAACTTACCTTGCAGAAGCCATACAAACCATTTGTGAGCAACTCTCCACCTTCAACGATCCCGAGGAAGAAGAAATGCCTGAATATCTTTGGGGGTTTCTTTACAATGGTTATACGATAGAACTTTCTAACTTCATCCGTGATGCGGCTTTGGCGTATGGTTTTGAAATACCGGCACCTACAGTAATTGCACTGCATAATTGCAGCGTAGAAATAGATGATTTTGATTGTTTTTCAGTAGTATTAGGAAATGAGGAAGACAATTTTGTATGTCTGGAATACGACCCTAAAACACACCAATATTTCTATGATGAAAATCCTTATGGAGACACCTATCCTCTACCTCTTTACAATGTGCAAGTAAATGTGGATTATAGTGAATTATCCTTTGAAGTACTTTCAAAATGGAGAATAGAACGCTTTCAATTCTTGGCTCAATATCCATCAGATAAGGTCTGGATTAAAGCTGTTTACGATCTTCACACCCAACAAATCCTCTTAAACAGGCGAGAAAAGCACTGGAGCACAATTACATTGGGAACAGAAAAAGGTAAATTATTTGAGCTAAGAACTACTCAATATGACAATGAAGGGCACATAATTCCCTCTGCTGAAGAAGGCGGTGGCTTTAGTGTGTTTACTATGGGAATCAATGAAGAGAACAAATTACAAAGTCGCAATGAAGTTGCCGATACAAAGATTTTGTTTGAAAAAACATTCTTTAGAGATGCTCGCGAAGAAGAATGGCGACTCTATGAACTTCAAAATATCACTATACAAAACGGGATAGTAACCATCACTTCTACAGATGAGGTCATAACTCGTGACCAAAATTGGGAACTGATGAGAGGAAATATTGCTCCTATAAATCTAAGCTATGAACTCAAAAACAGCGACTTCGTATTGAATTTCATTCAAAAGGTTATAGAGACAATAAACTAATTATCATCGTTTGAATTTTATGAACTAAAAAGGAACAAACATGAAACAGAAATTGCGCAAATTGATTCATAAAGAAAAAGAGTATTTGTACAGAATAAATACAGTCTACAACACGAAAAAAGACAGCACCTCTCTGCTCTCTGTGCGTATCTTTTTGGAAGGAGAAAAAAACACGCCTTTATGTATCAATTTCATCACCATTGAGGATAAATACATGGGACAGCCTCTCAATGGTAATATCAGTTTACTGAACAAAAACACACAAACCAAAGAAATCATAAACCTCAACGAGCCCAAATATATCCCAAAACTTATTGACTGGGGAGAGGAGCAAGGCTGGAAAGGAGACAACAAAATCCCGCCACTAAACGGACTTCTTTTCTTGGAGCTTTTAGGGTATGATATTGCTCCCATACAAACCGATTGAAAAAGCCCACACTACTAGTCTGAGTTATTTTTCATTATTAATTCATTGATTTTTATATCTTTGTATTACAACATAAATGTATTGAAATCAATATTATTTTTATTATTTCCACTTTTTCTTTGGTATTAAACCTTTTTAAACAAAATTAAAATCAAGTTCTTATGAAACAATATAAAATTAAAGATTTTACACAGCACACTGATGATCCTACTTCTTATGATGGGACGGTGGTTGTTGGCGGAAAAGAATTAGGTGTGAGCATCATCCTAGAGGATGAAGGCGAAACTGAAAAGATAGAGCAACTGATGAACACCTTTTTCAGTGAGATAGACACCCTATCTCCAAAAGCAAAAGAATGTATTGCTAATGAATTTTTAGACCTCTACAATGACAACTGGCGTTTTGGTGATGATGACGAAGATGATCCCGATAAACCTGAGCTTACTAAAGAAGAATTTATGGAAGCCCTTAGCTTGCGAAGTCTCTTGTTTTACAGCGAGGATGTAGAAGTCTTCTTTGATGACAACGATATGTTCTTAGGACACTCACTTATCGCTTCAGATTTTGATGGTGAGAATTTCAATGATGCCCAAATGTTTGGTTAGAATAATTGATTGAAAATGACCTTAGAAACTATCATTACCCATTACAGAAATCGCTTAGCCTCATTACCCGATGCCGTACTTATAGGCGAAATCCCCGAAGGTGCTGAAAGTATTCCACAAAAGGTGTCACAATACATAGCCCCTGTGCATAGTGCTTTTTTAAAGCTTTGTAATGGCGGGTCTTTTGGCGATATCATTCTGTGGAGCGTAGAGGAGCTGTTGGAAAACCAATATCGTGTCCCTGCAGATTTAAACCAAATTAAAATCAAGTTCTTATGAAACAATATAAAATTAAAGATTTTACACAGCACACTGATGATCCTACTTCTTATGATGGGACGGTGGTTATCAATGGAGAAGAATTAAGGGTGGAAATCATTCTTGAAGATGAAGGCGACACTGAAAAGATAGAACAGCAGATGAACACCTTTTTCAGTGAGATAGACTCCCTATCTCCAAAAGCAAAAGAATGTATTGCTGAGAAATATTTAGAACTCTACAATGACAACTGGCGTTTTGGCGATGATGACAAGGATGATGAAGACAAACCTGAGCTTACTAAAGAACAATTTATAGAAGCCCTTAGTTTGCGAAGTTTCTTGTTTTACAGTGAGGATGTAGAAATTTTCTTTGATAATAATGATATATTCTTGGGACACTCATTTATCGCCTTATACTTTGACGGTGAGAATTTTAATGATGCCGAAATATGCCCAACTATTTGGTTAGAATAATTGATTGAAAATGACCTTAGAAACTATCATTACCCATTACAGAAATCGCTTAGCCTCATTACCCGATGCCGTACTTATAGGCGAAATCCCCGAAGGTGCTGAAAGTATTCCACAAAAGGTGTCACAATACATAGCCCCTGTGCATAGTGCTTTTTTAAAGCTTTGTAATGGCGGGTCTTTTGGCGATATCATTCTGTGGAGCGTAGAGGAGCTGTTGGAAAACCAATATCGCATTCCTGCCGAACAGCCTTCTTGGTATGAAATAGGGCAGCTTTTATACGAGCCGATTTTCCTTGATAAACATTCCCAATGCGTGATATTTCCTGCCGATGTCTATGAAGGGATTGAGGGCATAGAGGTTGATTTTGATACTTTTGTAAGAGAATATATTTTTGGGAGCAAATACAAAGAAAAAATTATAGGCTATGACAATGAGGATGATGATTGGTCAGCATTTTTAAGCGATTCTTCTGTAAGTTAAACTTTTATATAGACAAGCTAAAAAATGGTGTCAGCAGGAATGAAATACGAAGTAAAACAAATCTTAGAAATTATAGTATGAAATTTTGTAGAAAAGATTTAGAAAATAAAGAAAAGTATGATGAATTAAATGTGTTTCTGACAGAAAAAATCGATGAAAATCCTCTTGAAACAGCAAAAATAATTCTAAATATCGCTTTGAAATTTCGCCAATCATCAGCATTATATTCAGATAATATACTTTTTCTAGAGCATGTAGCTCAGTTTGCAACATTTCATAAAAGTGATAAAAAAATTTTGGAAACCTGCATCAATGCAATTGGAGAGTTCGGTGGATTGTCAAAGGATGAAAATTGTAAATGGTTTTGTTTTAATTTTTTAAAGTCCTTTAAAAACGATGAGGATAAAAGAATAAAGTATGTAGCAAATCTACTGACTATCTCTCTATACCTAGATTTTTTCATGCAAGAGCCTGACTTTTTTGAAGAGGCTATGCACATATCCAGCCTCGCTCCAAGAGAACATACAATGAAGGCTTTTGCAGTTTTTATAAGCACAGAAATAAATAACATTTGGAAAGAAGACCTGAGTAATTCTTTGAAAATATTCGATGAATACTCAAAATCTTCAAGGAATATATTTACAAAACAGGAATATAAAAAACTGGCAGAGACTTTATCAAAGCATGTCGAAGGAAAAATCACTTTGAAAGCTTCAGAATTAACTTCAATTGCGACTGATTACGCAATCAAACAAACAAGGAAAATTGCTAATATTAACAAGCCATAGCCTGCATGTAAGTTACTCAGAAACCATCATCGTCAAACGCTTATTAGGCTTCTTTCTTAACGAATTACAATACAAACACGGACTCACAACTCGTGTTTTTTCATAATTATTCCTTTTTAAAAGAAGCCACAGCCTCACCAAGTTCCTTTATAATCATTGCAAGAGTTTTATCATCCAAAGAAAAAGTGAGCTGATATGGCTCTTCATCATAGGAAACAGGCGCTATATCATAGCATAGCAGCACTGTAAGTTTTTTATTTTGATATTCAAAGGCTAATTCAGGCTCTATAAAATCAATTTCTGTGGATTTCTCTTTATCAGCTGAAATCTGCTCAAACCATTCTAAAAGACCCAGCACTTCAGAAAAAAGCATACACTCACTTACTCGTGTATAATATTTTCCTTCTAAATCATCTTTCACCTTCACTTCTACTTTCAGCCAATCTTCAAAATTGTCCTTCCTTTCTCGGTGCCCATGAATAGAGAAAATGATTTTTTGATGAGCGTTTTGGATTTTGAACATGATTTTTTTCTGTTGCATTTCTTAATTTCTTTCCTTGAAACAAAGATAAACTAAAAATTCCCAGACACAATAACCACTATTCCCAGCCAATTGACAGTTTCCATTTTAAAAATCTTATAATTCTTGTTAAACTTAGTTAAAACCAATGAAACAAGATTGTTTTTGCATTAAATTTGTATCAACAAAATCAAAGTAAATACAACATTTATATGAAAAACCAATTGAAAAAACTTGCTCCTTTTGCATTAGTAGGAATACTTTCTGGGGTGACGACCTTTGGAGCAATTAACTATTTTAATGAAGAACAAAACAACACCGATTTTTCTTATTTCTCTACTTCTGGGAAAAACGCCATCCCAGCAGGACTGAACGGCTCATCTTCTGACAACTTCGTAAAAGCTTCTAAAACGACCGTGCCTGCAGTGGTTACGATAAGAAATTACCAAAACAATACGCCTTCCTCTGGAAGATCTATGGATCAGGATATTTTTGAATTTTTCTTCGGAGAAGGATTCAGAAATAATAGAAGCCAAAGACAAGAAGCACCAAAAGACCTTCCTTCTGGGCTGGGTTCGGGAGTTATCATTTCGCCTGATGGATACATCATATCGAATAACCATGTGGTAGCAGGAGCTAGCAAACTGGAAGTAGTTCTAAGCAACAAGAAAACTTACACTGCGACGCTCATCGGAACTGACCCAAGTACAGACATCGCACTACTAAAAATAGAAGACAAGGGACTTCCTTATCTTAACTTTGCCAACTCAGATTTAGTTGAGGTGGGACAATGGGTTCTTGCCGTGGGAAATCCATTGGGGCTTAACTCTACCGTTACAGCGGGAATTGTCTCTGCAAAAGGCAGAAATATAGACCTTCTCAGCCAGCAGAGTAGAACACCGATAGAAAGTTTTATCCAGACTGATGCTGCCATCAACAAAGGAAACAGTGGAGGAGCATTAGTAAACCTAAACGGTGACTTGATTGGGATAAACTCCGCAATCTCTTCATCTTCTGGGTATTACGAAGGATATGGATTTGCTGTTCCTGCTAATTTGGCTAAAAAAGTAGTAGAAGATATCAAGAAATTTGGTCTCGTTCAGAGAGGATTCTTGGGAGTTGGGTCTTTAGATTTGTCTAATGATTTACAAGTTAAAACATACAACCAAAGAAATAAAACCAGCCTAAAATCTGGAAAAGGTATCTATGTAACAGATGTTGCTAAAAACAGTGGTGCAGAAGATGCAGGAATCAAAACTGGAGATATCATCACTAAAATAGACAATGTAAACATCGATGGATTCTCCGACCTTTCTCTGGCTATTGGCAGCAAGAGACCTGGGGATAAAGTTTCTGTAACCTACATAAGAGGCGGAAAAGAGCACAAAACTACTGCAGCTCTAAAAGACCAAAAAGGAAACACTTCTCTACGAAGTAAAGCTGACCTCAGCGTAACTGAAAAATTAGGAGGTGAGTTCGAAAGCCTAAGTGACCGAGTAAAAGTAAGCTACGGACTGAGCAGCGGTGTCATCGCTAGAAACATCGTAGATGGTGGAGAACTCTCAAAAATAGGTATCGTGGACAACTATATCATCATGGAAATAAATGGAAAACCAGTTAATTCTCAGAAAGATATAGAAAATCTACTGAAAAATTACAAGGGAACTGTTTCTGTGGTTTATCTCGATGAATACGGAAGAGCCACTAGAAGAGGTTTCACCATGCCTTAAAACATAATTTTTAAACTTATATTTGATTAAAATCCTACAAGAATCTAAAAGATTTTTGTGGGATTTTTTTCTTGAAGTTTCATTTTTTCTACAAAAGTAATATCTTTGTGGCTATGGATTATAAAAAACTATTTATCCGAGGTATTTCATACAGCCAGACTCAGTCTGGTGCCTATGCTCTATTACTGGAAGAGCCAGAAACAGGAATAAAACTGCCCATCGTAATCGGTAATTTCGAGGCTCAGTCTATCTCTATGGGACTAGAAAAAGATTTTAAGCTTACTAGACCGCTTACTCATGATTTATTTGCAAGATTTATAGAAGACACCCGCTATATCATAGAATCCGTTGTGATTTATAAGATAGTAGACGGGGTATTTTTTTCTAATATCAATTTTACCAATAGACTCATCGGGGATAGTATCACCCTAGACTCTAGAACATCTGATGCAGTAGCGATGGCTATAAGGTTTGATGCGCCTGTATACACCACTCAGGAGGTATTGGATGAAGCAGGAATTTTACTAAATCTACAGGAAGATGATGATGAAATGGAAGAAACATATCCAGATGTCATCACAGAACCTGTGAAAAGTATTCAGGAACTACAAGAAGAGCTGGATGAAGCCGTAAAAAATGAGGATTTTGACCTCGCTCTAAAAATTCAAGAAGAAATAAAAAATAGAAATCATAATATAGAATAAACCAAAGAAATGAACATTAAAATCAGACTTATCATTCTAAGTTTCCTCCAGTTTGCAGTTTGGGGAGCCTACCTTACTTCTATGGGAAATTATTTAGGTTCTATCGGACTTGGACAGCAGATTGGGCTTTTTTATGCTATGCAGGGCTTTGTATCCATTCTGATGCCTGCCATTATGGGGATTATCGCAGACCGCTGGATTCCTGCACAAAAACTTTTGGGAATTTCCCACCTCATCGCTGCTATTTTCTTAGGAGCGGCGGGATATTATGGAATGCAGCATAGCGACAGCACGGACTTCACTACTCTTTTTAGCTTGTATTCTCTGAGTGTAATGTTCTACATGCCGACCATTGCTCTCTCTAATTCGGTAGCTTATTCTGCTTTAATCAATAATAATTTTGATACTATTAAAACCTTCCCACCCATCAGAACTTTTGGGACGATAGGTTTCATCATTGCGATGCTTTTTGTGAATTTTGCTGGATTTGAAAACGGTAGTTTCACTCTTAATTTTTCTAATTCACAAGGATTTGTGAGCTTCCAAAACACCTATGCTCAGTTTTTTGTATCGGCTTTCTTGGGAATTGTGCTGTTTGCTTATTCTTTCACTTTGCCGCACTGCCCTACCAATAAATCCGATGAAAAACAAACGCTATCCGATGCCCTTGGGCTGAAGGCTTTTGCTCTATTTAAGGACAAAAAAATGGCGATTTTCTTTGTATTTTCAATGTTACTAGGGATTTCCCTACAAATTACCAATGGCTACGCCAACCCTTTCATTACAAGTTTCAAGGACATTCCGCAGTATGCAGATTCTTGGGGCGCTAATAATGCCAATGCCTTGATATCACTTTCGCAAGTTTCAGAAACACTCTGTATCTTACTGATTCCTTTCTGTTTAAAGAGATTTGGAATAAAGAAAGTGATGCTTATGGCTATGTTCTCATGGTTCCTAAGATTCGGGCTGTTCGCTGTGGGTGACCCAGGCAGCGGAGTTTGGATGTTTATCCTTTCCATGATTGTTTATGGTGTTGCCTTTGATTTCTTCAATGTATCAGGTTCGCTATTCGTAGACCAAGAAACTGATCCCAATATCCGCTCATCTGCGCAAGGAGTTTTCATGATGATGACCAATGGTTTCGGCTCTACTATCGGGATGCTTGTAGCTGGAGAGATTGTAAATCACTATCAGATTTTCTCCGACATAGACCCTGTCACAAAGATGAACGGCTGGTATAGTGCTTGGGCGATTTTTGCTTACTATGCCCTTGCTGTAACGATTATGTTTATGATAGTTTTCAAATACAAACACACACCCGAAAAACTAGAAAATATCAATCATTAAAATACAAATTAAACACACACTTTCCCAAAATAGAAAGTGTGTGTTTAAAATAATAAAACAGATTAAAAATTAAAAGTGTACAATTATCTTATTCCACAACCTCATAGCTTATAGAAACTACGCCACTTCTGAGGTCTGCTATCTTACTAAATGCTGCCTTACTAAGGTCAAAAGCTCTTTTCTTAGAAAAAGGCCCTCTGTCATTCACCCTTACGATTACGCTTTTCTCATTCTTCAAATTGGTAATCTTTACTTTAGTCCCAAATGGAAGGGTTTTATTTGCAGCTGTTAGTTTTTTATTGTCAAAAATCTCACCACTTGCTGTTTTTCTACCATTAAATTTATCATGGTAATATGAAGCTGTGCTCGTTTTCACTCCTTTTTCTTTGTCAAATGAAGCTCCAAGTGTAAAAGTCATCAAACCAAAAAAAATAAGTCGTTTCATGTCAAATAGTTTTATTTTTGAATTAGTTGAGGCAAATTTATACCCATTTATAGAATCTTCATATTTTTTTCGTCCTGTGATGTTTTTTCTTTGATATTTTAAACCAAAACTAAACCGCTACCCTCCTAAAATAGAGCAAAAAACAAGCTTTGTTAAAAAAGGTTAAAAAACAAGCGCATTTCTTAACGAAATTAACACAAAAGAAAAAACACTGATTTTCAGTGTTTTTTATAATAATCCTAATTCAAATTTAGCTTCTTCGCTCATCATGTCCTTTTCCCATTCTGGCTCGAAAGTTATCTCCACCTTGGATTTTGTAATTCCTTCTACTTCACCCACTTTCTCTTCCACCTCCATCGGAAGACTCTCCGCTACGGGACAATTGGGCGTAGTAAGGGTCATCAGCACTTTTGCTTCGCCCTCGTCACTTATCTGCACATCATAAATCAGCCCCAGCTCGTATATATCCACAGGGATTTCTGGGTCGTAGATGGTTTTTAGCACCCTTATAACCTCCTCTCCTAGCGAAGCGATTTGTTCATCTGTTAATTTCATATAATTTCTCTTTTTCTCTAATTATTCGGATTTCGTCAATAAATCTTCCTGCCTCATTTTTCGGAAAACATTCGCCAAAGTTAAAACATCTTTTTCACAATATTCCACTATTCTCTGCAAATCCTTTTCTCTATAATAAATTTCTGCCACCATAGAGCCGTCTATATCATCCTTTGGTGTAGGAACGCCAAAGATATGCGCCATGAGTTCTAAAGAAATAAAACTTTTCCAATCGCCGAATTTCCAAAGTTCCATAGTATCCAAATGCGAAATTTCCCAAGGTTTTTTCCCAAAAGTCTGGAACGGAACAGGCGGCTGAAAACCATTGACAAGCATCCTTCGGGCAATCCACGGAAAATCAAATTCCTTGCCGTTATGGGCGCAGAGGATTATATTTTGCAGTCTAGGGCTGTTGAAAATCTCTCCAAAATCTTCCAGCAGTTTTTTCTCATTATCACCATAGAAAGATTTGATTTTCAAACGATTATCTTTTTCAAGCATTCCCACAGAAATACAGATGATTTTACCAAATTCCGCCATAATTCCTGCCCTATCCTGATAGAAATCCGCCGCCGAAACATCTTCCCCGCGTTGCCGCAGAGTTTTCTTATCCCAAAGATTTTTTTCTTCTTCAGAGACTTCGTTCCAGTTTCCAACTTGAGGAACCGTTTCGATATCCAAAAATAAAATCCGCTCTATGGGAATACTCTTTATCATAAAAATAAAATAATCACAAAAATAAGTTTTAAAAAATTAAATTCATTAATTATTTAAAAAAATCTTGTTTTGACCTTAAAAAATAAAGAAATAAATGTAAATTTGTTTCGATTTAAAAAAATTTAATTATTATGAAAAATCTAAAATTTTTATTTGCTTTTTTAGTTTATTTTGCCGTGCTTTCTTGCTCAGCCGTACCTTCCCAAAAAGACAATAAAAAAGGAGAGCTGGGTCTTTCTATTT
Organism: uncultured Flavobacteriaceae bacterium; assembly: GCA_963520375.1. Taxonomy (GTDB): domain Bacteria; phylum Bacteroidota; class Bacteroidia; order Flavobacteriales; family Weeksellaceae; genus JABCPE02. The sequence continues at coordinate 1,321 of CAUQQF010000029.1, read as the reverse complement.
CCAATCCCATAAAAGTAAAAAGTGTACCAGAAGAATACCAATACATCAGAGAAAACTGCGAAGGCTGCAAGGTTATAAGCCAAGCATTGATAAACGAAGGAAAATCCTACTATGACGAACTAAAAGTGCAAAAACCAGACGGAACCACAGTCAGCTATTTCTTTGATATCAATTCTTTTTACCTTGATTTTTAATATTTACTTACATAAATAAAAAGCTGTGTAATATTACACAGCTTTTTTTAGTTTCAGCTAAATCATTTTTCAACTAAAAACGAAACAAACTCAGATAAATTTACTTCCAAATGCTGGGCTATTTTATAAAGTGTGTAGATATTCGGGCAGGTTTTCCCTGCTTCTATCCTGCTCATATTGGATTTTTCAAAATCACAAGCATACGCCAAATCCACCTGCGAAATATTTTTGCTCTCGCGAAGTTCCTTTATGCGTCTACCTATTTTTATCTGAAGTGATAATTTATCCAATCTGAACAACTATAAATTATAATGGTTGACAAATTTGATAACTATTCCCGTTTTTAAAGTTATCATTTTTGATAACTTTTGTTTATATTTGCTGAAAAATTATTTAAATTATGGGATACATATTAGGTATTTTAGTTTCTATTATCGTATGGGCAGCAATTCTAGCCGGCATTAAATCTGCTATTAAGAAAAAAGTTTCTTTCAAAGAAGAATTCCCTATCGCTCTATTTCCATCAGTATTAATAATTGTCTGTGTTATCTTATCTTACTCTGATGAGAGTTCTTACCTCAGATTTTTATTACCGATGATTATTATCATATATTTAGCTTGGAATTTGGAATCTACTTCTTCTACAGAAAGTGAAAATAAAAAAGAAAAAGAAAAATACCTTGAATTGTTGAAAAAAAGATGAAAAAATTAAATTATTGCAAGAAGCTTACGCTAATGGAACTATTACAGAAAAAGAATATTCTGAAAAAACTAAAATTTTATCTCAAGCTTTAAGAAAAAAAGCCATAAACGATATAATTCAGGAAGATATAGATAATCTTAAGAAAGAATTGGAAAAACTAAACGAACTTTACAAAAATGGTGTTTTAACACAAATAGAATATAATCAAAAACAAGAAAAATATGAGCAAAAAAAATAGCAGAACTGAAAAAAAATATATCATAAAAAAACACGGCTTTTAAAATTTTAAAAGCCGTGTTATACTTTTTTAATTCTAATTAGAAAATTTCTCTTCCTGAGAAGTGGAATGCTGCTTCTATCTGTGCGTTTTCATCAGAGTCAGAACCATGAACAGCGTTTTCTCCTACGCTTCTTGCGAACATTT
>CAUQQF010000028.1:0-16685 GCA_963520375.1 uncultured Flavobacteriaceae bacterium | reverse complement strand
TTTATGCATTTCACATTTTGTCTGTTATCGGTCTGGTATTCACTTACTTAAAGATAGAGCATAGAAAAACCAATTATTATCTTTTTAACCAAATGATTTGGTATTTCTACGGAACACTTTTGCTTTGCAGCTTCGTAAACTGGGGTTATATAGGGACATTTTACAATATAAAAGTTCAGAAAGTAAGTGATTTTGATGCTGTTTATGAATTTGATTTTAATGATTCTCTGCTTTTGGAATATTATCCTGATGAAATTTATTTCACTTATCGTTTTGATTATGTTAAAAGCCAAAAAGATGAAAGATTTTTGTCCAAAGTGCTTTATTATCAATTTATTAACCTTCCTGATGAAAAACCAGCTTCAAGCATAGAATTACCCAATTAAAAACAAAACTAAAATCAATAATTTTTCGTAAATTAGCAGTAAAATTATAAGAAATGTCAAAAAAAGTTTTACTCGCAATATTAGACGGCTGGGGATTGGCTGAAAATCCCGAAGTATGTGCAATTACCAAGGCTCACACGCCATTTGTGGACAGCTGCTATCAGAAATATCCTCACACTCAGCTGCATGCATCAGGTTTGGAAGTGGGGCTTCCCGAAGGACAAATCGGTAATTCCGAAGTAGGACACATGAATTTGGGCGCGGGAAGGGTTGTCTATCAGAACCTTACGAGGCTGAATTTAGCTGTGAAAAATGGAACTTTGGGTAAAGAAAAACCTATTCAAGAGGCATTTTTACACGCACAGAAAAACAATAAAAATGTCCATCTCCTTGGGCTGTTGTCTGATGGCGGTGTCCATTCGCATATCACTCATTTAGAGGCTCTTCTGGATGAAGCCAAAGATTTAGGATTGAAAAATGTTTTCGTTCATGCCTTTACTGATGGGCGTGACTGCGACCCGCACAGAGGGAAAGTTTTTGTAAAAGAGATTCAGGAGTATTTATCCAAAACCACAGGAAAACTGGCGACTATCACAGGGCGATTTTTCGCGATGGATAGGGATAAACGCTGGGAAAGGGTAAAAAAAGCCTACGATGCCTTGGTCAATGGAGTGGGGGTAAAAACACAAAATGCGCTGGAAGCGGTGGAAAATTCTTACCAAAATAATGTTTTGGATGAATTTATCGAACCGATTATCTTAACTGATGAAAACCAAAATCCTGTGGGGAATATTCAGGAAGGCGATGTGGTTATTTTCTACAATTTCCGTACGGACAGAGGTCGTGAACTTACAGAAGTTCTTTCACAGAAGGATTTTCCAGAATTTGGAATGAAAAAACTGAATCTCTATTTTGTGACAATGACCAACTACGACAGAGATTTTGAAAATATCAAAATCGTCTATAATGAAGAAATCATCCACGAAACCTTGGGGGAAGTTTTGGAGAGAGAGGGAAAATCCCAGATTAGAATCGCTGAAACCGAAAAATATCCTCATGTGACATTCTTCTTTTCAGGAGGGCGCGAAACCGAGTTTGAAAACGAAAAAAGAATACTCTGCCCAAGTCCTAGGGATGTGAAAACTTATGATTTAAAGCCTGAAATGGCAGCTTTTGATATTCGTAATGCCATCATTCCAGAATTGCAGAAACAGACAGCTGATTTTGTTTGCTTAAATTTTGCTAACCCTGATATGGTGGGACATACAGGCGTTTTCGATGCAGTGGTAAAAGCCTGCGAAGTGGTGGATGAATGCATAAGAGATGTCGCCAATACAGCCTATGAAAACGGCTACACGGTGCTTATCCTCGCTGACCATGGTAATTCAGACTATATGATAAACGAAGATGGTTCGCCTAATACCAACCATACCACTAGTTTAGTTCCTCTGATTGTGATGGATAAAGACAAAACATGGCAGCTCAAAAGAGGAAAATTAGGCGATGTAGCGCCTACCATTCTTTACATTATGGGAATAAAAATTCCTGAAAAAATGACAGGAGAGGTATTGGTTTCATAAAATTTCTTACATTTGCACACTTTTGATTTTTAAAAAATGAGCAATTTTGATGACCTACTGCCTTATGGTTTTGCTTTAATCGTGGCAGTTCCTTTTGTGATATTGCTGAGACAGTTTGTGTTTCAGTTCATTAAGTTGAAAAACAGAGAATTGAGCATTATTTCAGGGAAATCCAATGCACAGATAAGATTGCAGGCGTATGAAAGAATGACTTTGTTTTTGGAGAGAATGAAGCCTTCTAACTTGGTTCAGAAGTTTGACAAGGAATTGGCCGCTGTGGAATTTGTGTTTTTGGTGGAAAAAAATATTATGGAAGAATTCGAGTATAATGCTTCACAACAGCTTTATATCAGCCAAGATTCTTGGAATAATATTTTAAATTCTAAAAATAATGTTCTCCAGCTTCTTCACAAGACTTTGGAAAACAGCCCAAATGTTTCTTTACAGGAGTTTAAAACTCTGTTTTTGATGGGGTATTTGGATGGCGAGGATTATATCTCGGATACTATCCAAAACCTTAGAAATGAAATAAGTAGAATAATTTAAAAATAAATATAGTATAATGATTCCAACTTTTAAAGCACATCCTTGGCATGGAATTTCAGCTGGGGAAAAAGCACCAGATGTAGTTAATGTTTTTGTGGAAATAGTTCCATCAGATACTATTAAATATGAAATCGATAAAGAAAGCGGACATCTAAAAGTAGACAGACCGCAGAAATTTTCTAATATAATTCCTGCTCTATATGGCTTTGTTCCAAGAACTTACTGCGATGAGAGAGTAAAGGAACTTGCAGTGAAAAGAGGTGCTTCAGACATCACGGAAGGAGACCACGATCCACTAGATATCTGCGTATTGAGCAGCCACAATGTTCCTGTTGGAGGTATTTTGCTGGAAGCAGTGCCAATCGGTGGGTTTAAAATGATAGACAAAGGCGAGGCTGATGATAAAATCGTAGCTGTATTAGTAGGCGACCAGTCTTATGGGCACATCAAAGATATTTCAGAACTTCCTAAGGCTGAAGTAGATAGACTAATGCACTATTTCTTAACTTATAAAAATCTTCCTGGAGAGCCTGTGGCATGTAGAATAGATGAAGTCTATGATGCTAAACACGCAAAAGAAGTTATCAAAGCATCTCAAGAAGATTATCAAGAGAAATATAAAGGATAAGAATAATGAAAAATTACTTGGAAAAACTTTCTGAGTAATTTTTTTATTTTTTAATATAAATATTTTGTAAATTGGCTTCCTTAATAAAAAAATAAAATGACTACAATAGAGAAAATTTCAAAACTTCGTCAGAAGATGCAGGAAAAAGGTATCAATGCATTCATTGTCTATTCTGCAGACCCGCATATGAGTGAATATCTACCCGAAGAATGGCAGGAACGCACTTGGCTTTCAGGCTTTACAGGTTCTGCTGGTTTTTTGGTGGTAACTAATGAAAAAGCCGCTCTATGGACAGATGGAAGATATTTCGTTCAGGCAGCACAGGAGCTGGAAAACACAGGAATAGAGCTGATGAAAGATGGTATAGAGGGCACTCCGAACTATATTGACTGGATAATCTCTCAAACGCCTGAAAATGGAAAAGTAGCCGTAAATGCTCTAGCGACATCTCATCTAAATTGGGAAAATCTTGAGCAAAAATTGTCTACAAAAAAAATACAACTTGTCAATGAAGCTTTATTAAAGGATATTTGGACAGATAGAGGTGAACCTTCTAAAAATGAAATCTTTGTTCATCCTTTGAAATGGGCAGGGCAGTCTGTCGTAGAAAAACTAAATGCCATCCGTGCGAAAATGCAGGAAAAAGGCGCTTCTTTGCATGTTATTTCAAGTCTTGATGATGTGGCTTGGACCCTAAATTTACGAGGAAGTGATGTGGACTGCAACCCTGTATTTCTTGGTTATATCCTCGTAACGGAAGATGGAGAGGCTACGCTCTTTGTAGATGTAGAAAAACTCAATGATGAAGCCAAAAAACAAATGCAAGAGGCTGAAGTAAGCGTAGTTCCTTACGATGAATTTTTCTCTTATTTAGGTCAATTAAAAAATGAAAAAGTTTTAATTTCACCAAATTGTAACCAAGCGGTTTTCAATGCTTTAAAGGATAAAAACACTTTCATTCTGTCGGCTGTTCCTGGCAATCTGATGAAAGCCATTAAAAACGAAACCGAATTGGAAGGCTTCCGCATGGTGATGGTTCGCGATGGTGTAGCAATGGTGAAATTCCTCTATTGGCTGAAAAATAATGTAGGAAAAGAGCCTATGACCGAATATTCCATTGGGAAAAAACTGAGAGATTTCCGTGCTGAGGGCGAAAATTTCGTGGGTGAAAGTTTCGGAAGTATCATTGGTTATAAAGGAAATGGCGCAATCGTGCATTATTCCGCAAAAAGCGAAGGAAGTAAGGAAGTTACCAACGAAGGAAGTGTTCTTGTAGATTCTGGAGGTCAATATTTAGAAGGAACTACCGACATTACCAGAACGCTGGCTTTGGGTAAAGTATCAGCGGAGTTTGTAAAAGACTGCACTTTGGTTCTGAAAGGGATGATCAACCTTTCTTTGGCTCAGTTCCCAAAAGGCACGAGAGGTGTTCAGCTGGATGCTATCGCTCGTCTTCCGCTTTGGAAAGAAGGCAAAGACTATGCGCACGGAACAGGGCACGGCGTGGGAAGTTTCATGAATGTGCATGAAGGGCCGCAGAATATCCGAAAAGATATGAATCCGCAGGAGCTTTTAGCAGGAATGGTATGTTCCAACGAGCCAGGGTTTTATGTTGAAAATCAATATGGTATCCGCCATGAGAATTTAGTGGCAGTGAAGGAACTGAGAACCACAGAATACGGCACTTTCTACGGCTTTGAAACCCTTACGCTTTGTCCGTTTTTCAAGGATGTGATAGATGTAGAACTACTTACCGAACCAGAAAAAGAATGGCTGAACGCCTACCACAAGACCTGCGAGGAGAAATTGGCTCCGCACTTGTCAGGTGAGGTCAAAGAATGGTTCTTAGAATTAGTAAAACCGATATAAAATAAAAATCTCTTTTCCTTCTCAATGGAAAGGGGATTTTTTCATCTAAATTACTACCTTTGTGAGGTAAAATATTATCATAATGCCACAGCAGTTTTTAGGAAATAAAGAATTTTTAACGAAAGATATAGAGGTTTTTGCGAGTTGCCCTAGTAATATTGCCCTCATTAAATATTGGGGAAAATATGAAGGGCAGATTCCAGCAAATCCCAGCATCAGTTTTACACTTAGTAATTGTAAAACAGAAACTAAGATGATTTTTAAATCAGGGGAGAAATTTTCTGTCAAAACTTTTTTAGCTGGGAAAGAAGAAACCAAATTTTCGGAGAAAATAGAAAAATATTTTCGAAGCATAGAGAAGTATCTTCCTTGGATTTTGCAGGGAAGTTTTGTCATTGAGACCGAAAATACTTTCCCGCATAGTTCTGGAATAGCCAGTTCTGCATCGGGCTTTGGAGCTATAGCCAAATGCCTTATGGAGATGGACAGGGAATTTTCAGGGAAAGATTTTTTTGATGTCAAAAAATCCTCATTTTTGGCTCGTTTGGGGAGCGGAAGTGCCTGCCGAAGCGTTTATGACGGGCTGGTAGTCTGGGGCGAGGTGAATGAAGTGGAGGGGAGTTCTGACCTGTATGCTGTGAAGTATCCCAACGAGGAAATTCATCCGATATTTAGGGATTTTAATGATTATGTTCTGCTGATTCATGAAGGGCAGAAGTCTGTAAGTTCCACCGTGGGGCATGGGCTGATGAATACCAATCCCTATGCAGCACGCCGTTTTCAGGAGGCGAGAGAAAACTTTGTTTCAATGAAAGAGATATTGAAATCAGGTGATTTACAGGCTTTTATGAAATTAGTGGAGCATGAGGCGCTTACACTTCATGCGATGATGATGATGAGCGACCCTGCTTTTATTCTGATGCAAACAGGGACTTTGCAGGTTATCAATAGGGTTTGGGAATTTAGAAAGGAAACCAATCTACCTCTTTTCTTTACTTTGGACGCTGGGGCAAATGTACATCTGCTATTCCCAAGCGAAAAAAAGGCGGAAATCTCTAATTTTATAGAAACAGAACTTTTACAATACACGCAGAACGGCGGAATTGTAAGGGATTTCATGAAGTTTTAATTCAAAATAATATGAAAAGGAATAGGTTTTTACTGCTAAATTATGTTTTTGTAGTGAGCATAATTTTATTGTTTATCAATGACCATTTTTTGAAATTGTATTTTCATAATTGGTTTACAGGTAAATTTTCAGATTTTTTGGGAATGATTATTTTTCCATTGTTTTTGGCTTATATTTTCCCAAGACTGAGAACTTTTTCCATTCTTGTTAGTTTTGTTTTGTTCATATTTTGGAAATCTCCATTTTCAGAGGGATTTATTGATTTTTACAATCAGATTTCGCCTATTCCTGTCACTCGTGTGGTGGATTATACGGATTTCATCGCCTTTGTATTTCTGATAATTCCTTTTCTTTTGATAAAGTATGATACTTTGCTTCAGCCCTTGAAAATAAGAAAAATAAACCCTGCATTGGTGCTTGTTCCCTCTGTTTTTGTGATGATGGCTACTTCTCCGCCACCGTATTATAGATATGGTTCGGATGGGATGGTGTTATTCAACGATTATTCTTTTAAGATACCGAAAAGTAAAACAGAGGCTTTGGATGAGTTGAAAAACAGGAATATTTTGTTCAAAAAAGATACACTGAGGATTATTAGGAGATATAATATAAGCAGCGAAAGTCTGATTATGAACGGAACCGACCTAAAAACGCTGGAAGTAGATAAGGAAATCCTGAAAAAGGAACTGGAAAGAGAAATACAATTTTATGATTATTACATCATAGACAGCCTAAAAATAGGAGATGAAACTCTAAAAAATATAAGATTCGAGCTGGAAGAAATAAACAAATCAAAAGTAAAAATAATCCTGAAATCAGTCGTATTAGAGGAGCAAAATACGAATGATAAAAAATTACAAAGAAAATTCAGAAAAATTTATAGAGAACTTCTGAAAAAAGAATTTTTAAATAAAAACTATAATCAAAACTAATCATTTAACCCATGAAAATAGGAATATTAGGAGGCGGACAGCTCGGCAGGATGCTCATTCAAGAAGCCTTAAAATACGATGATGAATTTTACACATTAGACCCAAGTTCTGACTGCCCATGCGCGGGAATATCGCACTTTACAAAAGGTGATTTTAATGATTATCAGGCTGTTATAGATTTTGGAAAGGATAAAGATGTTCTTACAATAGAGATAGAGCATGTGAATGTCCAAGCGCTGGAAGATTTACAGAAACAAGGAATAAAAATCATCCCAAGTCCTAGTGCTGTCAAAATCATTCAGCAGAAAATATTGCAGAAAGAATTTTATCAAAAAAACGAAATCCCAAGTCCTGATTTTCAGGTTATTCAAGATAAATCGGAAGTAAATTTTCTTTTGCCTTTTGTTCAAAAACTAAATACTGGCGGCTATGATGGAAAGGGCGTTCAGGTGATTCGCAATGAAAAAGAGCTGGAAAATCTCTGGGATGCGCCCTCTGTTTTGGAAGCTTTGGTGGATATAGAAAAGGAACTTTCTGTAATTGTCGCTAAAAACGACAAGGGAGAAGTCAAAGTTTTTCCTGTCACAGAGATGGTTGCTAATCCGCGATTAAATCTATTGGATTTTAATATTTGTCCAAGTGAAATTTCTGATGAAATCCAAACTCAAATTGATGAAATTGTTAAAAAATTCATTCAAGCGATTGCTTCATCTGGGCTTTTTGCGATAGAATTATTTTTGGATAAAAATGGAAAAGTCTGGGTCAATGAAACAGCTCCAAGACTTCACAATAGCGGACATCTCACGCAGGAGGGAAACAGTAACTCCCAGTTCGAGCAGATGTACCGAGTGGTAAAAAATCTTCCACTGGCAGACACAAATGCCGATAAATACAGCGGAATGTTTAATCTTGTAGGAGAGGAGGGCTACCAAGGAAAAGTCTATTATGAAGGCTTGGAAGATGTTTTAAAACTGCCCAAAACCTATGTTCATCTATACGGAAAAATAGAAACCAAACCTGGGCGTAAAATGGGACATATTAACATCTTGGCGGATAGCAGGGAAGAGCTGTTAGAAAAACTAACTACGATAAAATCAATGATTAGAGTGATATCAAAAAAGCATTAGAAAATTCTAATGCTTTTTAGTTTTAAACATATCTGGATGATAATTCGTTATAAATATTCCTAAAATAATCAAAAATGCAGCGATAACGAAATTAGAATCCACAGGCTCATTAGCCACCAGCCATCCTAAAAATATCGCAATGATGGTATTTACATAAGAAATCATAGAAACTTTCACAGCAGAAATTTGGCTCAGGGCATAGATGTACGCCAAATAAGCGATAATGGAAGCAAAAATCGTAAGTGAAAACATAGCGATAACGCTTTTCAGACTCCATGTTTCTGGTGTAAATTCTTCACCTAGAATCAAAGCACTGATGATCTGCACCACTCCTGCAAAAACAAATTGATAAAAAAGATTTAATAAAATATTGGTGCTTTTGTAGTTTGTTTTTTTGATGTAAAGAGCTCCCGTAGCATTTCCAGAAATAGCAAGGAATAGGTAAATCATCCCTTTGCGGTAATCAGGATTAGCCAAATCTGCCAGTCCATCCCAGAAAATTAAGATAATTCCAGAAAAGCCCAGCAAAATCCCAAGAACAGATTTTAATGTAAACTGCTGCATTCTAAACAAAACACTCCCTATAAATATCAAAATAGGCGAACAAGAACTAATCAGAGATGCTAAGCTGCTGGAAACATGCTCTTCGGCAATCGTGGTAAGTCCATTGGTTATGATAAGAATACAAGTGGAAAGTATCAGCTGGACTTTTAGATTTTCCCAGCCTATCCATTTTAGTTTTCCTGTGAAGGATAAATAAACACCCAAAATAATAGCTGATAAAACATGCCGAATACCTGCTACATACAGCGGAGGTATGGTCTCTACAGCCAACCTAATACCCAAAAATGAAGTTCCCCAGATGATAGCAATAGCCAAAATAGCGAATGTAAGTTTCATGTTTTTCATCTCGGGAAAATTAGTTTTTCGTTTTAAAGGTTAATTTTTTATCTTTGGAATGTTTAAATTTTTCGTTTGTAAAGTTAATTAAATTTATTTTAAAATCAATCAAAATATGGTAGGAATTATTATGGGAAGCAAAAGTGATTTCCCGATTATGCATCAGGCAGTAGATTTTTTACAATCATTGGGAGTTCCCTACGAGGTTACCATAGTTTCTGCGCACAGAACTCCAGAACGAATGCTGGACTATGCGAAAACGGCTAAAAAAAGAGGAATCGGTGTAATCATAGCGGGAGCAGGAGGAGCAGCACATTTGCCTGGGATGGTGGCAAGTTGTACTACTTTGCCAGTGATAGGTGTGCCTATTTTGTCAAGTAATTCTATAGATGGCTGGGATAGTGTTTTGTCCATTTTGCAGATGCCTTCTGGAATTCCTGTTGCTACGGTGGCACTGAACGGAGCCATTAATGCAGGAATTTTGGCGGCTAAAATTTTAGCGGTATCAAATCCTGAAATTGCTGACAAATTAGAAAACTATCAAGAATCCCTCTCCAAAAAAGTATTGGCATCAGTAGATGAACTGAAAACAGATTACCCAAATTCTTATGATGAATAACGGAATTTTATAGATTTAAGCATTTTAGAAGAAAATATTTCAGAAGTATAAAAATATTTCCTTGGAATGGTATTAATAATTGGAAAAAATATAAAATGAAAACAAATCAAGAAATTTTAGATGAATTTGGAAAAATCTTAATAACCAATGTTTGTGATTTTCCACTTGAAATAGCTAAAGAAAATATATTGTTTTGTACAAGACGAAATATTTTAAATGAAAATATTAATGAAATAATAAAAGAGTATTCTTCAAATATTTTTTTTAATTTTTTAAAAATATTTGAAGAACATGAATGTTTTAAATTGATTTACGAAGAAAATGGGAAGCAGATTAATTTAGTAGAAATTAGCGAAATGCTAAAGGCTGAGCCATTGGGGGAAAATGGTTGGATAGAGCGGTTCAGCAAATATGCTAAAGAAAAGAAATGATATTTTTCAGAATGGAATTTAAAAAAAATTAGGAAAGCTTTTATAAAAAGGCTTTCCTAATATTGTACCCAGAGCCGGAATCGAACCGGCACGCCTTGCGGCGCTGGATTTTGAGTCCAGTGCGTCTACCAGTTCCGCCATCTGGGCCTACTCAAATCTTACGGGTGCAAATATAGACATTATTTTCATAACAGCAAAAAAAATTAATATAATTTTAGAAAATAATTTCTAAACCATCATACGCCAGATGAACATCATCAGGGAGTTCAGCCTCTGTCTGTTCATAAAAACCTAATTTATGGCTGATGTGTGTCAGATAGGTTTTCTTCGGTTTTAGCTTTTCTACCAATTCCAAAACATCTGGCAAAATGAAATGTGCAGGATGTTTTTCCTCTTTTCTAAGACAGTTGATAATCAAGAAATCCAGATTTAGCAGTTTCTTCATTTCCGAAGCAGGGATATAGCTTGCATCCGTTATATAAGCCAAATTTTTTACTTTAAAACCTATTATAGGCAGCTGATTGTGAAAAACATGTATCGGCGTGATTTTGGTTTCATTTATTTTAAAATCATTGTTTATCAGATGGATATCAAAACTTGGAGCTCCAGGGTATCTTACCTCACTAAATGCATAGGGAAACCGCAGTTTTATTTCTTCCGCAGTCCTTTCCAGACAATAGATAGGAATATTTTTTTGTCTTTTGAAGATGATGGGACGCAGGTCATCCAGTCCGATTACATGGTCATTATGCTCGTGTGTGAGAAGCACTGCATCTATGTTATTTTCTCCATTGGTAAGCATCTGCTGTCTGAAATCAGGCCCGCAGTCTATCAATATTTTCCCATTTGTCTCGGTGGTTATCAGAGCAGAACTTCGCAGCCTTTTGTCTTTTGGGTCAGAAGACAAACAGACAGGATCATCAGAACCGATTATTGGAACACCTTGGGAAGTTCCTGTTCCTAAAAATTTTAGTTTCATTCGTTTTAATATTTTAGTAAAAAATCCAGATTAATAATAACCTGGATTTCTTTTATTGATAACAAAAAACGCGATTCAACATTTATTTTACTTGATCTACAACAGCTTTGAATGCTTCTGGATGATTCATTGCTAAATCAGCCAATACTTTTCTATTTAGCTCGATGTTGTTTCTCTTAAGAGCTCCCATGAACTGAGAGTAAGACATTCCGTATTGTCTAGTTCCCGCATTGATACGCGTAATCCAAAGACTTCTGAAATTTCTCTTTTTCTCTTTTCTGCCTCTGTAGGCATATTGCATTGCTTTTTCTACTGCGTTTTTAGCAACAGTCCAAACATTTTTTCTTCTTCCGAAGAAACCTTTAGCTTGTTTTAAGATTTTTTTTCTGCGCGCTCTAGACGCTACAGCGTTTACTGATCTTGGCATAATTTAATTAATTTGTTTTTTTGAAAAGGGCGGAATTACATAGAATTCTCTTAGTGGCACCGTTTCAGGGTTAAACTTTTTTGAATAAAATTCTTATAAACCGAAATGATTTATAAAAACTACTTAATTGCTAATTGCTTTAAAACGCTTTTCTCGTCCACACTAGCAACATAAGAAGTTTGAGTTAGATTTCTCTTTCTCTTAGTTTCTTTTTTAGTCAAGATGTGGCTTTTGAAAGCATTTTTTCTTTTGATTTTACCTGTTCCAGTAAGAGCAAAACGCTTCTTAGCACCTGATTTCGTTTTTAATTTTGGCATTTTCTTACTTCTTTTATGTTATTTGTTATCAATATTTTTATTTACAATGCTTTTCATAATAGTCTACAAAAGGCATTGGTGATTCTTTTTCATATTCTAGCTCATCTACATTTTCAGCTAATTTAGCGCATTTATCTTTAAAGTATTTTTTTAACCACTTTTTGTTTGCAGCTTTTTCTCCAATTGAAGGTCCAACATAATGTCTAAATACATGGTCAGCTGCTTCATCTTTATATTTAAATAAATAGTCGGTATATGTAGTTGATGGAGTAATAATTCCTCCACTCCTATATTGAACTGGAATATGAACAGTGATGGAGTAAACTGTTAAATCTTTGACTTTTTTTATTTTAAAAGCCCATAAATTTCTTTTATTCCTAAAATTTACCAACTCTCCTATTGAAGTACTTCCATCATCATTGAAATAAGTAATTCTTTCTACATTCTCTACAGAAATGACTTTTTTCTGAGCATTTTCATCTGATTTAAATACAGCTTTCTTGGCTTTCCTATTATTTATATCCACTAAAGAATTCAGTAGACCTTTTTCTGTATTTCCATCTTTATAAAGAAGTTCAGCTTTATAATATTGCCCATAAGAAAAAGAGAACAATGAAATTGATAAAAGAGCAAATAATTTATTCATAATTTAATAAAAACTATTTAGCCTTTTTCGGGCTCATTAGCATTATCATTCTTTTTCCTTCTAATTTAGGCATTTGGTCTACCTTTCCTACATGCTCCAGCTCTTGGGCAAGTTTTAGAAGTAGTATTTCTCCTTGATCCTTAAAAACTATTGATCTTCCTTTGAAGAATACATAAGTTTTTAGTTTAGAACCTTCTTCCAAGAATTTTTCAGCGTGTTTTTTCTTGAATTGGAAATCGTGCTCATCAGTCTGAGGACCGAAACGGATTTCCTTTATCACCACTTTTACCTGCTTGGCTTTCAGCTCCTTTTGTTTTTTCTTTTGTTCATAAAGGAACTTTTTGTAATCCAAGATACGGCAGATAAAAGGCTCTGCTTTATCCGAAATTACTACCAAATCCAATTCCTGTTCTTCAGCCATTTTCAAAGCTTCAGAAGTAGGGTAGACACCAGGTTCTACATTATCACCGACCAAACGAACCTCCTTGGCTCTGATTTTGTCGTTAATCTGATGCGCATCTTCCTGTGCAGGCTTTCGCATCGGACCTCTGTTGTTAATTTTCTTTAGTGCTATCGCTTTAAATTTTAATGGTTAATATCTTATTTAATATCTGATGACAAAGCTGCCTCTTTCTTAAAGTAAGCTATGAAATCCTCTATGCTCATTGTTCCTAAATCTCCTTCGCCTCTCTTTCTCACGGAAACAGTTCCCTCAGCTTCTTCATTTTCTCCTACAACCAGCATAAATGGCAGTTTGTTTAATTCTGCATCACGGATTTTTTTACCCGTTTTTTCATTTCTTTTGTCAATCAGACCGCAAATATCGTTAATTTCCAGCAATTGTGAAACTTTTTCTGCATAATTTACATATTTTTCACTAATTGGAAGGATTGTAAACTGCTCTGGAGCCAGCCAAAGTGGGAAATCTCCCGCTGTATTTTCTAGTAAAATAGCGATAAAACGCTCCATAGAACCAAACGGTGCTCTGTGAATCATCACTGGTCTGTGCTTCTCGTTGTCACTGCCTGTATACCAAAGGTCAAATCTCTCTGGCAGGTTGTAATCAACTTGGATTGTTCCAAGCTGCCAGCTTCTTCCCAAAGCATCTTTCACCATGAAATCTAGTTTTGGCCCGTAGAATGCAGCTTCTCCGTATTCTACCACGGTATTTAGTCCTTTATTTTTAGCAGCGGTAATGATTGCATTTTCTGCTTTTTCCCAGTTTTCATCAGAACCGATGTATTTTTGCTTGTTTTCAGGGTCTCTTAATGAAATTTGAGCCGTAAAATCAGCAAATCCAAGGCTGCTGAATACATACAACACCAAGTCTATAACTCCTTCAAACTCAGATAATAACTGGTCTGGAGTACAGAATAGGTGAGCATCATCCTGAGTAAAGCCTCTTACTCTGGTAAGTCCGTGTAATTCACCACTTTGCTCATATCTATATACCGTTCCAAATTCCGCAAATCTCTTTGGTAAATCTTTATAAGACCACTGGCTAGTTTTGTATATTTCGCAGTGGTGAGGGCAGTTCATTGGCTTTAATAAAAATTCTTCTCCTTCGTGTGGAGTTTTTATCGGCTGAAATGAATCTGCACCATATTTTTCGTAATGTCCAGAAGTTACATACAAGTCTTTGTGACCGATGTGCGGAGAAATTACGAATTCATATCCTGCTTTTTTCTGTGCTTCAGAAAGGAAATTTTCTAATTTTTTTCTTAATGCAGCACCTTTTGGAAGCCAAAGAGGAAGCCCTGCACCTACTTTTTCAGAAAAGGCAAAAATTCCTAATTCTTTACCTAGTTTTCTGTGGTCACGGCGTTTTGCTTCTTCCAATCTTTCCAAGTATTCGGTAAGTTCTTTTTGTTTTGGGAAAGAAATACCATAAACTCTGGTAAGCTGCTTATTTTTTTCGTCTCCTCGCCAGTATGCTCCTGCTGCATTTAGGATTTTTACAGCTTTTATAAGTCCTGTGCTAGGAATATGTCCTCCACGGCATAGGTCTGTGAAATTATCATGAGTCACAAAAGTGATTTCTCCATCAGTAAGGTTTTCTATCAATTCCTTTTTGAAAGGATTATCAGCATATTCTTTCAGTGCATCTGTTTTGGATACTGGATAAATTCTAAAAGCTGAATCTTTCTTTGCATTTTCCAGCATTTTTTTCTCAATTTTTTCAAAATCTTTCTCAGAAAGAATTTCTCCATCAAAATCCACATCATAGTAAAATCCGTTTTCTATGGCAGGACCTATGGTAAGTTTCGCATTAGGATAAAAATCCAAAATAGTCTGTGCTAAAACATGGGCAGAAGAGTGCCAGAAGGCTTTTTTACCCATATCATCATTCCATGTTAATAACTGAACCGTGGCATCCTCCGTGATAGGGGTAGAGACTTCTACTTGTTTTTCATCTACTAGTGCAGAGATGGTATTTCTCGCAAGACCTTCGCTAATTGATTTGGCAATTTCCAAAGGAGTTATTCCTCTGTTAAAATCACGCTGATTGCCGTCTGGAAAAGTTATTTTTATCATAGTATTAAAAAATTGAATGGCAAATCTACAAAATAGAAGTGAAATTATAAATATTTTTAGACCTAAAAAACTTATTTTTGTTGATAATTTATAAAAAATGCAGTTTAGAATTCAGTCTTTCCCTCCAATAATATCCAAAAAGTCTAAAATCCTGATTTTGGGTTCTATCCCTGGGGCGAAATCTTTGGAGAAACAAGAATACTACGCTCATCCTCAGAATCATTTTTGGAAATTGTTATTTTGTATGTTTGGGGAGGAGTTTTCTGCTGATTATCAGGATAGATTAGAGCTTTTAGAGAAATATCATATCGCACTTTGGGACACCATAGAAAGTTGCGAAAGGGAGGGAAGTCAGGATGTGAAAATTAAGAATGAAACTACAAACCAAATCCCTGATTTGCTGGAAAAACACTCTAATATAAAGGCGGTTTTCTGCAATGGTCAAAAATCTTATAAAAATCTCATTAAATTATTGGGTCATGATTTTCATTTACCCATTATACTTTTGCCTTCAACTAGCCCTTTGCATACTATTTCTTTTGACAAAAAATTAGAAGACTGGAAAAAGATTTTGGAATATATTTCTTCAAAAACAAATTGATTTTAGCCCGTATTTAAAGGTGGTTTGGAGCGTTGATAAAAATAAAACTTGACAAAGGCATTTTAAGGTTGTATATTTGCCGACTTATTTTAGTTTTAAAAAAATATAAAATCCGTAAATTTTATTCAAATGAAAACATCTAATTTTAATTTCCATTTGCCAGAGCACCTTTTGGCTGAACATCCATCAGAACACAGAGACGAAGCAAAACTAATGGTTCTCAATAGAAAAACTGAAACCATAGAGCATAAGTTGTTCAAGGATGTGATTGATTATTTCGATGATGGAGATTTATTTATCTTTAATAATACTAAGGTTTTTCCTGCAAGACTATACGGAAACAAAGAAAAAACTGGAGCAAGAATAGAAGTTTTTCTACTTAGAGAACTTGACCGTGAAACTCGTGTTTGGGATGTTTTGGTAGATCCTGCAAGAAAAATAAGAATAGGAAATAAGCTTTTCTTTACTGAAGATGAATCTTTGGTGGCAGAAGTGATTGACAATACAACTTCTCGTGGAAGAACGCTAAGGTTCTTATTTGATGGTAGTTATGAAGAATTCCGTCAAAAACTAAAAGAATTAGGAGAAACTCCGCTTCCTAAATACATCAAAAGAGCAGTAGAGCCAGAAGATGCAGAAAGATACCAGACTATCTACGCCAAAGTAGAAGGTGCGGTGGCTGCTCCTACGGCTGGACTTCACTTTTCTAAACACCTTATGAAGAGACTGGAAATCAAAGGGATTAACTTTGCAGAAGTTACGCTTCATGTAGGTTTAGGAACTTTTAACCCGATAGAAGTGGAGGATATTTCTAAACACAAAATGGAATGTGAAGAGGCCATTATAGATGAAAAAAATGCTGAAATTATCAATAAAGCCGTGGAGGAAAATAGAAGAATTTGCTGCGTGGGAACTACTACCATGAGAGCATTGGAAACTTCTGTTTCTTCTAACAAAAGAGTGTCTGCTTACCATGGATGGACTAATAAATTCATCTATCCGCCGTATGAATTTGGCGTGGCTAATGCTATGA
>CAUQQF010000027.1:0-18269 GCA_963520375.1 uncultured Flavobacteriaceae bacterium | reverse complement strand
CGATGTTCACCTCCGTAGGGCTAAAAGCGACCTTTGACTATTCGGTATG
Organism: uncultured Flavobacteriaceae bacterium; assembly: GCA_963520375.1. Taxonomy (GTDB): domain Bacteria; phylum Bacteroidota; class Bacteroidia; order Flavobacteriales; family Weeksellaceae; genus JABCPE02. The sequence continues at coordinate 18,220 of CAUQQF010000027.1, read as the reverse complement.
GAATGCCGTTGGGGCTTGCCTCGCTATTAGCTGTTTGAAAGAAAAACACTGGGAGATAGACAGCGTTATAAAGTAAGCGTTGCAAGTGAATTTCTTCTAGTTTCTGTCTATTAACCCATAGATTTACAAAATGAAAATCATCTCTAAATTCAAAGATTACTACGACTATAAAGTCGCTGAATATGGCACGGATGAAAACCTCGTCTATGACCGCCGTTTGCCTACGGGAGTGGGTATCGGTACACCACAAAGGAGCTGGATTACTTTAGATGATGCGGCTGATGATGAAGCTCTGCATTCGGTTTTATATGTAGGCAATGAACTCGTGCATCTTTTTGCCACACGTTCTAAGATATACACCCATTGGGATTTTGCTGACCCTGAGGATTGGCATTACAACCTATTTGATTTGTGGTATGGCGAGCGCTATGCACTGATGAATGATGGAAAAGAGATAATGATAATCTCCTACTTATCAGCTACTTGTGATACCCTGCTGGAACAAATAGAAGCTCCACGAGAGCGAAATATCTTTAAGCTGGAAGACCAAAGCCCGTGGCTGGTGTTGAAAAGTCCGTTGTTGCTCATTTACAACAAAGACTATAGAGAAAATAATAGAGCGACCCATTATGTGAATTTGCAGGAATTGGGAGTATATCTTGATCCTGATTTTGTATGGCAAAACATCGTGCAGTATCTTTCTGACCTGAAAACCCAAGCTGAGCAGTCACCCGAACTGCCCAACGACCTAAAAATAGAAAGCAAAGGTTTTGACAAAAAACGCTCTTTTCGCCCTAAAATGAAGTAATTTGTTGATTGAATGAACTATCTAAAAGAAATACAAATCCTAAAAACCGAGCTTTCTATTTCCTTGCAGAAAGCCAAAACCCTGCTGGAACAAACCGCTGGCGATATCTCTGCTGCTATAAACCTCTATCACCAAGAAAATATAGCCACCATAATGGCAGAAACTGACTGCGAGCGCTGGGAAGCGGAAAGTGTATACGAGCGCTTTAATCACAATTTAGAAAAGGCAGTAAAACACATATTTAGCACCTCGCTGACTATAAGTGTTGATAGTAGAAAAGACACCAGCGAAAGAGGTATGGGCTATATCATTAGTGCTTTAGATGCTGATTTGAATAGCGTTTCCAAGCGCTCTATCTTTATCCCAATGGAAGATTTTGATGAATATCTTTCAGAAGATTTCAAAGCAGTATTTCCTTTATACCAACCGCAATGGGATAAAGTAGAAAACTATTTCAATTGTACCACCAGCAATGTTTTTGATCCCATCACATGCCAAAAAATCATTGCACAACTTCGCCAACGCATTTTTACCGATGAAAAAGTAAAAACCTTTGTAGAGAAAATCATCGCTAGTTTAGAGGAAAAACTCCCGACCTGCGCCTATATAGAGGTCTATGGCAATATTTGAATAATCATCAAATAAAACTTTAACCTTAATAATTGAATTTGATTTAAAATTTTGATGCTAATCTCTCTGCGCTTTTAGGCAAGAAAGGCTGAAAATATTGAGAATAATTTAACTTTTTGTTGCTTTTTGGTAACAAAAAAATGGTGTAATTTTGTTTCTTTAAAAAATATAACTCATTATGAAAGAATTTTCAGTAATAGATTTTGAAGGCCTTTTAAAAGGCTGGCTTACGGATATGATTAATTTTGCTCCAGCTATCGTTGGGGCTGTTATATTGCATATTGCAGGGCGCTATGTTATTCGGTTTATCTTAAAAATCCTCAAAAACCTGATGTCGCGCCGTCAGGTAGACGCTGTCCTGCAGTCTTTCCTGCTGCAAGTGGTGAGATGGGTGCTTTATGTTGCTCTATTCCTTACTACGATACAGATTATAGGTCTGCCAGCTACTCAGTTTATCGCTATCATTACCAGTGCGTTTGTTGCGGTAGGTTTGGCGTTACAAGGGTCACTTTCAAACTTTGCGAGTGGGATAATGATATTGATTTTCAAGCCTTTCCGTTTAGGAGACATGATAGAGGGCAGTGGGCAAAAAGGTACTGTGAAAAACATTGGGCTCTTTGCTACTACGCTGAACAAGGTGGATAACGAGGAAGCTATTATTCCTAATACTCAGCTTTTTAGCAATAGTATCATCAATTATAGCCGAGAAGAAAAACGACGCGTTTTTGTGAAGGTAGGGGTAGGCTATGGGTCTAATATACAGCAAGTTCGCCAAATCCTATTGGAAATCGCCAAAGAAGAGCCTAAAGCCCTTTCTACTCCTGAACCTATGGTGTATGTAGAAGAACTTGCGGACAGCTCGGTGAATCTGTCTCTGCGCTATTGGTGTATGAATGCAGACCATTTTGGCTGCTACTCTCGCACCCTTGAAGCTGTTAAAATGCGATTTGACCAAGAAGGCATTGAAATTCCTTTCCCTCAAATGCAAGTTCATCAATAAAAAACTACCGTTTAATTAGAGGATAAATTCCTCTCATAAATCTAATATCTAAAATGAAAGAACAACTCGAACGCATTCAGCAAAAGCTTGCCCAAGCCAAAGCCGCTGATAAAGATTTACAAGTTTTCGGTGCCAGCTCACACAAGTACCACCTCAACCCACCTGTAAGCGAGGCGGAAGTCCTTGCTTTTGAAAAGAAATATGGCGTACAACTACCCGAATGCTATCGTGCTTTTGTGCAGACCATAGGCGATGCCAATGCTCAAAAACTAGAGACTATGGCAGGGCCTTATTACGGATTGTCTGCCTTCGGAACTCAGGTAGATGACCTTCTTTATGAAGGCTCGGAAATCTATCTCAAAGCACCTTGTGCCCTCTCACCAGATATGACCCAAGAAGAATGGGAAAAACTCTCTGCTCCATTAGAAACAGACGAAGAAGAACTTGAGGAAGAAGGTTATGTGATAGAAGTAGAGGATAATTATATCGAAGAGTGTGGGAAAGTCTTTGGAGGTCTTCTGCCGTTGGGAAGTCAGGGTTGTACCTATTATCAAGCTTTGGTGCTTAATGGCAAATATGCTGGGCGAGTGGTCAATGTCAATTGGGATTTGCTAAAGCCTAAATTTGCTTTTGAAACCAATTTTTTGGATTGGTACGAACGCTATCTTGATGAGGTCATCTCTGGTCAGCTCTTGGACGACCGCCCTACTTGGTTTGGCTACCACCGAGGCGAACCAGCCGAGGAACTCCTCAATGAATATGAACACACTACCGACCGCAAAACCCAAACCGACTGTCTCGAGGGAGTATATCATAAAAAACCGCCTTTAGAACCTGCGCTATTAGGCAAGATAGAAAAGCTCATTGCCTTAAACAACGAGGATAGAGATTTCTTAATTGAAATTCTTAGCCAATCGTCTTATGAGCGCGCCAAGCCTTACTTACAAGATTTGGTAACCGAGAAGCCCAAGAAAGTATTTCAGTATATATGGTGGTATGCTCAAGACCACTGTGCCGACTGGGTGCCTGCTGTAAAGGAACACTTGCCTACCATTACCGATGAGGAAATGTTTAATTTTGCTACTTACCTTCTTACTGAAGCTACGAACAATTTTGAGGAAGATATCCTGCCCTTTACCAATAATGTCAATCCCAGAATACGCCTCACAGCCTACTATACACTCGGCAAAAGCCAGAAAAAAGAACAATATCTTGATACCTTTATCAAAGGACTGCAAGAGACTGATAATGATGTCCTTCGCATCGTTATACAAGCTATTGCAGGAATGAAGGATCAGCGTTTGCTGCCTTATTACAAGCAGATAGCTAAGCGTTTTTCTGAAGATGAGGATTATATCCTTTCTAATCTCAAATGGGCATTAGAGCCTTTTGGTCTCACCGTAGAGGAGGCAAGAAAATAAAGTGAATTTTTAATAAAAAACTAAATGATGGTGGAAATACAAGATTTATTAGGGCGACCTATCCATTCTCCCGAAATAAAGGAATTTTTTGCGCAATATCATTTGCCCCAAAACCCTAATCCTGAATATGATGCTTATGGCAACTTGTTTTGGGTACCAGTTAATAATGAAGAAAAGACCATTCGCTGCCTTTTTACTGGGTATGTGAGATATGCTCCCGCTTATGGAGAGCCTATTGGTAATTATAACAAGGAAAAAGACCAACTCATTTTGCATCAAATCACCATTGATTCCGAGAATGCGCCCGATGGAAAAATTTCTGATATAAACCTGCCTTTTGGATTGAATATTGGCGATGATAAAACAACCATTGAGCAGAAGATAGGCAAGAAACTTACGCGTAAAGAAGTGAGTGATTATGGTTCTACTTATGATGTTTTATTTGAGGAATTTAGCTTTTTAGTGGCTCTGAATCCTAAGGAACAACTGGACAGGCTAATGTTATTCAAATTAGAACTCTATGAAAAGAAACGCATCCGCCTTAAAGCCCTCCTCAAATCACAAAACAAGAATATAGACCCCGATCGCATTCCCGAAATACAAGCCTTCCTTTCCGAAACACCTATCACTCAGTGGTGCCAGCGTATGGCTGAGGGCGATGATATGTTTTCAGAAGAAAGCATTACCGCTGTAGAAACAGCCCTTACGGAATATGTGCAAACGCTTTGTCAAGCAATACAAAAGAAAAATGCGACTACCGTTTATAATTCTATGGGCAAATTGGTGAAAAAACTCAATAAAATCAATGACAAATACGGACTTATAGAAACAATGGAGCGTGAAGAGCTTTGCGAGTGGATGAATATTATTATCCGCAAAACAGGATTGGAATTAGAAGATAATGTAGATATCACCGATGAATACCGCGAGTGGTAAAAAAATAGAAACAATGAAAAAATCATTAGAAAACCTTTTAGAAAAACAAGGTATTGCCTTACTCAATACCCTCTCTAAAGAAGAGCGACGCGCTCGTACCGAAACTATCAAAGTGCGCTATCGCGAGGCAGGTTATGACGATTTGCCTCACGAACTCGTCACTTTCCTTACCATATTCGACGGCAAGGAAATCAAGCGCAACGACGGCTATATGGCTTTTATATACTCACAAAACCTCCCTACTCGCCAAGAGATGCGATACTATGAATCGGATGTAGGTATTACCGAGCTTATTCCCTTTGGCGATGTCAATGCCGATGAAGTTCTCTGTATCGATAGTGTAGGTAGTGTATGGGGTGTGCTTGACCTTTCCTCTTGGACGCCTCGCAAAACCTATCACTATTTCTATGGGGGCGACCTCTATACCGCCCTTGAAAATATCATTAAAGGCAAAGTAGAAGAAACGATTATATGACCTTAGAGAAACACCATGAAAAACACCCTTTGGCTTTATAAAAATCCTTATCAGATAGAGATTATAGACGAAACTAATCTTGATGATAATCAAAAAGCCCTTACTCGTTATCAAGAGCGCCAGCCTTATGGTCGTGAAGTAGGCGACTATGACCAATTGATAGGTATTTGGCTCTATGAAAATGAAGAACCTATGGGTAAAGTATTGCTTGTGGCTGATACCTATAATGTGCTCAATGAGAAAGGGATTCTTTTGGATAATGATAGACTTCTGATAGCTTGTGGCTACGAGGTATTCTGTATTCTCTTGCCTTCTTTAGAACTCCTTTGGCATACGCAAGTGGATATGGCGACTTGCTTTGAGATAGCGCCTTATCAAGATGATTACATTACCCACGGCGAGATGGAGATATCACGCCTTAATAGACAGGGCGAAATCCTCTGGCAGTTCAGCGGGAAGGATATTTTCGTTTCGCCTATAGAGCGCACGCCCTCTTTTGCCCTTACGCCAAAGGGAATAGAGCTAGTGGATTTCAATTACGAAAGTTATCTTATAGACTATGATGGGAAACTTTTACGGTAGATAGAGGTCAATTTTTGTGAATCGTTTTTATTTACATTTTTTGACTTTTAATCATAAAAACACTACTTTTGGGACGCGCTTAAAAAGAACAATTATGAACATTATTTTAGCATCCACTTCTACACTTTTTGGTGGAAAATATTTAGAATATTTACGAGAAGAACTTGTGAAACTTTATCACGGAATAGATGAGGTTTTGTTTATTCCTTACGCCAGACCCAGCGGAATTTCTCACGAAGAATACACGGACAAGGCGCGCGAGTTTTTCGGAACTATTGGTATAAAAATAAAAGGAATCCACGAATTTGAAAACCCACAAGAGGGCATTGCCTCAGCAAAGGCGTATTTTACAGGCGGTGGGAATACTTTTCTTTTGGTCAAAACTCTTCATGAAAAAAATCTGATGAAAGCTCTAAAAGAAAATGTAGAAAAAGGAAAACCATACCTAGGGTGCAGCGCTGGGAGCAATATAGGCGGGCTTAACATCCAGACAACCAACGACATGCCGATAGTCTATCCACCGAGTTTTGAGGCGATGGGACTAGTGCCGTTTAATATCAATCCTCATTACCTTGACCCAAATCCAGATTTGAAGCACAATGGCGAAACGCGAGAGACCAGAATCAAAGAATTTTTGACACAAAATAATATCAAAGTGGTAGGTCTTCGCGAAGGAAACTGGATTAGAAGAATAGGCGATGAAATCACGGTGCAGGGCAGTCAGCTCACACGGATTTTTGAGCAGGGAAAAGAGCCTTACGAAATAGAAACAGGAAGTAAAATAGACTAAAAAAACAGAAAATGTCTGTAAAAGAAAAAATAGAAAACCTCCGAAAAGAGCTTCATCAGCACAATTATAATTATTATGTTCTTGATAATCCTACGATTTCGGATTTTGAGTTTGATGAAAAACTGAGAGAATTGCAGACCTTGGAGGTAGCAAATCCAGAATTCTATGACCCGAATTCTCCCACGGTGCGTGTGGGCGGAGAGGTGACCAAGGTTTTTCCTACGGTTTCTCATGAATTTAGAATGTACTCGCTGGATAATTCTTATAATTTTGAGGATTTGGAGGAGTGGTATAACCGAACCAAAAAAATATTAGAAACGGATGAAATAGAATTTGTGACCGAATTGAAATACGACGGCGCTTCTATTTCCATACTTTATGAACAGGGAAAGTTCGTTCAGGCGGTTACTCGTGGTGATGGGTTTCAGGGCGATGAAATCACCTCCAATGTGAAAACGATAAAGGACATTCCGTTGCAGTTGTATGGCGATTTTCCAGAAAAATTCTATATGCGCGGCGAGATATATCTGACACGAAAAGCTTTTGATAAAATCAATCAGGAAAGGGAGCAAGAAGGGCTGGATATCTTCATGAATCCAAGAAATACGGCCTCTGGAAGTCTGAAGATGCAGGACAGTACGGAGGTGAGTAGGAGAAGGCTTTCGGCGGTGCTGTATCAGTTTGTAGCACAGGATGTTACAGAAAAAACACACTGGGAACTGCTCCAAAAGATGAGTTCTGTGGGCTTCAAGGTTTCGCAGTATAGCAAACTCTGCAAATCATTACAGGAAGTGAAAGATTTTATCAATTTTTGGGATAAAGAACGGCAGAATTTAGGTTTTGATATTGATGGAATTGTAATCAAAGTCAATGATCTGAAACAACAGCAGATTTTGGGATATACCGCCAAGTCACCACGCTGGGCGACGGCTCATAAATTCAAGGCTGAAAAAGTAGAAACTCAGCTTTTGTCTATTGATTATCAGGTGGGTAGAACGGGAGTGATCACGCCAGTTGCCAATCTGTCACCAGTGCTTTTGGCGGGAACTATTGTGAAACGGGCATCTCTTCATAATGAGGATATTATCAAGAAATTGGATTTGCACGAAAATGATTTTGTATATGTAGAAAAAGGCGGCGAAATCATCCCTAAAATAGTAGGCGTAAATACCGAAAAAAGGGAAGCGATGTCTTCGCAGATTAACTATATAACACGCTGTCCAGAGTGCGATACGGAGCTGATAAAGGAAGAAAGCCAAGCGCTTCATTTCTGCCCAAATGAAATCCACTGTCCTCCGCAGGTGGTCGGTAAAATGATACATTTCGTTTCCAGAAAGGCTTTGAATATAGAAAATTTGGGTTCGGAGACTATAGAACAGCTCTATCGTGAAGGTTTGATAAAAACGGTGGCTGATTTTTATACCTTGAAAAAAGAACAACTTTTGCCACTGGAAAGAATGGCGGAAAAATCTGCGCAGAACATCATCGATGGGATAGAAAAATCAAAGCAAATTCCTTTTGAAAGGGTGCTTTACGGCATTGGGATAAAACACATCGGCGAGACCATTGCTAAGAAATTGGTTAAGAATTTTGGTTCGATAGAAGAACTCAGCAGGGCGAGCGTGGAGGAACTCATCCAAGTGGAAGATATAGGTGATAAAATAGCCGAAAGCATCGCGGCATTCTTTTCTAATGAAGAAAACAGAAAGCTGATAGAAAGGCTCAAAGAGTATGGAATCCAGCTGGAAAGAGGCGAAGTATCTACGGAGGTATTGTCAGATAATTTAGCAGGGAAGACCTTTTTATTTACAGGGAAATTATCTCTTTTTACTCGTGAACAAGCCGAAGAAATGGTAGAAAAACATGGCGGAAGAAACATCTCTGCAGTGTCCAAAAACTTGAATTATTTAGTAGTGGGAGAGAAAGCAGGAAGCAAACTCAAGAAGGCGCAGGAGATAGGCAAGATTACCATTCTGGATGAACAGGAATTTTTAAAAATGATGGAATAAAAAAAGGAACTCTATTTTAGAGTTCCTTTTTTTTATAGAAATATTTAGATTATTTCTTCTTTCTAGCAACTGGCTTTCTGTGAGCAGTTTTTCCTTTTTTAGCTCCTACGGATTTTTTTGCAGCAGCTTTTTTAGGAGTTGCAACATGCACATCAGACTTTGTCAATGCATCCCACTCGCTTCCTGTTACATATTTCACTTCTACTTTTCTGTCTTTTTCTCTTTCTGCATCAGAAGCAGTTACAGGCACTTCAGCAAATTCAAAGCCTACACCTTTTGATTTTAACTGGCTGTGGTCTACGCCTCTTTCTTCAAGGGCTTTAACTACTGCAGCAGCTCTTTCTTTAGAGAGTCTAAGGTTAAGGGCAGCATTTCCTTTTCTATCCGTGTGTCCGATTACTAAGAATGTCCCTCCGTTAGAAGATTTGATAATCTTAGCAGCGTCATCTAGTTTAGGAGCAGCCTCTGGTCTTAGAGTAGCTTTACCTAGGTTGAATAGAATATTTTTAAGAGCCGAAGTAACTTCACCTGCGATATCAGCATGAGTTTTAGGGCATCCTTGTTTTTCTGGCAATCCTGCTTCAGTAGGACATTTGTCATCTTTATCTGGAACTCCGTCTCCATCTGTATCTTTCCAAGGACATCCATCGTTTTCTACTGATCCAGGAACATCAGGACACTTGTCATCTTTGTCTAGAACGCCGTCATTATCAGTATCTCCCCAAGGGCATCCTCTGTTTTCTATCGGTCCAGGAACTGTAGGACATTCATCATGTCTGTCTAGAACTCCGTCTCCGTCTGTATCTTTGTCAGTTTCAGCAACTACGGCTTCAGCTTTTTTACCTTTGTATAGTAAGAAGCCAAGTCCAGCATAGATATTAGCCCCTTTTGATTCAGTGAATAAGATTTTCAAATCATCAGAACCTATAGACAATGGTCCTAATCTAAGAGCAAGCCCTGGTTTGAAATCTTGGCTCATAAAGTTGTAAGTCAAAGGAACAGATACATCTACCCACTTGCTTTCGAATCTAGGAACAAGCCCTACGAAACTATGGTAATAAGGGTTAGTAGAGTTAGTATTTGCTAAATTGATCAAACCATTAGCACTAACGAAAAATCTTTTTGTGATAGCATAGTCTGCATATAGATTTAGGTTAGTAGGAAGACCTTGGCTTACAGATGATGTAGTCAGAGTAGTGTTGTAACCTCTAGATCTAAGGTAGTCAGCAGTAGCATTAAGGTCAAAAATATCTATTTCGTTAGGGTCTATAGCAGAACCCGCACCTCTGATGCTCAGTTTACGAATATCATTGTATTTGATAGCACCGATGTCATTAACGGATGCACCGAATTTTAAGAAGTAAGGTTTGTCTCCAGATGCTTCTTTTAAAGTCAATTCAGCACCGAAATCTCCACCAAATCCTGTTGCTCCACCGAAGAAGTCCCCAAAACCATAGTCATTTAATGATTTTTCAGGATTTAAGTTAGTATAAAGATCCCAGTTAATGTTAGCAGCTGAGATTGTAGGGTTAGATGGGTTATTGTTATAGATTAAGTTGTGCCCATTACTTTCGAATCTGTTTAGTCCAGCTCCTTTGTATAGTTTTACACTCGCACCTAATGATAGTTTTAGGTCATTGTTATCAATCACAGCATAAGCACCTTTTACACCTAAATCAGTAAGTGCAGTGGTATTGATACCAAATCCTGTATTATCAACCAATGGAATAGTAGCAAGGCCTGGGTTGTCAGTTCCTAAATTCCCGTTTAAGGCATTAAGGAAAGCAGAATTTATGTTTTTCCCTTGACCGAAAAGTCTTACTCTTGAAGAAAATCCAAAGCCTAATTTGTTATTCACTGTAAACTGGAAAGATGGGCCTAAAACTTCACCTACAATTCCCAAGTTTATCAAAGCTCCATTCCCTCCATTGTGAGAAGCTCCATTTCCTAGCTCATCTAGTGTGAAACCACCGAAAGAGTTCAAATTTTTAAACTTGTAATAGTCGTTATTAACCAATCCATTAAAAGACACAAGATTAACAGCTACTTTTACTTTCTCATCAGTAAGTTTAGCAGGGTTGTACTGTGACCCATAAACTCCCGAATAGTTACTATTGCTCAATCCCAGATACTTCTGAGCCGATAGATTACTGGCAGCTACTCCTCCAAGAAATAGTCCCGCGATAAGAATTTTTCTCTTCATTTTTTATAGTTTTAATCTAATTATATTTTATTTTTCTATCAAACTTTCACGATGAAATTTTATCCCTTCCCATCCTGTCTTCATGAAATTTCTAATGTTCTGGTGATTAGTCCCTTGTAAATCTCCTAAAACATCTTTTCTGTAGAAATCACCAAACAAAAATAATGTATTTTTCTCATTTAAACCTAATTTTTTCGCAAAAGAAAAAATTTTACAAGAGCCATTATTTTGGTTCTCTTCATTGAAAACTTCTCCATTCTGAAAAGCCGTAGGGATAAAGTCGTAGTGTTCATCGATGTAAGCAATCACCTCATCAAATGATATTTCCTCAGGATTTTGTTTTATTTTATCTAAAAGATTCATTTTCATTTATTTATTTTGAAAATAATAATCCCACACTGTTTTTGATATATCAGCAATTATTTTTTCGTTAGTTGATGTATTTTCTTTGGAATTTATCACAAAAACAGATATGGTGTAGTATTCGTCATCAGGTAAAATGATGATTCCCACATCATTGGTAGCAGCCTGAATTCCAGATACAATGCCAGAAGTCCCTGTTTTATGGGCAACGATAACATCTGGAGGAAGCAGGGATATGAGCCTGTCTGCTCCAGTAGGAGTCTCATACATGATTCTGAATAAAAAATCTCTGGAAGACTCGGAAATTATCTCACCATTATAAAATTTTTGCAGAAGCCTGCTGGAGGCGTTTGCGGTTGTATAGTTTGAGTAGATGGATTTCCCATTCTTATTCATTTCTTCTTCATTGTATTTTATTGCAAAATCTTTGATACCCTTGCTCTCAATGAATTTCTGGACAGTATCAACTCCTCCAATCAGCCTCAGCAGAATGTCGCAACCATTGTTATCGCTCTGAGAAACGGTGTATTCTATGATTTCTCTCAAAGGGATATTCACATTGCCATTCGGATATTTATCACGAATGGGGCTCCAAGTATTCTCCAAAAGTTCAGATTTCTTGACAAAAATATTTTGTTCCAAATCCAAAATACCTCTGTCCACCAAATCCAAAACTGCCAATGCAATGTGAAATTTGAACACACTAAGCATCGGAACTTTTTTGTTTCCGTTAATATTTACTTCTGTTTTCCCTTTTGAGTTCATCACAGATACTGCCACAAGGGCATTTTTGCTTTGTATAATCTTTGTGAGGTCTCTTTTTAAATTTTGTTGAGAAAAACAAAAAATAAAAATCCCCAAAAGACAAAAAGAAAAATATTTTTTCATTTGTTTAATTTTCATTTGTTTAATTTTCATTTGTTTAATTTTCAGGCTTGTAGGAATCCTTCAGAGTTACTGTTCTATTGAAAACCAATTTGCTGTCTGTGCTGTCTTGGTCTTTTGTAAAGTAACCGATTCTCTGGAACTGCAGTGGTTCGCCCACTTTTACATCTTTCAGTTCTGGCTCTGCATAGGCAGTTACCACTTTCAGAGATTCAGGGTTTACAAACTCTAGGAAGTCAGTTTCTTTTTCTGCATCTGGCTGTTCGGTCGTGAAAAGTCTGTCATAGACTCTCGCTTCCACAGGCAGGGCGTGGTTTGCAGAAACCCAGTGCAGCGTTCCTTTTACTTTTCTTAGGCTTTCTTCCGTTCCGCTTCCAGATTTAGATTTTTCATCATAGGTAGCGTAGATAGTCGTAATCTCGCCGTTTTCATCTTTTTCTACTCTTTTAGCTTTGATGATGTAGGCAGATTTTAGTCTCACCTCACCACCGAGTTTCAGACGGAAAAACTTCTTGTCTGCTTCCTCTTTGAAGTCTTCTCTCTCTATATACAGCTCTCGTGAGAAAGGAACTTTTCTCATTCCAGCGTTTTCATCTTCTGGGTTGTTTTCTGTTTCCAGCCATTCTTCTTTGCCTTCTGGGTAGTTTTCTATAATTAGTTTTACAGGATTCATCACCACCATCATTCTCTTGGCTGTTTTGTTCAAATCCTCTCTTACACAGAATTCCAGCAGTTGAATGTCGATTAAGTTTTCTCTTTTCGCTACACCTACTTTTTCAATGAAATTTCGGATGGCAGCAGGCGTGTAGCCTTTTCTTCTAAGCCCAGAAACGGTAGGCATTCTTGGGTCGTCCCAGCCTGTAACCACACCTTCGGCAACGAGCCTTTGGAGTTTTCTCTTAGAAGTAATCATGTAGGTTACATTCATTCGGGCAAACTCTCGCTGTTTGTTTCTTATAGTTCCTTCCGTATAGACTTGGTCAAGATACCAGTCGTAAAGCGGTCTGTGGTTCTCAAACTCCAATGAACAAAGTGAGTGCGAAATCTGCTCTATGTAGTCACTCTCTCCATGAGCCCAGTCGTACATAGGATAAATTTTCCAAGTGGTACCAGTTCTGTGGTGTGGTCTTTTCAGGATTCTATACATCACAGGGTCACGCATGTTCATATTAGGCGAAGTCATATCTATTTTAGCACGAAGAGACATTGTTCCTTCTTCGAATTCGCCATTTTTCATTCGCTCGAATAGATTTAGTGATTCCTCTATTGGCCTGTTTCGGAATGGAGATTCTATCCCAGGTTCTGCAGGGTTTTTTCTTTGTTCTGTGATGACTTCCGAAGACTGCTCATCTATGTATGCTTTGTCATCTTTTATCATCTGCACAGCCCAGTCATAGAGCTGCTGAAAATAGTCTGATGCATAGAGCTCTTTGTCCCATTTAAAGCCGAGCCAAGCCACATCTTTCTTGATAGAATCTACGAACTCTTGTTCTTCTTTTTCAGGGTTGGTATCATCGAAACGAAGGTTCACGGGAGCGTTATATTTTTCGCCTAAACCGAAGTTGATGCATATCGCTTTGGTATGCCCTATGTGCAGATAGCCGTTAGGCTCTGGCGGAAAACGAAAACGAATTTTGTCTCTGCTGAGTCCATTAGCCAAATCTTCTTCTATAATTTGCTCAATGAAATTGAGTGGTTTTTTTTCTTCTTCCATATTTTTTGTTAAATAATTGGCAAAGATAATGTTTTTCTTAAAAAATATCGGCAGATTCTAATCTTCATCTACTGACAAAATAGAGGTCAGAATAGACAAACAGATACTAAAAGCCAGAGTCCAGCCAAATCCATCGATTACCATTCCATCCACAAAATAATCTGCGACAGAAACTACGATAGCATTCACAACCAGTGAAAAAAGCCCAAAAGTAACCAGCGATACAGGGAAACTAATGATATTTAGGATAGGTTTTAGGAAAATATTCAGCAACCCCAAAACCACTGCAAAAATCATGGCCGAACTAAAATCTAAGAAATGCACTCCGCTAAGCATCTTTGGTAGAAAATAGGCAACTGCTGCGGTGATAATCAAATTAACAATAATTCTCATTTTTAATAAATTTTGGTAAATATACATATATCTTAGCCCTTAGACAACAAAAACCTTTCCTATTGGAAAGGTTTTACTAAATTTATTCCGAAATTATATTCTCTTCGAAAAGTCCATCCACAGACCAGTATCTTTCTCCTGTGTCGTAGTTGATGGTCAGAATAGTAGCATTTTGTGGGATTTCTCCTAATTTTTTAGCAATGGCAGCCAGTGAAGCTCCTGTGGAAACTCCGGCTAAAATTCCTTCTTCTTTTGCTAATCTTTGTGCGAAACTGAATGCTTCATCTTTCCCAACAAGGACAGCACCCTCTAAAATTTCTGTATTCAAAACAGCAGGGATGAAACCAGCACCGATTCCTTGGATAGCATGTGGGCCAGGTGCACCGCCGCTGATGATAGGCGACTGCTCTGGTTCAACTGCAAAGGCTTTGAGCTGAGGGAATTTTTGTTTTAAAATCTCTGAAATACCCGTAATGTGTCCTCCTGTTCCAACTCCCGAGATGAAGTAATCTACACCTTCTGAGAAATCATTTAAAATTTCCTGAGCTGTAGTATTACGGTGGATTTCTGGATTAGCAGCATTTTCGAACTGCTGTGGAACCCAAGAGTTATTTTCTTTTTCAGCTAATTCCTGAGCTTTTGCTATCGCTCCTTTCATTCCTAATTCTCTTGGCGTTAGGACGATTTTTGCGCCATAAGCAGACATTAGTTTTCTTCTCTCTACACTCATGCTCTCTGGCATTACCAAAGTCAAATCATATCCTTTCACAGCACTTACCATAGCAAGACCTACTCCTGTGTTTCCTGATGTAGGCTCTATGATTTTGGTGTCTTTATTGATTTTTCCTTCTTTTTCCGCCGCTTCTATCATAGCAAGGGCGATTCTGTCCTTCACGCTTCCTCCAGGGTTGGTTCTTTCTAGTTTTATCCAAACATTATGGTCTGGGAATAGTTTACTTAGCCTTACTACTGGCGTTTTACCGATGGTTTCTAATACATTGTTGAATTTCATAATATGATTGATTTAAAAATTATTAAAAATAAAAAAGAGGGCGTGAAATCTTTCAGCCCTCTATATACGAATAACAATACAGCATTGCTACGCTATCAGAAAAACTGAAGTTGTTAGAATATAGCAACACATCATATTGTTTTTTACTATTGTCATCTCTTTTGGAATAAATATAAATGCAAATCTAATAATATTTTTTGAAAATGCAAATTTTTAAATAGAAAAATTAATAGGTTCGTTTGGTTTTTCTTTGCTTCGGATGATGGTTTTGTTTTTGTAATATACTAAGCTGTACGGTTCTATACTCTCTGTAAGCCAGACATTTCCGCCGATGGTAGAGCCCTCCCGAATGATGGTGTTTCCGCCTAAAATAGTGGTGTTAGCATACACCGTTACATTATTTTCTATCGTAGGGTGGCGTTTTGTGTTGGCGATATCTTTGGAAACCGCTAAAGCTCCGAGGGTTACATTCTGATAGATTTTAACACAATTGCCAATCACAGTAGTTTCACCAATCACTATCCCTGTTCCGTGGTCTATGAAAAAACATTCTCCGATGGTAGCGCCAGGGTGGATGTCTATCCCTGTTTTGCTGTGTGCCAGCTCTGTCCAGATTCTTGGGATGAGCGGCACACCTTGTAGATGCAGCTGGTAAGCAAATCTATAAATAGAAATAGCGTAAAACCCTGGGTAAGAAACCATTACTTCCTCTATGTGAGTAGCGGCAGGGTCATTGTCTAGGATGAACTGAGCGTCTTTTTCCAGCAGATTGTAAACATGTGGAACAGCCTCAAAAAAGCAGCTCGCCGCTTTTGCTTTCATGCCAGGGTCTTCTATTACAGAATTGATAATCTGTTGAAATTCAAGTTTAAAACTTTCTAATCTGAGATGAATTTCTGCTTCGGAATTACATCTTTGATATTCTAAAAAGAAGACGAAACGAAAAAAAGAATCGATAAATTTTTCTATTTTTCGTTTATCCAAGTCGTATTTTCGGTTTTTGTAACCACTGCTGAGATGGTTTAAAAATTCTTTTTGCATAATTTGTAAAAAACTAAAATCATGCAATGATAAGAAATTCTCTTCAAAAAACTTATGAAATCTTAAAATAGATTTTCTCAATGGTTGAGATTAATTAGGAGAGTAATGAATAATTATTAAATTTGTGAGTTTAAATTTAATATTAAAAATGAAAGTAACAGTAATAGGAGCGGGAGCAGTGGGAGCGAGCTGCACGGAATATATAGCAATGCGAAATTTTGCGAGTGAGGTGGTATTATTAGACATAAAAGAAGGTTTTGCCGAAGGAAAAGCGATGGACCTTATGCAGATGTCTGCTGTGGAGGGCTTTGAAACTCGTATCATAGGTGTGACTAACAATTATGCCAAAACAGAAAATTCTGATGTGGTGGTTATCACATCTGGGATGCCCAGAAGACCAGGGATGAGCAGGGAGGAACTGATAGGAGTAAATGCAGATATCGTGTCAGGAGTTACAGAAAATGTACTGAAATATTCGCCTAATGCCATTATCATCATGGTGACCAATCCTGTGGATACGATGTCTTACCTTATTCATAAGAAATTCCAGCTGCCCAAAAATAGAATCATAGGTATGGGAGGAGCGTTGGATACAGCGAGATTTAGATATCGTCTGGCAGAGGCTCTGGGATGTCCAGTTTCGGATGTGGATGGTATGGTAATCGCTGCTCATACAGACACAGGGATGCTTCCTCTCATCAGTAAAGCTACTAGAAACGGTATCTGCGTAGCAGAATTTTTGAATAAAGATAAACTAAACAGCATAGTGGAAGAAACTAAACTGGGAGGAGCTACTTTGGTGAAACTTTTGGGGACTTCTGCATGGTATGCTCCTGGGGCAGGAGTGGCTGGATTGGTGCATTCTATCTTGTCTGACCAAAAAAAAATGATTCCTTGTTCTGCCCTTTTGGAGGGAGAATATGGCGAGCATGATATCAGCATAGGGGTACCGTGTATCATTGGTAGAAATGGAATAGAAAAAATAATGGAACTATCTCTAAATGGAGACGAAAAAGAAAAATTCCATGCTTCTGCTGATGCGGTAAGAAAAGTAAATGCAGAACTAAAATTTTAATATTTTTTAAATTAAACCTAATGAAGCAAGTATACATCATTCACGGATATGACGATACGCCCGAAAGGCATTGGTACAGATGGTTGGAACAAGTACTAAAAGCGGAAAATATCAGCACCCATTGTTTGGCGATTCCTAATCCAGCCGATCCTAATGTAGCGGTATGGGTGGGTACCTTGGAAAAGGAGCTCGAGATGACTTCAGAGACGGTCATTGTAGCCCATAGTTTGGGAACGATTACCACGCTCTGTTACCTGCTCAAGACCGATAAAGAGCCTAAAGGCATCGTACTTGTATCGGGATTCTGTGAGGAGGTACCCAATTTCGAGAGTCTCAATCCCTTTGTGGAGCATCTCAGGAGCTATCACCGTGTTCCTAAGATAGGCAAGGGGATAGTCATCGCCTCTGAGCAGGATTCTATTGTACCTACTGAGCTGAGCGATCGCCTCGCCACGTGGCTTCATTGTGAGTTTGTACGCCTACCCGTAGCGGGGCACTTCCTTGATCGTGAAGGATACACCCAATTCCCAGAGGTTCGCGACAAGGTATTGGAGATTTTCAGAGAGGAAAAATAGTAGCAAATTAGCCAATTGACCAATTAGCAAATTAGCAAATTAACACATTATCTTTATGACATCAAGAGAAGAAATTCAAGAACTGAACGACCATTTGCAGGCGTTCCCCAAAGCAGAAGACATTTTTGTAAAAGAACAACAATGGCTCAAAAATCATTTTCTGCCCCTGATGAGTATCGATTTAGCCGAAATCAACCCCGATTGGGCAGGGCAAAAGGTGTATATGCTCGCTCCATTTGAGCCTTACGAGGGGTATATAGGTGATAATACCACCGAATATCACAACGAATATACCGCACCTAACTGGC
>CAUQQF010000026.1:0-20370 GCA_963520375.1 uncultured Flavobacteriaceae bacterium | reverse complement strand
CCACAAAGTTAAAGAATTTGAAAGCAACTCACAACTGATTGAGTTAATATACACATAACTTTTTTGCTGTGATGTATCCACAAAGTTAAAGAATTTGAAAGCAACTCACAACTATATCGTCGTCGTGTTCTGATGTACCAGAAGCTGTGATGTATCCACAAAGTTAAAGAATTTGAAAGCAACTCACAACTAATTTTCCCCTTTAATCTGTCTTTATTTAGCTGTGATGTATCCACAAAGTTAAAGAATTTGAAAGCAACTCACAACAGAGAATTGCTCCTATTACTGCTCCTATTCGCTGTGATGTATCCACAAAGTTAAGAAATTTATATTAAGTTTTAGATAAATTTTTATTTGAAAAGAAGTGAAGAAGCAATATAGAACAAAAAACGCCCTGATGAAAATTTTCATCAGGGCGTTTCCATTAAAATTAAATATAATTATGAAAAGATTTATTTCTCTTTATTTTTAATCGCTTCGGTTATTTTCTGGCTAAGTTCTTCGGTAAGCTCTGGATTGTCTTTCAGAAGTTCTTTCACAGCATCTCTACCTTGTCCTAGTTTAGTGTCTCCGTAGCTGAACCATGAGCCGCTTTTCTTGATTACATCATAATCTACACCAAGATCTAGTATTTCTCCGATTTTAGAAACTCCCTCGCCGTACATAATGTCAAATTCTGCCTGTCTGAAAGGTGGTGCTACTTTATTTTTTACCACTTTTACTTTTACTCGGCTTCCTACAGCTTCGTCGCCTACCTTTATCGGTGTGCTGGCTTTTCTGATGTCTATTCTCACAGAAGCGTAGAATTTAAGGGCGTTTCCACCAGTAGTCGTTTCTGGGTTACCAAACATCACACCTATTTTCTCTCTCAGCTGGTTGATGAAAATCACGGTACATTTGGTTTTATTGATAGTTCCTGTGAGTTTTCTCAATGCCTGAGACATCAGTCTAGCGTGTAGTCCCATTTTGGAATCTCCCATATCGCCGTCTATTTCGGCTTTTGGAGTAAGAGCTGCCACAGAGTCTATTACTACGATGTCTATTGCGCCAGAGCGGATGAGGTTGTCCGCGATTTCAAGGGCTTGCTCTCCATTGTCTGGCTGGGAAATAATAAGGTTTTCTAAATCAATTCCCAATTTTGCAGCATAACTTCTATCAAAGGCATGCTCTGCATCTATGAAAGCTGCTATTCCTCCTGCTTTTTGGGCTTCGGCAATGGCGTGTAGTGTAAGGGTAGTTTTCCCTGATGATTCAGGCCCGAAAATCTCTATCACTCTTCCTCGCGGATATCCGCCTACACCGAGGGCGATATCCAGTCCCAAAGAACCAGACGGAATCACTTCTATTGTATCATCTACTGCGCTGTCTCCCAGCTTCATTACAGTTCCTTTTCCATAGGTCTTGTCCATTTTTTCTAGGACTAGACTCAGTGCTTTTTTCTTATCTTCTAAATTACTCATCTTCGTTCAAATATTGCCTCAAAGTTACAAATATTTTAGTAGATATTATCAATTTTGTTTTTAAAATATTTCCATCAAAATAAAATCCCAGAAATCATAATAGAATAAAGAAAAAAATAAAAAATTCTTATCTTTGGCAAAATCTTTTAAATACAAAAAAGTAATGTTAAAAGCAGGTTTAGTAGGTGCTGGGCATCTTGGGAAAATACATTTGAAATTGCTCAACCAATCAGAAAAATACGATTTGGTGGGTTTTCATGATAAAGATATAGAAAATTCAAAAAAGCTGGAAGCAGAATTTGGGTATAAATTTTATGAAAATTTGGATGAACTCTTGGATAAAATACAGGTTCTGGATATTGTGACGCCTACATTTTATCATCATGACTATGCTAAAATAGCCATAGAAAGAGGCTTGGATTTTTTCATAGAAAAGCCTGTAACTCAGACTTTAGAGCAGGCGGAAGAGATTATTCAGCTTTGTAATGAAAAGGGAATCAGGGCGCAGGTAGGGCATGTAGAGCGCTACAATCCTGCATTTATCGCTACGAAGCCGTTTATCAGCGAACCAAAATTTATTGAAATCCACCGTTTAGCCGAGTTTAATCCGAGAGGAACGGATGTTTCTGTGGTTTTGGATTTGATGATACATGATTTGGATATTTTGCTTTCTTTGGTGAAATCTCCTGTGAAAAATATCCACGCAAGCGGTGTCTGTGTGGTTAGCAAATCGCCTGATATTGCCAATGCCAGAATAGAATTTGAGAATGGATGCGTGGCGAACCTTACCACAAGCCGAATTTCAATGAAGTCAATGCGAAAGAGCCGATTTTTTCAAAGAGACGCCTATATTTCGGTGGATTTCTTAGAGAAAAAAGCGGAAGTTATCCGTATGAAACCAGCTCCAGAAAACCCATCAGATTTTGATATGATTATCCAAAATGCAGAGGGCGAAAGAAACCAAATCATATTCGAATACCCTAATATTCAGCCGAATAATGCGATTCTAGATGAATTGGAAAGTTTCGCAAACTCCATCACCGAGAATAAGCCCGTGGAGGTAAGTCTGGAAGATGGAACAGAAGCGCTGAAAGTGGCTTTGGAAATTATGAAACTAATTGATAAAAAATAATTTATATGAAAGCTTTTAAACTTGTATTGTTGTTATTTATTACTTCTGCATCGCTTGTTTTTGGGCAGGAGAAAAGGTATTTCTTTAAGTATGAGTATCATCCAAATTCAAAGTATTTAATTAAATTAAAAACAGATATGGATGGAGGGTATAAGTTTGTGGGAAGTAAGGAAGTGATAGATAAAATAGGAATGAATGAGGTGAAAATGAAGATGAATATGAACATAGGAAGCACCATTTCTACACAGAAGAAACAAGATAACAAAATTCCTTTTGTATTAGAATACACCGATTACTTTTCTGAAGCAGAAATTAATGGAGAGAAAGTGAACAGAAAAACTCCCATTCAAGGTGTTAAATTGAGCGGTGATATTATAAATGGTAAGAAAATGGAGGTTAAGAATGTAGAAGGAAACATCGATGAAGATACAAAGAAGATATTGATAGAATCGATTAAACAATTTTCTGCAATAGATACTGATTTTCCTAAAGAAGGTCTAAAAATAGGTGATAGTTTTCATGTTGTTGTACCATATAAACAAAGCATTCCGCAAATGGGCGATATAGAAATGAAAATGAATGTAAAATATAAACTCTTAAAAGTAGAAAAAGAGGAAGCCTATTTTGATATATTGATAGATTTTGTAATGGGAGATAAGAATGTTAAAAATATGGACTTGTCTGCATCTGGTGATGGAAAAGGTTTCTTATTATTTGACATGAAAAATAATTATTTTACCAGTCAGAATATAGACATGACTATTAATTTAAAATTAAAAACAGAATTACTTACACTTGAAAATACTTCTAAAGCAAAATCTGTCGTTACTCAACAAAAAATAAAATAAAAATATTTTTTAGAGAAACTACATTTATATTTATTAACTTTGCAAAACCTTATAAGATATATATTTTTAGTTAAACAATTTAAAAATTAGAAAGTTATGAAATTACCAAAGTTTTTGATGGCAGATAATTCAGAATTTCCAGAGGATTTGTTCGTTGTGCATACAGAATATCCAAGATTTATCCTAAATGTAGAGGAAGAAGAAGTAGAATGGCTGGATGATTTGGAAGGAGATGATGAGGAAACCGTTGCAAATGAAGCTACAAAAGTAGTAGAAGAAGCATTCGCATGGTGTGATGAAGAATTGGCGAAATACGACGATTTGGAAGATTAATTATCTTTAAGACAAAATAAAACCCACTTTTTAGGTGGGTTTTTTATTTTATAGACCGAAAGCCTTTTTGATTTCTTCTACTTTATCTAGTTTTTCCCAAGTGAAAAACTCTAAACCTTTGATAGTAAGCTCGTTTTTAGCTCCTTTGTTAAAGGTTTTATCCGCTACATAATAATTTCTTCCCATGTGTCCATAGGCTGCCGTTTCGCGGTAAATAGGATTTCTCAGTTTTAGGTTTTGCTCTATCGCATAAGGTCTCAGGTCAAATAATTGCTGCACTTTTTCTGCGATTTCTCCATCAGTAAGATTTACTTTGGAGGTTCCATAAGTGTTGATATACAAACCACAAGGCTTAGCAACTCCGATGGCGTAAGAAATCTGGACCAAAATTTCATCCGCAACTCCCGCTGCTACAAGGTTTTTGGCGATGTGTCTCATGGCATAGGCTGCACTTCTATCCACTTTAGAAGGGTCTTTTCCAGAGAATGCACCGCCTCCATGGGCACCTTTTCCTCCATAAGTGTCTACGATGATTTTTCTTCCTGTAAGCCCTGTATCTCCGTGCGGTCCACCGATTACGAATTTCCCTGTTGGATTGATATGAAATGTAATATTATCATTGAAAAGCGCCTGAATTTCAGGTTTTTGTTTCGCTTTAAC
Source organism: uncultured Flavobacteriaceae bacterium (assembly GCA_963520375.1). Classification (GTDB taxonomy): domain Bacteria; phylum Bacteroidota; class Bacteroidia; order Flavobacteriales; family Weeksellaceae; genus JABCPE02. The sequence continues at coordinate 15,937 of CAUQQF010000026.1, read as the reverse complement.
TTTTGGAATTAAAATCTCGATGATGTCTTTTCTGATTTTTGCCAGCATGTTTTCTTCTGTGTCAAATTCATCATGCTGAGTAGAAACCACGATGCTGTCTATTCTCACAGGCTTGTGATTATCAGAATATTCTATCGTAACTTGTGATTTCGCATCAGGACGAAGGTAGGTGATTTCCTTATTTTCTCTCCTCAATGCAGAAAGTTCTCTCAAAATAGAATGAGCCAAGTCTAATGCCAGCGGCATGTAGTTTTCGGTTTCGTTTGTCGCATATCCGAACATAATTCCTTGGTCACCAGCACCTTGTGCGTTTGCTTTGGTCTCAAAATCAGAGTTTTTGGTAATTCTATCCACGCCTTGGTTGATATCTGGCGACTGCTCGTGGATAGCAGAAATCACTCCACAAGAATCTCCATTGAACATATATTCACCTTTGGTGTAGCCAATATCATTGATAACCTCCCTAGTGATGGTCTGCACATCAAGGTAAGCCTCAGATTTTACCTCTCCAGCTAGGACAACCTGCCCAGTGGTTACGAGCGTTTCACAAGCTACTTTTGAGTTCTTATCATAGGCCAAGAAATGGTCTATCAGCGCATCGGATATCTGGTCTGCGATTTTGTCTGGATGTCCTTCAGAAACGGACTCTGATGTAAATAAGTAAGCCATAAATTTCTTTATTTTTGAGTTATAGATTTTAAAATTTATATAAACTGTGAAACCAAAATAAAGAAACTAAAAAGAGAATTTCTGTTTTAGCATTTTTTATTGAGGTTGCAATCAGCACAAATTTTTCCTCTTAATTTTAAAAAGCAAATTTACATAAAAAAATTAAACTTCAAAATTAAATTTTATTGAGGAGCGATAATGGAGAAATTCTTCGGATTTTTATTGTAATTAAGATGTTTTGATAAAGCCTCTTTTATAAAAGACCCAAATTCATTGAGCATTTTTTGTTTATAAGTTGGTTTGTAATAAATGAGGCTGATTTCTCTGGAAGGGAAAGGTTTTTTAAAATGGAAAACTTTTTTCTTCTGTTCTTCCGAGAGCTGCTGCATGGCGAGTTCTGGGAGTACAGTGATACCTCCTGTCTTGTCCACCATTTTTATAAGAGTGCTGATGTTGGATGCCGAGAACTCCAAGTTTTTGGGTTTCAGCGAGTTTTCCTTTAAATGACAGATGGATTCCATTTGTTTTCTCAGGCAGTTTCCTTCTTCCAAAAGCCAAAATTTATCTGAATTAAAATCCTCAGAACCTATAAAATATTCATTTTTATTTTCATAAGAGGAATAAATCAGCAGTTCTTCATTAAACAGAAAATCGCTGAAAAATTCTTCTGTTTCATGATATGGGGTAGAAATGATACCTGCATCTATTTCGCCAGATTTTAGCGATTTTATGATGTTTTCGGTATTCATTTCGTGGATGTTCATTTCTATTTTTTGGTTTTGATTTAGAAAATCAAAAATTTCGTTTGGAATAAGAAACCCAGAAACCGTAGGAATAATCCCAAGGTTGATTTTCCCAGCCAATACATTATTGAGCGAATGAGCTTTATTTTTTAGTTCTGTAATGCTTTCTAACACCGCTTTAGCAGAGGAAATAATCTCATCTCCAGCATCTGTGGTGCGGATGGGATGGGTAGTTCTGTCAAATATTTTTATACTAAGTTCATCTTCTAATTTCTGAATCATCGCGCTGAGTGTAGGCTGTGTGACATGACAAGCCAAAGCCGCTTTCCCGAAATGCTTGTATTTATCAACGGCGATGAGGTATTCTAACTGCTGGATGTTCATGATTTCAAAAATATTTTATATAAAACTTATTTTCAATAAAGCAAAGTTACAAAATTACTGTAACCAATCCTGATTGTACGAAAACAGAATTGGTTACAGCGAATTTACAAACTTATGTATAGAACTATTTTACAGTCTCTTTGTAAGAATCCGTAAAACTCTGTCTCTGTCCTGTGTAAGAAGTGAAATTCGTACTCCAGTTTTGAACTCTAGCTCCTGTGTATGTTTTAGTTACTGTCCATTTTACAAATAAATTACCATAAATGTCAGTAGCTTTTACTTCTACAAAAGATTTGAATCCTTTATTTACTTCAAAAGAAATATTTTCTGACATTCCACTTCTCAGATATATTTTTCTTTTGTTTCCATTAGCATCTCTATAGGTTACAGTGCCATTAATAGAATTATTACCTTGATATTGAACCTGCAGTTTAGCTGTGTATATAGCATCATCATCTTTATCCCTAGAACAGGAAGAAACGATAAAACCCAAAACCAATGCAAGCGCACCCAATAAAATACTTCTTTTTGATAAAAACTTTTTCATTTTAAAAATTAAATTTTTTTTGTTTTAATAATTCTCAAAAATTATACCATAGATAGTAATAATCTTATTAGTAATCGGTTAGTTCTCTGCATAAGACTCGGTAGGAGCACAGGTACAGATTAGATTTCTGTCTCCATAGGCATCATCTACACGAGAAACAGAAGCGAAGAACTTATTCTCTCTTATCCATTCCAGAGGATATGCTGCTTTTTCTCGGCTGTATGGTTTGTCCCATGCATCAGCGATTACCAGCTGTTCTGTATGAGGTGCATTTTTCAAGACATTGTTTTCCTTGTCAGCTTTGCCGTTTGCTATTTCATCAATTTCATATTTGATGTTTATCAAGGCTTCCGCAAATCTATCAAGTTCCTCCTTGCTTTCGGATTCGGTAGGCTCTATCATGAGAGTTCCAGCTACAGGGAAAGATACCGTAGGTGCGTGGAATCCGTAGTCCATCAGTCTTTTCGCAATATCGCCCACTTCTATACCATAGGTTTTGAATGGTCGGAAATCTACAATACATTCGTGTGCCACTCTTTCATTTTCATTGCTATACAAAATAGAATAATGCTCTTTTAGCACATCTTTTAGGTAATTTGCGTTTAGAATAGCGTATTCTGTGGCTTTTTTTAGTCCTTGAGTTCCCAGCATTTTGATGTAGGCGTAGGAAATATTCACTACAAGGGCAGAACCATATGGAGCAGAAGAAATAGCATCGATAGAATGCTCTGAACCGATTTTCACATTTGGATTCGAAGGTAAGAACGGAACCAAATGCTCTGCCACACAGATAGGCCCTACACCAGGTCCGCCGCCGCCATGAGGAATAGCGAAGGTTTTATGTAAGTTTAGGTGACACACATCTGCACCGATGTGACCAGGGCTGGTAAATCCAACCTGAGCGTTCATATTAGCGCCGTCCATGTACACTTGTCCACCGTTGGCATGGATTAGATTGATAATATCTGTAACATTATTGTCAAAGAAACCATAAGTGGACGGATATGTAATCATAAATGCCGCCAGATTTTCTTTGTGCTGTTCTACTTTTGCTTTTAAATCATCGAAATCAATCTGTCCGTTTTCTAGATTTTTTACCACAACTACTTTTAGCCCTGCTACGATAGCCGAAGCGGGATTCGTTCCGTGTGCAGACTGAGGAATAAGCACGATGTCTCTATGCCCTTCGCCTTTGTGTTTTAGGTATTCGCGGATTACCATCAGTCCTGCATATTCGCCCTGTGCACCAGAGTTAGGCTGTAGGGAAGTTCCTGCAAAACCTGTGATTTCGGCTAAATCTTTTTCTAATTCTTTGATTAGTTTTTGGTAGCCTTTTGCCTGTTCCATCGGCACGAAAGGGTGGATATTTCCCCATTCAGGCCAAGACAGAGGAAGCATTTCTGTAGCAGCATTCAGCTTCATCGTACAAGAACCAAGCGAAATCATAGAATGCGTAAGAGAAATATCTTTTCTCTCCAGTTTTTTGATGTATCGCATCAGCTCTGTCTCTGTATGATATTTATGGAAAACCTCTTCTACTAGGACTTTATCAGTTCTTAGAAGGCTGCTAGGAAGGGTGATTTGCTCTTTTAAATCAATCTTAACAGCATTTTTACCGACAAATTCAGCAAAAGCATCTGCTAATTTTTGGAGTTTTTTATTTGTAGTACCTTCATTGATAGCAACGCTCACAAAACCATTTTCGAAATAATTTAGATTGATTTTGTGGTTTTCCATCAATGTCTTCAAAGACTGTTTTTTGTCTTCGCTAAGTTTAAATCTTACCGTGTCAAAACTTGGATTATTTTCAACCTCGTAGCCTAGTTCAGCTAAAGCATCTCGCAAAGCATTAGCTTTAAAATGTATCTGCCCTGCAATATGTTTAAGTCCTGCTTCTCCGTGATAGACAGCGTACATTCCTGCCATCACCGCCAGAAGAACCTGCGCTGTACAGATGTTGGAAGTCGCTTTTTCACGCTTGATGTGCTGCTCTCTGGTCTGCAAAGCCATTCTGAACGCTCTCTTTCCGTACATATCCTGTGAAATTCCTATGATACGGCCAGGGATTTCTCTTTTGTATTCGTCTTTACAAGCGTAGAAAGCGGCGTGCGGCCCACCGTATCCCATAGGAATACCGAATCTCTGGGAAGTCCCGACAGCACAGTCAGCGCCGAGCTGTGCAGGAGATTTTAGCATAACTAAAGCCAATAAATCACACGCTAAAACGACTTGAATATTTTGTTCTTTCAGAGATTTTATAATTTCTGTGTAATCCTCTATAACGCCTATTTTAGTAGGGTATTGAAGTAAAGCTCCGAAATAAGAATTATCTAAATTTCCATTATGTTTTCCTACGGTAATTTCTATTCCTAATCCTTCCGCTCTGGTTTTCAGCACGGCGATTGTTTGTGGAAGAACATCATCAGAAATGAAAAATTTATTTGCTCCTGCGTTTTTTTGTTCCTTTGTTCTGTTGGAGAAGAACATGTGCATAGCTTCAGCTGCTGCAGTTCCTTCATCCAAAAGGGAAGCGTTTGCTAATGGGAAACCTGTAAGGCTCACTATCATAGTCTGATAGTTCAGCAGCGCCTCTAATCTTCCCTGTGAAATTTCCGCTTGGTAAGGCGTGTAAGCCGTATACCAGCTAGGATTTTCCAAAATATTTCGCTGAATGACAGCAGGAAGAATAGCAGGGTGGTATCCTAGTCCAATGTAAGAATCAAACTGCTGATTTTCAGAAGCCAGTTCTTTAGAATGAGAAAGCATTTCAAACTCGGACAGAGGTTCTGAAATGCTTAAATCTTTTTGTAATCGGATAGAATGTGGAATAGTCTGAGAGATTAGTTCATCAATGCTGGAAACACCTACTTTTTTCAGTATTTCGTTTTTGTTCGTTTCATTGAAGCTGATGTGTCTGTTTACAAATTCTGATGTGTTCATAAGTTATTATTGGGTATAAGGTTGAAACTTAGTTTGTGGTAAAGGTAGACAATTTTTTGTTTTTTACAAAGGTTTTTGTTTTGGAATTTGAAAAGATGGAGTTTAGTAATATTTTTTCCATTTTTTCTTTAATTCTTCCAAAATTTTTTGCTCTGTGGCGTTTTGTTTTGGCTGGTAAAATTTGGTTCCGCTTATTTCCTCTGGCAAAAATTCCTGCTCCACGAAACCTTCTTTATAATCGTGTGCGTATTGGTAGTTTTTGCCGTAGTTCATATCTTTCATCAGTTTGGTAGGCGCATTGCGCAGGTGCAGAGGCACGGGCAGATTTCCTGTTTTCTTTACAAAGGACAAAGCCTCATTTATTGCTAAATAAGAAGAATTACTTTTCGGTGAAACTGCCAAATATACAGCGCATTCGCTCAGGATAATTCTGGCTTCAGGATTGCCGATGACATTCACAGCCTGAAAACACTGAGTGGCCACTGTGAGGGCGTTAGGATTAGCAAGGCCTATATCCTCTGAAGCGGAAATGAGCATCCTGCGAGCGATGAATTTGATGTCTTCTCCTCCTACCAGCATTCTCGCGAGCCAGTAGACCGCGGCGTTTGGGTCTGAGCCACGGATGGACTTTATAAATGCTGAAATGATGTCATAGTGCTGTTCTCCATTCTTGTCGTAGAGAACCATATTTTCTTGTAAAATAGAGAGAATTTCTTCGCTGGTAATTTCCTTGTTTTTGTCTTTTAAAAACTGATTGAGAACGATTTCTAAACCATTGATTAGTTTTCGGGCATCTCCGCCAGAATATTGTATAAAAGCCTCACTTTCTTTGATTTTAAAATTAGACTGAAATTCAGAATTATACTGATTTAATGCCGATTTTAGCAGTTCTTCCAGTTTTTCGTAAGAAAGGGATTTCAGAGTATAGACTTGGCAGCGAGAGAGCAGCGCCGCAACGACCTCAAAACTAGGGTTTTCCGTAGTAGCACCGATGAGCACTATCCAGCCTTTTTCTACAGCGTGGAGTAGGCTGTCCTGCTGGGTTTTATTGAACCGATGAATTTCATCAATGAAAAGAATAGGGCTTTTTCCGCTGAATAGATTTTGTTTTTTGGTTTCTTCTATGATTTCGCGGACATCTTTAACCCCAGAGCTTATAGCATTGAGTTTGAAAAATTTTCGTCCTGACTGCTCTGCGATGATTTCTGCTAGGGTAGTTTTCCCTGTCCCAGGTGGCCCCCAGAAAATGAGCGAATTGAGCGTATCATTTTCCAGCATTTTTCGGATAGTGCCGTGGGTTCCTGTCAGGTGTTCCTGCCCGATGACTTCATCAAGGCTTTTGGGACGCATTTTTTCTGCAAGTGGTGTCATATCTCAATATTAAAAGGCTATAAGCATACGCTTACAGCCTAGTTTTTATTCTTCATTTTTCTTTCTCTTAACAAATTTCATGATGTGGTCCCATCCGAAGAAAATCCCCATCAGTATGGCTGCTACCCACCAGTAAGAGGTTTTGTTGGCTTCGCCAGTGTTAGTTGCTTTAAACATTCTATCCCAGCGTATACGCCAGCCATTGGCTTGGTAAGAAGAGTTGTTGTCTGTAAAAGACCCCTCTAAACTCAGCCAAGTGAACATAGGCGAGCCCATGATGTGAGTTTCTGGAACAAATCCAAAATATCTGGAATCCAGCGAAGCATCCCTATTGTCTCCCATCATAAAATAGTAGTTTTGTTTGACTTCGTATTTGTCAGTGGCTACTTTATTGATGAAAATTTGGTTTCCTTTTACTTCTAAGATATTGTTTTCGTATTCTCTTATCAGTTTGCTGTACATCGGTATTGTTTCGAGGTTGATGTCTATGATGTCGCCTTTTTTAGGGATTTTGATAGGTCCATACCAGTCCTTATTCCAGTCTTTGTTCATTGGGAAAATGGTATTGGAAATATCTACTTTGTCAGTATAGATGATTCGTTGTTCCTCTTGGGATTTTTTCAAATTAAGATGCATAGAAATATCCTGCACTCCCTTCGGTTCAATGGAAGGCTCTACAGAGGTTACGCCAGGGATTTCCTTGATTTCTTCAGCCAAAGTAGGTGTAAGCCCACTGAAAGAGTATGAAAATCCATCAGATGTTTGGAATTCTCTCACGGGAAGAAAACCTACATTTTGGTATAGATGAGGAATATCCAATTGAGTTTTAGCATTGACAGTGTAAGCCTGTTGGATTTCTGCATCACCCATTTTTTGCTCTGGTTTTCCGTTTATGAAGAGTTTCCCAGCTTTTATTTCTAAAATATCTCCAGCCACGGCCACAGCTCGTTTTACATATGGGTCTTTTCTGTCAATAGATGTATGAACACTATCACCAGGGTAGTTGAACACTACGATGTCATTTCTCTCAACATCACTAAATGCAGGAAGACGGAAATATGGTAATTTGATGCTTTCTACATAGGATTTTGGGTCGTTTTTAGGGTTGCCATCTTTAGCTCTGTCAAATAGAGTAGATTGTAAAAACGGTACTGCCAAAGGTCTCATAGGCAGCCTAAGCCCATATTTTAGTTTATTAACAAAGAGAAAATCTCCCACTAAAAGGGTTCTCTCCATAGACCCTGTCGGAATACCGAAAGGCTGGAAAGAAAAAGTATGTATCAGCGTAGCAAAAACAGTTGCATAAGTGATAGAACTCCAGAAAGAATCCTTTTTAATTTCCTCTTCATCAATGTCTTCTTCATCTACAAGCTCAGTAGAGGAGGAGTAATTGACAACAGCCAAATAAACAAAAGGCAGCGCGATTGTCAAAAATTTTTGTCCAAAGCTGGTCTTTCCGAATCTTTCCATTAAAAATAAATGAAAAACAGAAATCATGACTGTTCCCACGATAGGAAAATAGGTCAGAACCACCCACCATTTTGGTCTTTTGGTTTCTTTAAGAATGATGAAATAGTTATAAAACGGGACAAATGCAAACAGCGGATTGTATCCCATTTTCTTAAATAATTTCCAAGTGGAAATTCCCAATAATGCGCTGAGAATGAGAATGTATAATGAATAAGTTAGTAAGTATTCCATTTTGAATATTTTGTAGATTTAGTTAGGATTGTTTTTCTCTCTTGATTCTATAAGTGAGAAGACTTGGTCCATTGATAGGTTGAACATTGCGTTTTCTTCGGTAACAGGCGAGAAGTAAAATTTTAGTTTTTCCTCTCCAAATTCAGCGGATAGCTTTTCCCAGTCTTCATTTCCTATAACCACAAAACTAAGTGTATCGCCACCCAAAGAAGGTTTGAACCAGCAGAGTTTGTATTTATCATCGATGAATTTTCCGATAGATTTTAGTGTCGTATCTCTATCCCATGCATCCTCAGCATAAGGGATAACGGTCTCTTTTTCGTCTTTTTTTATGATAACAGTATCTAGTGCACCTTCCTTTTCAGAAGGGATGGTTTTCCATTCTATTTGGTCTGCTTCGCTCAGCTCATCATTGACATAGCTCACGATATCTTCATCATATTCTCTCCAGTCTACCCAAAAAATATTTTCATTATCAAAAAAAGTTTCAATATTTTCAATGGGATTATCTGATAAAAAAGTTCTGATTTGTTCTATCATAATTTTCTATTTAGTGCAAATATAAAAAAAAGGCTAAATATTTGCCTTTTCTTATTCTTATAATCCTAAAACTTCTTTTACAGTAAAGTTCCCTTTTCTTCCGATAATCCATTCAGAGGCGATTACAGCACCTAATGCAAAGCCGTTTCGGTTGAAAGCGGTGTGTTTTATCTCGATTTCATCCACTTCGGAATGGTAAGTTACGATGTGAGTTCCAGGGACTTCCTCCTCTCTTACAGCCTTGATGCCCAGTTCTTTACCTAGGGTTTCATCTAATTTCCATTTTTCAAAATCAGAATTGGCGATAATGTCCTGTGCAAGAGAAATTGCTGTTCCGCTCGGTTTGTCTAGCTTGTGGATGTGGTGGATTTCTTCTAATTGGCAGTGATAGTCATTGTTAAAAGGTTTCATCAGCTGAGCCAATTTTTCATTCAAAGCGAAAAATAAATTCACTCCCAAACTAAAATTAGAACCATACAAAAATGCAGAGTTGTTTTCTATGCAGATTTTTTCTATTTCAGGTTTTTTTTCAAGCCAGCCTGTGGTTCCGCATACTACGGGAATGCCCTGTTCTAGGCAGAATTTGATATTTCCAAATGCAGATTCTGGGCTAGAAAACTCTATCACTACATCAGGATTATTTAGGTTTTCCAAAGTGGGAGATTCATTGAGCCGAGCCACTATTTCGTGTCCTCGTGTTTGGGCTATTTTGTCAATAATCTGCCCCATTTTTCCGTATCCTACTAATGCTATTTTCATTGGTTTTAAAATTTATATCTTAGAGCAAGACCTGCTTTTGCTGTATGTACTGGGTCTGTGTAATCGTGCAGAATGGTCGGCGAAATTGCTAAATCAGGGTCTTTTCGTCCTTCATCAAGGTGGGCATCTACTACAGCATCTATGATGTTTAGCAGATAGATTCCCGCAGTGATAGCGATGGCATAGTCGCGGTATCTTCTTCTGGAATCTTGGGTGTTTCCAAGGGCTGTCTTTAAATCCAGTCCTGTAATTCCAGAAAACTCGTGCGGTTCGCCGTTTAACTCTGCTTCAAAAGCATTTTTGTATCTTTTGTATTGTTTTTGGTTCCAAATGATGAAACCTACTCCTGTTCCTATCGCGCCCCATACAATAGGGATTTTCCAGTATTTACGGTTGTAGTACTGTCCCCAGCCAGGGATGATGGCAGACCGCCAGCCAGCTTTGGTAGGGCTGAGTCCAGAATAAGAAGTTTTCTTATTATGGAGTAGCTCTATATCCGTGACTATTTCGTTTTCTACCTGCACTGAGTCTTTTTTCTCTGCTTTTTGAGCAAAGAAAAAATAAGAAATAAACACGAATATAAAACCGAATAATTTTTTCATTTGATTTAGTTAAAATAAGAGAGGATTTTCTCTAACTCTTCTTCATTGTCAAAGTTAAGGACTATTTTCCCTTTGTCTCCCTTTGCAGAAGATTTTATTTCTACTTTTAGCGCTAGAGCATCAGCAAGGGTTTTTTCAGCTCTGCGAAGGTTGTTCGGAAGGGTTTTTGGCTCCTTGGAAATAGAAATTTCTTTTGGACTTTTGAAATGTTTTGCAGCTTCTTCCGCCTGTCTTACACTTAGTCTGTTGTTTACAATTTGTTTGAATAAAGCCTGCTGGTCTTCAGGGTTTTCTAAACTTAAAATCGCTCTTCCGTGTCCAGCGGAAATGTCACCATTTCGGATCGCCTGCTGTACATCTGGGTTTAGTTTTAGAAGTCGGATAGAGTTGGTGATTGTACTTCTCTCTTTCCCTACGCGCTGGCTGAGAGCTTCCTGTGTAAGACCGATTTCCTCTAATAATCTCTGATAGGTAAGGGCTACTTCTATGGCGTCTAAATCTTCTCTTTGGATGTTTTCCACCAAAGCCATTTCCAGCAGTTCTTGGTCATTTACCAGCCTTACATAGGCAGGGATTTCTTTTAGACCAGCCATTTTGGAGGCACGGTATCTTCTTTCCCCAGAAATAATCTCAAATTTAGCTCCGTCTTTTCTTACCGTTATGGGTTGTATAATTCCCAAAACCTTGATGGATTCGGCAAGTTCCTGCAATGCCTTTTCATCAAAATGAGTTCTCGGCTGGTTGGCATTAGGATAGATATCCTCAATAGGAATTTCTACAATATTCCCTACCAAATCCTTTGCTCCTGCATCTGTCGCAGACTGCACGGCTTTGGACTCAGCACTTAGAATAGCTCCGAGACCACGCCCCATAGCTCTTTTTTTATCTTTCATAGATTTTGTATGTTTACGAACGCTCTTTTGTCTTAATTATTATTAGAGCGATTTACTTTTTTGATTTTTTACTTTCCTTCTTTTTGCTCGGAATTTTTTGTTCATTTTTTAGCAAAATTTCCTCCGCTAGCTGTATATACTGTACAGCACCTTTGCTCTCGGCATCGTATTTTAGGATACTTTCACCAAAACTCGGCGCCTCGCTCAGACGAGTGTTTCTGCTGATGATAGTTTCGAAAACGATTTCAGGGAAATGTGAGTTGGTTTCCTCTACCACTTGGTTAGAAAGTCTTAGACGAGAGTCAAACATCGTTAGAAGAAGCCCTTCAATGTCTAAGTTAGGATTGTGGAAACTTTGTATGTTTTTGATGGTGTTTAGAAGTTTTCCAAGTCCCTCTAATGCGAAATATTCACACTGAACAGGGATGATAACCGAATCCGCAGCAGTAAGAGCATTGATGGTGATAAGCCCTAAGCTAGGCGCGCAGTCTATAATGATATAGTCGTACTCGTTTTTTATCTCCTTCAAAGCTTCTTTCAGCATGTATTCGCGGTTTTCCTTATCCACCAATTCTATCTCTGCCGCTACTAAATCTATATGAGATGGGATAATATCTACATTTGGCGAAGAAGTAGGAAGGATGCACTCACGGACTTTGGCGTGATGTTCCAAAAGGTCATAAGTGGAATATGTAACTTCCTCTACACCCAGACCAGAAGTAGCATTGGCCTGTGGGTCTGCATCTATTAATAAAACTTTTTTCTCTAAAACGCCCAATGCAGAGGCTAGATTTACCGAAGTGGTAGTTTTTCCTACACCTCCTTTTTGATTGGCAACACCTATAATTTTACCCATATTCAAAATATTAGGCTCCAAAAATACAATTATTTTTAATGTTTCACGGCATGTCAAAAATCAATAATTCTGTAAATCTTTATAAATCAAAAGATTAACTATTCGTAAATTTATCCACACATTTCTTATCTTTGTGGATAAAATTTTTTCAATGACCATCAACCAAGTCAAAAATCTTTTTTCCGAGGAGCTCCAAAGCCTTTATACTTCGGCAGAGTGCAAAGAATTATTTTTTATTTTTTGTGAAAAAATATTGAATCTGAATAAGATAGATATTCGCTCACAGCTCGAAAATTCTATTTCTGCCGAAAACGAAAATGAATTTTTGAAAACCATATCCTTACTAAAAGAAGAAAAACCTTATCAGCAGATTTTGGGCGAAACTTATTTTTATGGAAATAGGTTTTTTGTTGATGAAAATGTCCTCATTCCACGCCCTGAAACTGAAGAATTGATAGAATTGATAGAAAGCAGACTAAGCCATCTGAAAAAAGAAAAACTAAAAATTCTGGATGTAGGGACAGGGAGCGGCTGCATCAGTATTTCTTTGGCAAAAATATTCCCAAATGCCGAGGTCAGCAGTATTGATATTTCTGAAAAAGCACTAAATATAGCCCAAAAAAATGCCGATTTTCATAAAGTGAAAATCAATTTTATACAGAAAGATTATTTGACTGAAAAACTAGATGAAATTTATGATATCATAGTGAGCAATCCTCCGTATATAGATGTTTTAGAAAAGGAAGAAATTTCGCATTCTGTGAAAGGTTTTGAACCAAATATAGCACTTTTTGCTCCTGAAAACAGAGTTCTTGCCTTTTATGAAAAAATAGCCCAAGACTCTGAAAACCACTTGAAAAAAGGAGGTTATGTTTTTTTGGAAATCAACCAAAAATTAGGAAAAGAAACCTTGCAGCTGTTTCAGGATGTTCTCACAGAATCAGAACTTATAAAGGATTTATCTGAAAATGACCGATTTGTGATTGGCGAAAAATAAAAATCCCTCTAATTACAAGAGGGATTTTTTCTTATTTGCTGTTGTATTTTTCTAAAATTTCTCTGATGTCGCTGTCGCCTACCATTTGGTCTACTTCTTTCGCGATTTCTGGTTTGTCAGAAAGCAGAGCTTTTAGTTTTTTCTTGTATCTGCCTTTTACAGGGATGTTTATAATTTCATCGCCTTTTACGAAATAGTCTTCGTGCTCGTAGTTGGCGTCCCAAGTGTCAGCTCTGTAGCTGAAATATCTTCTGTACCAAGAAACATCTCCTTGAAGCATGACTTCGAATAGTTTTCCGTTTTTCTTTAGCTCTGGCATTTGTCGGAAAACTCTTTTGTTCATTTTTCTATCAGTAAATTCAAGGTAAAAAATATCCTTGTCCCAAAGTCTTACCGCCTCTCTTCTTTCGCCGACTTTGAAGCCGTTTTCAAAAACCAACGGATTGAATTTGTTTTTGCTCAATACATGAGGATAAAGATTAGCCTTGGTAGAAATAGTATCAGTAGAAATTACAGGAATGTATCTAATGTCAGTCAGCTGAGCCTTTGCTAATGAAATGATGCTCAACAAGATAAATGCAAATGTTTTTTTCATAAATATAATCTAAAAATTTAATTAAAAATCTTAAACGAAAGGCGTTTTTACTACCTTTGCAGGAATATTTTTATTTCTTATTTGGATGAAAATAGCGGATTCTGGTTTAGAAAATTCAGTTTTCACATAAGCCAGCCCAAGTCCTATTTTTTTCATTGGCGAAGATGTCCCAGAAGTCACTTTTCCGATGACATTTCCTTCTGCATCCACCACAGGGTAGTCGTGTCTTGGAACGCCTTTTTCAAGTAATTCAAACCCAACTAACTTGCGGGAAACGCCTTCTTCTTTTTGCTTTTTGAAAAATTCAGCATCCACGAAATCACCTTTTCCAAGTTTTGTAATCCAGCCTAGACCAGCTTCCAACGGAGAAGTAGAGTCATCAATATCATTACCATAGAGACAGAATCCTTTTTCTAATCTCAGCGTATCTCTTGCTGCCAGCCCGCATGGCACAAGACCTTCCTCTTTTCCCGCTTTTGTGAGGGCGTTCCAGAGCTGCTCGGCATTTTCATTTTTAAAATAAATCTCAAATCCGCCGCTTCCTGTGTAGCCTGTGTTTGAGATGATTACATCCTGCACGCCATCCACCGTTCCGATAGTGAAATGATAATAAGGGATTTCGGAAAGATTAGTGCTGGTTAGCTTTTGCAAAATCTGCGTTGCCAAAGGCCCTTGGATAGCGATTAGAGAAGTTTCATCGGAAATGTTGGTCATTTTAGCTCCGAATTTTTCATTGAATTTAGAAATATGATTCCAGTCTTTTTCAATGTTAGAAGCATTGACCACCACGAAATATTTTTCGTCCGCCATTTTGTAGATGATGAGGTCATCCACTATTCCTCCTTTTCCGTTTGGAAGGCAGGAATACTGGGCTTTTCCATCAGTCAGCGTATTTAGGTCGTTGGTCGTTACATATTGCAGAAGGTCTTTTGCACCTGCGCCTTCTATGATGAACTGTCCCATGTGTGATACATCAAACATTCCTGCTTTTTCTCTCACAGCGAAATGTTCTTCCGTCACGCCAGAATACTGGACAGGCATATCAAAACCAGCGAAAGGCACCATTTTAGCGCCGAGTTCTACATGTTTGTTATAAAGTGCTGTTTTTTTCATTTTTCTAAATTTAAATGGTTATATAATTGTGAGAATTTTATGTCTATAATTTGTTTGGTAATGTAATCCCAAGTTTTATTGTTTTGAATATTAGTTTTAGAATATTCTTTTTTATCAGTTTTTATTATGATTTTTGTTGTAGGGAGATCCATTATCAGTTCTTTGCTTGGTTTTCCCTTTTCAAAATCCTCTAAATCAATTTTATCAATGAACGCCTCCCAATCTTTATTATTGTTATTTAATGACAAATTTGCTATGGTTTTTTCATCAATTACACCTTCTGTAAGACGATAAATAATAGAATCTTTGGTTATCACTAAATGTACATTTTTACCACCAGTATCTCCTCCTGTTTGAGAATAAATTATTCTTTCTATTTTCTCAGCATTTTGTTTTTCAGAAATGCTGGTTTTCTGAGTGTCTGGGCTGGTGGCCATTGCTTTCTCTGTTCCATTACAAGAATGAAGCCAATACAAAACGAAAATAAAGAAAAACTTTTTCATAAAAATAGTTTATTTATTCATAAATGCCTTTCTTTCCAAATTCCTTTGCGATGATTTGTAGTAAATCATACCAAACTTCCCTGTCATGGTCGTTGCCGCTGGCGTTCATTTTTCTATAAGTCTTTTTATCAGTTTTGATAATGATGACCTCGTCCTGCCCGTCAAAAGCCTGTTCGCTGGGACCATCTCTCAGTTTTTTGAATTTATCCAGATTTATTTTCTTTGTGAAAACCCTCCATTTATCAGGTGGATTTAGCAGTAAAATTTTCTTTGGGAGCTCTGCTGGTTCTCCCATAACTTGTTTTGCTTCAAATTCTTTGTATAGAAAATTGATGGTATAATGGCTTGAATAAAGAGCCATTCCCCCAAATATATGGACTTCTACCTGCTGTATTTTCTCCTGCCCATGCAGGCAAATAGAAGTGAAAGCCAATGCAAAAAATAGTTTAAACAATAATTTTTTCATAAAATAGTTTATTCATAAATGCCTTTTTTCCCAAATTCCTTTGCGATGATTTGTAGTAAATCGTACCAAACTTCCCTATCATGGTTATTGCCGTAAGCATTCATCTTTCTATAAGTCTTCTTATCAGTTTTGATGATAATGACCTTGTCCTGCCCATCAAAAGCCTGTTGGCTAGGTCCATCTTTCAGTTCTTTGAATTTGTTCAGATTTATTTTTTTAGTGAAAGCTTCCCAGTTTTCAGGTGTGTTTGGTAGTGAA
>CAUQQF010000025.1:0-21760 GCA_963520375.1 uncultured Flavobacteriaceae bacterium | reverse complement strand
AGTTATTAAAAGCTGAAAAACGCTTACACATCACCTTGCCTGAGGAGTTCCGAGCGTATTACTTACAGTTAGGGGCAACCAAAAGTGTAAACCAATCCTATAACTCGTTGGCAACACCTCAGCAATTGTATTTTGCAGGCGATTACTTATGCTTTTGTGAAGAAAACCAAGGAGTGGTAGTATGGGCAATCCGCAAAGAAGATTTAAACAACCCCAACCCTCCCGTTTGGGGTAATTACGGCGCTGAAACCGACCCCAATTGGATACAAGAAACCCAAAACCTCTCCGACTTTTGGCTCTACCTCGCCATTTACAATGGTGTTATGGGAGGCTTGCCCTACAACGCCAATGCTATGGGCGGCTGGGATATGGAAAACTTTGAAGTACCCACAGAAGCTGTTGCTCATATAGAAAAACAATATACCGAGCTCACCTCCCTCAGCTGGAAAGGACAACGCACCTTTACCAAAGAGGACTTTCAAATAGTCATTACCCTTGCTGTACACCGAGATACAAACCGAGCCACAGCTATTTTTATAGGTAGCGCTCAACAAGAGTTATTTGATACTCTTTTAGACGCTATGGAAAACTTTGGCTTGCAATGGAATTACACTTCCTACGACGATGATGATGACGATGATTTTCAAGTAGTCTCAGAAGCTGAATTAAATGAACTAAAAGCCAAAGGCTTATGGACATTAAGTTAGAGGTTTTTTGCATTATAAAAAGGCTATCTATTTAAATTATCAATATGACAGAAACAGTAGAAAAACAGATTAAAAAACTCCATCGATTGGAGAAAAAAGGTGATTTGGAAGTAGAAGATCTTCTAAAAATCCTCAAAACTCCGAGCAAGGAATACATTGCTCCTTTGCGCGAAATGGCAGCGCAATACGATTGGAAACCGATGAATGACGAGCTTATCATACCCTTTGCTGCATGGGTAGAAGCGATTTGCATTTACTTGGAAGAAGGAACACAGGGACTTGTAAAGGCTATTGATAAACCAAAAGAGTTCTTTCTTATTGTCTTTGGTGTATTAGAAGAACTTCCCATTGATGAAGCTCTGCCCGCCTTTCTAGATATAGCTGAAACTTTTTCTGCTGGAATTACTGATGAACAGGAGTTTTTTGTACAAAAATATGTTTATCCACTTTGTGAAATATCACACCAGCTCAAAGGTGAGAAAATGAGCAAAGACCTTCACGAGGCTTTTGTGCCTATTTTAAAGCAAATCATCAGCTTTGCACAAACAAAAAAGAACGAAACGATAATGTGTAGTGCTGCTGTTTGTTTTCAGGCGTTTGGTGACAAGAACGATATAGAATATCTTAAAAGTCTGACTTTTACGGAAGACTACTATAAAAATACAGGAAAAACCATCGCCAAAAGAATAGAAAAGAAATATGCTTAGTTTTACGGAAGAAGACATAGAAACCCTGCACCAAGTGGGCATTACTGCTGAGCTGAAACCCGTTCAGCCACAGCAGATGAGCCTTATTGAGATGCTGAAAAACAAGTTTGCTCTGCTGAATGACTATCCGCAGATGAATTTTTATTTTATCCGGTTTCCTGATGAACTTGTTCCTATGCAACGCCAAGGGCAGCACTTCCTGTGTTTTGGGAAATCCTACTATGGTTATTTGGTGCTGAATGAAGAGGGAAGCGTATTTTTACTCCCTACCAATGATGACTATACCGATGAGCCTGTGGTGCTGGTAAATGATTCACTTCAAGAATTTATCGGGTGTTACAGCCTGCTGTTGTCAGGTATATTTCAGCTGAAAGGTGCTGATATTTCTACCCATGAAAAACTTTTTACAGCATTTGATAAAGCAGCCAAGCAAGTGGCTGAGGATTTCTATAAACTTGATCCTAAATTACTAGAAGATGGCAATTTTTGGAATCAATTTCTTTATTTAATAGAAGATGGCTGGTTTAATATTGCCTACCACGAAATATTCTACATCAGAGAAGGGAGAAGAAGTCTATAATAGTTAGCCAATTAGTAAATATACAATGAAAACCATAGAAGCAACATACAAGGATTTATTTGATACGGAAGAGGACTACAATCGCTATATAAAGCGGTTGGAGCAGAAAATAAGCACCTTTGATGTTTCATATATGAGCAATGCTAAGTGGCGCAAACTCTTTACTGCCATAGTTTCTCACAAAGACCTTATCAAACAGTGTGAAATTTATGATTTCTTTGGGTTTTGTGTAAACGAAATTGCTTGGCATAAAATAGCAGATGACAGTTCTTTGTATATCCAAGAAGATTATATTTCGGAAAAGATAACCACTGGTGAACACCCTACTTATTACCGTGAAATAGAATATATAGAGTTCAAAGCACGCTGGCAAGGAGCGTATATTGGCGAATTGCTACCTCCAAACTACGAAACCCAAGACCTCAATGCTATTGAAGAACTGCTCAATAGTTTAGGGAAATTTCAAATTATAAAAACTGATGAAAGTTTGAAAATAATGGGATATCAGTAATTTGCCAATTAACCAATTAAATCTTTTTTTACTTTAATTAAATTTAAAATCAAATGAATACACTAAGAAAAGAACTACGCCCCGATTTTGCTACAGCCGAAAAGCTGTACCCACTTGTACTAAAACGCTTACAAGACTACGAAGCCTTTCATGATGCCCAAAGTGAAGACACTCCTAAAGAAGTATTTGATAAAGAATACAAGGCGATGGAGCAATACCTCAGTAAACTCACAGGCAAAGACCTTTCCGATTTTTGGCTATGGGAATGGTGGGAAGGCAATGGTATTGAGGCTTTTGCCTTTGATTTGGCAATGCCCGACCCTGTAAAGCACAACGACCTCACTCGTGAAGACATAGCTGCTTTTGTTCGTATCATCATAGACTGTGAATTTGAGTGTGAAAACGACTTTCAGGAGGAGTTTATGATGGATATGTTCTATGCACATCAGTACTTTTATAAGTTTTTAGAAATCAATTGTCCACATTTCGACCCTACTGTGTTCAATACCACAGAGTATAAAAATGGTAAGTATCTCCAACCTACTGTGGAAGGGGTAATGAAAAAGATATGGAAATAATTATATAAACAGGAGCATACCTCTTTCTATATGTACAATAGACAAAATAAGAAAATATCAATAATAATTTAATAATAAATAAATTTCATTAATAATGCTTAGAATCAATAACTTACACGCCCGTATAGAAGACGGAGCAGAAATTTTAAAAGGAATCAATTTAGAGATAAAACCTGGTGAGGTTCATGCCATTATGGGACCCAACGGAGCTGGTAAATCCACGCTTTCTTCCGTAATTGCAGGAAGAGAAGACTACGAAGTTACAGAGGGAGAAATCCTTTTCGAGGGCGAAGACATCGGCGAAGATGCGCCAGAGGAAAGAGCTCAGAAAGGTATTTTCATGTCGTTCCAGTATCCTGTGGAAATCCCAGGTGTATCAGTAACCAACTTTATCAAAGCAGCAATCAACGAAACTAGAAAAGCCAACGGACTAGAAGAAATGCCAGCAAAAGAAATGATGGCGCTCATCCGCGAAAAATCAGAGCTTTTGGGAATTAAAAAGGACTTCCTTTCTCGTTCGCTAAACGAAGGCTTCTCTGGTGGAGAGAAAAAAAGAAACGAAATCTTCCAAATGCTGATGCTGAACCCTAAACTGGCTATCTTGGATGAAACAGACTCTGGGCTTGACATCGATGCTTTGAGAATCGTTTCTGAAGGGGTAAATCATTTCAAAAATCAAGGAAATGCAGTACTTCTAATCACGCACTACCAAAGACTGCTAAACTACATTCAGCCTGATTTCGTGCATGTTTTGGCGGATGGGAAAATCATAAAAACTGGAGGAAAAGAACTGGCTTTGGAATTAGAAGAAAAAGGCTACGACTGGCTGGTAAAATAATGGTGATTAAAACTCAAATTTCAAACTCCAAAATTTCAAATCAAATACAAATTTTATGTTATTTAATCAAATAGAACAACTAAAATCCACACTTTCCAGCGAGAGAGCCGAGGCGCTCAGCCAGTTTTTGGCGGCAGGTTTTCCCACTAAAAAAGATGAGGAATACAAATATACCGACCTGTCCGAAGCCGTGAACAAGCAATATTCTCTGGCACCGAAGCAGGAATTTCACATTACGAAAGAGCAGCTAGACCAGATGCATCTGGGAGAAGAGCACTTTGATTTCATTGTCTTTGTCAATGGAAAATTCCAAAAGGCTCTATCCAAAATCTCCGTAGAAAATGCAGAATTTTTGACTTTAAATAATGCTTTTTCTTCTAATAAAGATTTGGTCGAAAAATATTTTAATCAAATAAAGCCTAAAAACACAGCATTCACAGCCTTAAATGATGCTTTGTACAGCGATGGATTTTTCCTTTTTGTCCCTAAAAACACTGTGATTGAGAAGCCTATCCACCTTTTCTACATCTCTGAAAATCAGGATGAAAATGTATTCTACACAACAAGAAATCTCCTCATCGTAGAAGAAGGCGCAAAAGTGGAAGTGATAGAAAGCCATCATAACTTTGATGAAACCTATACTTTTACCAACTCGGTTACGGAAATTTTCGTGGGCAAAAATGCAAAGGCTGACTGGCACAAACTCCAAAACGACAGCCAGACTACTTATCTGGTAGACAGCACTTTCGCGAAACAAGAGCGAGACAGCTTAGCGACAGTGAATACTTTCGCTTTCGGAGGTAAATTGGTTCGAAACAATCTTGATTTCATTCACACAGGAGAAAATATCAATTCCTTCATGAATGGTATTACCATCATCGGAAATGAGCAGCTGGTAGACCACCACACAGCCGTACATCACAACGAACCAAACTGTGAGTCTTACCAAAACTACAAAGGTGTGTTCAAGGATAAAGCGCATGGCGTGTTCAACGGAAAAGTATTCGTAAATAAAATCGCACAGAAAACCAATGCCTACCAGCAAAATAACAACATACTGCTGAGCGAAGGAGCTACCATAGACACCAAACCGCAACTGGAAATCTTTGCAGATGATGTGAAATGTTCGCACGGATGTACCGTGGGACAGCTCAATGACGAAGCGCTGTTCTATCTAAGAGCCAGAGGAATTTCCAAGAAAGAGGCTCAGGCACTGCTGCTGTATGCTTTCGCGAATGATGCTATGGAAAACATAGACATAGAGCCTCTGAAACTGAAAGTTGCAAAGCTATTGGCTGAGAAACTGGAGGTTAATATAGATTTATAATTTATTCATTTTGTTTTTAATGCAATGGGAGGATTTCTATGGAAGTTCTCCCATTTTTATCATCATTCCATATCTTTTTCGTAAAATATTCTTATTTAATCTTTTTATAAATTTTATATTTTTTCTTGATGATAAAATAAGATTTACGCAAAAGAAAACTATCTTTGCATTTAGTCTTCAGTTTTAAATGAAAATTTCAATGAAAACCCTTGACGATTACCTTGATAAACACTATATCCATCGTAGTAATTGGCTTCGTGCCGCAGTATTAGGTGCTAATGACGGCATTCTATCCACGGCGAGCCTTGCTATAGGAGTTGCCGCAGCGAGTTCCGTGCCAGAGTCTGTGATTTTAGCGACAGCGGCGGGAATTATCGCAGGAGCATTGTCCATGGCTGCAGGAGAATATGTTTCGGTAAGTTCGCAGACGGATATAGAACAGGCGGACATCGAGAGGGAAAGACAAGAACTGAAAAACACTCCTGAAGAAGAACTACAGATGCTTGCACATATCTACGAACTGCGAGGACTAAAACCTGAGACAGCGATGCAGGTAGCCAAGGAACTAACCGAGCATGATGCTCTGGCGGCGCATGTACGAGATGAGCTGGGCATCACCGAAATCAGTCAGGCTAAACCTTTTCAGGCGGCTCTGGCATCTGGCGGCGCGTTTCTCTTTGGCGGTATGCTTCCTCTGCTGGTGGTCTTCATTGCTCCGTTTCATCATTTAGAGTATTATCTCTACGGCTCTGCTATTCTTTTCCTTGCGCTCTTGGGCGGAATTGCCGCTAAAACAGGAGGCTCTAACCCACTGAAAGCCATTCTCCGTATTACTTTCTGGGGAACTATCGCTATGGGAGTGAGTGATTTGGCGGGAAGTTTCTTCGGTGTTAGGATTTAAATTTGATTTTTAATAAATTATTCTGTTTTTCTCTCGTGAGGTGGAAACTCAAACTGAAGTTGAATATATTTTGGCTGATTTTGTTTTTCCCAAACATTCAGATTAGACACGGAAAGCCCTAATAATCTCACCGAATTTTTTAGGTTTTCTTGAAACAAAAGTTCCTCGCCGATACGGAAAATCGTATTTTGGTCTGAAACAAATTTTGCTAAAGTTTTGCTCCGTGTCTGTGTGGTAAAATCGCTGTATTTTATTTTCAAAGTAATGGTTCTCCCTGAGAGATTTCGTTTTTTGAGCCTTTGTTCCAGCTCTTTGGAAAGCGTTTCCAAAGGTGTCAGCAGGTGTGTCTGATACTGTTCATCATGCTCAAAAGTTCGCTCCACTCCTATGGATTTCGCAATTCGGACAGGATTAACGGGACTTCTGTGGATTCCTCTGGCAATTTCGTAGTAATAAAGCCCACTATTCCCAAAATGATTTTGCAGAAACGGTAGTGATTTTTCCCTCAAATCTTTTCCTGTAAAAATACCGAGAGCATACATCTTTTCGGCTGTTACTTTGCCGATTCCATAGAATTTTCTGATGTCAAGATTGTCCAAAAACGGAATGATTTTACTGGGTTTTATGGTGGTCTGTCCGTTGGGTTTCTTATAATCGCTGGCTATTTTGGCGATGAATTTATTGATCGACACGCCTGCCGAGGCAGTCAATCCTATTTTTTCAAATATTTTTTTCCGAATTTCCTTAGCGATGTTCGTAGCGGAGGGATTATTTTTCTTGTTAAAAGTCACATCCAGATACGCCTCATCGAGGGAAAGCGGCTCTACCAAATCAGTGTATTCATAGAAGATTTCGCGGATTTGCAGAGAGATTTCCTTATACCGCTCAAAACGAGGCGAAACAAAGATAAGGTCTGGGCAGAGTTTCCTTGCCTTCGCGCCGCTCATCGCACTACGAACGCCGTATTTCCTCGCCTCGTAGCTTGCTGCCGCTACCACACCTCTATTCCCTGCGCCGCCCACAGCGATGGGTTTCCCTCTAAGGTCAGGACAGTCCAGCTGCTCTACGGAAGCAAAAAAAGCATCCATATCGATGTGGATAATCTTATTTTCAGAGGTGTCCATTTTTTAGAGAAAATTCTATTTATTCCGTGTAAAGATAGTTTTTTCCTCAATATTTTGCTGCAAAAATACGCTGGTAATTTCATTTGGCATCCGTTAGAAAGTATGATATTTTTCAGATATTTAGGTGGAGATATTTTATTATCTTTGTGGAAACAAAAAAAAGAAGAAAGATGGCAGCACAGAAAAGAATTTTATTAGAAGACTGGCAAGAAATAAAACCTTATAACAAAACCGCTAAATCCGACCTTTATTTTTTAGGAATAAGCAATGAAATTAACGATAAAATCTACGAAAAAGAGTTTCATCTTCCTTTGCAGAATTTCATAAGAGAAGAAGGGATTTCTTTGTTTTGTATGTTTCTGACTTCTTATTTAGAAGATATCATTTCTGGGTCTGAAGTATGGAATTCTTTCATCAAAAAACATAAAGAACTTTACGGAAAACCGCTTCCATTCTACGAAACTGACAAAAACTATGTAGAAGGCGAGGTTAATATCCAAGATGTGAAATTTTTGGTTTGGTATTTCATCAATGCTGTGAACAAGAATATCCTGCTCAATCCTCACGATCCTTTTATACAAAGCATTTCTGAAGGGCTGGTGGGTATCTTGGAAACGGAATACGAATACGCTCCAGAAAACGATTTACTGAGAGAAACTTACCAAATAGAGCCTACCCAAGACTACTACGAAGTGAGAAGACTGCTGAATAACATCCTTACCAAAACTTATCTATTCTTCCCAGATACAGGCTTCGCTCTACTGAGACAAGAGGCGGAAATCATGGAAGCTGGACGAAGAGTAGAAGCTACTCTGGATGACAACCGAGACAGATTCATCCATGAGGCATGCACCTCTCTCCTTGCACTTTCTGCGAAAGAATGGGCTGTTCTGATTTTGGGTAAAAAACATCCCGTAGCGAAAGATTTAGAAAAAATGTCTCCGAGAGTTCAGGGAAGTTTTCTTTTCCTTGGCGAAGATGAAAAACACCTTAAAATAAAACACATCGCTACTGATAAAAAGTTCAAACTTCTGAAATCTTCTTTCCCTAAACACAAAGACTTAAAGGAAAAAAGCATCATCTTCATGGGCATCGTAGAATGGCATAAAGAATGGTGGTTCTCAGGAGTTTCCATCATGAGCGACTACAACGAGGAGTTCATAGAAAAAGAAAAACAAAACATCCATTCCAAAGAATCTCTTAGCTTCATGGAAGACCAAGCCCTTATCCGTGAAAACCTAAAAGAACACCACGAAGCATTCCTTATCTATAACAAGGGCGTTCCTATCGTATTCCTTAAAAAAGATGAGGTGGATGACTTTATGAACGGATATTTTGATTTCTTCACAGAAACTGCTGGTCTATCCGCAGAGGAAAAAGAAAAAGCCGTGAAAAAATACAAACCAAAAGCAACCAAAGAAGAGGAAAAACCAGACACTGTGATGGTGGTTTTCCATAATATCAATTCTGGTTTTGAGGTTTATTCCAATATAGAAAACGCTTTTTGTATTAAACAAAATAAATTCTTGAATAAAGACAGAATAGACCAAGATTTCTACCAAATCTTCTTGGCGAATTTCTACTCCAAAGAAATTCTGGACTACAGCATAGAAGTGAGCGAGAAAAAGATTTCTTTCTTCAAGAAAAACAATTATACAAAAGAAGAACTAGACTTTTTCACTCGTTTCTTCAAACAAGGAAATTACCACACTAAGCCGAGATTAACCGTTATAAAAAATGCCTAATGTTTAGACTATTGTTCTTGTTTTCGGGCGTTTTTGCCATTGGGCAAAATATTAAAAGCATCCAGCTGTTTAATCCACAGACCAATGACGAAACGCCTGTCATAAGGTTCGGAGAGCAGCTTGTCCTTCGTTTTGATGACTTGGACAACGGCAGCCAGATTTATCGCTACACGATAAAACATCTTGATAGAAACTGGCAAGATGATGGCCTATTTTTCACGGAATTTGCGACTGGAAAACTGAGCGGATTGATTGATAATTTTAAATATTCTTTCAACACACACCAAGCCTACACGCACTACTCTCTGACCTTTCCTAACAAGGACATTCAGCCTAAAATTTCGGGAAATTTTGAACTTATAGTTTATAAAGATTCGCCGAAAAAACCACTTTTTACGAAAAGATTTTCGGTGGCAGAAAACGGAGCTGGAATTGGTCTGAATGTAAGCCGATACACCGCAGCGAAAACTCCAAACCTCAACCAAAGAGTAGAAGTCAAAGCCACTCTTACCGACCCAGAAACCAGCCGAAATATCAATTCTATCAGCCTAAATATTATCCAAAATAATAATTTTAATGATGGAATTTTTAACCTAAAACCTTCCTCTGTCCTCTTCGGAAACCAGCTGATGTTTCAGCAGTTAAGTCTTGTTTTTCAAGGGAATAACGAGTTTTCTTACTTTGATAATAAAACGATAAATGCCTCCTCCGATATGGTGGCAGGAACGGAAAACATCGATGGTGTGAACTACACCTACCTCTTCCCTACTTGGACTTCTCCGCTCAGCTACCAGTATCAGCCAGATGTCAATGGTGCTTTCTATTTCCGTAGCAACAATATGGGACAAGAAAGAAATGCCGACTACGAGGGTGACTACTCTTGGGTAGTGTTTTCTTTGGACAGCCATCCTTTGGAAGGGAAAAACATCTATGTTTTAGGGCAGTTTAATGACTATCTGGCTAATGAAGAAAGCAAAATGCACTACGACCCAAAAAATCAAAAATATTTCGCTAAAATATTCCTAAAACAGGGATTTTACAACTATATCCTTGCAACAAAAGACCGAAATGGAAAACTAAATTTTGGTGAAATCAATGGGAATTTCTGGCAGACACAAAACCAATATCAGGCTTTCTTGTATTACACTCCTTTTGGAAAAAATTACGATGGGCTTATCGGTTATGGAGAAACTAGATAGAGCAATTTATTCCCAAAATTGGAAATAATATTTTTTCCAGCTTTTCAGGACATCATCCGTTTTGTTTTGTGTTTTTTCTTTCAGGTTTTTTTCATTGCTAAATAAAGAAACTCCCAGCCCAAAACGCTCCAGCGGATAGCCCATAGCATTCAGAACCGTAACTCCCTCGTCCAGAGATGAGGTATTTCTCTCCGAAATTCTTGGCGAAATTTTATTAGGAAAATGTATCATGAATAGATTTCGGCGGAGATCAGGATGGCGCTCCAGCGTTTCAGAAACCATATTTCGCATCGTGAGATGATCCGAAGAAACCACTATCATGGTGTTTTTTTCTGTATCCAGTTTTTTAATTTCATTGATAAATTCCGAAATCAAATAATCACTCACATGAAGGGCATTCAGGGTAACATTCTGCCCATTTTTATATTTTTTCTTCTTGAAATCTGGCGGGACAAAACCTCTCGGGCTATGAGTATTTATCGTAGAAATCATAATGCTAAACGGCTGATTTTTAGACTTTAATTCCTTATATTTTTCCTTGGCAAATTCAAGGGTTTTGTCATCATTCAGCCCCCAGCGGGAGAGATTTCTCGGCGTTTTATACTTTTTATCAATATTTTCAAGTGAAAACATCTGAAAACCATGGCTTTCCAAAAATTTATCATTCCCCGCAAAGGCTTTGGGAGAGCCTTGTATGAAAATATTTTTGTAGCCGTCCTCCGCGAGTATATTACCCACGCCCTTTATTTTAGGGAGAAAACTAGGAAGCTGGTCGAGGTCGTTATTCTCACGCCCCACCGCATATAGAGGCACTCCGCACTGAGAACTGGCTATTCCTGCGATAGTCCAGCCTGTTCCCCAGACCTGATGAACATTAGAAAAGGAAAGCGATTCTTTCTCCAGCTGAGCCAAATTAGGCGCAAGGTCAGGGAAAATTTCTTGATTGAGGTATATTCGCTCAAAAGCCTCTGCATAAATCCAAACCAGATTATACTTCGTTTCGTTTTTTACGGGCTGTTTCGGAGGCTGGTAATTATCTTTAAACAAAAATTTCGGGTCTTCATCTACCACTTTATAAGTTTGGTAAATATCATAGTTTAAAGGATTAAACACCAATAAAACCAGCATAAAAAACACTGGAATTTTAGCGTTGATGGTTTTCTGTTTTGTTTCTTTTTTAATAAAATTTTTAAAGCAAAAAAACGCTGAAAAAACGAATAAAGCCACCAATAAAGAGATGTCTATGATAAGTTTATAAAAATCCCCTATTCCTGCCCCTTTAATGCCTGTTTTCAGGTGAAATGGAATACTTTCGTTAAAGCCAGTTCCTGTCAGATTAAACGAAAGATAATATAATATGCCCTGAACTCCTGCAATGAGCCAAAAATAAAAAGCAGGTTTCTCTCTATTTATCAGCAGAAGAAAACACACCAAAGAAAATAGTATATAGCTGATATTGAGCTTAGTATGAGTGATAATTCTCAGCGTAGTCTCATTCTCTATAATGGACAAAATCTGCAAATACAAAAAACACGCATAAAAAACCGATAAAATACTATATATCAGTTTTTTATATCTAATTTCCTTTTGAAAAACTGCCACCGAAATGGTGAACATTATCAAAAGAAAATGTAGGGAATAAATCAGAAAAGTAGGCGTGTCCTGTCCCAATTTATTTCAAGTGTTTAAAAAATTCCCACATCACAATTCCACCACAAACACTCACATTTAGAGAGTGTTTAGTCCCCAGCTGAGGTATCTCCAAGAAGTCATCACAGAGCGGAAGAACCTCATCACTGATGCCCTCCACTTCGTTACCAAGAACCAATGCATATTTTTGGCTCTTCGCAAAGTCAAATTCCGTAATCATTTGGCTTCCAGTAGTTTGTTCCACTCCTACTACGCTATACCCTTCTGATTTTATATTTTGTAAAGCCTCCGTAACGGACTCAAAATAAGCCCAATCCACGCTTTCCGTAGCTCCTAGTGCAGCCTTATGGATTTCTCTATGCGGCGGCTGTGGAGTGATCCCACAAAGTAAGATTTTTTCTACCAAAAAAGCATCTGCTGTACGAAATACCGCTCCTACATTATGCATACTGCGCACATTATCAAGGACTATAACCAGAGGAGTTTTAGAACTTTGTTTAAATGTTTCTACATCTATTCTCCCCAGCTCTTCTAATTTAAGTTTCTGAACCAAAATAATTATTTTTTAGGATTCACTGAAAATACGAATTACATTCTTCTCTATATTCTGAGCTATCAGCTCCATAGGAAGGTCATTTTCATCATTATTAAACGGTTCCTCTATCTCCTCTGCCAGCACCTCCATACTCATCAGCACATAGAATACGAAAACAGTAAGAAATACCATAAGATACCCTATACTCATAGAATAGGCGATAGGAAGAGTAATCACATAAATAACGATAAATTTCTTTGTAAAAGATGAATAAGAATAAGGAATTGGCGTGTTTTTGATTCTTTCGCAGCCGCCACAGACTTCCAAAAATCCTCTGACATGATAGTCCAGCAGCAGCATCTGTTCTCCTGATATTTTACCTTCTTTATACAATTTCTGAACTCTCTCCTGTATCCTCCAAATCAGCGCATTAGGCGGATGTGGAAGCTGTTCTACTTCCGTATGATGCTGGTCTTGTGCCAGTTCCATTTTAGTGGATTTTTTGGACAAGTGCCTACTAAGCAAGTGAGGGAAAAAACAAATATATTTCTGAAAAAAGTCTCTATTTTCGGTGTCTGCCGTATCCAGCATGGTATGGAGTTTAATGGCAAAATTTCGGGAGTCATTTACCATTCTTCCCAGAAGTTTTCGCCCTTCCCACCATCGGTCATAGGCGGTATTAGTCCTGAAAACCAAAAGCATCGACAAGACAAAACCCAGCAGCGTGTGAATGAGAGAAATATTTTTAATCGAAGAATCCTTGTCTATTTTAAAATATTCTATCTCCAAAAAAGCCACTATTGCCGCATATACAGCCATAGCAATCATCCCTGACCTCAAGGTTTTTAGTGAGTCTGACTTATGTATACTCAGCAGTATGGATATCCAGTGCTTGTTATCATATACCCGCATATAATATCTTTTTTAGCCCTAAAAGTTTAAATTTGCACAAAAATAATACTTTTTTAACAAAATTTTATTGAAATCTTCTTTAATTTTGTTCCCTTAAACCTAATTTCACTTTATGGCAAAAACGACACAAAAAGAAACTCCGCTGATGGCTCAGTACAACAGCATCAAAGCTAAATATCCAGATGCTGTCCTGCTCTTTCGTGTGGGGGATTTTTACGAAACCTTTGGGCAGGATGCTGTGCGAACTTCCCAGATTTTGGGCATTGTTCTCACAAAGAGAAATAATGGCGGCTCCCATACCGAGCTGGCTGGCTTTCCTCACCATTCCCTGAATTCCTACCTTCCCAAACTGGTTCGTGCTGGACTGCGTGTCGCAATCTGTGACCAGCTGGAAGACCCAAAGATGACCAAAGGCATCGTAAAGAGAGGCGTTACAGAGCTGGTTACGCCAGGAGTTACTTTTAATGAGCAGATTCTCACTACCAAAGAGAATAATTTTCTGCTGTCTATCCATCGTGAAAAAGAAAAATACGGCATGGCTCTGGTAGACATTTCCACAGGAGAATTCCTTGTTTCGGAAGGGAATTCGGATAAGCTGATGCACATCATCCATACCTTCAGTCCTAGTGAAATTATCTATCAGCGAAAAACCGAACTTCCAAACAGAATAAAAGACAAAAATACTTTCGCTCTAGAGGACTGGGCTTATCAGTATCCTTTTGCTTATGAGAAACTTACCAATCATTTCAAAACAAAATCGCTGAAAGGCTACGGAATAGAGGAGTTTCCATTAGCCATCACGGCGGCTGGCGCTATTTTTGCCTATTTAGTAGAGGACACCCATCATGCTCTCATTCAACACATTACCAAAATACAAAACATTCCGCAGGATGACTACCTGATGATGGATGGCTTTACGCTTAGAAATTTGGAAATTATTCATTCCAACCACCATGAGGGCAAAAGCCTTCTGGATATCATAGACCGCACGACCACGCCTATGGGAGGGCGTCTGCTGAGAAGAAGAATGATTCTTCCACTGAAATCCGTAAATGAAATCAACCGAAGACTCTCTCTGATAGAGTTTTTTAACAAAGAAGAAAATCTAAAATACAATATCCATGACCTTCTAAAATCTATTTCTGACCTAGACCGACTGCTCGGGAAACTTGCCGCAGAGAGAATTTCGCCGAAAGAACTCGGGAACTTCCGAAATAGTTTGATAAGCATTGAAAAAATAAAGGAACTGTTGCTGCCTTATCCAGATGCTTTGGCTTGGATTACTCCTCTGCACAGCCATAAAGAACTCATTGATTATCTCCAAAGCCATCTAAACGAGGAGCTTCCTGTAAGTATAAACAAAGGAAATGTAATCAAAGAAGGCGTTTCCGAAGAACTGGACAAACTGAGAAACCTCCTCTACAGCGGAAAATCCTATTTGGATGAAATGTGCCAGCGCGAGAGCGAGAGAACAGGAATTTCAAGTTTAAAAATAGATTTTAATAATGTTTTTGGGTATTATATAGAAGTCCGAAACACGCATAAAGACAAAGTTCCTGAAAACTGGATAAGAAAACAGACGCTGGTCAATGCAGAGCGGTACATCACAGAGGAACTGAAAGAATACGAATCACAGATACTAGGAGCTGAGGAAAAAATCGCCCAGCTGGAACATTTGCTCTACAAAAAAATAGAAGAGCAGGTTCTCGTGCATATGGACATCATTCAAAACAATTCTAAAATCATTGCAGAAATAGACTGTGCGATAGGACTTTCGGAACTTGCGATTGCAGAAAACTACATCAAACCAATTATAAATGAAGATTTCGCAATAAACATCCAAGAAGGAAGACACCCTGTGATAGAAAAATCCCTGCCTCTGGGCGAAAAATACATCCCAAATGATATTTTCCTTGACCGAGAATCGCAGCAGATTATGATGGTCACAGGTCCCAACATGTCTGGTAAATCAGCTGTTCTGAGACAAACCGCCATCATCTGTCTTCTAGCGCAGATTGGTAGTTTTGTTCCTGCAAAACACGCCGAAATAGGAGTTTTGGATAGGGTATTTACCCGTGTGGGAGCATCGGATAACATTTCGGCTGGAGAATCCACTTTCATGGTGGAAATGAATGAATCTGCTAACATTCTGAACAACATCACCGAGCGAAGCCTCATTCTGTTAGATGAAATCGGGCGAGGAACTTCCACTTATGATGGGATTTCTATCGCTTGGGCTATTGCGGAATACCTCCACCAGCACCCTACACAGCCTAAAACGCTGTTTGCGACCCATTATCATGAGCTCAATGAGATGCAGAATAGTTTTAGCAGAATTAAAAACTATCACATCGCCATACAAGAGAACAAAAATAATGTGATTTTCCTAAGAAAACTAGTCGCAGGAGGCAGCGAACACAGCTTTGGTATCTATGTAGCCAAATTGGCTGGGATGCCTACGAAAGTGGTCAATAGGGCAAAAGAAATTCTAAAAACCCTAGAAAACAGCCGAAGCCAAGACCAAAATACAGAGAGCATAAAACGAGTGACCGAGGAAAATCTTCAGCTTTCTTTCTTTCAGCTGGATGACCCTGCCTTGGAGAGCATAAGAGAAGAACTTACCCAAATAGACATCAATACTCTGACACCGATAGAAGCCCTGATGAAACTCAATAAAATCAAAAATATGATTGGGAAATAAAATCCCAACTTTAGTTTTTTTTGTATTTTTACAGAAGATTTTTTTAATAAAAACGAAATATAACTATGAGCGACCACTTACAGCATGAATGCGGCATTGCGATGCTTCGTCTGTTAAAACCTTTAGAATACTATAAAGAAAAATATGGAACTCCTTTTTATGGTATCAATAAAATGTATCTAATGCTGGAAAAACAGCATAACCGCGGGCAGGATGGCGCTGGACTGGCTAGCGTAAAATTTGATATGCAGCCTGGCGAGAGATACATCAGCCGTATCCGTTCTAATAACAGCCAGCCGATACAGGATATTTTCAATCAAATCAATACCAGAATCAGCGAAATTCTAAAAGAAAATCCAGAAATAAAAAATGACACAGAAGCCCAGAAAAACCTGCTTCCATACATTGGGAATGTATTTTTAGGGCATGTTCGCTATGGGACTTTTGGGAAAAACAGCATAGAAAGCGTTCATCCTTTTCTTCGACAAAACAACTGGATTTATCGCAACCTCATCGTGGCTGGGAATTTTAACATGACCAATTCCAAAGAGCTTTTCCAAAAACTGGTAGAACTCGGCCAGCACCCGAAAGAGCAGACCGATACGGTGACCATCATGGAGAGAATAGGGCATTTCCTAGACACCGAAGTGGAAAATCTATACCAAAAACTAAAAGCTGAAGGCTACTCCAAAAAAGATGCTGCAGCAGAAATCCCAAACCAGCTGGATGTAGCAAAAATCCTCAAAAAATCTGCATACATATGGGATGGCGGCTATGCTATGTCAGGAATCATAGGACATGGCGATGCCTTTGTCATCAGAGACCCTGCGGGAATTCGCCCAGCGTATTACTATAAAGATGATGAAATCGTAGTTGTAGCCTCCGAAAGGCCAGTTATCCAGACTGCATTTAATCTTGATTTTGAGCAAATTACAGAGCTAAACCCAGGTTCTGCCATCATCATCAAGAAAAACGGAAATGTTTCCATAGAAGAAATTCTCCCTGCCCTGCCTTACAAGGCATGTTCTTTTGAGAGAATTTATTTCTCACGAGGCAGCGACAAGGAAATTTATCAAGAAAGAAAAAAACTGGGAGCCCTACTCTTCCCAAAAATTCTAAATTCCGTAGATGAAGACCTGAAAAACACGGTTTTTGCCTACATTCCAAACACTGCAGAAACCTCTTTTTATGGGTTAATAGAAGAGGCTGATGCCCATCTGAATGAATACAAGAAAAACCAAATCCTAAAATTAGGAAACAATATTTCAGAGGAAAAATTGGAGGAAATCTTGTCCCTTCATCCTATAACCGAAAAAGTAGCCATCAAGGATGCTAAACTTCGTACTTTCATCACGGAAGACAGCAGCCGAAATGATTTGGTGGCCCATGTTTACGACATTACATACGGTTCTGTCCGAAAAAACATTGACAATCTGGTCATTATAGATGACAGTATCGTAAGAGGAACTACACTGAGAAACAGTATTTTACGAATTCTAAATCGTTTGAATCCGAAAAAAATAATCGTTCTTTCCTCCGCTCCACAAATCCGCTATTCTGACTGCTATGGCATAGATATGGCTCGTTTGGAGGATTTAGTGGCTTTCGAGGCGGCTTTAGAACTGCACAAAGAAAGAGGTTCTGACCATATCATAAAGGAAGTTTATGAAAAATGTAAATCTCAAGTGGATTTAGAAGATTCCCAAGTCATTAACTATGTCAAAGAAATCTATGCGCCTTTTTCTGAGGAAAAAATTTCAGCGAAAATAACTGAACTTTTAGTTCCTGAGGAAATGAACTGCCCTGTGGAAATCATCTTCCAAAGCGTAGAAAACCTGCACAAAGCCTGCCCGAAAAACCTTGGAGACTGGTATTTCACTGGTGACTACCCTACCGCTGGCGGAAACAGAGTGGTGAATAGAGCTTACATCAATTTCTTTGAAGGTAATAAAGAAAGAGCATACTAACGCATTTTGGATTTATCTACTCCCATAGAATATCTAAAAGGCATCGGCCCTGAACGCTCCAAACTGATTAAAAATGTTTTGGGAATTTCTACCGTGGAGGATTTTCTCTATTTCTTCCCTCTGCGGTATTTGGATAAAAGTAAAATCTACCAAGCAGCAGATTTAAAGGAAGAAAATGTAGAAATCCAGCTAAAAGGAAGGATTTATGATTTAAAGGAAATCACCTACGGAAGAGGACAAAAAAGACTTTCCGCGAAGTTCCGCGATGAGACGGGCGCTTTGGATTTGGTTTGGTTCCAATATACCCAGTGGCTGAAAGACCAGATTCCGCTCAATAAAGAGCTTTACATCTTTGGAAGGGTCAGCCTCTTCGGACAGCAGTTTTCTATGGCTCATCCAGAGATAGAACTGGAAGAAAAACGAGAGAAAGAACTCAGACTTCGCCCGATCTATCCGAGCAGTGAGAAAATCACAAAACGAGGGCTCAATCAAAAATTTTTCCAAAGCATCCAAGCACATATTCTTGGGCATGTCACGGGACTTGTGCAGGAAAATCTGCCACAAAGCCTACTCCAGTCGCTCAGACTCATGGGAAGACAGGAAGCCTTTGTCAATATTCATTTTCCAAAAGACACTTCGGCATTTGAACAGGCAGACAGACGACTGAAATTCGAGGAAGCTTTCTTTTTTCAGCTCGGCTATGCTTTGAAAAAACAATACAATAAGACATCGGCAGTGGGAAATCCTTTCCCTTTGGTGGGCGATTTTTTCAATGATTTTTATCAAAACAGAATGCCTTTTGAGCTAACCAATGCCCAAAAAAGAGTTTTAAAAGAAATCCGAAACGACATGAGGCTCCCTATACAGATGAACCGCCTTCTGCAGGGAGATGTAGGCTCAGGGAAAACCATGGTAGCGCTGCTTTCGATGCTGATAGCGATAGATAACGGCTTCCAAAGCTGTATGATGGCTCCTACGGAAATCTTGGCGCAGCAGCATTTCAACAGCCTTTCCGAGGCGCTTTTCGGAACGGGCGTAAACATCAGACTTTTAACAGGTTCTACCAAAGCTGCTGAACGAAAAATCATTCACTCGGAACTAGAAAACGGAATGCTTCATATTTTGGTCGGCACCCATGCCGTGCTAGAAGACAAGGTTAAATTCAAAAACCTCGGTCTTGCCATCATTGATGAACAGCACCGTTTCGGAGTGGAACAAAGGGCAAAACTTTGGATGAAAAATAAAATCCCACCGCATATTCTCATCATGACCGCCACGCCTATCCCAAGAACGCTGGCAATGAGTTTTTATTCGGATCTGGATGTTTCCGTGATAGATGAACTTCCGACGGGAAGGAAACCCATCATCACAGCTCATCGGCGAGAAAAGGACAGAAACTCGGTATTTCGTTTTGCCAAAGATGAAATCGATAAGGGCAGACAGGTCTATTTCGTTTATCCTTTGATAGAGGAAAGTGAGGCTTTGGATTATGAAAACTTGATGGGTGGTTTTGAGCGTGTTTCCGAGGCGTTCCCTTACCCAGACTATGCCGTTACCATGCTTCACGGAAAGATGAAACCACAGGAAAAAGACGAAGCGATGCAGTATTTCGCTTCAGGGAAGGCGAATATTATGGTTGCCACTACGGTGATAGAAGTCGGCGTGAATGTTCCCAACGCCTCCGTGATGATTATAGAAAGTGCCGAGCGTTTCGGTCTTTCCCAGCTCCACCAGCTAAGAGGAAGAGTGGGAAGAGGCGCCGAGCAGAGCTACTGCATCCTAATGACCTCGGATAAAATGTCCTCCGACAGCCGAACCCGAATAAAAACCATGTGCGAGACCAACGACGGCTTTAAGATTTCCGAAGTGGATATGAAACTCCGCGGGCCAGGCGATATCCTCGGCACCCAGCAGAGTGGCGTGGTGGATTTCAAACGGCTGGACTTAGCCCAAGATGGTCACATCATCAAGGCAGCAAAGGACACCGTAGAGGCGCTCCTCCGCATAGACCCTTCGCTCCAACAAGAACAGCACCAAGCTCTGAAAAACTACTACATAAAACAATACAAAGGCAAAAACAAATGGGGAAGAATCAGTTAAAAACATTACAAATATGAAGAAAACAATTTTAGCAATATTTCCTATCTTTCTTACTAGCTTAATAAGCTGCCACGACGACAGTAATAATCTTGGGAAAGATTATTACTATATGACAAAAGATGATGCTTTATACTATGGATTTCCTTCATGGGATTATATATATAAATCTGATAAAAGAAGAAGTAGTTATTACTCTGTTATAGATAAAACTCCTTCTGATATAGTAAAGTATAGTTTTGATGATAATTATATTATTGCAAAACAAAAATATAATAGGGAGGTATTATTAAATGAACTCGGAATGGAATTATCCAGTTGGGGAGGATATTATAATATATATAAAAGAGAAGGTGTAATAAATTTTAAAGATGTTCAGGTTTCTTTGAAAGAAATTAGTAAACAGATAGACTTGGGAAGAAGCACTAACCTTGCAGATAGTATAATTTCTCATAGCTCATATTACAAAGAGCTTCTTACTCCAAATAAGATAAATTACTACATCATAGATAAAGATAAAGATTCTACTTGGGGCCCTTTTGATAAGTTAGAATTCGAAAAAATAAAAAAAGAAAAGGGAATAAATTTGGATTTCAAAAAGCAAATAAAGTGAAAAAAAATATCAAACTTATGGCACCGCAGTGGATAGAATACCCTGCCCTTTCTGAGTTTTCTATGGGCTGGCGTATGGGCGCTGGCGAAGATTATAAATGTGGTTTTTGGAATTGGTATGAAACTCTCTCACTTAAACAGCAGCGAGAGTACCAAACGCTTTTCCCTTACCCTTGCTTCTGGCATTATAACAACTGGGAAGTGAATGATTTAGAAATAGAAGACAGGCTGGATAATGAAGAAGACTATTATTATGAGGGTGTTCCGCTTTGGCAGCCCAAAGGCGCTTATAAATACTCAAAAAAAACTTTCATCAATTCTCCAAAGAAACTCAAATTCATCTTCTTCTGGAAACCCAATGCGAATGCCGTAGATGAGTCTTGTTTAGGACAGTGGCAGCCTTCGCCTTTTTATGTCGATGGCGATAAATATTCCTGTACGGAACAGTATATGATGGCTGAAAAAGCCCGTTTGTTCGGTGATGAAGAGATGAGGGAAGAAATAATGAACACTTCTGACCCTAAGCTGATAAAGGCTCTAGGCAGAAAGGTGCGTAACTTTGACCCTCAGGTGTGGGACAAAGCCAAATACAGCATCGTGCTCAATGGGAATTACTACAAATTTACCCAAAATAAAGAAATGATGGACTTTTTGCTCTCTACAGGCGATAAAATACTGGTAGAAGCGAGTCCACTCGATACCATTTGGGGGATAGGCTTTGGCAAAGAGAATGAAAAAGCTCATAACATTGCCTCGTGGCGTGGCAAAAACCTGTTGGGATTTGCGCTGATGGAAGTGAGGGATGAGATTAGAAAACTTTATCAGAATGTGCATCTTTTAAAATAATGAAAAAGAATTTCGTTCTTAAAAAATATTAAATTAAAAACAATGAAAGAATTACTTACAGCAGAGGCGCTACTAACTAATTTCAAAGATGCGCGAACTCTTACTCGAAAGGTCATCGAGGCTTTCCCTGAGAAGGACCTTTTTGAATTTAGCATCGCAAATTTGCGCCCTTTTTCAGGGATGGTAGAGGAGTTTCTAAGAGTTATGGACTATCTTTTTAAAG
>CAUQQF010000024.1:0-22880 GCA_963520375.1 uncultured Flavobacteriaceae bacterium | reverse complement strand
ACAAATCACTTGTAGCTATTGATTTCATATCAAAATATTCACTTTTGATGTTGTTCTTATAGTCTAGTAAATATAAGAAATCATCATAACGTTTAGGACAACGGATAAAATTATGAGAGACATTTACATCAATCATTTTATCTGCTGTTTTCCAGTCTTTTTTAATGGGATAAGTTTCTGTAATAGTAACAGAAGCCCTATTGTCTAAAGCGAAATCTATTGAGGTAATAGTATTCTTATGAGGAGTAAAAAATTTATTTGTTATTCCTTGTAAGAATAAGTCATTATTTTTAAAATAAACAAATTTATTTGTTTTAAAATATTCATATCCATCAATACGATCATATCGCAAGGATAAAGGAAAAACATATTTACCTTGATATTTGTCTATAAAACTAATATGTATAGAACGGGGGTAAACCTCTATAAAGGCAAAGAGTTGCCCTTCCTTAAAAACTGTCATTACATAGTGTTCATTGCTTTCAAATGCATATTTAGCCCATTCTTCTGCATTTGTAAGATATTTCTTTTGTTTTTTGTTAGGTTTGCAATCAAGCCAAATATCTATAATGTTTTGTAATGTATCTTCTTCAGACATCACTTCTTGCTTTAGCTCATTAAATTGTAAATACTCTATTCTGTACATTTTTTATTTATTTTTTGCGTATTCTAATTTTTTTAACATTATAAAGAGTTTAAATAGTTTTTGCATCGAAATACTCAGACTTTAAAATATTTTCATAATCTAATAAGTAGTCGTAATCCAAATAATGTTGAGGGGAACGAACAAAATTATGAGAGATATTTACTTTTGTAGTCTTTTCTTCTCTTTTGTACGATTGTACAATCTTATCAAAAATAGAACTTCTTAAGAATAGTTCATTAGTAATATCATTGAATAAGGCACAATATTGTATCTTCTGTTCGGAATTGTCAATTAAAAAATCTATTTGCTTTAGAAATAATTGTTTGTTTGGATAATATTTCTTTTCATCCTTTTTTAGGAATAAATCAACAATATATCGCCAATAGATCATTCGCAGATGACTAATGAGTTCACCTTTTTCATTGTTACTTAGGAAACAAATTGTAATACCTCTTAAATCATTTGTAATAGTAGCAAAGGGGGTCTCTTCCCTAAATACAGTTAAACAATATTTTAAATGCTCAGAAGTCTCAAAAGCATATTTAGCCCAATCCTTAGGCACTTTTAACTTTTCCTTTTGCTCTTTTGAAGGGGTGTTATCTAAATATGAGTCTAAAATTGATATTTTTAATGTATCTTCTTCGGATAAAAGATATTTTCCTACACTTGTATAGTCTTGAAAAGTAAATTTATATTGTTTCATTGTTTAAAAATTACACCTGTGGGTGGAATTGGCGGTCCTCTTTTTCCTACACTTAAAAAGGGAATAATCCAATTATTTATTGTATCTTTTCCCAAAGTTCCTGAATTTTGGTGTTCTTTTTTTCTCAAACACAAAATTACTAATTTGCAGGAACTTTTATTTTATTATAGGAAAAAGTTTAAACAGCTTCATTTATTATTTTTTTATACTTTTTAAAAAATCAATAAGTTTCTCATCAGTATATGATGATTGTTCATATTCTTTTAGTTCCTTTTGAAAATTCATAAAAAAAGAAGGCGTTTTATAATCTTTAAAATTTAATTTTTGAATATAAGAAAGAACGATGCTATTATTAACATCATCATCAAAATCATCAAAATTATCCAAAATAAATTGTGTGTATTTTTCTACATTTTCTAAATCATGTGTATCAATAGCCTTTTGTGTGATATCCCTAAATACAGCTATTTGTAGAGAAAACAACCCGTTATAGTCATCGTCTAAAATTTCCTCTTTCATATCAGGAAAGCATTGTATAAGTTTATTTAAAAAATCTTTTTTATTCATTTCAGATTATTTTATTTGCTTTATTTAAAATATTTTTTATCCTATCTTTTTGATTAGAAAGTACTTTTCTAATTCTTTCAGCTCTTCCATGTTCTCTCTATTTTTTTTAACAAAAAAGCGCCCTAATTAGAGCGCTTTATATATATTATACAGAAACATTATTTTCTCTAAGAGCATCATTCAGAGAGGTTTTCTTATCCGTAGATTCCTTTCTCTTACCGATAATTAGAGCACATGGCACCTGATATTCCCCTGCTGGGAATTTTTTGGTATAGCTCCCTGGTATCACTACCGAACGAGCTGGAACTCTGCCTTTTAGTTCCACAAGTTCATTTCCTGTCACATCTATAATTTTAGTAGATGCTGTAAGAACTACATTCGCTCCCAAAACCGCTTCTTTTTCAACACGAACCCCCTCTACTACTATACATCTAGAACCCACAAAAACATCATCTTCTATAATCACAGGAGCAGCCTGCAACGGCTCTAAAACCCCACCAATACCTACTCCACCGCTTAGATGCACATTTTTACCAATCTGAGCACAACTACCTACTGTAGCCCATGTATCCACCATAGTTCCGCTGTCTACATACGCCCCGATATTCACATAAGAAGGCATCAAAATAGCCCCCGAAGCGATAAAAGCACCCTCTCTAGCCACTGCATGAGGAACCACACGAACCCCCTTCTCTGCATAGTTTTTCTTTAATGGAATTTTATCATGGAACTCAAAAGGCCCTACCTCTATCGTTTTCATCTGCTGGATAGGGAAATACATCACCACCGCTTTTTTCACCCATTCATTCACCTGCCATCCATCAGAAACAGGCTCTGCTACTCTTATTTTCCCTAAATCTAGTTCACGGATTACAGAGCGAACAGCCTCCTGATAATCAGCTTGTTTTAATAATTCTCTATTTTCCCAAGCCTCTTCTATTTTTTGTTGTAAACTCATTTTTATATTACTATATATTACTATTAAATTTTATATATTCAAAATTCACATTTTAAAGAACTCTTCTCGCGAAAAGAAAAGCCTTATCCCAATAAGCCTCCTCCAATGAAGAAATAATCACACCTTTGCTCGTAGATGCATGGATGAATTTAATTTCCCCATCATCTGTTATCGTATGAACTATCCCCACATGAGAAACCCTTTTCCCACCAGCTGTAGCAAAGAACAATAAATCGCCATGTTTCACATTTTCTATACTGATTCCCACACCTTCTTTCGCTTGGTCAGCAGAGCGTCTGGTAAGTTTAATATCATTTTCCGCAAAAACAGTATTCACAAATCCAGAACAATCAAATCCAGAATAAGTCATCCCTCCCGCTCTATAAGGAGCTCCAAGGTATTTCTCTGCATCAGAAAGGATGTTTGCTGCTTTGGCATTAGGTCCCTCTTTTGAAGATTTTTTATTTTTTGATTTTGATGGCTTTTCATTATTTGTATTATACGAATAAGAATTGTTATTAGAAATATTTTTATTTCCATAAACTCTAGCTGGCTGAGATGCTCCACATGACCACAAAGAAAATGTAACCACAACTAACAATACGGTTTTTTTCATCGAATAAAATTTTTGCTAAACGCCAAAGATAGTAAAAATCAGGAAATTCACAAAAGAAAACAACACATTTTGCAGAAAAAATGTTTTTAGGTGTAACCTTTATGATAATCCCATCGTATATGTAATTAGTAAATTACAAAATACTATTTATCAAATGAGACAACTAAAAATCACCAAACAGGTAACCAACAGAGAAACCGCATCTTTGGACAAATACTTACAAGAAATCGGTAAAGTAGAGCTTATCACTGCTGATGAAGAGGTTATTTTAGCTCAAAAAATCAGGTCTGGAGACAAGGTTGCTTTAGAAAAACTCATCAAAGCCAATCTTCGTTTCGTGGTTTCTGTTTCTAAACAATATCAAAACCAAGGACTTTCTCTTCCTGATTTAATAAATGAAGGAAATTTAGGACTAATGAAAGCTGCGAAAAGATACGATGAAACTAGAGGGTTCAAATTCATTTCTTACGCTGTATGGTGGATTAGACAGTCTATTCTTCAAGCCTTGGCTGAGCAGTC
This sequence comes from uncultured Flavobacteriaceae bacterium, assembly GCA_963520375.1. GTDB lineage: Bacteria > Bacteroidota > Bacteroidia > Flavobacteriales > Weeksellaceae > JABCPE02. Next base: position 18,871 of record CAUQQF010000024.1, on the reverse strand, counting down.
TAGAATCGTAAGACTTCCTTTAAACAAAATAGGCTCTATCAATAAAATCAATAAAGCCTATGCGGAATTGGAACAAATCAACGAAAGACCGCCATCTCCAGAGGAACTAGCCGAAGTATTGGATATGAGCGAGGAGGACATAAAAGAATCCATGAAAAACTCTGGAAGACACCTATCCATGGACGCTCCGCTAGTAGAAGGTGAAGATTCTAACCTTTATGATGTATTGCGCTCTGGCGAGTCTCCAAGTCCTGATAAAGAACTGATGCTAGAATCTCTACAAATAGAAATAGAGAGAGCCTTGCAGACCCTTACACCGAGAGAAGCTGATTTAGTAAGGCTTTATTTTGGGTTAAATGGCAAGCACCCTATGACTTTGGAGGAAATAGGTGAAACCTTTGATTTAACGAGAGAAAGGGTTCGACAAATCAAAGAAAAAGCCATTAAAAGACTGAAACACAACAGCAGAAGTAAAATTTTAAAATCCTATTTAGGGAAATAACAGAAAAAAGCAGTGGAGATTCTACTGCTTTTTTATTTTTAATAAATTGATTTAAAATGAATTACATAAAATTTCATTTTTTTTAAAAATAATTTTTCTTAGCATATGATTTATATTATATTTGCATCTTAAATTTTAAATAAAAACAGAAGAACAAAAGAATTTATGATTTACAAAGTACGAGTTATTTTAGATGCAAAGGAGCAGATTTTTAGGGACATTGAGATTAGAGAAAAACAAACTCTTTGGAATCTGCATTTGGGAATTAAGAGTGCTTTCAGCCTTCAGGGTGAGGAGCTTTCTTCTTTTTACTATTCTGATGACAGCTGGTCTGAGGGGGCAGCAGTTCCTTTAGAAGACATGTCTGATGATGGAGATGGAGACACGATGTCTGATGTGTACATGAGTGAAGCATTTCCAGAAATTGGAAGTAAAATGCATTTTAAATACGGGCTTTTAGACCTTTGGGAATTTTTTTGTGAACTTTTGGAAATTACAGATGAGAAAAACTCTGTAAATTATCCTATTACGGTATTCCGTTTTGGGAATGTTCCTCTGAAAGCTCCAAGCAAAAACAGCAGCTCTGCCGCTACGAAAAAACAAAAATCAAACATCGCGGTGGATGATTTTGATTTATTAGAAGAGGAGGATTTCAGTTCTGAATTTGAAGACGGCTATGATGAGGAAGACGATTTCTCTAATGACTACTATGATGAGGGAGTAGATGAAGATGAGGACTACAAATAGTTAAAAACCAGCATATTATGAAAAAATATTTTTTGCTTATTTTATTCGCTGTCTTTGCTATATCTTGTTCCAAAAAAGATTTAGTTTTTACAGGAAAAATCAATAATCCTGCACCGCTGAGCAGAATAGAACTTATAGATGTTTCATCCGTTGCCACGCTTCCTATTGCGAATATTGGCATAGATGAAAAAGGAAATTTTTCTGATACTATCAGTGTAAAAAAAGATGGAATCTACGCTCTGATATACCAAGGAAAAGTAAATTTCTTATATTTAAAAAATGGTGAAAATCTAAATCTAGAAGGAAATGGCTCTACTTTCCCTGAAGACCTGAAAATCAGTGGAAAAGGACAAGGAAACAATGAATTCTTGATTGAAAGTCAAAAATTCATTACTTCATACTTTTCTAAATTAAACCAAGCTGTTTTAGCAAAAAACGAAAATGATTTCATCAAAGAGATAGAAAAATACTCTACTGATATCAATAAGAAATTAGATGAAATTGCTAAATCTAAAAATGCTGACAAGGATGTAATAGAATGGAAAAAGAGCGACCTGATGGTGAATCTTCTGATGATAAGTTCTCAATATGAAATGATGCACGGACAGATGACCCAAAACCCTGATTTCAAAGTATCTGCGAAGTTCAAAGAAAGTCAGAAAAAATTTGAAAAAGAATCTTTAATCAAAGAATTTCCTGCTTATAGACAGTATCTTTTAGGAAAACTAGAACCTGATTTTAGAAAATTTGCTACTCCTTATCTTAACGATACTAAAACTACACAAACAGAAGTTTTCTTGAAGTTTTTAGAAACTAGAAAGGAATTTTCACAAGAGCAAAAAGACTACTTGGCTGCATATATAGCTACTCAATTTGACCTTCATCCTCAAAATGATAAAATTGAACAAGTTCTAAAGGCGCTCACTGAAAAGGTAAAATCAGAAAACATTAAAAAAGACTTAGAAAAAGTTCATTCAGCGATTGTAGGACCAAAAGTAGGTTCTGCATTACCAGAAGTAAACTTTACAAAACAGGATGGAAAAGCTTATAAAATAAGCGAACTTAAGGGAAAACCTACTTTGCTAATTTTCTATAGTTCTTTTGCTCCAAATATTGTACAATCTGCTGCTGCATTAAAAGAGATTACTGAGTTTTATAAAGCAAAACTAAATGTAGCCTATGTCAATATGGATGATGATGCGAAGCAGTTCCAAAAGACTTCTAAATCATTATTAAACGGCTTTACAGGTGTTAATCTTTATGCTAAAGGAGGGCTAAAATCTGAGGCGGCACAACAACTCCATATCTATGGATTTAAGCTTCCTAGTTTCATGATTTTAGATAAAGATGGAAAGGTTGCAAGTAAGACTGTTCTTGGACTTTCTAATATCCAACTAACAGAGCTTATCGATATTCTAAACAAACAAACAGGTCTGACCGCTCCTGTTCCTGAGGCTTCTGAAACTGAAGAAGAACATAACGAACACGATGGACACGGACACTAATAAAAAAGTCTAAAGAATAAATAGAGTCCATTTATTTGGATTCTATTTATTTTTATAAATCATTTATATTACATGATAAATTTATACTTATTTAAAAAAGTTACACTAAACGGACTTAAGTATTTTTTTTATTTCATCTGTTTATTCTTCATCAATCGTTTTATATTTTTTTCAGTTTATGGAAAATGGTCTCAGCTTGGAGAGTATCTTTCCGATATTTTCTATGCTTTTTTCATTGTAGGCCCTCGTTTTGATATATCTGCTATATGCTACGCTTTTTTACCTTTGGCTGTCTTTTGGCTGTTTTCGCTATTTATTCCTAAAAGATTTACTACAAATTTTCAAAAAATCTATCTTTATTTCAGTTGTTTTTATCTGCTTTTTGTTTTAGTCGTTTATGTTTCTCTTTTCATTATAGATTTTTTTTATTATCAATTTTTCCAATCGCATATTAATATATTATTCTTTGGAATATTTAATGATGATACGAAAGCTGTCCTAAAATCCGTATGGACAGATTATCCTATATTTAAAATATTTATCATTTATGCTCTCTGCATCGTTAGTTTTCTATTTTTACACAAGAAAATTAAGAAAAACTTTAGCGTAAATACTTTCCCTGCATCAAAGAAAACTTTATTTCTCTTAGCAGTTTTCCCTCTATTCATCGCAGGAATGAGAGGTAGCTTAGGTGAATTTACCCTCCGCAGGGAACACACTAATATAGGCACAAATGAGTTTATCAACGCTCTTTGCTACAATCCTGTTTATGCCCTAAAATTCGCAAAATCAGAATTAAACGACAATCTTATCACTCCTGATATTGCCCAAGAATTAAAGATGAGTGGATTTAGTTCATTTGAGCAGGTAAAAGAGGTTTATCGCAAAAATACTATTGATGATTTTGACAAAAACTTGTATTCGACAACGGCTCATAATGAGTTTTTAGAGAAAAATCCGCCCAACATCGTATTTATCCTTATGGAAAGTATGAGCAATCATTACTTTGAACTCCATTCCCAAGAACTCAATCTTTTGGGTGATTTGAATGAAATTCTGCCCGAATTATACTATTTCAAAAATGGTTTGTCATCTTTCAATGGAACTATATATTCATTAGAAAACCTTCTGGTAAACACTCCGAAAGGCATCATCTCGCAGTCGCCTTATTTTGACACCTCATTCAGCTCATCCGTTTCAAAGCCTTTCAAAGAGCAAGGCTACGAGACTTATTTCATGACAGGTGCGCATCTTTCATGGAGAAATACGGACAAATTCATAAAAAAACAAGGTTTTGATATTATCAAAGGAAGTTCTCACATCAAACAAAAATTTCCTAATGCTGAGGATTTCGCTTGGGGAACTCACGATGGCTATTTATTTGATTATATAAAAGACCAGCTTCAGCAGTCTCCTTCAAAGCCAAAAATGATCTTTTCCCTCACTGTGAGCAACCATACTCCATATGAGATTCCTACTCATTACAAGCCATACCCTATTAAAATAGATGTCATAAAAAACCTTCTTCGTGTGGATGAGAAAATGGCTTATGCTAATTTTTATTCCCACCAATATTCAGCCTCTCAACTGGCTAAATTTATAAAAGACATCAAAAATTCTCCTTTGGGAGAAAACACCATTATTGTAGCGACAGGCGACCATAATATCCGACAGGTATTCGAATATGATGATGAAAACTCCTTCCTAAAACGCAGTGTTCCAATACTTTTCTACATTCCAGAAAAATACAAACCTGCCTTTTTCGATTCCTCTGTGATGGCCTCCCACAAGGACATCTTCCCTACTATATTTAATTTGAGTTTGTCCAACCAAAAATATATTTATTCGGGAGATAATTTGTTTAAAAAATCGCCAAACTACCGCTTTGCAATCAATGAATATAATTTCATAGCCGATTCCATAGGGGTGATTTCTTACGAAAACGGAAGCCCTGCTTATTACACTTGGAAAGATAAAAATAAAAGGAAATTGAGTTTAGACAATATTCAAAATCCACATGCTCAGTTTATGCTGAATAAAATGAGAGCTTTCTCTACCCTGCAAACCATCCAAATTTATACAGATATAGAAAAAAGTAAATAAATTTAAGTATATTCGATTTCTATAAAAATACCGAATGAAAAAAAATAAAAATCTAATTTTAGAAAACATCAAACTGATTTCCGCTGGTGCGAAAGGAGTTTCTGTTGGAAAAACCGAAGATGGCAAAACTGTGCTTGTCTCTGGAGCAATCCCTGGCGACACCGTGAATGCTCGTGTAAAAAAGGCTAAAAGTAAATATTACGAAGCAGAAATGGTGGAAATTTTAGAGCCTTCTCCGTTTCGGATAGAGCCAGAGTGCATCCATTTCGGCGTATGCGGAGGATGTAAGTGGCAGAATATGAGCTATGAGAAACAGTTGGAATTCAAACAAAATGAGGTTCTTAACAATATTAAAAGAATAGGCGGTATCGAAGATTTTGAGTGCATCCCTATTCTCGGAGGCGAAGAACATTATTTCTACCGAAATAAAATGGAATTTTCGTTTTCCAATGCTCGCTGGCTGACTTCGGAAGAGATAAAATCCGACACAGAAATAGACAACAAAAACGCTCTGGGCTTCCATATTCCTGGGCAGTGGAGCAAGATTTTAGACCTAAAAGAATGCTATCTGCAAGAAGCTCCGTCCAACGAAATCCGTCTCGCAATCAGAGACTATGCAATAAAAAATAACCTTGATTTTTTTGATTTAAGAAATCAAGAAGGATTTTTGCGAACGCTGATGCTTCGCCAAAATTCCAAAGGAGAATGGATGATTCTCATTCAGTTTTTCCGAGAAGAAAAGGAAAACAGAGAAAATTTATTGAACTTTATTTTGGATAAGTTTCCTCAAATCAAGACTTTACTCTACGCTATCAATTCCAAAGGAAACGACAGCGTGTATGATTTGGATATCCAGACTTACTTTGGTGAAGGGTTTATCTTTGAAGAAATGGATGGATTAAAATTTAAAATTGGTCCAAAATCTTTCTTTCAAACCAATTATAAACAAGCCTTAAATCTTTACAGAAAAACTCTGGAATTTGCTGATATTCAGGAAAATCATATAGTATATGACCTTTATACAGGGACAGGGACAATAGCCCAATATATGGCAAGACACGCCAAACAAGTGATTGGGATAGAGGCCGTTCAGGAAGCGATAGATGCCGCGATAGAAAACGCTGAGCTTAACGGACTGAATAACTGTACTTTCTACTGCGGAGATATGAAAGAAGTCTTCACTGAGGAATTTCTGGCGCAACATCCGAAGGCAGATGTCCTAATTACCGACCCTCCACGAGATGGCATGCACCCGAAAGTAATAGAGCAGATTCTAAAACTTTCGCCAGAAAGAATCGTTTATGTAAGCTGTAATTCGGCGACGCAGGCGAGAGATTTAGCCCTAATGAAGGAGCACTACAATGTAGTAAAAATCCTTCCTGTGGATATGTTCCCACAGACGCACCATGTGGAAAACATTGCTCTTTTAATAAAGAAATAATTTTTTCATAAAATAAAAATGCAGCCCTAAAAGCTGCATTTTTTTATTTCATATCATACATGACAAGCGCGGTCACGAGTTTGGGTTCTATGTAAGTACATTTTGGAGGCATTTTCAGGTTTTTATCTGCGATTTCTACTAAATCAGAAAAACTCACAGGATGCACCCCAAATGCTACTCTATACCCCTCATTATCAACCTTTTCTTTTAGTTTTGTGATTCCCTCCACACAAGAACTTCCCCGCAGGTAATCTACTCGTTTGGTGGTTTTCAAATCATCTATTCCTAAAATTGGACTCAGTATATATTTGTCGAGCAGATAATGGTCTATAATCCCCAAACACTCCTCACAACAGCATTCTTCCTTTAGTGTAAGTTTATAAAACTGTCCATCTAAATAAAGACTTATAAAGTGTTTTTGCTCTGGATAATACGGGTTTTCCCCTTTATTTTCAATGATAAATTTATCCTCTAACTGATGCAAAAACTGCTCCATCGTCAGACCATTCAAATCCTTTACAACCTTATTAAAATCATTAATTTTAATCGATTGGTCAGAAACTATGAAACTATAAACAAAGTTATACGGCTCATTTCCTGTGTGATTAGGATTTTTATCCTTTCTACGCTCAGAATAGAGCGCTGTAGAACCCATTCTATGATGTCCATCAGCAATGTAGAAAGCTTCTACTTTTGCTAAGATTTGTTCATATTTTTTCAAGGTTTCTTCATCTTGTATTTTCCAAACACAATGTTTAGTCCCCTTGCTGTCTGCATATTCCAAAACAGGATTTTTTCTTTCTTCCTCACTCATAAGAGCCTCTAATTCAGCATTTGAAGAATAGGTCAAAAGCACTGGTTCCGCTTGGAGATTCACACCTTCCAGATACTTAGACAGTTTTTCTTTTCTGTGTGTGAGTGTTTCTTCGTGCTTTTTAATCTTTCCCGAATTATAATCTTCTACGGAAACCAATCCTAAAAGCCCTCTGAAAACACTACCATCAGGCAATACTTGACAATACAAATAATATCCTGATTCCTCCTCCTGATGCAGGTTGTGATTTCTCAACAACTCCTCATAATTCGCCCTCACTCTACCCAGATTCTGCTCCAAATTCTGAGGTTCACCAGACAAATACGGTTCCACCATTCTCACATAAGAAAACTCTCTCTCGGCTTTCTTCGCGATTTCTTCATGAGTATAATTACTCAATGGGCGTGTAGGAAAACTTTTTATATATTCCCCATAGGGCGTTATCCCACGAAATGGCTTGAATACGGGCATAAATCTTGTTTTTTATGCTTTAATAGATTTTACTGAATGGATCTCATCACATCTACCAATACCTGTACGCTTTCTATCGGTAAGGCATTGTACATACTTGCTCTGTATCCTCCCAAGTTTCTATGTCCATTTAGACCATTGATTCCTGCTTCTTTCCAAGCTTTGTCAAATGCTTCTTTTTTAGATTCATCTAAAATTTTGAAAGAAACATTCATATTAGAACGGTCTTCTGGACGGCAGAAACACTCAAACAATGGGTTTCTGTCTATTTCATCATAAAGAAGTTTTGCTTTTGCTTTATTTTTCTGCTCTGCCGCTGCTATTCCACCATTTTTTTCAAGGTGCTGTAATGTAAGCAGACAAGCATAAATAGGGAATACAGGAGGTGTATTATACATCGCATCTTTGCTGATATGAACCTGATAATCTAAGTAAGAAGGAATATCTCTTCCTGTTTTTCCTAAAATATCCTTTTTCACTACTACCAAAGTAGCTCCAGCAGGCCCCATATTCTTCTGAGCACCAGCGTAGATAAGGTCAAACTGAGAGAAATCTATCTCTCTACTGAAAATATCCGAAGACATATCACACACTAGAGAAGTTTCCACTTTTGGGAAAGATTTCATCTGTGTACCGAAGATAGTATTGTTAGAAGTACAGTGGAAATAGTCATACTCCGCACCCACAGTATAGTCTTTTGGGATGAAAGAATAGTTTTCTTCTTTAGAAGAACCTACGATATCCACTTGTCCAAGTCGTTTAGCTTCTTTAATTGCACCTGCTGCCCAAGTTCCCGTATCTGTATAAGCTGCCTTCCCTCCTACTTTCATCAAGTTAAAAGGAACCATTACGAACTGTAAAGACGCTCCTCCTCCTAGATAAAGTACATCATAATCATCTCCTAATTTCATTAGTCTTTTTACGATGGCTCTAGCCTCATCCATTACTTCGATGAAATCTTTACTTCTATGAGAAATCTCTAGTAATGACAATCCGATACCATTAAAATCCAAAATAGCTTCTGCTGATTTCTGGAAAACTTCTTGTGGCAAAATACACGGTCCTGCGCTGAAATTGTGCTTTTTCATTGTTTTAATTTTTATATACGACTTTTTAAATTTTTACTAAACTAAACTTGGGTTTAAAGTTAATTATTTTTCTGCATTCTTCCAAAAGAATCAGGAAAATTATTCTCCATGCATGAATGCCTTCTTCGTAAGAAGCTGCTCCTCTGTCTCCACATGGTCTTCATCTGGCACACAGCAGTCCACAGGGCACACTGCGGCGCACTGCGGCTCATTATGAAAGCCTATACACTCAGTACATTTATCCGTTACTATAAAATAGGTATCATCGCTCACTGGCGGCTGCGCCTCATCCGCATCCAAAGTAAGTCCCGAGGGAAAAGTTATCATTCCTGATAATATAGTCCCATCTGAAGCCCTCCAATCCACTGCACTTTCATAAATGGCATTGTTGGGACATTCAGGCTCACATGCTCCACAGTTGATACATTCGTCCGTTATTTTGATAGCCATTAGTATTATATTTTTTAATTTTGCACAAAGTTAAAAACTTTATTTATATAAAAACAATATTTATGAAAAATGATAAAATAGTTTCCTCTTTATCGCAGCTGGGCGATTTTTTAAACCAATTTCTCTCTGCTAAACAAGAGAATTTCAATGAAGAAGAAAACAAATTCGCTTCTTTGATAAAAAAATCTGAAATAGAAAACTCTTGGTTCACAGAAGAAAGCGTAAGATTTTGCCTAAAAAGCTGGGCGAAAAACCTTACCGAAGAGAAAATATCTGCTTGGACTGGTCAATATCATTTTTCTTCCACTCCGAAAAAAATAGGGTTGATTCTCGCTGGAAATATCCCTCTGGTGGGCTTTCACGATGTGATTTGCGTTTTACTCAGCGGAAACATTCCTTTGATAAAACTTTCCTCCAAAGACAGGCTGATTTTACCTTTTTTACTGAACAAATGGAACGAGCTCAGCGGTGGGATTTTGGAGTTTCATTTTGTGGAAAAATTAGAAAATTATGATGCTGTCATCGCTACGGGAAGCAATAATACGGCTCGATATTTGGAATATTATTTCAAAGATGTGCCGAACATTATTAGGAAAAACAGAACTTCCATCGGAGTTTTAAAAGGTGATGAAACCAATGAGGAAATTCAGGCGCTTGCGGAGGATATTTTCCGATATTTTGGGCTGGGCTGCCGAAATGTTACCCGACTGTTCATTCCTGCTGAAATGCCTTTAGACAGATTGTTTGAGAATTTTATCAACTTTAAAGAAATCATCAATCACAACCAATACGCCAATAATTACGACTACAACAGAGCCATTTACCTGCTGAACCAAGAGCAGTTTTGGGACAATAATTTCGTAATGCTCAAAGAAGATGAAAAACTCTTCAGTCCGCTGTCTGTCATCAATTTCAGCCGATATGAAACGATAAACGATGTCCAGAATTTCCTTTCGGAAAACGAGGAAAACATTCAGTGCATTGTAGCAAATTCTACACTCAATATTCCTTCGGCTATCGGCTTTGGAGAGGCGCAGCATCCTAAATTAGACACCTATGCTGATAATGTGGATACGATGGCGTTTTTAAGTAATTTGTAAAATTGCTTTTCCAAAAAAATATTTATATTTGTAGAATTAAATTTTAAAAACAAAAACTTTTATGGAATTTACAAATCAATTGGTAGCAATGTCCACTGAGGAGCAAAAAGCTTCTTTTTATAGAAAAACTTATATACATGTGGCGTTGGCTATTTTGGCTTTCATCTTTGTAGAAACTGCTTTACTTATGGTAGTTCCTGCTGAACTTATCATGGGAATGGTTTCTCAGAAGTATGTATGGTTATTAATCATTGGTGGATTTTGGCTGGCTTCTATGTTGGCCGAAAAATGGACTATGGCGAGTAGCCGTTCTATGCAGTATGCTGGATTAGGTTTTTATGTGCTTTTGGAAGCAATTATTTTCTTGCCATTGATTTATATAGCTGTTGCTTATACAGGTGGCAAAGTTATTTTACAAGCAGGATTGATTACTTTCATGCTATTTTTAGGGCTTACAGGTGTGGCTCTTACTTCTAAAAGAGATTTTTCTTTCTTAAGAAGTTTTATCGTTATTGGAGGGTTTATTTCTCTTGGACTAATCGTTGCAGGGATGCTTTTTGGGTTCAATCTTGGACTTTGGTTCTCTGTTGGAATGGTTTTCCTGGCAGGAGCAAGTATTCTCTACCAAACTAACCAGCTCAAAAATGTCTATACAACAGAACAATATGTAGGAGCTTCATTACAGCTATTCTCTTCTGTAATGCTTCTATTCTGGTATGTTTTGAGAATTTTAATGAGCAGAAAAGACTAACAAAATATTTCTGAAACACGGGAGTCGGGAGGCTAAATCTTGATTCTCGTGTTTTCGTTTTTATTTTTTATTTAACCAATTTATTCTAAATATTATGTCATACGGACTTTTAAAAGGAAAAAAAGGAATTATCTTCGGAGCTTTGGATGAAAACTCTATCGCTTGGAAAGTAGCAGAAAGATGCCACGAAGAAGGTGCTGAATTTGTACTAACTAACGCTCCTATCGCTATGAGAATGGGAGAAATCAATAATCTAGCAGAGAAAACAGGTGCGGATATCGTTCCTGCTGATGCGACTTCTATGGAAGATTTAGAAAAATTATTTGACCATGCTATCGCAAAATTCGGGAAAATAGATTTCATTCTACATTCTATCGGGATGTCTGTGAATGTAAGAAAAGGAAAACACTACACAGAGCTCAACTACGACTGGCTGGAAAAAGGCTGGGATGTGTCTGCGGTATCTTTCCACAAAGTGATGAAATTCGCTTGGGAAAAAGACTGCATGAATGAGTGGGGCAGTATCCTTGCGCTTACTTACATCGCGGCTCAGAGAACTTTCCCTGATTATAACGATATGGCGGACAACAAGTCTTACCTTGAAAGCATCGCTAGAACCTTTGGATATTTCTGGGGCGAAAGAAAAGTGCGTGTCAATACCATTTCCCAGTCACCTACGATGACTACGGCAGGACAAGGGGTGAAAGGTTTTGATGGGTTCATCAAATTTGCAGAAGATATGTCGCCATTAGGAAATGCAACCGCTGCAGAATGTGCAGACTATTGTATTTCCCTTTTCTCTGACCTTACGAGAAAAGTAACGATGCAGAATCTCTTCCATGATGGTGGATTTAGCAACACAGGAGTTTCTACAAAAGTAATGGAAAGATACAACAAAGGATAATTTTTACTAAAACACTCTCCACAAAAGGGAGTGTTTTTTTATCAATTTTTGACAAATATTTCTTACTTTTACCCTTATTTTTTATTTATCAATAAATTAAATACAATGGAACAAATAAAATTAGACAAAGAATGGAGAGAAAAACTCCTTCAGCGCTTTTTGACTTATGTAAAGATATATTCCACCAGCGACCCTGAATGTGAGGAAACGCCGAGTTCTCCGCAGCAGTGGGACATCGCAAAATATCTTTTTGAGGAAATGAAAGCCATCGGTCTGGAAGATGTCTCTATCGATGAAAACGCCTATGTATACGGATTTATCCCATCTAATATAGAGAAAAAAGTACCTACTGTGGGATTTATTGCCCATTTTGACACTTCGCCTGATTTCAATGGTAAAGATGTAAATCCTCAAATTTGGGAAAATTATGATGGAGGCGACCTGCTTCTTAACCCAAAAACAGGCTTCACCCTCTCTCCTAACAAGTTTGAAAACCTGAAACAATACAAGGGACAAACCCTAATCACTACCGATGGAACCAGCCTTCTCGGAGCGGATGACAAGGCGGGCGTGGCAGAAATCATGACAGCCGCAGAATACCTCATCCAGCATCCTGAGATAAAACACGGAAGAATAGCCGTGGGATTCAATCCTGATGAAGAAATCGGGAAAGGAGCACACAAGTTCAATGTAGAAAAATTCGGTGCTGAATGGGCTTACACCATGGATGGAAGTGATGTAGGCGAAATAGAATACGAGAACTTTAATGCGGCTGGAGCGGTTGTAAAAATCCACGGACTGAGCGTACACCCTGGTTACGCTTACGGAAAAATGGTAAATGCTGGGCTTCTTGCTGCTGAGTTTATCCAGTCGCTCCCTGCTAACGAAACTCCTTCTACGACAAGAGGTTTTGAAGGTTTTTATCATCTTTTAGACCTAAAAGCGGATGTTTCCGAAGCAAAACTACAATACATCATCCGTGACCACGATGAACAGAAATTTGAAAACCGCAAGAAATTCATCGCAGAAAAAGTAGCGGAATTCAACCAAAAATATGGCGAAAATGTCTTTGAAATAGAGATAAAAGAGCAATATCTCAACATGAAAAAACAATTCGAAGGCAAAATGCACATCATAGAAGTGGCAGAAAGAGCCATGAAAAACCTTGGAATCACTCCAGAAGTGAAGGCTATCCGAGGCGGAACCGATGGCGCACAGCTGTCTTACATGGGACTTCCTTGCCCTAATATCTTCGCGGGAGGGCTTAACTTCCACGGGCCTTATGAATATGTTCCATTAGAATCTATGGAAAAAGCCACAGAAGTTATCATAGAAATCACACGAGAAGTAGAGAAATTATAAAAATAAATCGCCTTTTATGGGCGATTTATTTTTTTGTATTGGTAAGTTTTATTTCGCTTCATCATACGGAAGCCTGTTGATAATAGACCTTCCGAGAGAGACCTCATCTGCATATTCCAACTCGTCACCTACCGAAATTCCCCTTGCGATGCTGGAAAACTTTACATTAAAATGCTTGAATTTCTTATAAATATAATAAGCCGTGGTATCGCCCTCCATCGTTGCACTCAGCGCAAAAATCACTTCTTTTAGGTTTTCTCCATTGAGTTTTTTTTCAATGCTGGAAATATTCAACTGGTGCGGTCCTATGCCTTCCATCGGAGAGATTTTCCCTCCTAAAACCAAATATTTTCCATTATATTTAGAAGTGTTTTCTATTGCGAGAACATCCCTTACATCTTCTACGATGCAGAGCGTTTCGGCGTTTCGCTTTTCATCAGCACAGATTTCACAAATATCAAAATCCGAGAAATTATGACACTCTTGGCAGTATTTTATATTCGTTACCAGACTTTCCAAAGCCTGCGAAAGCGCCATTCCCTGTGATTTAGGCTGTCTGAGAAGATGCAGCGCCAGCCGAAGAGCCGATTTTTTGCCTATCCCTGGCAGTCCAGAAATCTCCTCTACTGCTCTGGATAATACTTTACTTGGGTATTCCATTCGGCAAAAATAAGAAATTCTCCCTAAAATTTACTTTTGATAATAAATCTTATTCACTTCATCCGCTTTGATGAAAGTTCCCAGTTTCTGCTCCTTTATCCTTTCTGTGAAGAGCCTTCCCATAAGGTGGTCATACTCATGCTGGAAAATCACCGCTGTGAAACCTTCTACCAGCTCTCGTTTTTTCTCTCCGTCCAAAGTTTCGTAAGCCAAATCAATCACAAGGCTGCGATAGACCTCTCCTCTTTCATTTGGAATGGAAAGACACCCTTCCGCACCAAGTCTTAACGCTGAAGACATCCATTTGATTTCTGGATTTACAAAGAACTCAAAAGGCTTTCCTTCCTTGTCAAATCTCTGCACCCAAATCGCCTTTATATTCAGTCCTACCTGCGGCGCTGCGATGCCTACGCCCTGTTCATCTTTCACAGTAGCGAGCATTCTCTCGGCTAACAGCTTGAGATTCGGGTCTTTGGCATCCACTGGGCGGGAAACATCTTTTAGGATTTTAAAATCTTTGGGATTGGTAACCTGCAAAACCCTCATCGGTTCAGAGCTTTTTCCTGATTTGATGAGGACAACATCCTCTTTCCCGATTTTCTTCTGAGCCTCTACAGCAGTTCCGAGTAGAGCCAAACTTAATAAAAAAATTCTTATCATTTCTATCTATTTTTGATGATTATTAAAGACAAATTTAGCAATTTCCTGTGATATTTATTTATCTTCTCACATTTATAAGTTGTTTGGTAAAGGTTATGGTATTCTTCCAATTATTCTACTATTTTTATCATATAGAAATATAAAAAAGTCCCCAAGCACGAATGCCGAGGACTTCATATCATTAAAATATACTAATCTTAATAAAAATACTAAACCTTCCTATTGCTTTATACAGCGGACAGATAATCCAGCAGAACGAAAGGAAAGCATATCAGTGTGAAATGTCCCGTTAGTAAAGAGAAAAGCTCGTATCTGCAAATTAGATATAGCATTTGTAGTAGTTGAATAACGACCTTCACCTCTTATATTATTAAATGAACTACCTACCTCTGAATGTCGTACACCTGGTCTAGTTAAACGAAGAGCCAAATCTGTATAGAACTCACTACCACCTGCAACAGTACTACCTGAAGTATCATTTACTAATGCATTAGCATAGGCTTTCCAGTCATCTGTACTAGGTGTTTTAAATCCTACAGGGCAGTACTCTACATGATACCCCATTCGGTGTCCCAAACCACCGAACCAGTTCAGTGAAGGAATTTTTGGCTGTCCTGCGGACTTAGATATCCAGTTTACCAGCTCATGCCCAAGCAAACCACGATTATCTGGTGCAGGTATTCTCCCCCACTGGAATAGTGAGCCGTAGGCTTTGTGGTCTTCATCAGATTCTGCCTGTTTACCAGGGTTAAAATTGAGATAGTCATCCAGATTGGCATAGGCTGCGCCCAAGTTATTAGACAGCCATACCTTACCATCCGAGCCATATGCCGGTACATAGATAAACCTGTGCATAAACTGTCCGGAATACATACCAGACAATGCGTCTTGTGAATTATTAAAGTTCAAATCTGGAATTCCTGTAACAGCATTGAAATAGAAAGTCTTAATATTCGTACGGCTGTCATCACTAAAGTATTTGAACTCTGCCAGCGGTACTCCTCTGTAGTCTGCCCCGTTACCAATGTTCATGTCTAATTTTTTCACCAAAAGAGGTTTATTGGGGTCTTTGGCTCTCAGGATAGCTTTAACATATCTTCTCTCCCCATATCCACCACCAAAACCAAAGGTCTGTGCAGGGATGTGGAGCTCTATCTCTGTTTCAATATTATTCTGTGTAAGCCCAGCTGCTACTTTAGAATAGACAGAAAACGCAGTAATAGTAATAGATGTTCCTGTAGCGCTTTTTATCGGGATACCCACCTCTATACCTGTATGGTCCAGCCTTCCCTGTACATCTATCACAACATTTTCAGAAGGATAGCTGGGACTTGGGTTGGTAGCATCATGGCCATCAGGATTGGACACTCCAAATTGAGCAGGTCCAACATTTTGGGTATATGGCAGGTAATTGTCATCATAGATAGATGCAATGTAATACCCACTGTCACCCAGTTCTAATCCAGCAGGGAAAGAAGGGAGCGTCGCAGGTGGGGCTGGTGCAGGTAATATCGGACCTGGCGTAGTAGGCGGCGTAGGAGGTCCCGGAGGAATTACACTACGCCCTCCACAGTGGTTATACCATTTGATACCATTCCAAGTTTCAAGACAACGCTGGTCTGTATTATAAACCGTAGTTCCGATTTCCAGATTCCCCATTCCTTGCCAGGTATTAATTTCTGCTTGTGAGGCATGAGGAAAAACAATACCTTCTGCTTGTGCAGCAGGCTGTTTACCCACTACATGCAGAGTTGCTTTGGGACTGTCTGTATTTATCCCTACTCTGCCTACTTGTGCATCTACCACTATACCAGACAGTGACAGTGCTAAAAATATTAATTTTCTCATAATATAAAAAATTTATTGTTGTTTATTTTATTATAATTTCATCAAACCACTTTATTAGGTTTGTCTTGATAATCCCTAAAGTGTAGACAAAACAAGGTGGTATTTTTCCCTCACAGGAAAAATACCACCCTACTATAAAAGCTGTTTATTTGTTGCTTATCTACTGACTGTGTGTGTATGTGTGCTACATTATTTTTTGATATTTCCAAATATTTTTTCATCTTTTTGTGATTTTTTATGAATGTTTTTTAGGTAATTGTTCTCCAACCATGTGACAAAGATAGAAACATTTTGTAAAAAAATAAATTTTTTTTTTTTTTTTTTAAAATTTTACAATCTCATCTAATCTTTACTTGGGATTTTCGCTTTTAAATTTATATCTTTGTTTAATATATTCTTTATTTATGAAAAACCTAAACTATCCTTTAGATTTTAAATTTAAAATTACCACTTTAGCTAGTGATTTTAACATTACCGACCGAGACGGAAAACACATCGCCTATGTAAGGCAAAAAATGTTTAAACTAAAAGAAGATGTGGTGGTCTTTCGCGATGAAGAGAAAAGTGCAGAACTTTTCAGAATAAAAGCCGATAGATGGCTGGATTTCAATGCCAGCTACAGCATCACAGGAGCCGACGGCACTAACTACGGAAAGCTCACCCGAAAAGGTATGCGCTCTATATGGAAATCTACCTACGAAGTCTATGATGAAAACAACCAGCATAAATACACCATAAGAGAAGATAATGCGTGGGTTAAATTTTGGGATGGCCTTGTAGGCGAACTTCCTGTAATAGGCTGGTTTACAGGATATTTCCTAAACCCTACCTACAGTCTGGAAAACTCTTTGGGAAAAACACTTTTCACACTGAAGAAAATGCCTTCACTGCTGGGCAGAAGATTTCAACTGGATAAATTAACCGAAAGCGATGAAGATGAAACACTTATCGTTCTTTCCTACCTTATGATGGTGCTTTTAGAAAGAATGAGAGGATAAATTTTAACTTTAAATAAAAATTTTATGAGTTTATCAAACATAGAACCGCAGATTATTTGGAAAAACTTTTCTAAACTAAATGCAGTTCCAAGACCTTCCAAAAAAGAAGCGAGAGTAATAGAGTTTATCAAGAATTTTGGGGAAAGCCTAAACCTTGATACTCAAGTGGATGAAATAGGAAATGTTATCATCCGAAAACCTGCAACAGCAGGGATGGAAAACCGCAAAACCATCGTTCTGCAGTCTCACCTTGATATGGTTTGTCAAAAAAACAATGATGTAGATTTTGACTTTGAAAATCAAGGAATTCAAATGTTCGTGGATGGCGACTGGGTGAAAGCAAAAGGAACGACACTCGGTGCAGACAACGGGCTCGGCGTGGCGGCTGTTATGAGTATTTTGGAGAGCAATGATATCGCTCATCCTGCATTGGAAGCGCTATTCACGATAGATGAAGAAACTGGAATGACAGGTGCTTTTAACCTGAAACCCAATGTACTAAAAGGCGAAATCCTCCTAAACCTAGACACAGAAGAAGATGATGAAATAGACATAGGCTGTGCTGGCGGCGTGGATGTAACGGCTACGCAAACCTACAAAACCGCTCCTACAAAAGGAAATTTGGTAAAAATAGAAATCAAAGGACTGCAAGGCGGGCACTCTGGAATGGACATCCACAAAGGTTTTGGGAATGCAAATGTACTCCTTGGAAGACTGCTCTATAACAGCATCGAAAGTCAAGAAATAGAGCTGATTTCCATCGATGGAGGCGGACTGAGAAACGCTATTCCAAGAGAGGCTACGGCTGTTTTTTCAGTGAAAAATGCTGATGGTTTCATTGCAGAAGCCAATAAATTAAAAACTGAAATTCTACAAGAATTTGCGAACATTGAAAAGGATTTGGTTATCAATATTGAAAAAACTGAAAGCACTGAAAATGGGATTTCTAAAGAAAATTCAGCCCAAATCATCCGCGTGCTGAAATCCGCTCACAACGGCGTATACAGAATGTCTCCTGATGTGGCTGACCTAGTGGAAGCTTCCAACAACATCGCTAGAGTGGAACTAAAAGATGGTGATTTGAAAATTCTAAACCTTACCCGTTCATCTGTGGAGTCTTCTAAATTCAATGTAGCTAACCAACTAAAAGCTGTTTTTGAACTAGGTGGGCTAAATGTAGAGTTTAGCGGCTCCTACCCTGGCTGGAAGCCAAATCCAAATTCAGAAATTCTCCGAATAATGGAGAAACTCTACACGGATAAATTTGGTTCAAAACCAAATGTGGTGGCGTGTCATGCTGGATTAGAATGTGGAATCATCGGAGCTCACTATCCTAAAATGGAAATGGTAAGTTTCGGGCCTACTATCAAGGGGGCTCACTCTCCGGATGAAAGAGCAAGTATTTCTTCTACACAGAAATTCTGGGATTTCTTGAAAGATATTCTAAAAAATATTCCAAATAAATAA
>CAUQQF010000023.1:0-28850 GCA_963520375.1 uncultured Flavobacteriaceae bacterium | reverse complement strand
ACCCAGGACCCATACATTAAAAGTGTATTGCTCTACCAGCTGAGCTACCAGGTCTACAATATGAATGAACAAATATCTTTATTGGTGTCTGCGACTGGATTCGAACCAGCACATCCTTAGGATACCACCCCCTCAAGATGGCGTGTCTACCAATTTCACCACGCAGACTTATTGTCTTTTTAGTGACCTGGCTGGGATTCGAACCCAGGACCCATACATTAAAAGTGTATTGCTCTACCAGCTGAGCTACCAGGTCTCCATCATTACTGTGTCAGTAATTTTTGAGTGGTGCAAAGATAGGTATTTTTTTTTATTATCAAAATTTTTTATCAAATTTGTTGAAAATTTTTATCATGATAATTACACTTATGGGGTATATGGGAAGTGGTAAGTCTGTTATTTCCAAAGAGTTAGGTTCTAAATTAGGCTTTAAAAATATTGACTTAGATAATGAAATTTCTAGTGAAATAAGACTGTCTATTCCTGAAATTTTCCAAAAAAAAGGAGAATTATTCTTTAGAAAAAAGGAAAAAGAGATTTTGGAAAGGGTTTTGAGCATGCAAGAAGATGTAGTTTTGAGTCTGGGAGGAGGTACGCCGTGCTATTATAATAACATAGATCTTATAAATGAAAGATCGGTGAGTGTTTATTTGGTGGCTAATGTCAATACCTTGGTGAAAAATCTTCTGTATGAAAGAGAAAAAAGGCCTCTGATAGCGGGAATAAAGGAAGAGGAATTACCTAATTTCATAGGGCAGCATCTCATGGAAAGGAATCATTACTACTCTAAAGCAAAGGTTGCAGTAATGGTGAATAACTGGGATCTTGATAGAATTGTTAGTGATATTTTGACTGAGATAGAAAAATTGGGTTATGAAATCAAAGATAAAAACTGATCAAAATATCAAGTATGTATTCGTAAAAAAAACCGAAAGCCAATAATTATAGATTTAATATAATATTGACTTTCGGCGTAGTATAATCATTTATCGTTTATCCTCTATTCCAAATTTTCCCCAAAGACTAGGTTCTATATCTAGTTTTACTCTTTTTTTCATTTGGGAATAGAGTTTGTCTAATTCTTTTAGTTTAGAGTTTATATCCTCTGTTTTTTTCTTGGATTCTGCCTTTAATCCTTCGTTTTCACTATTTAAAGTTTCTATTTTTTCTCTTAAAGTTTCTAAATTAAGAATAGTATCATCTGTAATTCCAGCAGGAAGATTAGATTTTATCTTTTTTAGTCCATCTATTAGAACTTTAGCATTTGTTATTTTTTGAGAATATGTTTTTGTAGCCATATTTATTATTTTATATTTCTATATAAAGTATTTTTAATATATATTATTAACTCCAATAAGTTTTAGTTTTATCAGCTTTATATATATACTTATTTTCTAAAATTCTATCTACTTTATATGTAGTATTTTCTATTTCGCTTAAATTTTCATATCTAATAGCAACTATATTATTATCAATAGTATTATAATTAGATAATTTTTCTTCTAATTCACTATAATTTTTATTAAATATAGATAGATTTATATCATTTATAGATTTATTTTTCTTTATTCTATATTCTTTATTATTATATTGGAAAATTTCAATATGAATAGGTTTTTGATTTTCAATTTTTATAATGTTTTTATTATTAGAATCAAAATTAAAATCTTTTTTACTTATAATTTTATTTTCATTTTTATTTTTTGCATCATTATTATTTTCTTGTGAATAAAAAAATGAAACTGTAAAAACAGATAATATTGAAATTGTCTTTTTCATAGTATTTTTAATTTTAAGTTTAATTTTATTTTGCAAATATAAATAAAAAAATTATATAAATATAACTTTTTAAAAATATTTTCAATTTTTTTTAAATGATAAGTTATATTTATACTATTTAAGTATTATAATTTAAAATATTTATATAATTTTAATCTATCATGATATTATTTTATTATATTTGTATATAGATATTCAAAAAAAATATCTCCCCAAATCATTTGGGAAGATACCTTTATTATTTTAGTAGATTATTTTTATATAACCTAAGATATATTTTTCTTAAAAATTAAATAATAGCTTCTCTTATTTTGGTTAATTTAGCTAAAAGATTATCTAATTTATCAAGTTGAAGCATATTTGCTCCATCGGATTTAGCTTCAGAAGGATTAGGATGTGTTTCTATGAATATTCCATCAGCTCCTACAGCAATTCCTGCTTTTGCAATAGTTTCTATAAGTTCTGGTCTGCCGCCAGTAACTCCACTTTCTTGATTGGGTTGTTGTAATGAGTGTGTGATATCAAGAATTACAGGAGCATATTGTTTCATAATAGGAATTCCACGATAATCTACAATCAGGTCTGTATATCCGAAAGAATTTCCTCGTTCTATGATGGCTGTTTTTTCGTTTCCAGAGTCTTTTACTTTCTGCACGGCAAATTTCATGGCTTCTGGCGATAGGAATTGCCCTTTTTTCAGAGTTACGACCTTGTTGGTTTTAGCGGCAGCTACCAAAAGATCAGTCTGTCTAACCAGAAAGGCTGGGATTTGTAATACATCTACGAACTGAGCTGCCAGCTCGGCGTGTGCATTTTCGTGGATGTCCGTGGTGGTAGGAATGTTGAAGGTTTCACCGACTTTTTTCAGAATTTGAAGTGCTTTTTCATCGCCTATTCCTGTGAAAGAATCCACACGAGAGCGGTTGGCTTTTTTGAAACTCCCTTTGAAAATGTAGGGAATTTTATATTTATCAGTGATTTTGATAACGGTTTCGGCTATTCTCATCGCCATATCTTCGTTTTCTATGGCGCATGGACCAGCTATTAAAAAGAAATTTTTAGAATCTTTGTGGCTGATGTTTGATAAATGCTGTATCATATATATGTATTTAAATTTTCACAAATATAGGTTTAATTTTAATAAATATTCAATAGAAAAAGCGAGTTGTAAGACTCGCTTTTGTGGGTTTTATTCGGTTACACTTATGACTTTTTGGGTTATTTTTTGAGTTTTTTCCTTTTCATAAGTAGAATCAAAAGGTTTCATAATAGGGAAAAGGAACTGATAAAATGGCGTGATATTCTGCACTTCCTCAGATTTTTCAAAAGCTTTTTCTTTTCCCATCATTTCTAATTTTTTGATGAAATTATCAAATCTTTTGTCAATAACTGAGATGGAATTCACCAAATATTGGTATCCTTTGTCTTTTTTACCAGCGATTTCGTAGCCATTTACTACTGCCTGAACCACCATAGAATAAAGCATAGGCTGGGTAACCATCTGTCTTCTAAGTAGGTTTTGTTCTCGATTGCTGAGGCTTAGATAATAGTCATATTCGCTAAAAATATCTTTTTTCATTTGCTCAGCCAGTTTGAGACCTTTTTGCTCTTCTCCAGCGGCTATATATCCGAAAATAATAGCACTCACCGAACGAGGATCATTATATTTCTCCACAGGAATTTCTCTAGAAGCTAAATCTAAAATTTCCAAAGCTTTTGCTTTTTGTCCTTTTAAAGCTAATGCTTCTGCGGCTCTTCCTGCTGATGTTCTGTAGTTCATGATGTTGGAAGTTGCCGTTTCATCATAGTGGACTTTAAGGTCTTTGAAGTTCCCCCAACGGAAATTTTTAACAACTTTGTAGAGTTCATCTGCATCTACACGCCCTAAATCTCCATCTTCTCTTTCAGGTGTTTTGATAGGAACAAGGCGATAGTTAAACCCATCAAATTGTAAATAATCATTTAGGTAAAATATATTTTTGGAGTCATAAATACCTCCAGAAGAGAAGCTTATAGGTCTTTTCCAATCAAAATTCGCTAAAATATCCATCATCATAAGTTCATTTTTGTACATGGTAGAACCTTCGTAGTTTATGATGATTTCGTTTTCTGCAAGTGAAGCATCCTGAGCTTTTATAATTCCCGATTTTACTGCATTTTCTTTGTTTACAGGCAATACGAATCTGCTCACAGGCAGGAAGTTAAACTTGTGATATTGCTCTTCCCCAAATAACATTTTTAGAATCATATCCTTATCCTCTGATTTGGAACGGAGGAACTGTATCGCTTCTTTTAATGTCATGGTTTCTTGGGTTAGATATTTTCTTAAAGAAGCCAATTCTGTCGCTGGAACTCCTTGTTCTTCAAGATTTTCAAAGATGCTTGCCCAGCTGTTTTTACTCATTAGATAGATTTGATCATTTATTCCATCTCGATATTCGGCGTGAGATAGCGATGAAGGAACAGGCATCGCATTATAAGTTCTTCTTTTTACTTGGTCAATGTTCCAAGGTGTCGCCAAAAGCGTGTGGTTGATTACCTTCACATCATCTCTAAATCTTTCTGTCTCTTGGATAGCCCAAGTAGGGTAGGTGTCGTTATCTCCATAGACAAATAAAATTCCATTTTTAGGGAGGGATTTCAGCGAAGAATAGGCATAATCATATGCTGTGTATCTACCGCTTCTGTCATGTGGAGTATAGTTTTGGAAGCCCATCATTAGAGGAATTCCCAGTAGAATGCTCCCTGTAGCGATATTATAAGAATTCTTTTTTATTTTATTTTGAGAAAAACTGAAAATACCTGCTACTCCCAGACCTATCCATATTGCAAAAACATAGAACGAGCCGACCATAGCGTAGTCTCTTTCCCTTGGTTCAAATGGTTTTACCCCCGTGTAGAAAATAATTCCCACACTCATCAGGATAAATATAGAAAGTAAGGCGTACAATCTTCCAAAATCTTTCAGTGATTGGTAAGCAAAACCGATGATTCCAAGAAGGAAAGGAAGGAAGAAAAAGTATACGGTGCTTTCGTTTTTGAATTTTGATGGAAGGTTGTCTTGGTCGCCCAGCATCATATTGTCAATGGCAGAAATTCCACTAATCCAGTTTCCGTTTGTGTTTTCCATGTGCCCTTCTAGGTCGTTTTGTCTTCCTACAAAATTCCACATCAGATAACGAGCGAAATAATATCCATTCTGGAAATCAATGAAATAATGCAGGTTTTGCGCTAGAGTAGGCTTTTTGATTTTGATTAAATCATAGCTTTTTACATCAAGATAATCTTTTGCAGTGATGTTTCCATCTTCATACTTAGCTTTTAATTCATCAAAAGCTTTTTTCGCATGAGGATTGTCCACTATGTTTTCATTGGAATAATTAAACTCAAAATCAGGCGCGCCATACATGGATACATAGTTGTTCATTACAGTCCTGTCAGAGTTGTACATTCTCGGCAAGAAGCTGACATGGTCTTTGTTATACACATAGTTGGTGCGTTCGTCTACTTTGTCATATTTTCCTGTTTTTTCGTTTTTTTCGTAGACATCGCCTGTTTTTATGGTTTTGTAGCCACCATCCTCGTTTCTTTCTATTCCATGCGCATCTAGATGAGCCGTATAGTTTTGTCCATATATAGTAGGCCAGTCGCCGTACTGCTCACGGTTGTAGTAGTCCAGCATACCAATGGCAGTATCAGGATTGTTCAGATTCATAGGAGGATTGGCATTGGCTCTGATAGGAATCATCATCCAGCACGAAAATCCGATGATCATATAAACTACTGATAATGCGATGGTTTGGTATAAATGGTTTTTGGTTTTTCTAGTATATCGGATGATATAATAACAAAAAGCAACCAAAATCATAAACGCAATGATAGTCCCTGAATGGAACGGCAGACCGATGCTATTTACAAAGAAAATCTCACTCTTTCCGAAAAGTCTCATGACAATAGGGAAAATTCCTTTAAAAACAAATGCTAAAACTCCAAGCGTGATGAAATTAGCAATGATGAAGTTTTTCCAAGTGAATTTGTAATTTCTAGCATAATAGATGAAACACACCGCAGGAACTGCCAGCATCACCATCATATGGACACCCACAGAAAGCCCTGTGATAAAGAAAATCAGGATAATCCATCTCTGGCTGTCGCTGTCATGGTATTCGTTTTCCCATTTTGTAATCAGCCAGACTACAAGCGCGATGAACATAGACGCCATAGAATACACCTCGCCCTCCACAGCAGAATACCAAAAAGTATCCGAAAAAGTAAACGCCAGTGAGCCTATAACTCCCGAAAACAGTACGGAAATCATTTCTGCTGAGCTGAGCTC
This sequence comes from uncultured Flavobacteriaceae bacterium, assembly GCA_963520375.1. GTDB lineage: Bacteria > Bacteroidota > Bacteroidia > Flavobacteriales > Weeksellaceae > JABCPE02. Next base: position 22,735 of record CAUQQF010000023.1, on the reverse strand, counting down.
TTCCATTTCTTTATTTAAAATTCTGCGGACTAAATGTGTAATGGTCCAAAAAAGAAATAAAATCGTAAATGCACTGAATAGCGCAGACATAGCGTTGATAATCAGTGAGTAATAGGCCTCATTCCCAAAGCTCAAAATAGCCGCCACAGCGCCCACCAGCTGGAACAATGCTGCTCCTGGTGCGTGGGTAACTTCCAGTTTTACAGCGGATGAGATATATTCGCCCGTGTCCCAAAAGCTGAATTTATGCTCTATAGTGGATAAATAGGTAACCAAAGCAATCCCAAAAACTGCCCAACCTAATATATTATTCCATTTTTTAAATGTCCAGTTTTTCATTAATAAAAATAATTTGTCGCGAAATTAAGATTTTTTGATAAAAGAAATCCAATTTTTAGCCTAAAATTATGATTTTTTTAAATATTTATCTGATGAGGAAAAATTCTTTTTTAGAATTATTTTAAATAAAAATTTGGTTTGTGTATTTAAAAATATTAGTTTTGCCTAACATTTATTTCTAATTAAATCTAATTATATTATGAAAAATTATAAACTTTTTCCATTGTCAGCCCTGTTTTTCATAGGTTTGATGAATGCGCAAGATGTAAAGCAAGACTCCCTTCACAAGGATAAAAATGTAGATGAAGTGATTATCACAGGAACGCTCAAACCGATAAGCAAGTCTAAAAGTCCCGTTCCAGTGGAAATTTACACCAAGAAATTTTTTGAAAAAAATCCGACTTCTAACCTTTTAGAATCTATTTCTATGGTTAATGGGATTCGTTCGCAGATTAACTGTTCGGTTTGTAATACGGGAGACATCCATATCAATGGGCTGGAAGGGCCTTACTCGCTGATTCTCATCGATGGAATGCCGATAGTGAGTTCCCTTTCCACGGTCTACGGTCTGAGTGGAATTCCGAATTCTATGATAGAGCGAATAGAAATCGTGAAAGGTCCTGCATCCTCTGTATATGGGACAGAAGCGATGGGAGGAACTATCAATATCATCACTAAAAACGCTTTGACCGCACCGAAGTTTGCTTCGGATTTTAGCACGACTTCTTGGGGCGAGCAGAATATGGATTTGGCTACGAAATTCAATATTGGTAAGAAAGCAGCGTCTATCTTGAGCGTGAATTATTTTAATTTTACGAATAGAATTGACAAGAATAATGATGGCTTCATGGATACCACGCTTCAAGACCGAGTTTCTGTGTTTAACAAGTGGAATTTTAAGCGAAAAGACAATAGAATGGCTTCCTTTATGGCAAGATACCTTTATGAAGACCGATTGGGAGGGCAGCTCCAGTGGCAGAAACAGCATAGAGGCGGCGATGAAGTCTATGGCGAAAGTATCTATACCAACCGCTTTGAGGCGATAGGGCTTTATCAGCTTCCTACGGTGGAGCAGTTGTTTTTACAGCTTTCGTTTAATTATCATAATCAGGACTCTAGATACGGAACAGAAGCCTTTGATGCGACACAGCGCACGAGTTTTGGGCAGTTTTATTGGAATAAAAATTTCGGAAAGCATGACTTGATAGCAGGAGCTACTTTGCGCCATAACTACTACGATGATAGTACGATAGGAACGCAAAACACAGACGGAACGAATAACCCGACCAGCGACTGGCTTCCAGGGCTTTTCGTACAAGACCAATGGACTTTTAATGACAAACACTCACTTTTGCTGGGGTACAGATTAGACCACAGTAAAAATCATGGATTTATTCATTCTCCGAGGCTGGCTTATAAGCTGAGCCCAAGCCCTGCGACCAGCATTAGAGCGAGTTTTGGGACTGGTTTCCGTGTGGTGAATGTCTTTACCGAAGACCATAAATCGCTTACCAATGCCAGAGAAACGGTCATCAGAGATATTAAACCAGAAAAATCCATCAACGGGAATATTAATTTTACTCAAAAAATAACCGCAGGAAACGGCTATATTGATATAGATGCTACGGCTTTTTATTCCTATTTTACGAATAAAATCGTGGCTGATACAGAGACAGATAGCGATAAAATCATTTATGATAACCTGAAAGGGCATGCGATAAGCCAAGGGATTTCATTGGGAGCGAATATAAAATTTGGTATTCCGCTGAGCTTAAATATAGGGGCAACCTATATGGATGTTTTTGAAAAGTATGAAGAAGGGGGCGAAACGCACAAAAAATACGAGCAGCTCGCACCTAAATGGTCTGGAACTTATGCACTCAGCTATGAGTTTAGTAGAAAATTTGGGGTAGATTTTACGGGCGAAGTTTATGGGCCGATGCGCCTTATCACCGTTCCGAAGGATTTTCGACCAGAATACTCGCCATGGTATAGTTTGGCGAATATTCAGCTGAGAACTAAGTTTGACAATGGATTGGAAATTTATGGCGGTGTGAAAAATTTGTTTAATTTCACTCCGAAAGACCCTATCCTAAGACCTTTTGACCCGTTTGATAAAGATACAGGAACCAATAATCCGAACGGATATGAGTTTGAACCATCCTACGGATACGCTCCGATGCAGAAAATAAGAGGTTTCCTAGGAATAAGATACACGATAAAATAAAATATATGAAACTAAAATTCGCTTTTTTGGCGGTTGTGTTGTCCTGTTTTTCTTATGCTCAGATACTGAATAGTTTTGAGGAAGTGGAAAAATTAAGAAAAGAAAATCCTAAGCCTGTGGTTGTTTTATTCACCACCGAATGGTGCGGAGTGTGCAGAGTGCAGAAGAAGAACTTATCAAAACTTCCTCAGAGCATATGGGACAGCGTCTATTTTATAAGTGTGAACCCTGAAAAATACCATAAAGACATAGAGTTTTTTGGGAAGAAATATACTTTCGTGTCCAATGGAACTTCGGGACTGCATAAAATAGCCTACGAGCTGGCTGGCGGCAGAGTTCCTGCCTATCCATTCTGGGTTTTTGCTGATGAAAACGGGAAAATGCTGACTCATGAAGGACTACTGAAAGAAAAAGAATTAAATTCAATTTTTTCTAATCATAATCACTAAGTGCGGAAGTAAGGCGATTTTGCCTTACTTTCGTTTTTTATTTGTTTTCAGATTTTTTCAGAAGATATTTTTGTAGAATTTGGTTCAAAGGATATATTTTGAAAATAAGATTTCCGATAAATATCACCGCTAAAACCAAAGCAGGTTTGTAAATCAAATTCACAAAACTAGACTGAAAATTAGGAAAAATCGAAGCCAAAACAATCGCAGAGCCACAGATGATAACTGCCCACATCATTTTGATGGATAATGGAAAAACCTTGAAATGGTGGTAGTTGAACACGATTTTTATTAAATTAAACGAAGTCAAAGAAATAGCGTAGGAAATGGCAATTCCCAAAATTCCTAAATCGGTATATTTTAGGAAAAAAGCATTTAGAGCGATGGTCACTACGGCTAAAATAAGCATAAACAGGGTGTTGTACTTATAAAATTTGGACATGGAAATAATGTGGCTGTTGAATCCCGTAGCCAAATCAAACAGCATAGTCATGCCAATAATCCATAAAATAGGTTCTGCTGTCCGAAGAAGTTCTCCATTTTTCATAAAGTCCGTGAGGAAGGGAAATCCCACTACAATACACGAAAAAAAGACCAATCCTAAAAAGAATAAACTGAGGGAAGTTTTTTTGTGAAAGCGGTCAAGTTCCTGCAAGGTATTTTCCGTAAGATGCTTGTTAATCATCGGTGCAGAGATGTTGTAAAGCCCCATCTGAGGGATGTTTATGAGGGTAACGATGGAGTAAATATTGCTGTAAAGCCCATTTTGCTCAAAGCCGATGTATTCTCCAATCATCACATTGGCAATTTTCAAAGCTAAAAAACTGCCTATATTTCCCAAAAATCCGAAAAAACTATAAGATAAAATCTGAACCCAAAGCCCGTTTTGTCGGAAGTAATCTGTGCTAAAATCAAAATTAAATTTCTCTAACTTATTGTTATACACGAAATAACCTAACATTGCCATAAAGAAAACAGAAATAAAGAAAATAAGCGCCATATTTTCAGGGACTTTTGCGAAGAAAAACAAACAAAAAGCACCGATGTTGGCAAGTTTCGGAAAAAGATTTTCAAAAATGTTCGGAATGGCGATGCGTTTATAATTGGAAATATATTTATTCAAAACAGTAGAAATGGATAGAAACAAAATCAAAGGAAAAATCAGATGTTTCGCCTGCCAGTTTTCACTTTGTTTCAGAGAAGGGAAAATATTGAAAATCAGAAAGTAAAGAATTCCGAAAATAAAAAAGTTGATAAAAATCCCTACAAAGGACAGCGAGAGCATATTCTGGTGTTTTCCATCTTTTTGGGTCTGTGCAAAAAACTTGACATTAGAAAAAGAAATCCCAAAAACCACTATCGGAACGAACATCTCCGCCGTTGGGAAAATAAATCTCAACTTGCCATAAAATTCCAAATCATTCGGGAAAATAAAGAAATTTGCCAGCGTTCCCAGCAAAAATCCCAGATATCCTACAATGGAATATTTTAGCCCTTGTCGGAGTATTACGCTCATTATCTGTTGTTTATGAAAATTATATTTTTGATAAATTTACTAGAATCTTCGGCAAAGATAGCATTTTGAGAATTTAGAATATCCTCGGTCAAAGGTTCTAATGAAAAATTCTCTCGATGCAGATAATGCGCCGAATATCCGTATTTTTCTATATTAGAAATTACTTCCCAAATCGACTCGGAGTGGTACTTTTGCTCGATTTTTACCATTAGAACGGGCTTGAATTTTTCAATGGTTTCTTTCGCGCCTTCCAGCACGGAGAGTTCTTGCCCCACCGTGTCTATCTTTATGAAATCCAGCCTTTCCAGTTCTTTTTTTTCTGCCTCTCTTTTTTGGCACCAGCTGTCAAGGGTGATGCATTCTGCTTTTTGTGTGGCTATTTTTGTGTCCTCATCTTCTATAATGTTGTCCAGCAGGGTGCTTTCCTCGTGGATTTTTTCTTTGTTGAGGACAGGAATCATCAGTTCAGCCTTCTTGTTTTCACTAGACAAGGCTTTTTGATAAAAATTGATTTTAGAAAAAAGATTTTTGAGTCTTTTACAAAGGATTTTATTAGGCTCAAAAACATGAATGTTTTCAGGGAAAAGAATGTAATCCAGCCAGTAGACATAATCTCCCCAGCCTGCTCCGATGTCTATGAAAACAGCTTTCTGCGGCAGGAAATCTTTCAGCCAGAGCAGCTCTGGTTCTGCATTTCTCTTAAAAATATTTTCCCTATTGAGACGGATGAGTTTTTTATAAAAACGACTTTTATAAATAGTAGGAGAAACGAACCAAAAATTCTGTGCAAGAGCATAGTAGGGATTAATCATGCTGTAAATTTTTCCAAACTACAAAACTACGATATTTACACAGATTTTAGATGAAAAATCTCCACAAAAAAATCAGAGATAAATTTTATCTTTCATAAAGGTGTATTGATTTTTGATTTTCAGACAAAAAGAAAGGTAGAATTTATTACCTTTGCACAAATTATTTAAGAACAAGATGAGCAGAGATAGAAAAAGTTTTTCGGGAAGAAGGGATAACAGAGAAGAGAGTAGAGGAAGCCAAAACAGAAATAAATTTGAGAAAAGGGACAGACCATCTGCTCCTAAAAAGTTTTACAAAAAACCTGATGAGCAGGAAGATAAGGCTAAATCCTTTATTCTGAAAAGAAAATTGGACAAAATCAGCAAACAGGTTGAAAAAGATACAATTAGGCTTAATAAATACATCGCTAATTCTGGAATATGCAGCAGGAGAGAGGCTGATGAACTGATTACACAAGGACTAGTGGAGGTCAATGGGAAGGTGGTTACAGAAATGGGATACCAAGTTCAGAAAACAGACAGAGTGGTTTTCGATGGACAGAGTATAACTCCAGAAAAGCCTGTGTATGTGCTTCTTAACAAACCGAAAGGATATATTTCTACGACAAAAGATGAGAAAGCGAGAAAGACCGTGATGGATTTGGTAGCGAATGCCTCGCCGTATCGTTTATTCCCAGTGGGTAGGCTGGATAGACAGACCACAGGGCTTATTCTTTTGACAAATGATGGGCATTTGACTAAAAAACTGACCCACCCGTCTTTTGGAGTGAAAAAAATCTATCATGTTACTTTGGATAGAAAACTAAGCGTGGAGGATCTGCGCACGATAGCAGATGGAGTTCGTCTGGAAGAGGGAGTAGCAGAGGTGGACAGCATCTCATACATCGAAGGAAAACCTAAAAATGAAGTAGGAATAGAAATCCACATCGGTTGGAATAGAGTCGTAAGGAGAATTTTCAAGAAAATGGGCTATGAAGTGGAGGCTTTGGACAGAGTGATTTTTGCTGGGCTTACCAAGAAAAATATCAAACGAGGACACTGGCGAATTCTCACCGAAATGGAAGTGAATAACCTAAAAATGTTATAAAAAAATAGAAGTGATAAATACTCTCTCTGTGTTTATCACTTTTTAATTTAAAATACTGAATTTAGAATGGTTTTAGTAACGGGAGCAACAGGGATTTTAGGAAGAGTATTGGTTTTAGAACTCCTTAAAAAAGGCAAAAAAGTGAGAGCTGCCAAGCGAAAAAGCAGCAATATAGAAGAAGTCAAAAAATCTTGGCTCTTTTATACGGCGGATGCTGAACGGCTGTTTGAGCAGATAGAGTGGGTGGATGTAGATTTGTGGGATTTGGATTCGCTGAGAGCGGCTTTGGATGGTGTGGAGGAGGTCTATCACGCCTCTGCAAAGGTGAGTTTTCACCCGAAAGACACCCAAGAAATGCTCAGAACCAATGTGGAAGGCACTAAAAATATGCTCTATATAGCCGAAGAAAAACAGGTGAAAAAGTTTCTTTTTGTGAGTTCTATTGCGGTTTTGGATGAGATGAATGAAAATGGGATCATTGATGAAAATTCGCAGTTTAATCCAAAAGAAGAGCATTCTGGATATGCACAGTCAAAATACCTTGCAGAAATGGAGGTCTGGCGAAGTTCAGCAGAGGGGATGAATACCATTATTATCAACCCTGGCGTCATCATCGGAACAGGAAACTGGGGAAACAGCAGTGGAGAGCTTTTTACTACTTTTGAGAAAAATCCATTTACTTTTTCAGGAGGAACTGCCTATGTGGATGTTCGCGATGTGGCAAAAATAGCGGTGGAACTGATGGATAAAAACAAATTCGGGGAGCGGTATATTATTCTTTCTGAGAATAGAAAATATCAGGATTTGTCCGATATAGTAAGGCTAAAATTAGGGAAATCCAAAACGAAAATCCTTCCAAAGTCCATTCTGAATTTTGCGTATTGGCTGAATGTGCTTTTGGGGTGGCTTATCCCAAGTTTAAAGAGAGTTACCAAGAGCAATATAGAGGCGGTTACGAGTTTTACGCCGATTTCTAATGAGAAAATAAAACGAGAGCTGAATTATAGTTTTATTCCTATCAATGAAAGTATTGATTTTCATTTAGAAAATTATAAAAACCGAAAATTGTAAATTATTATAAATCAATGAAATGACTAATATAGAACTGATACAAGAATGGTATAAAAATCAGTGTAATGGCGACTGGGAGCATGAATATGGAGTGAAAATAGAAACTCTGGATAACCCTGGCTGGATTGTCAGCATAGATTTAGTGGATACTTTTCTGCAAGGGTTTGAATATCAGTATTCTAAAAAAGGCGAAGAGGACTGGATAGAGCTGGTGTCTGATGGTGAAGTTTTTAGGGGAGCGGGAGATTTTCTGAAACTTGATGAAATTTTAGATAAATTTATCAATGAATTTGCATTGCCTAATATTAAAAATGCAAAGCATATTTACGAAATCTACGAGAAAATACCTTTGTCCATAGGGCTTAATGTATATAGACAGCTTAATGCTATGCCCATTAGTTTGACTGAATTTGAGATAGTAGAAATTCCAGAATTTGATTTTAAAGAGCTGAAAGTAGTGGATATAGAAGATTTTCAAAAAATGACTTTCCAAGAAGGCGAAATAGACAGCAGATACAAGGTGGGCGACAGGGTGTCTTGCGACCTAAAAACGCTCTACGATGGAATAAATCTTGTTATAAAAAATTAAAATCAATCCCAAAGTAACAAGCGTTGCCTATTTAAAATTTTGTTTTGCTTGTTATAATAGTTTATTTTTGTCCAAAATAAAATTTTGTTTCAGAAAATAATCATATTTCCTTTTGTGATGCTGGTTCGCTTTTATCAGCTGGCCGTTTCGCCGTGGCTGGGGAGCAACTGCCGTTATCAGCCCACATGTTCTCAGTATATGCTGGAAGCCCTGAAAACCCACGGTCTTCTGAAAGGATTATTTTTAGGAACAAAGAGAATTTTGAGCTGTCATCCATGGGGAGGCAGCGGCTATGACCCAGTTCCACCTAAAAAAAGAAAGTAAATTTAAAATGAAAGATAAAATAAGATTTTTTATTCTGTTTGCATTGTTGCCGTTTCAGTTGTTCTTTTCACAAGAATACAAAAATGGTTTTTCTGACGGAAGTATAGTAACTAAAAAGGGAAGCACTCCCGTAAAAATATTTGTAAGCCCTGATATGAAGCAGGTTTATGATGCTCTCGGTTCAGAGAATGCAGATGTTTTGGTTATTCTTAATAAATACAATACAGAGCTGTCCAGCCAGAGAGAATATGAGTATTTGGCTCCATATTATGAGGAGTTTAAAAAGAAAGGCTATTTTATTCTTAATGAGAATTTTATGCCTGTTGGTGAGGAAGGAATGTCCGCAGAATCCCTAAAAAGTTACAAATATATTTTGAAGTCCAATCAGCTGACAAAGCTGGATTCACAGCTGAGTAAAATGGTATGGCTAAATACCGAGTTTAGCATTTGGAATCCAAATGAAGGCATAGATATTTTTGGTTTTAAACTGAGATATTACGGGCTGATGTTTGTTTTTGCCTTTGGATTTGGGATTTTGATCATGAGACAAATTTTCAAAATAGACAATGTAGATGATAAATTCATAGATCCGCTCTTTACATGGACATTGCTGGGAACTATTTTTGGGGCGAGAATAGGGCATGTGGTTTTCTATGAGCCAAGTTTGTTTATGACTGATTTTTGGAGTGTTTTCCTGCCCATCAGGACGAAACCTACGCTGGAGTTTACAGGTTTTTCTGGGCTGGCGAGCCACGGTGCTACTATCGCATTGATTTTGACTACATTATATTATAGTTATAGAATTATTAAGAAAAATCCTTTTTGGGTTTATGACAGATTAGGAATTGTCATCGCTTTAGGAGGGGCTTTTGTGCGAATGGGGAATTTTTTCAATTCTGAAATTATCGGAAAACCAGCGAGCGAAACTTCACCGTTTGCGATACTTTTTCTACAGCAAAGCATGGAATACGGAGCCATAGTTCCGAGATATCCTACTCAGCTTTTTGAGGCTTTTGGGTATGTTTGTTTATTTATTTTATTGGCTGTTTTGTACAAATTTACTCGTAAAAAATATCAGCAGGGATGGCTGTTTGGGCTGTTTTTCGTGATACTTTGGAGTATTCGTTTCTTTGTGGAATTCCTGAAAGAGCCGCAGGGAGATGAGGTAATCTCATTTGCAGGGCTCAATACAGGGCAGATTTTGAGTATTCCATTCATGCTGGCAGGTGTGGCTATTATGATTTATTCCAAGAAAAATAAAATAGAACCAGCCGAATAAGGTTGATTTACAAGGTTTTTGCTTTGTAATCAATTTTTGAAAAAGAAGAAAAATGATTTTAAACTCAAAAATTTACGGACAGGAAATTCATGAAACTCCTCTGTTGGTTTTTCATGGATTGTTCGGAATATCAGATAATTGGGGGACTTTTGGAAGGGAATTTGGTCAGTGGATGCCCTGCCATTTGGTGGATTTGCGTAATCACGGAAAAAGTTTTCACTCGGATGAAATGTCTCATCAGATAATGGCGGAGGATATTTTAAATTATATCAATCATTATCAATTAGATAAGGTCAATCTTCTGGGGCATTCTCTTGGCGGTAAGGCAGTGATGCAGTTTGCGATTTCTTATCCAGAAAGAGTAAATAAACTTGTCGTAGCAGACATAGCGCCAAGGGCTTACAGACCGCATCATCAGACGGCTTTTGAAGCCTTGCTAAGTGTGGATTTTTCTGCTGTTTCAGCTCGTAAAGATGTGGAACTTCAGCTGGAAAAATACATTACGGACAGAGCCATGCTTTTATTCCTTCTTAAAAATCTCTATTGGGAGCAGGAAAACAAACTGAGCTGGAGATTTAACCTAAAGACTCTTTCCAAGAAATATGCTGATTTGGTGGGAAATATAGAGGGAAAAGGTGTTTTCGGAGGGAAGACTTTATTCCTGGCTGGCGAAAAATCTAATTACATCCTTCCAGAAGATGAAATTCTAATTCGTGAGAAATTCCCAGACAGCCAGATTGTTAAAATTAAAAACGCAGGGCATTGGCTTCAAGTAGATAATTCGCAAGATTTTAACAATTCTGTTAAAGATTTTTTAATAAAAGGCTAATCATAACATAGATCAATTTTTGTGTGAATAGAATTTTTTATATTTACACAATCAAAAATTTTAAGATTATGTCAAGCATTAAAACTACAAATCCTGCTACAGGCGAGGTATTAAAAGAATATCCAGAAATGACATCTGGTGAGGTTTCAGAAATTATCGCACAGGCTGATGCAACCTTTAAAGAATGGCGTAAAAAATCTTTTTCAGAAAGAGCAAAAGTTCTCTATAACGCTGCAAGAATCATGCGTGAGCGCAAAGAAGAGTTGGGTAAATTATGCTCTATCGAAATGGGGAAACTTCATAAAGAAGGTATTGCAGAGGTGGAACTTTGTGCAGGTATTTTTGAATATTATGCAGAAAATGGCGAAAAACTATTGGCGGATAAGCCTTTGGAAACGCCGCACGGAAAGGCTTTCTTGTCTTATGAGCCGATAGGTGTGATTCTGAGTGTTCAGCCTTGGAATTTCCCTTTTTATCAGACCACTCGTTCCGCTGCGCCAAACCTTATCGTAGGAAATACAATAGTGTTGAAACACGCATCTAATGTGCCGCAGGCAGGAGAAATGATGGAAAAAATTCTTTTAGAAGCGGGAGCGCCTAAGGGTGCTTATACTAATATTTTTGTCCCTGGTTCTAAAGTGTCAGAACTATTGGACGACCCAAGAGTAAAAGGAGCAGCCCTTACAGGAAGTGAACCAGCAGGAGCTAGTTTTGCATCTGCGGCAGGGAAAAATGTGAAAAAATCAATCTTGGAACTTGGTGGAAGTGATGCTTTCATCGTTATGCCAGATGCTGATTTAGATAAAGCTGTAGAAACTGCTGTGAATGGCAGACTATGGAATGCAGGGCAGGTGTGCGTTTCTCCAAAGAGAGTTATCGTTCCAGAAAGCCTTTATCCAGCGTTCCTTGAAAAAACTACACAGCTATTTGGAAATGCTAAAGTGGGAGATCCTCTTGATCCAGAAACTCAGTTGGCTCCTTTGAGTAGTGTGAAGGCAAGAGAAGATGTTTTATCTCAAGTAGAAAAAGCCGTGGCACAAGGAGCAAAACTAGTGACAGGAGGTAAAAAAATAGAAGGTCCAGGAGCATTTATGCAGCCTACTATTTTGACAGATATCAAGAAAGGAATGGATGCTTATTCAGATGAAATATTTGGGCCAGTACTGATGATTTATTCTGTGAAAAATATGGACGAAGCCGTAGATTTGGCTAATGATACTAAATACGGTCTTGGTGGAACGGTTTTCGGAACGGATGTAGAGGAAGCAGTGAAAATCGCACGAAGAATAGATACAGGAATGGTCTATATCAACCATGTGACAGGGATTTCTCCAGAACTTCCATTCGGAGGAACGAAAAACTCTGGATATGGTAGAGAGCAGTCCATAGAGGGAATATATGAGTTCGTTAATTCTAAACTAATCAGGGTAACTACTCCTGATGCAGATTATTAATATTATGCAAAATTTAAAAGGAAAAACAGCCCTTGTAACAGGTGGAGGGCGAGGATTAGGTAAAGCTGTAGCTTTGGCTCTGGCGGCAGAAGGTGTAAATGTAGCCATTACGGGTAGAAATGAAAACAATCTAAAATCCGTAGCTGCTGAGATAGAGAGCAAAGGCGTGAAATCATCTTATTCTGTTTTTGATGTTACTGATAAAAAGCAAGTTTTTACTTCGTTAGAAAAATTACAAAATGATTTTGGGAAGTTTGATATTCTTATCAATAATGCTGGAATAGCGGCTTTCGGAGGAATTTTAGAAATGGATGATGAGCAGTGGGAAGACATTGTAAAAACCAATCTTTTCGGGCCTTACTATGTAGTGAAAGCTGTGGTGCCAGGGATGGTGGAGAAAAAATCAGGCGATGTGGTGAATATTTCTTCAACGGCAGGTCTGAAAGGAAATGCGCTTACTTCGGCATATTCTGCATCTAAATTTGGATTGATAGGAATGTCTGAATCTATGATGTTTGAACTTCGTAAGCAGAACATTCGTGTGACAACTCTTACACCAAGTACGATTTCAACAGATATGGCCAAAACAGACCTGAAAATCACGGATGGAAACCCAGAAAAGGTGCTTCAGCCAGAGGATTTCGCAGAGTTGGTAATAGATTTATTAAAGTTGAACAAGAGAGCAATGCTGGCTTCGGCGGCTCTTTGGTCTACAAATCCATAAAAATTACTTTTTTTAACCATATTAAAAGAGACTTTGGCTTATCTTTGCCAAAGTCTTTTTATTTAAAAATTGCATGAAAATATTGGTGCTTGATAATTATGATAGTTTCACTTACAATTTGGTTCAGATGGTGGAGCAGATTGTAGGGAAGGAGTTTGTCTATGTTTTTAAAAATGATGAAATTTCACTGAAAGAAGTAGAAAAATACGATAAAATCATCCTTTCTCCAGGACCAGGCGTGCCTAGTGAAGCAGGAATTTTGCTGGATGTGATAAAGGAATTTGCGCCAAAGAAACCTATTTTAGGCGTTTGCCTTGGTTTACAAGCGATTGCAGAGGCGTTTGGTGGAAAGCTGATTAACTTGAATAATGTCTATCACGGAGTTGGGATTTCAACGGCTATCATTGAAGATAATGCTAAGATATTCAGAGGTTTGCCTTCTGAAATCATTACAGGAAGATACCACTCTTGGGCGGTGGATTCTCATGATTTCCCTGAAGAGTTACAAATCACGGCTGTAGATGAACAGGGTATCATCATGGCATTACAGCATAGAAAATACGATGTCCATGCAGTGCAGTTTCACCCAGAAAGTGTATTGACATCTTGTGGGGAGAAGATTTTGGAGAATTTTTTAAAGGATTAAAAATTTTTTAAGCCATCATTATAAGGCTTAGGGCCATAATAGCCATACCAAAAATCAAACCATAAATGGAAAGATGATGTTCTCCAAATGCATGGGTAGCAGGCAATAGCTCATCAAGAGATATAAAAACCATAATTCCAGCTACTATGGCAAATATCTGTCCCATCAAAACAGGAGTAATAAATGGCATTAAAACAAGATATGCAGCAATAGCTCCGATAGGTTCTGCTAGACCAGAGAACAAGGACATCAGAAATGCTTTTTTCTTGTTTTTAGTTACTTGGTAGATGGGGACAGCTACTGCTATGCCTTCGGGAATGTTATGTATGGCTACAGCAGTTGCAATGGCTATACCTAATGTGGGATTTTCAACTCCTGCAATGAGGGTGGCTATCCCCTCAGGAAAGTTATGAATAGCGATTGCAAATGATGTCAAAATCCCCATCCGCATTAGCTTAGAACCTTTTTTTATCGGTTTTTCCATATTTTCTAAGTGTTGAATTTCATGAGGATTTTCAAATGAGGGAATTAAACGGTCTATAATGCCAATGAATAAAATTCCGCCAAAGAAACATAACCACATGGTTAGCAACCCTTTTGTATTTCCCATCTCTTCGGTAAGGATTTCTCTGGACTGAACTAAAAACTCTGCAAAGGATACCAAAATCATCACTCCAGCGGAAAGCCCCAAGGAAAAAGATAATAATTTTTTGTTTGTCTGCTGAGTGAAAAAGACAATCAGCCCCCCAATTCCAGTGGATAATCCTGCAAATAAAGTCAATAAAAATGCGATAAAAATATGCTGTTCCAAAATACTAATTATTTATATCACAAATCTAAAAAATAAAGGTAAGAATAACTAGCACTAAGATAAATATTTTAAAAATTCCCAGAATTTTCTGTTTTTCAGGTAGTTGAGTGAATTTTCGTTGCGGTAGGCCTCTTGTTCAAAACTGATTTTTTCATACGCCATTTCTCCATTTCTCAGTCTGATATACCAATATAAAAACTCCACAAGATACCAAAGGTAAAATAGAATAATGCCCATTTCCAGCTGCTGCCGAAGGTGTATTTTTTCGTGGTTGACAAGGGTGTGGTTATTTTTCAGCCTTTTATCTTTTAAAATAATAAAGGGAAAAATAGCAATTCCTAAAATTTTTGTATTTTTGAGCAAAGTTTGGCACACTATTATCATTCAACAAAAATAAAATAAATTTTGTATAACACTAAAAAAATAAAGATATGAACAGAATAAAGTATTTATTCCTATCAGTAGGGATGGGGCTTCTGATGGCGTCCTGCAGCCCGTTTAGAGTAGTTTCAGATTATGACCCGAAGGCTAACTTTTCTGAGTACAAGACTTATTCTGTAAACTTGGAAGAGCTGAAACTGAATGACATAGACCAAAGCAGAGTGACAGATGAATTACAGAAACAGCTTGCAGAGAAGGGATTATCACCGAGTAATGATGCAGCAGATTTGGTTATTCAGGTCAAAGCAAATCATAAGCTGGTAAGAGATACCTATGTGACGCCTAATGTGTATTTGGGAGGCTGGGGTAGTTGGCTCGGCTGGGGAATGGGTCTAGGAAGAACTTATACTAATGAATACAACCAAGGAGGACTAGTTTTTAACTTTATGGATGCAAAGACAGGGAAGCTTGTTTGGCAGGGAAAAGGAAGCGGTATCAATGTAGATTCGCCGAAGTCAAAACAAAAGCAAATTCCAGAAATCATTGCTGAAATATTGAAAAATTATCCACCGAAGAAATAAAAATCATTTTAAAACAAGAAAGACTATCGAAGAAGATAGTCTTTTTTTAGTGATAAAACTCATCTTTCTGTTCTGGTGGAAAATGTGTACATTCGCAAGAAAAAATTATGCGAAAAATTTTATTTACATTTTTGATTTTCTGCGGTGTTTTCACTGCTTTTTCACAATCACGAGATTTATTTGCTTTAGCCAAAGGAAATTATCTTGGACTCAATGCACTATTTGACCAAGATGAAAATCTCTACGGATATGTGGCGATCTACGGCTATGGCAAGTCTGGTGATAAAACGAAAAAATTTGAATATGTCTTTTTGGATAAAAACTTAAATCCAGTTGCCAACAAAGAGTTTGAAGGAGATATCACAGCGGCAAACTATTTCGGAGCAATTGATTTTAGAGGAAATCTGGTTCTTTATCCAAGAGCTGATTATGATGCAGTAAAGGGAAGGGACTTCTTCTATCCGCGCACAATGGAGGTTAATCTAAAGGATAACACCATAAAACAAAAAGTATATTACGAATACGAGAATAACACTTTCAAAGAAGTAACAGAACCAGAAAATGTACGAAACCAAAGAAAAGAAGAAAGAAAAGAGCGGAGAGAAAAAGGATTTCTTTATGTATCTAGTGTTTATGAAATAAAAGAAGGCGGTTTCATCGTTATGGAATATGATGACTACGAAACTTATGGCAAAAATCATAGCCTAAAAAGATACGATGACAATAAAAAACTGCTTTGGGAATACAAGTATAATACGGATGGAACTAAAAACAAATATGAATCCATCAGAATCATTGAAAAAGATGATAAATACATCTACACCATTCTAAAAGTAAAGAATAAGAGGGAATATTCTTATTTCTTCCAAGTGCTGGATATGAAAACAGGAAGTATAAAAGCCAAAACACCGATTACAGGCTTGAATGGATTGACTATGGATGAAATTACTTCTCTATATTCTAGTGGAAGATTGGTGGATAATGATAAAACATTTGATGATAAAATAATCATCTCAGGAAGGTTTTATGAAAAACAAAGTGCCTTATATTCTGTGGGATTGACAAGGCTTGTTTTAGATAAACGAAACTTTGGAGTGGATGTTAAAAATATCAATTTCATAGACTTTAAGCCGTTTATACAGGAAATTAATAAATTTGGTCATGTCGGAATGGGATATCATCTTTTGGAAAGAGATTTCTTCTTCCTAAAAGACGGCAGTGTAGGGATTTTATTTGAAAAATGGAGACCAGAGGGGGCTTATTCTGCTTCAGCGACAAAAGATATGGTGTATGCCTTTACAGATAAAGATTTTAAGCTGAAAGAAGTGAGAGTTTTTGAAAAGGATAAAACCAAATGGAATGTAAATGCTGATTATCTTTTCTCTCAATATCTAAATGGCGGCAAAGATGTGGTATTTTTCTTCAGAGACTTTAAAAAAGATAAAGAAACGAAGGAAAAGAACTGGAATTTGTACATCAATACACTTATCGATGGTAAATTCAATCAAGAAAATGTAAAAATCTCCGAGAAAGACAATTATTTTGTAGTGCCTTACATCGGGAAAGAGGGTTATATTCTCCTCCGTGAATACAATGAGAAAGAAAAATTCAATAAAATCCGTTTGGAGAGATTAAATTTTTAACAAAAAAAGGGGCTTCTAAGAAGCTCCTTTTTTATTATAGTAGTCTGCGATATTCTTGATTTCTGCTAAATTTAGATTCCACATAAAACTCAAAAACTGCTGATAGCTTTCGCTCTGTTTTTTGGGTTCTATTCTGTCCAGATAGCGGTTTAGGTTGTAATTTTTTCGTGCAGTGTAGATTTTTTCAAACAATTTCCCAAGCCATTCGTGATAGTAGTTTTCCTCCTCTTTGTCTTGTAAAAACTGCATAGCGGCGTAGATTCCTCGTCCGTATTGTTCGGAATGCCATAGGTTTGGCAGGACTTCCATTCGGGCTGTATTTTTGAGTTTAGCAAATTCTTCATCGCCTTTTTTTGCCTCTTTTTTGTTTTTAAGTTCAGCAAATTGTTTCGTGATAAATTCCATCCTTTGGGCTAATTCTGGGTGCGTGGAGAGGGAATCTTTGTTTAATTTTACTTTGTAATGGTCGTAGTTATAATTCCCAAAATCTTCCTTTGTCATCCAGCTGTCTTTGAAAGGCTGACTGGGCAGGTTGTAGAGTTTTTTATAAGTTTCTATTTTTAGTTCTCGCGGCGAAATCGTGTCATATTTGCTGAGGTTGCTCAGAGTGTTGTAGAATTCGGTGTTTTCATAGTCAGAATTTCGGAAAAGGACATATCCCAGCGAGTCGGCTTCTACTTCTCTTTTTCGTTTGATTTCGCGCTTTTTGTAGAGATTATCTTTTACGATATCAAAGGCTTTTTGGGATTTATTTACCGATACTTTTTTCAGATTTTCCATTATGGAGCGGCTGTCTTTGTCCTCATTGATTTCATTGACCAAAGATTTCAGCATATGTTCCAGTAAGTAATGGGCAAGTTCGTGGCTGAGGACACTCGCTACTTGCGCTTCATTGTCCAGCACATTAAAAAGTCCCATATTCACCACGAAAGTCCCATCGGCAAGGCAGAAGGCATTTGGCTTGTTATTTTTAGCAACCAAAATGTTCAGATTGTCTGGGATTTGTGGATTTTTCTTTTTTAGGTTTAATAGGATTTTTTCCAGCTTAATTTTAAAATTAGAATTAAAAGAAAAATCTTTGTCTTTAATCTCTTTCTCAAAATCTTTATAAAACTCTCGGTAGAATTTTTCTAGTTCTCTTCCCGTTTTTCCTGTGTATTTGGATTTTAGGGATTTTATCAGGGCTTCGTTTTTGGTTTTCAGCTGGTTTAGAAATTCTTTTCTCTGCGCATAGTCTGCCGTGTCTATTGGTTTATATTGTGCGAAAGAGTGCATAAACACAAAGAAAAAAACAAAATGTAGTAGTCTAAATTTCATTTCATTATATTTTAATGGACACAAATTTACATCTTTTTTAGTAAGAAATAAAACCTTGAAAATTTTCTAAAATTATCTTTGAAATAATATAGATAAAGCATATTTTGATAGAAATTATTTTACTTTATAATGAAAAGATGTGTCTATACGATAAGATATTTTAGTTTTTTCATTCTGTAAACTATCAAGACTAAAAGTTATAAATAAACTATCAGTTTCTTTTTTTAGAGAATATACTTTCATAAATTCAGTAAAAACAGAATCACTGAAAGTTTTAATATTATCCTTGTTGATAGTTATATTAGGTTCCACATATCCTTTTTTGCGTATGTTTATATCTTGGATGGTATTTCCTTTAGGAAGAGGAAAGTACATTATCCATAGGTTGGTTTTTTCTTCTAAATTTTCTATGAATAGATCTTCTTCTGGCGATGAAGGATATACTTCTGCTTTTCCCATGGCAATACTCCAAAAAATCATATTTCCTAAAAAAAATATCATAATACTACCTAACAAAACTAAAATAACTACTAAACTTCTTTTTATTACTTCCTTATTTTCCATACTTAATATTAATTAAAATTATCAATGAATTTTCTCATCTGAAAACCTATCCATACGCCCAGGGAATTAAGCGCCAAGTCATCAATATCAAAAACACCGAGTCTTGTGAGGTATTGTAGGGCTTCCACGATGATTAAAGCTGATAAAAAATCCACAATAAGTTTTTTAAAGCTAAAATATTTCGCATTCAGCCAGCCTAAAAATCCAAAAGGAATGAACATAATGATATTTCCAAAAAGATTGATAATGATGCTTTCCCAAGAAGTGGTGTTTTGAACAAAAAGAATCGTGGAAACGAGTGGTAAAAGCCTTACAATATTGACTTCGTGCTGTTCTCTCCCAAAACCGAGGAACATCAGATACAGCAGAAAAATAGTGTAAGGAAGGATGAAAATGCGATAAATTTTCTTAAAAATCATACAAAAACCGAGATTTTAGCAAAAATAAGTATTTTTGCCCTTGAAATTATAAAGTATGAAAAATCTTTTTTGTGTGGTTTTGTCGGGCGTATTGCTGTCGGTTTCGTGGCCTACTTATGGCGTTCCGTTTTTTATTTTTGTGGCGTTTGTCCCTTTGTTATTCGTGGAGGAAAACATTTCTCAATCGGATATAAAAAGAAAAGGCTGGGCAGTTTTTGGCTGTTCGTATCTTACTTTTATCATTTGGAATGTTATAACCACAGGTTGGCTTTATAATTCACAAAATCCAGATGGCAGCCCTGCACTTATGGCGGTGGTTTTCCCTGTTTTGGTCAATTCCCTGCTGATGTCCACGGCTTTTCAGCTTTTTCATTGGTATAAAAAAGGCAAAAAACTCCCTTTGGGACTGGCTTTTTTCGTGTTTGTATGGATGAGTTTTGAATATTTCCATATGGCGTGGGAGTTTACATGGCCTTGGCTGAACCTTGGTAACTCCTTTGCAGACTATCCTCAGCTGATACAGTGGTACGACACTTTGGGCGCAACGGGCGGGAGTTTCTGGATTTTAACGCTCAATGCTTTGATTTTTTATATTCTTAAAATATGGTGGGCAGAGAAAAGATTTTTGGTTAAAACTTCTGTCGTAGTTTTGGGGCTGATTGTTTTGCCGATGATGATTTCCTTGTTTAAATATCATCAGTTTGATGAAAAACCAATCGGAAAAGTCCGCATTATGATGCTTCAGCCGAATTTAGACCCATATCACGAAAAATACCAAAAAGACAGCCTTCAGATAGTGCAGGAGCTTTTTTCTTTGGCAGAAAACTCTTCTAAAATAGATTTTTACCTCTCGCCTGAGACTTCTTTCCCTGGTTACGGCGGACTTTCCGAGAAAGGGCTTCATAACAGCCAGTCTATCCACATGGTGGAGAATTTCCTGAAAAACCATCCGAAGTCAGTTTTTATGGGCGGCGTTTCTACTCATAAGATTTATAATAACGATGAGGAAAAGCCAGAAAGTGCTACTTTTTACGATAGACAGGGTTTTTGGGCGGATAGTTTTAATTCAGCATTGCAGGTTGTTCCAGAGGAAGAAATTCAGATTTATCACAAAGGAAAGCTCGTGCCAGGTGTCGAAATTTTCCCTTATATGAATGTCCTTAAACCTATTTTGGGCGATGCTATGCTGAATTTCGGCGGGACGATTGCTTCACTTGGAACGGACAAGGAACGAAAGGTTTTTACTAATCCTTACAACAAAGGGAAAATCGCGCCCATCATCTGTTACGAGAGTATTTATGGCGAATTTGTGACCGATTATGTGAAAAACGGTGCGAACTTCCTTGGTGTTATCACCAATGACTCTTGGTGGGGTGCATCGCAGGGGCATCAGCAGCTTTTGGCATATACCAGACTTCGTGCCATAGAAAACCGAAGAGAAGTCGCTCGTTCGGCCAATGGTGGGATTTCTGCGCATATCAATGCCCGTGGCGATATTCTCGCGCATACGCTTTACAATGAGAAAAATGCACTGACAGCCGATGTTCAGCTGTATGAAAAAGAAACTATTTATAGTAAAATAGGCGACCTGCTGTCTAAAATTTCTATCGCTGCGTTCTGTTTTCTATTCATCGCAAAGCTGGTAAAACGCAGGCCAAATCCACAAACATAATATTGTTTAATTTAAAATAGAGTTTCCGCCGAAGGCTCGGACTTTCAGGGTAAAAAAAACGGCGGAATTTTCCCAGATTGGTGTCTCAGACACCCTGAAAGTCAAAACTACACCCTGTAGCTGACTATTTTTTTCAAAAAAACACGAACTACACCCTGTAGTTTGCTATCTCGGACACCCTAAAAGTGCAAACCCCACCCTGTATCTCCTAATTTTTTGACAAAAAATACAAACTACACCCTGTAGTTTGTTATCTCAGACACTCTGAAAGTCCAAGCTACACCCTGTAGTTTATTATCTCGGACACCCTGAAAGTCAAAACTACACCCTGTATCTCCTAATTTTTTTCAAAAAATATAAAATTTAATTTTTACTACATTTTAATTAATTTTATATTTGCACTCAGTTTTTTTAAAATAAATACTTTATAAGAAGAATTTTAACTTTATGATTTACAAGGTAAGAGTTATTTTAGATGCGAAGGAGCAGATTTTTAGAGACATTGAGATTAAAGACAAACAAACTCTTTGGAATCTGCATTTAGGAATTAAAAGTGCTTTTAGTCTGCAGGGCGATGAGCTTTCCTCGTTTTATTATGCTGATGAAAACTGGTCCGAAGGAGATGCCATTCCTTTGGAAGACCTGTCTGATGATGGAGATGGAGAAACCATGTCCGATATTTATCTAAAAGAGGCATTCCCAGAAGTAGGAAGCAAAATGCACTTTAAATACGGGCTGTTTGACCTGTGGGAGTTCTTCTGCGAACTTCTGGAAATCACAGAAGAGAAACCTTCCGTGAACTATCCTATTACGGTGTTCCGCTTTGGAAATGTCCCACTGAAAGCACCGAGTAAAAGCGGTTCTTCGGCTGGTTCAAAAAAGCAGGCTGCCAACTTTGCTGCCTTGGATGATGATTTCGGAATGCTGAATGAGGATTTCGGCTCTGATTTCAATGATGATTTTGAAGATGAAGATGAGGACGACTACGAAGAAGACTACTATGAAGATGAAATGGATGATGAAGATGAGGACTAAAATAGTAACAAAACCAATATACTCTACTATGAAAAAATACATTTTGCTAAGCATTTTTTCGCTTTTTATATTTTCTTGTTCCAAGAAAGAAATCATTATCTCGGGGAAAATCAGTAATGCATCTCCTCTCAGCAGAATAGAAATCGTGGATATGTCCTCTGTGGCTACGCTTCCCATCATCAACATAGGACTTGATGAAAAAGGCAACTTCTCTGATACGCTGTCGGTAGAAAAAAGCGGAGTTTATGCCGTGTTATATAATGGGAGAAACAATTTTATCTACCTTAAAAAAGGTGAAAACATCAATATTTCAGGGAATAGCGCGACTTTTCCAGAAGAAATGAAATTCACCGGCGAAGGACAGGAAAACAATAATTTTCTTATTGAAAGCCAGAAATTTATTTCCTCATATTTTTCTAAACTGAATAATAATGTTTTAGAAAAAAACGAAAGCGAATTCATCAAAGAATTAGATAAATATCAGGCTGATATCAACAAAAAAATAGATGAAATAGCAAAAGAAAAAAAAGCCGACAAAGAGGCTGTTGAATGGAAAAAGAAAGATTTGATGGTAAATCTTCTGATAATAACTTCGCAATACGAAATGATGCACGGGCAGATGATTCAAAACCCTGATTTTAAAGTATCCGCAAAGTTCAGAGAAGCTCAGAAGAAACTTGAAAAAGAATCTTTAATCAAGGAGTTTCCCGCTTATAGACAGTATCTTTTAAGCAAATTACAAGCTGATTTCAGTAAATTCGCAATGTCTTATATCAATGATACTAAAACTACGCGGACAGAGATTTTCCTAAAATTTTTAGAAACTAGAAAGGAATTTTCACAAGAGCAAAAAGACTATTTAGTGGCTTTTATTGCTACTCATTTTGACCTCCATCCTCAAAATGAAAAAATGGAGCAAATAATGAAAGCAATAAATGAAAAAATAAAAACAGAGCCGATAAAAAA
>CAUQQF010000022.1:0-30072 GCA_963520375.1 uncultured Flavobacteriaceae bacterium | reverse complement strand
CGCCTGTAACTTTTATAATTTCAGTGAGGTCTGTAAATTCCTCATCGGAGAAATCATCATACCATTCTTCATAGTCATCGGTACCTTCTTTGAAGGGGGTAAAGAGGCTGGCTGTCCAAAAGAGTTGCCCATAAGGTTCTTCCGTAAGTCGATAGAACTCAGCAATCATCTGGTCATAGAAAGCCTTTTTATCCGTTTGGTAAAGTTCCCTATGATCATCTACCCACGCGCCTATACCATAAATAGGCTCAGTATCTTCTGCCTTTGCCCAAGGAGTGTCCTGAGGCTTTGGATAGAGTACGGTATCAAAAGTAATAGCCAATAGGTCATCAGCAAGGGAAGTGCCTTTTAATTGGCTGGTATTGCCCCCAAGGGCTTGGATTCTGTCAAGAATTTCTTGTTTCATATGATTTACATATTTGATATTAAATGTATTTTGTTCAAAAATAGTTATAAATTTTTATTCTGTTTTAATAGAAGTGTGTTTTTTAGGGTGGTTTTTTATAAAATCATAAAAATTTATAAATTTTTAGAAAAAACTTATTATTTTTGCCCTCCGTTTTTTATTTTTTTAATAAAATTTAAATACAATGAAGAAAATATTATTGGTTGTTTTGTTGCTTCAGTCTATGGTTGTTTTTTCTCAAGACAAAAAAACAAAGAAAAAAGATGCAGCAAAGACCGAAAACGAGGCGAAAAAAGACAGTACAGCAAGCAAAAGCGATATCACAGCTTATAATGATTTTATAAAAGGTGCAGTCACGAAGGACGGACTTTTTAAAATCCATACCATAAAGGAGAAAATCTATTTCGAGATTCCTAATGAAGTGCTGGGAAAAGACCTGCTGATTGTCAATAAAATTTCCTCCGTTCCCGCTCAGATAAACAATGCGGGTATCAACAAGGGAATGAATTACGAAAACAAACTCATCCGTTTCTACAAGGATGAGAAAAATAATAAGGTGTGGGCAAAGACCTTTGACCCTAAAATCAGCGTAAATAAGAAAGATAATATCGCCCTCTCCGTGCAGGACAACTATGGAGAGTCCATCATAGAAGGTTTTGACATAAAAACTTACGGAAAAGACTCTGCCGTAGTGGTGCAGGTGAATAATGTATTCGATGGAACTTCCAAGAGTTTTAATAATCTTTTTGATAACATCGGCATGGGCGGTTCGGTAAGAACCAAAGACTCTTATATAGAAGAAGTGAAGAGTTTCCCGCAGAATGTTGTCATAAAATCCCAGCTTACGACCCAAGTTTCCGAAGGTAAAACCACTGCAGAAAAAGCCGACCTTACAGTAGGAACGACCACGAATATCGTTCTCCTTCCAGAGCCTATGGTAGGGCGTTTTTCGGATGATAGAGTAGGATATTTTACCACTCCGAAGGTTTATTTCTCGGATAAACAACAGAGAGTAGATAACAAGGAACTCATCACACGCTGGCGCCTAGAACCCAAAGAACAGGAAGTAGGAAAATACCTGTCAGGACAGCTGGTAGAGCCTAAAAAACCGATAGTCTATTACATAGACCCAGCAACGCCCAAACAGTGGCAGCAGGCGATAATAGACGGCGTTCATGACTGGAACAAAGCCTTTGAAAAGGCAGGTTTTAAAAATGTAATCAGCGCAAGACTTCCAGACCCAGAAGATAAAGAATTTGATGTAGATGATGTGCGGTATTCGGTAATTACCTACGCTGCCTCATCTATGGCAAATGCCATGGGACCTTCTGTGGTAGACCCTCGTACGGGAGAAATTCTGGAATCGGATATTATCTGGTGGCATAATGTGATGACGCTTCTTCACTCGTGGATGCGCGTACAGACAGGAATCATAGACCCAGAGGCGAGAGGAAATGTTTTCCCAGATGCTAAAATGGCAAATGCTATCCGTTTCGTTTCATCTCATGAAGTGGGGCATACATTTGGGCTAAAACACAATATGGGTTCATCTTTTGCGTATTCCGTAGAGGATTTGAGAAAGCCAGATTTTACCGAAAAAATGGGCGGTACAGCGCCTTCCATTATGGATTATGCGAGGTTTAACTATGTAGTGCAGGAAGGCGATGGCGTGAAACAAATAACTCCTAAAATAGGCGTTTATGATGAATTTGCGATTAATTTCGGATACCGCTGGACAGGGAAATCCAGCCCAGAGGAGGAACTAAGCATTACTAAATCTTGGATAGACAAACATGATGGCGACCCGAAGTATTTCTACGGAGAACAGCAGTCCGAAACTATAGACCCTCGTTCACAATCAGAGGATTTAGGGAATAATGCCATGAAAGCAGGAGAATACGGAATTATTAACCTTAAAAAAACAATTCCCAATATCATAGAATGGAGCACGAAAGACGGCGAAACCTATGAAGAGGCGAAAGCGTTTTATAATCAGGTGATTAACCAGTGGTATGTTTATAATACACATACTCTGGCGAACATCGGTGGGTTTTATCTCACGCCTTTGGTGAAAGGTGATAAAATGAAATCCTACATACCTGTTCCTTATCAAACCCAAAAAGAAGCGCTGAACTTCCTTAAAAAGAATATTCTTACCCTGCCGAAATGGTTGTTTATCAATCCGTTAAAATATTTGCTGAAACCTACCAAAAACACACCAGCAGGAGCAGTAGAGCAGTCGCCGTATAATATTTTCAGAGAGAGACAGGCCGCTATTTTGTATAATCTGCTGCATGATGAAAGGCTTTTGAGACTTTTGGAAGCGGAATTTCTGCAAACCGAAGGAAGCGAAAAGATAATGACCGTAGCAGAGCTTTTCGATGATTTGAGGAAATTTATCTTTGATAAATCTTTGAAAAACAGAAGTTTGACCATCGCCGAAAGAATGACACAGAAGAACTATGTAGATGCGCTTATCATAGATGTAGGGCGTATTTACGAAAAAACAGAAAAAGGGATTTTTGGCAAGATGCCTATGATTTGTGACTATGCGCACCATAATTTGGAGGACAAGCACAGCATAGATGAGCAGAAACTGACTTTGTATTTCAGTGGAATGAAGCGCCTTTCGGAGGTGGGTTCTGCAAAGAGAGCAGAGCTGATTAAAGTAAAGAAAATCATCCTCATTGCGAAAAATACAGCAGATGAAGCTACAAGAAATCATTACGAAGATATGTTGATAAGACTAAATAAAGCATTAGGAGAAAAATAATAAAATTTACAAACTAAAAATGAGAAGAGCGAAATTTTTGTTGGGTCTTTTACCGAGTGTCCTTTGGGCGCAGAATACGCCTGTAGACACCACTAAAACTAAGACCAAGGAGATAGATGAGGTTATAATCACAGGTTTCCAAAAGATAGAAAAAAGTAAAATCACATCATCTGTGGATGTGGTAAAAATGAAGGATATAGAGCAAAAGGCGGTAGCATCCATAGACCAGATGCTGCAGGGGAGAGTGCCAGGTTTGCTCGTTACGCCAGCATCAGGAACGCCAGGGCAGATTGCACCTATCAGACTTAGGGGAACGGCTTCACTTTCGGGGCCTACTGACCCACTATGGGTTATAGATGGAATGCCGCTAGAAATGGGTGATGCACCTAAATATGATGCAGGAAAGGACATCAACGACCTTAAAAATTACTCTATCGCAGGGTTTAACCCAGAAGATATAGAGTCCATTACCGTGCTGAAAGACGCTTCTGCTACGGCAATCTATGGAGCGAGAGCAGCAAACGGGGTGATTTTGGTAACGACCAAAAGCGGGAAAAAAGGCAGAATGAATGTTAATTTCTCAGCGAGTACATTTGTCAATTTAAGACCGAATTTTTCTAAACTTAATTTGATGAATTCCAATCAAAAAGTAGATTGGGAACTGATGATGGCATCTCGCTCGGATTTAGACAATTATAGAAAAGATAATGGTGAGGTTGCGAGAATATTATTAGCAAATAACGACTGGAATTTGTTCCGCAGTGGTGGTTTTTCGGCGATTAGTGAGGCTTCTCAAAGAGAAATCAATGCACTAAGAAATATAAATACCAACTGGGGAAATCTACTCTACAGAACTGCGATAAACAAGCAGTATTCCGTGAGCCTTTCAGGTGGACTGGATAACTATGCTTATTATGCTTCATTAGGATACTATGATGAGCAGTCTACGGTGATAGGTTCTGGTTTTGAGAGACTTAACCTTACTTTTAAGAATGATTTTAAAATCAATAATAAAATAAAAGTAGGATTGTCCATATTTGGAACAAATACTAAGCAGTCTTCTTTCTTGTCTGATGCTTCGGGGAATATCACACCAACTTACTATTCCAGAAGTGCCAATCCTTATCTAAGACCAAAGGATGAAAATGGCAACTATGTCTATGACCCAAATGTGAACTACATGGACGGAGACGCCAGAATTCCGTATAACTACATGGAGGAGAAGGATAATACGAGGTATGATTTGAACACGAAATCGCTTCGTGGTATTTTGAATTTGGATTATAAAATATTCAAATTCTTGGAGTTTCGTTCTCAGCTGGGTGTCCAGTACGAAAACCAAAAAACGGAAAAATATGCCACAGAGCAGACTTATTTCCTTAGAAAAAGAAGAGATGCCTCTAAGATAACTTCTGGAGGAACTACGACTTATATCATCCCAAAAGGCGATTATTACAACACTTCTAATGGGAATAGTTTTGAATATAATTTTAAAAATATTTTAGAATTTAGCAAAAAGATAAACCGACATGATGTCAATCTCCTTGTAGGTTCGGAAATAAGAGAAACTAAATACACATCGGTAAACAGCCAAATGTATGGTTACAACCCAAGACAGAGAACATCCATTCCTCTAAATATCCCAAATAGTGAGATGAGAAATGCGAACTACCTTCCTGTGGTAGATACCGATGTTTCTAATGCTTATGCATCTTTCTTTGGGACAGCATCTTATACTTTTGCTAATAGATATACATTCTTTGGAAGTGTGAGATATGATGGGACAAACTTCTTCGGAGCGGAGACCAATAAGAGATGGAACCCTATCTGGGCAGCATCTGTAGCATGGAATGTGAAAAATGAGAACTTCTTGAAGGATAATAAAACCATCAGTATGTTCAAAATTCGTAGTTCCTACGGACTTCAAGGGAATATAGACCGAAATACTTCGCCTTTCTTCACAGGAAGATACAGCACGGCTAAAATCCTTAATCAGACAGAAAATACTATCAATGATGAAGGTGCGCCGAATTCATTGCTAAGATGGGAAAAAACCAGAACTGTGGATGTGGGATTGGATTTTGGATTGTTTAATAACAGGATTAATTTCAATCTTGACTTCTATCACAGAAAAGGAACGGATTTAATGGGAGTAAAACAGCTTCCACTGGAAACAGGATTTAACCAAGTGAATGTAAACTGGGCGGAAGTTACCAATAAAGGTTTTGAGTTCTCTCTTTCTACGATAAATATCGATAGAGAAAAATTCAGATGGAGTACGACTTTCAACATTGCAGCCAACCGAAGCAACATAGATCAAATCCACGATGGGCTTAGCAATTTTTATCCATCAGGAAAAGGCTATCCTATCAATGCTGTTTTTGGTCTAAGGTCAGCAGGGCTGGATGCCAATGGACTTCCTCAGTTCTATGACAGAAACGGAAATATAGTTTCTACGGTAGATTTTTACAAAATTTCTGATCCATGGGGCGTGGGATATATAGAGAGTGAGTATCTTGCTAATGGAAATTTCAGAGATTTGTATACTTATATCGGCGATAGAGACCCTAAATTCTACGGAGGAATCACCAATACCTTTGATATAGGAAACTGGGACCTTACGATTTCTGCTGCATTTAACATAAATAAATGGGTAGTAGCAAATCCTCCTTATAACTTTACAACAGTGGATAGAGGACAGAATAATTCTACGGATATCCTAAACGCTTGGGCACCAGGGAATACAAATACCACCCTTCCGAGAATTATAGGAGAAAATACTGTTCCAGGGCAGGAAATAGTTTATTTATGGTATAACAACTTTGATTCTTCAGGGTCTTACAACCATTTTGACAGCTGGATGAAGAAAATGAGCTACATCAGAATAAACAACATCCGTTTAGGATATTCTCTGCCGTCTTCTCTGCTTCATAATACAGGGATTAACTCCTTGAGATTCTATGTAGAGGGTAGGAATATGCTGGTTTTCGGGACTAATTATAAAGGATATTTTGACCCTGAAACCTATGGGAATCTATACGCCCAGCCTATTCAGAAATCTATCGTTTTTGGTTTAAATGTAAGTTTTTAATAATCAATAAA
This sequence comes from uncultured Flavobacteriaceae bacterium, assembly GCA_963520375.1. Classification (GTDB taxonomy): domain Bacteria; phylum Bacteroidota; class Bacteroidia; order Flavobacteriales; family Weeksellaceae; genus JABCPE02. The sequence continues at coordinate 23,791 of CAUQQF010000022.1, read as the reverse complement.
TTATATAATAATGAAAAAATATATCATAAAAGCCCTATTCATCGGAGCTGTTTTATCCACAGGACTTACTTCTTGTGACAGATTTTTGGACATTACTCCTACAGGAAAAGTAATTCCACAGACAGAGGAAGATTTCCGTGCGCTTCTTACTCGTGCCTATAATCTTTATCCTCAGCATAAAGCATTAGCAAACCTGAAAACGGATGAAGTAAAAGCAGGAACGACCAACGAGAGTCTGCAAACGATTTTCACATGGAGTGAGGCATCTCCATTCCCTGGTTCTAAGGATTTTCCGTACATTAGTTTTTATCAGACGATTTTCTATTCTAATTATATTATAGATAACACACTGAAATACAATGCTTCCACTTCGGAAATTAATCAGATTTTAGGTGAGGCCTATGCCTTGAGAGCTTATACTTATTTTGAGCTGATAAACCTTTATGCTCCAGCCTATACAGGAAGCAATGGTTCTGCAAAAGCGGTTCCACTGGTAACAAGTCCTCAGCTGGAGGGAGATTTTCCTCGTGCGACATTGGATGAGGTCTATGGACAGATTCTTTCTGACCTTGATAAGGCTTTGACTTTGCTAAACAAAAGCCAATTTGATGAAGGATACAATTACCGCTTTACTACTGTGGCTGCTCACGCCTTGAAGGCTCGTGTTCATCAGTATCGTGGAGAATGGGCTAATGCTCTGGCAGAAGCAGAAACTGTCCTTGCGGCAAAGTCTACATTGGTGGATTTCAATGCTTTTACATTTCTTCCAAGCAGCTATAAATCAGTGGAATCTATCATGAATTTGGATGCGGGAGTTACCAGCGAGACCAATCGTTTTTCTCTGGTAAGTGATGAACATCTTGCTCTTTTTGACCAAACGAATGATTTGAGGTTTGCACAATATTTTGTAGCAAGCGGCACGAATTATAAAACGAAAAAATTCAGCAGCTCTAATGAATTCAAAGTTTCTTTCCGAGTAGGAGAGATTATGCTCATAAAAGCTGAAGCTTTGGCGAAATTAGGAAGAGAAACAGATTCTAAAAACACGCTATTGGCTTTAGCAGCGAAGAGATATAATTCAATGGGATTAGCGAATTTTACAACGACTATTAATGGGCTTTCTGGCAATGCTTATTATGCGGAACTACTGAACGAAAGAGCGAGAGAGACTTCATTCGAAGGGCTTCGTTGGTTTGATTTAAGAAGAACTACCCAGCCTTCCATTATCCATGTTTATGATGGAACTACTTACACGCTCAATTCTGGAGATGCCCGCTATACGCTGCCTTTCCCAAGAGAAGCAAGACTCAAAAATCCTAATTTATAAACCTAAAAAGCCATTCGGTGCGAATGGCTTTTTTTATTTTGGTTAATTTTGAATAAAAATTGCAATAATTTTATTGCTTTATCCTATTTTTGCAAATCTAAAAAATAATAAAATGGCAATTCCAGATAAATACAATCCACAAGAAACGGAACAAAAATGGTACAGCTACTGGCTGGAAAACAAATATTTCCACTCTGAACCGAATGACAAGCCGCCTTACACCATTGTCATTCCGCCGCCCAATGTTACAGGGATTCTTCACATGGGACACATGCTCAATAACACGATTCAGGATGTTTTGGTGAGAAGAGCCAGAATGAAAGGCTTCAATGCCTGCTGGGTGCCAGGGACAGACCACGCGTCCATCGCTACAGAGGCGAAAGTAGTGGCTAAGCTGAAAGAACAGGGCATCAGCAAATCAGATATTACCCGAGAGGAATTCCTAAAACATGCTTGGGACTGGACAAATCAGTATGGTGGAACTATCCTTGAACAGCTTAAAAAACTGGGTTGTTCTTGCGACTGGGACAGAACTCGTTTCACATTGGAGGACAAACTCACTCAGCAGGTGATAAAATCTTTTGTTGATTTGTATAACAAAGGTCTGATTTACCGTGGTTACAGAATGGTAAACTGGGATCCAGAGGCGAAAACTAATATTTCTGATGAGGAAGTGATTTTCAAGGAGCAAAATGGAAAACTATATTTCTTAAAATACCAAATAGAAGGCTCAGAGGAGTTTCTTACCGTGGCTACCACTCGTCCAGAAACTATTTTTGGTGATGTAGCGATTTGTGTGAATCCTAATGATGAGAGATATGCCCACTTGAAAGGGAAAAAAGCCATTGTTCCGATTGTAAATCGTGCAATTCCGATTATTGAGGATGATTATGTGGATATAGAATTTGGGACAGGAGCCTTGAAAATTACTCCTGCTCACGATGTCAATGACTATGAAATCGGACAGAAACACAGCCTTCCGATGCTTGACATCTTGGATGATGATGCTAACCTGAACGAGCATGGTCTGCATTATGCAGGGAAAAATCGTTTTGAGGTAAGAAAAGCCATTGCCAAAGAATTAGAGGATAAAAATCTTTTGCTAAAAGCCGAAGATTATGTAAATAAAGTAGGAACTTCCGAGAGAACAGGAGCCGTGATAGAACCAAAAATATCACAGCAGTGGTTTTTGAAAATGTCTGAAATCGCAAAACCTGCTCTGGATGTGGTGATGAATGATGAAATAAAATTCCATCCCGAAAAGTTCAAAAACACCTATAAACACTGGATGGAAAACATCCGCGACTGGAATATTTCGCGACAGCTATGGTGGGGACAGCGTATTCCAGCGTATTACTATGGCGATGGCGAAAATGATTTTGTAGTGGCTGAAAACATAGATGAAGCTCTAAAATTAGCCAAAGCTAAGAACCCAAATTTAGAAATGGCTGACCTTCATCAAGATGAAGATGCTCTGGACACTTGGTTCTCTTCTTGGCTGTGGCCGATGTCTGTTTTTGATGGACTTTTAGACCCTGAAAATAAGGATGTTAACTATTATTACCCAACGGCAGATTTAGTTACAGGACCAGATATTATTTTCTTCTGGGTGGCTCGTATGATAATGGCAGGGCTGGAATGGAGAAGAAAAGTTCCGTTTAAAAATGTTTATTTCACAGGGATTGTAAGGGATAAACAAAGAAGAAAAATGTCCAAATCTTTAGGAAATTCACCAGACCCATTGGAATTGATTGACAAATATGGTGCGGACAGCGTGAGAGTGGGGATTTTGCTGAGTTCTGCGGCTGGAAATGACCTTCTTTTTGATGAGGATTTGATGCTGCAAGGAAGAAACTTTGCAACGAAAATATACAATGCATTTAAGCTGACACAAAGCTGGACTAAAGAAGCAAAACCAGCAGGTGAGGCTAAAAAACAAACGATTGTTTGGTTTGAAAATCAGATGAATAAAACCATCAGCGAAATCAACGACCAGTTTGAGAAATTCCGAATTTCAGATGCTCTACATTTGCTTTACAAATTGATTTGGGATGACTTCTGTTCGTGGTATTTGGAAGCGGTGAAACCTAATTTCGGGGAAAGTATTTCTCAGGAAGTTTATGACCAAACTATCAAGTTCTTTGAGGAACTGATGAGACTTCTTCATCCGTTTATGCCGTTCCTTACGGAGGAGCTTTATCAGCATATTGCGGAGCGAAACACATCGGAAGCGCTTGTTATCGCCCAGCAGAAAAATGCAGAAAGTTTTAATGAAAATATCATCTCTGCGTTTGATACAGCGAAAGAAATCATCTCAGGTGTGAGAAATTACCGCCAGAGCAAAGGAATTTCGCCAAGGGAAGAAGTGGAATTATTCACCAGCGAAAGCTCTTTTGCGAATGAAAATGTAATTAGAAAACTGGCAAACATTTCTCAAATTCATTATTCCGAGAAAACGGATAAGCCGAGCTTTACTTTCCTAGTGGGAGCGGTGGAAATCTCTGTTCCGCTGAGCGAAAACCTAGATTTAGGCGAAGAAAAAAAGAAAACCGAAGAAGAGTTGGCTTACCTGAAAGGATTTTTGGTTTCGGTGGAGAAAAAACTCAGCAATGAGAAATTCGTAGCCAACGCCAAGCCTGAAATTGTAGAAAATGAGCGTAAAAAACAAAAAGACACGCTGGAGAAAATCGCGATTTTGGAAGAGAAATTGAAAGGATTGTAAAATAAATTTATAAAGGCTGTTTCTGATGAGGCAGCCTTTTAGATTTCAAAAATTCTCTAAAAAGAATTTAGTAACTTTGTATTTTGTAAATATCCAAATTATTATGGGAGATTTAAGTTTTGGAGAGATTTTCGTGATTTTTTTGGTCATTATGATATTTTTTGGACCGAAGAAAATTCCTCAGATAGCTCGTGAACTAGGGCAGGGGCTGAGAAAAATGCGTGGAGCAGTGGATGATATTAAGCAGGAAATCATGAAAGAAACAGAAGACAATCCTGTCTCTGAAATAAAAAATGAAATAGATAAAGTAAAGCAAGAGGCGGCCAATCTGATGCAGGACGAAGATAAAAAAAAACGAGATAGATGATAGAAGTAATATCGCAGGATAAGGAGATTTTTCTGTATTTGAACAACTTGGGGAGTGCAGAATTTGATGCCTTTTGGAGATTTGTTTCTGGAAAATGGTCTTGGATACCGCTTTATGCTGGGCTACTGTATCTTTTGTATCGCAATTATTCTCGTAAGGAGCTGATTTATATTGTTTTAGTATTAGCTGTTTCGGTGGCTGTTTCAGACCAGATAGCCAATATTTTTAAATATGGTTTGGAAAGGCTGAGACCCTGCCATGATGCTGAATTACAACCATATATGAGGATAGTAGAATGTGGAGGAAGCTATGGATTTTATTCCAGCCACGCATCGAATACCTTTCTTTTAGCGAGTTTTCTAAGTCCGTTATTAGGGTACAGATATAGATTTTTGCCGGTGTTTTTATTTGTTTGGGCTGGGGTAGTGAGCTATAGCAGGATTTATCTTGGGGTTCATTTTCCTTTGGATGTTCTGATGGGAACTTTTATGGGAATAGTCATTGGCAAGGTTGGTGTGTATGCTTTTAGAAAAATTAGTCATAAAAAAAAGGAGATTTGAGGTCTCCTTTTATTTTTTGTATTTTTTTTCGGATACTTTATTTCCATTTCTGAAGGTAACTATCTTTTCGGGCGTTCCATCCTTGGAATAATATATCCAGTCGCCTATTTTTTTGAAATTAGCATCCGTAGGGCCTTTTGCGTTTATATTTCCGTTTGGATAGTATATCTCAAAAGAATCGGTAGCATTGTTATTGAGTTTGGCCTTACTCTGTATCGTTCCATTTTCATAATAAGAATGATAGTCTCCATGCATTTTGCCATCTTTATAGTTTATTTTCATTTCTACATTTCCATTTGGGAAGTAGGTGATATATTCTCCCTCCAAAACGCTCATATGGTCGCGATAAACATAATTTTCCTTTCCGCTGATTTTCCCGTTTTTAGAATAATAAGTCCAAGTTTTTACTTTGAACCCTTTTTTAAAATATCCCTCGGCGCTCTTTGTTCCATTTTCATAATAGAAAATGGCCTGTCCATCTAGTTTTCCTTTTTTCCAGTAGCAGGCTTCTTTGGTGTTTCCATTGTCATAAAACTGTTTGCAAAGTCCCTCTTGCTGCCCATCTTTGAAGCCGCAAGGTTTTTGTGCAAATAATAAATTGGCTGAAAAAACCAAACCCATGAACAATAATCTTTTCATAATTTTATAGTCAATTTTAGCTGTGTAAATAATATTTTTATTAATTTTGTTAAACCTCTTTAGAAAGATAATCAAAACATTGCAAATTTAATGAATTAAAAAATATGAAAAAGTGTTTAATTGTAATAATTTCTTTTTTGTGTGCAGGGGAGATGTTTTCTCAGAAAGACAGCTATTTTCCTCAGGTGTTTTTTGACAAAAAACAAGCAGAAGCTCAGCTGGGCTACGGCAAATCTACCATAGAAGGAGTAGCTTTTACAAGAGAGAAAAGAAATGTTCCGCTTACAATGGGCATGGTAAAAGCAAAGATGGGAAAAAAACATGTTGCTAGACCGAATACAGTGATTATGCTTTTCCCTGTTACTGAGTATTTTACTGAGTTTTATAACCTTAGAAGAAAAATAGAAAGCAGTAAAAAGCAAGTTCTGATGTCCAAAGAAGCGTTTGCTGTCAGAAGAGAAGCATATACGGATGACTATGGAAGATTTAAATTTGAGAATCTGAAAGTAGGAAAATATTATATAGAAACGATAGTGGATTTCACAGCGGTGGGTAGTTATAAAAAACAAACAGGAACATCCACAGCGTATAATGTATATGGGACTCCGCTCTATTCTACACCGATATATGAAACATTTTTCTACGATTATGAAGACTCCCATCGAGAAAGCAAATTCGTAGAAGTGAAAAAAGACGGACAAGTGATAGAAATAAAATTATAAGAAGCAAAAAAGAGTGATTATTTCACTCTTTTTTCTATTTAGTCTATGATTAAACCATCTTTCATGGTTAGTTTCCTGTCTGTGCTTTCTGCTAATATCGGGTTGTGAGTGATGATGACAAAGGTCTGATTGTATTTTTCCCTCAAATCAAAAAACAACTGATGCAGAGAATCCGCATTTTTGGAGTCAAGGTTTCCTGTAGGCTCATCAGCAAAAATAATTTTAGGTGAATTTATCAATGCACGGATAACGGCCACCCTTTGCGCTTCACCACCCGAAAGCATTTTTGGTTTGTAATGGATGCGGTCTACTACATTTAGATCCTCGAAAAGCTGAATCGCTTTTTCTTTGTAATCTTTTACATTTTTCCCAGCGATTCTTATCGGCATCATCACATTTTCTAAAGCTGTAAACTCTGGCAAAAGCTGATGGTGCTGAAAAACAAAACCAATGTTTTCGTTTCGGAATTTTGATAATTCTTTGTCATTCATTTTTAGGAAAGATTCTCCGAAAAGAAGGATTTCTGTTTCGTGTTTTTGAATATCCGAAGGCAAGTCCAAAGTCCCTAAAATCTGCAAAAGTGTAGATTTTCCAGCTCCAGATTCTCCTACGATAGAGACGATCTCGCCTTTGTGAATTTCTAAATTTACTCCTTTGAGAACTTCCAGCTCTCCATAAGATTTATGAATGTTTTTTGCTTTTATCATGTTTGAATTTAGCATAAACTGATTATGCCGAGGGCAAAGATAATAAACTTTTTAGTTTTGTGGATTTCTTTTTTTGTTTATAATTTTGCTTAGGAATATAGATTTTAGAATGAAAAAAGAATTATGGTTTTTAGGTTTTCTGAATCAAAAGGGCAGAGCTTTATCTGTTGATTATCAGAGCGAAGAAAAGGCTTTGTCGGTAGATGATGCTTTACAGGGCATAGAATTATTAAGCGAAGAAAAAATCGTAATCTATGGAGGAGATATTCTCACAGAAGCCGATGGAGAGCTTGTTTATGCCCATGATATCTGGGGGAAAGAGTTCCAATATCTAAATTGGTATTGTGATAAATCAGAGGATGAAGATAGAGCAGATTATTTGCAAAGAAGCTATGATAAAGCCAAAGAAGGGATAATGGAAGCGAGGAAAGTGGCTGACCGATTGGGTAAAAAATGTTACATTGTGCTGGTTACAGAATATATTCATTTAACCTAAAAATGATAAAATATTATTATTTTTGCGGAAAATTCTGATTTATGAGGATAGATATCATCACTGTGGTTCCAGAACTGATGGAAAGCCCTTTCAAGGTTTCGATGCTGAAAAGAGCGATAGAAAAAGGACTGGCGGAAATACATTTCCATAATGTAAGGGATTATTCCACGAATAATTATAAACAAATAGATGACACCCAGTATGGCGGCGGTGCGGGAATGGTAATGATGGTGGAACCGCTGGATAAATGCATTTCTCAGCTAAAATCAGAGCGAAACTATGATGAAATCATCTATCTGACACCAGATGGCAAGACACTCAATCAAAAAATAGCAAATAGCCTTTCGCTGAAAGAAAACTTGATTTTAATCTGTGGGCATTATAAGGGTATTGACCAGAGAGTGAGGGATTTACATGTAACGATGGAGATATCCATTGGGGATTTTGTCCTTACAGGAGGGGAGCTGGCGGCATGTGTCCTTGTGGATTCTGTGGTCAGACTATTACCAGGGGTTCTGAATGATGAGCAGTCAGCCCTTACGGATAGTTTTCAGGATAATCTTCTTTCACCGCCGATATACACACGCCCAGAAGTTTATAAAGGGCTTGAAGTTCCGAAAGTTCTTTTGAGTGGTAATTTTGCAGCGATAGAGCAGTGGCGACACGAAAAAGCGCTAGAAATCACCCAGCAGAAGCGCCCAGACTTATTGGATTAAATAATTTAAATTTTCAAAGGATTTTTGCTAAAAAAATGATACCTTGCGGTATATTTTAGGATAACGATGAAGAGTCATAAAGAACTGGCGGTTTTTTATAATGTGGAAAATCTTTTTCCGCCCGATGAGAAATTTGTAAAAGGGGAGAGTAAAAAATTCTCTGGTCTTAAAAAATGGAATGAATGGCGGTACAAACATAAGCTGCAGAGGCTTTCGCATGTCTTTGGACTTATGAAACATGAAAAAGGAGAACTTCCTTTCATCATTGGACTAGCGGAAATTGCTGATAATTCAGTATTGGAAGACTTGATTCAGCAGCCTGTCTTTGATGGTAGATATGCGTATGTGCATTATGATTCTTTGGACGAAAGAGGCGTAGATACGGCACTTCTTTATGATAAAACCAAGATAGAAATTATAGATTCTGATACGATAAGTTTTATTTTTGAATTTGAAGAAGATGGTGTGGATGGTATGGATACGACCAGAGATATTCTTCATTGCAAAGTCCGATACAGAGGCGATATTCTCAATATTTTTGTTCTTCATCTACCATCAAAAAGAGATGATGGTATCAATCAGCCTAAAAGGGACTATATCCTAAACGAAGTCAAAGAAAAAACATTGGCTCTTCTCAAAGACAGCCGAGAAGCCGTGATGCTTTTGGGAGATTTTAATGAAAATCCCTATGCAGAAAATATGAACTTTTTGCTCTATAATGACGGCTCGGAAAAGATTTTGGAAAATCCTTTTTCTAAGCTGTATCATGAGCGTAAGTTTTCTACTTTTTACTCAAAACAAGGACTTTTATTTGATCAAATTATACTTTCTGGGTATTTCTATGGGCAAAATTCTCTTTTAAAATTTGAGAAAGCAGAAGTCTTTGCACATAATGACCTCAGAACCAGAGATGGAAAATATCAAGGAAAGCCTTTCCGTACTTATGCAGGAACGCGGTATTTAGGAGGGTATAGCGACCATTTTCCTGTTTTGGTGGAATTAAAAGTATCAAATCATTAAAAAAATCCCAAATAGGGGAAATAAAACAATAAAAACTAATGGAATTAGGAAAAATACAGACACTAACAGTCTCAGAACGAAATCATCAGGGCGTTTATTTAGAAGATAAAAATAAGGAAAAATGTTTTCTCCCGAAGATTTTTTCTGATGAAAGCTGGAATATAGGAGATGAAGTGGAAGTGTTTGTTTATCAGGATAATAACCAACTACAAGCGACCATAGAAACGCCATTCTGCCAAGTTGGGGAGTTTGCGGTTATGACTTGCACCCACACCCTTCCAAGCGGGGCTTTTATGGATTGGGGGATTATTAAGGATTTATTCATCCCTTATAAACAGCAGAAAACCAAGATAATAGAAGGAAAAAAATATTTAGTCTATGTCTATATCGATGAAGAAACAGGACTTTTGACAGGGACAACTAAATTTAAAAGAAATCCACAGTATCAGGAACTTCCATTTAAAAAAGGTGATAAAGTTTCTCTAATCATAGCCAATGAATCTGAACTCGGCTGGAATGTCATCATCAATCAAAAATATATAGGATTGGTTTATTTTTCGGATATTTACAAAAAACTTTATCCATTTTCAGAGGAAGTAGGATACATCAAAAACCTTCGTGAAGATGGGAAAATAGATGTTTCTCTACAGCCAGAAGGATACCAGAATATGGATGAATTTAAACGGAAAATATTAGAAAAGTTGGAGCAAGGCTATGGGCTTTTGTATCTTTCTGATGAGTCTTCGCCAGAGGAAATAAAGGAAGAACTGCAAATGAGCAAGAAAAACTTTAAAAAGGCTATCGGAGGGCTTTATAAGGATAAAATCATAGAAATTTTAGATGATAGAATCAAGCTCTTGTAAATATAAATCTGTAAAAAGAATTATTTAATAATGAAAAAAGTATTTTATCTAAAAACATGCAGCACTTGCAAGAGAATAATGTCTGAATATGACCTTACAGACTGGGAAATCAGAGAACTGAAATCCGAGAATGTAACCAGCGAAGAACTTCAGGAAATGTACAAAATCACAGGAAGTTATGAGGCGCTTTTTAGTAAAAAATCTACGCAGATAAAGGCAAGAGAAATAGATGTGAAAACGCTGAAAGAAGAGGATTTTAGAGACTTGATTTTAGACCATTATAGTTTTCTGAAGCGCCCTGTTTTTCTTACCGAAAAAGAAATTTTTGTGGGAAGCGAGAAGAAAAATTTAGAAAACCTAAAAATATTCTTTGAAAATAAAAACGATACAAAATAAGAGCGGAAATAATTTTAATTTAATTAACTTTGTAAAAAATAAATAAAAATGGAAAAACTTTCTGATAGACTCAATAGACTGAGCTATTCTAAGACTTTCGTGATGACTAATAAGGCTAGAGAAATGAAAAGTCAGGGAATAGATGTGATAAGCCTTACACTGGGAGAGCCTGATTTTGATGTTCCAGATAATATCAAACAAGCGGCGATAGATGCTATTCACCAAAATTACAGCCACTATTCGCCTGTTACAGGTTTTTTAGAACTTCGTGAGGCGGTTTGTAAAAAACTAAAAAGAGATAATAATCTTGACTACAAACCAAACCAAATCTGCGTTTCTAACGGAGCGAAACAATCTATCTTCAATGTATTGGCTTCTGTTGTAAATAATGGTGACGAAGTGATCCTTCCGACGCCTTACTGGGTGAGCTATGATGAAATGGTGAAAATGATGGGTGGTGTTTCTGTTTTTGTCAATACAACGATAGATACAGATTTCAAAATGACAGCAGCTCAGCTGGAAGCAGCGATTACTCCTAAAACTAAGGCATTGCTATTCAGCTCTCCATGTAACCCTTCTGGAAGTTTCTACGAAAGAGAAGAGTTAGAGGCTATCGCAAATGTTATCGCAAAATATCCGCAAATCACCATAATTTCTGATGAAATCTATGAATTTATCAATTATGGCGGGAAACATACATCTATCGCTGAGTTTCCGCAAGTATATGAGCAGACTGCTGTAATCAACGGAATGTCAAAGGCTTTCGCGATGACAGGATGGAGAATAGGTTATTCTGCGTGTCCTACTTGGCTGGCGGCGGCTTGTGACAAGGTGCAGGGACAGATGACTTCTGGTGCGAATACCATTGCGCAGAGAGCTTCTATCACAGCATTAGAAACCAATCCTTCTGAATACAAATACATGATTGATAGCTTTGAAAAGAGAAGAGAGTTGGTTTTCAATCTTTTAAAAGAAATAAAAGGTTTCAAAATCAACAAACCAAAAGGAGCTTTTTATATGTTCCCAGATATTTCTCACTACATAGGTCAGACTTTGGATGGTGTGAAAATCAATGATTCTGATGATTTTGCGATGTATCTTTTAGAAAAAGCACATGTGGCAACAGTGGGCGGTGTATCTTTCGGAGACAAAAACTGTATCCGTTTCTCTTACGCAGCTTCAGAAGAGCAGCTGATAGAGGCTATGAGAAGAATAAAAGAATTATTGAATAAATAAAATGGAAATTAAAATCCATACGATTGATAACAGAAAAATTGCCGAAATCATATCGGATAATATTGTCTTACAGACTGTTGAGGATGCTGTAGATTTGATAGGCAACATGTCTTATCAAGGGTTTGACAAGCTCATCATTCATGAAGAAAATATGATTCCAGATTTTTTCGAATTAAAGAATAAAATCGCTGGAAATATCCTTCAAAAGTTTTCTCAATATTCTATGCCATTAGCTATTATTGGTGATTTTGAGAAATATGAAAGTAAAAGTCTAAATGATTTTATCTTTGAGAGTAACAAAGGAAACCAAATTAATTTTGTTACTACTGTTGAAGATGGATTAAAATAAATTTTATCTAAATAAAATTAACTTCGGCAAGGCATCGCTTTGTCGAAGTTTTTTATGTATTTTTGTAAAAATCAATTCTAAAAAATGTCTGTATCACTTATTTTAAAATATTTTCCAGAAATCACTGATGAACAAAAACAGCAGTTTGAAAAACTGGAAAAACTATATACCGAATGGAATGAGAAAATAAATGTCATTTCCCGAAAAGATATGGATGGGCTTTATGAAAAGCACATTCTGCATTCGCTCGGAATTGCCAAAGTAATGCCTTTCGCTGATGGTACAAAGGTGCTGGATATCGGTACAGGAGGCGGATTTCCTGGGATTCCGCTGGCTATCCTTTTCCCAGAGGTGAGTTTTACGCTGATAGATTCCATCGGAAAGAAAATAAAAGTGGTAGAAGCTGTTTCTGAGGGGCTTGGGCTGAAAAATGTGACCGCAGTGCATGGAAGAGCTGAAAAACTAAAAGAAAAGTTTCATTTTGTGGTGAGCAGGGCTGTTACCCAGATGCCTGAGTTTTTACGATGGCTGAAGGGAAAATTTGAAAAAGAGCAGTTCAATGAAAAGCACAATGGCGTGCTTTACCTCAAAGGAGGGGATTTGGCGGAGGAACTGGCAGGGCTTCGCTGTGAGATTTTTCAGCTGAAAAATTATTTTGAAGAAGAATTTTTTGATACCAAAAAAGTGGTGTATTTGTCAAAAGGAAATTTTAATTCGTAGTGATTTAATTATAAGTTTTTAAGTCGCCAAATACAGAAAAACATAAATGTAAGAATTAACATAATTAAAAGTAAATACCATTTATTCTTTGTCCAAAAACATTTGATGTAGATGTAGACTAAAAAGAAGAAGCTAAATACAAGAGCATATAAAGGGAGGAAAATGAATAGAACAATAAGTGGTAATAAATCTAATCCCTCATCATTACTACTTAGTAATAGAAAAAAAAGTATAATAAAAAAAATACCCACCAATGCGACAATATAGATCAGAGTATCACGCAATACTGGTTTTAATTCTTTTTTTAATTTCATTGAAAATGATATGAATATACAAAATTATGAAAAATATGGTAAAATGGCATTCAATTAAATTTGAGTGTCATTTTTTTAGTTTTATCTTTGTAGGAAATAAAAAAATAGATGAAATTTCTCTCAAAAATTATTTCAGAATTATTATCAGAAACTTCGGATTTATCCCAGACTGCAGTCGTTTTACCAGGGAAAAGACCCGTAGTTTTTTTGAAACAAATCCTAAAAGAGCAGAAATACGAAGGTTTTTTGCCTGAGTTTTTTACTGTGGATGAATTGATTAAGAAAATATCTGGAAAACAGCACATTCAGGGAATATCTCTGTGGCTTTTTGGGTATGATGTTTATAAGAAAATTTATCCTGAAGAAACTTTGGTAAACTTCCTAAAATGGTTTCCTACTTTGCTGAAAGACTGGGATGATATGCTCAAATTCAGCGAAGAGGACAAAGCTGTTTTGGAATATATGCTAGATGATGAGCGAATTAAAAACTGGGGTGAAACGCTGGGAGATGGAGATAATGCAAGGAAACGAAACCTTAATTTTTGGAAAAAGATGAATGTTTTTTTACCTAAATTAAAGGAAAATCTCCAAACAAAAGGCTGGGCGACTGATGGGATGATTCACGAAATGGTGAGAGAGAAAATAAGCGATTTCGCAGAGGAAACGGAAACAAAATTTGTTTTTTGTGGTTTTAATGCGCTTACGCCTTTGGAGGAAAAACTGATTCGGGAACTGCTCCAAAAAGGGAAAGCAGAATGCTTTTTCCAAGCTGATGAATACTACATAAAAGACCTAAAACAGGAGGCTGGAAAGTTTCTGAGAAAACATATGCACTGGAAGGAATTTAATGAAAACCGAAAATTCCAGTGGATAGAAAATAGTTTTTGTGAAGAGAAAAACATCAAGGTTTATGAGGTTGCAGGGAATGTAGCCCAAACCAAAATTCTGCCTGAAATATTACAAGAAATTCCAAAAGAAAATTATTCTAAAACGGCGGTTGTTTTATTAGATGAAAACCTGCTTCTGCCGAGTCTGGATGCCGTGAGTTTTATGGATAATCTGAATATCACGATGGGATTTCCTATCAAAAATCTTGGTTTCAGCGGGGCGGTTAAGAAACTTTTTTACCTACAAAAACAGCTTGAAAAAAATGATAAATCCTACTATTATTTGGATGTTTTTTCGGTTTTGGAGGAATTTCCAAAGAATGAAGAAGACCGAAAAATCATAGACCAATTTACGGCAAAAGTCGAAGATGAAAATATTGTCTATATCTCAAAAAAAATGATGCAGGAGCATTTGGGCAAACTTTCTTATTTTCAGCTTTTTGAGAAGAGAACGGCTGCTGAACTGCTGGAGGATTTGTCTGGTTTTTGTTATCAGTTGAAATTCAGAGAAATAGATGATATTTTATATGAAAATGTTTCTCTTTTTGAAACGACATTTAAGATTCTAAAAAATCATATGAAAGACTATGATTTTGAGATTTCTATAGATGCGCTGGAGGTTTTGATGAATCAGCTTGTCAATTCAGAAAACTTGGATTTTCAGGGCGAACCGCTTGAGGGACTGCAGTTTATGGGACTTTTAGAGACTCGTCTTTTGGATTTTGAAAATATTATTCTGCTTTCTGTAAATGAAGGAAAACTGCCGCTGGGAAATACACAAAATACCTATCTTCCGTTCGATGTGAGAAGGAATTTTGGGCTGAATACTTTCTTAGAAAATGACAGTATTTATGCCTACCATTTCTACCGTTTGCTGCAAAATGCTAAAAATATCTATCTGTTATACAATGCTTTAGGTTCTGGAGTGAATACAGGCGAGAAAAGTAGATTTATTACCCAAATGGAGATGGAAAGTCCTCATAAAATGGAGCATATCGTGATAGAAAATACCTCTGAACCGATTTTGCAGGAGCCGATAATCATAGAAAAAACAGAAAAAGTTTTAGAGAAACTAAATGAATGGAAGGATAGGATTTCAGCATCTCATTTGATTTCTTATCTCTATAATCCGATTGATTTTTACTTAAATAATATCTTAAAAGCAAAGGAAACAGAGGAGATAGAAGAAGAACTTTCGCAGCGAAACTATGGGAATTTGGTGCATTATGCTTTGGATAAGTTGTATGGAGAATTACAAGGTAAAATATTGAAAGAGAGTGATATAGAAGATTTAAAACCAAAAATAGATGAAGCGATTAAGGAGGCGATTTCTAAACTTAAACACCAGCCAGAGCTTTATGAACGAGGAATGAACTACATTCATAAATCTATGGCAGCCAAGGTGGTAGAGCATATTTTGGATTATGATTTAGGTTTAATTAAAGCTGGTAACTCTTTAGAAATCATAAGTTTAGAAAATGCTATTAATGCTGAGTTTTTGCTGGATGAAAATGGAGAAAAAATTAATTTTATTGGTTATATAGACCGTATAGATCGCCTAAATGGGGTGTTGCGAGTGATAGATTTTAAAACTGCAAAAGCTAAAAATCTTTCTATGAAACCAAAGGAGGAAAAATTGGAAGATTTCATAAGCAGTGCGGACAGCAAACAGGCTTTACAGCTGAGTATTTATGCGTATATGGTCTTACATAACGAAAGATTTGCAGTCAATCAGCTGCAATGCGGCATTTGGAGTTTTGCGGAAATAGGAAAAGGCGTTCAGACTTTGAAAATTTATGATGATGAAAATATTGATAATGAGAATGTTAGCATCTGTATGAATTCCATTAAAAATATTATTTTAGAAATATTAAATCCTGAAATTCCGTTTAAAGAAAACTAAAATGAACCAAAATATATCTCTGACCATAGATTTTGTGAAGAAAACCTTGGAAGGGGCAGAGGCAGGGCATGATTGGTTCCATACCGAGCGGGTTTGGCGACTTGCAAAACTCATTGCCAAAACAGAAAACTGTAATCAAGAAATTGTGGAAATATCGGCTTTATTACACGATATTGCCGACCCAAAATTTCATAACGGAGATGAAACCTTGGCGCTTGAGATTTCAGAGAAATTCCTTAATGAAATAGGAGTGGAGGCTCAGGTGATAGAGCAGATTTTATTTATCATCAAACATATTTCCTTTAAAAATAAAGGCGAAACGGTAGAAAAGACCAAAGAGCTTGAAATTGTGCAGGATGCGGATAGACTGGATGCGATGGGAGCTATTGGGATAGCGCGGACTTTTAATTTTGGAGGATATAAAAATAATCCGATTTACAATCCTGATATTCAGCCGAATATCCATCAGACCAAGGAAGAATATAAAAAATCCAACGGCACGACAATCAATCATTTTTATGAAAAACTGCTCCTGCTGAAAAATCTTATGAATACCGATAAAGGCAGGGAATTAGCAGAGGAAAGGCATAGTTTTATGCTGGTGTTTTTGGAGCAGTTTTATAAAGAATGGAATTCGGGCTTAGATGTTTGATTCTATTTTGTTTAGAAAAGTATTGAAAATCAATACACTTTCGCTGAATTTATCAAAAATTTTATTTGAAATATGCGGAAGTTCGTTTTCTAAAAAATAAATTCTATCTGATTGATTATCAAAGAATAATAAAACATTAGTGTTTTTGCCTTCAGAGAGCATTTCTGATTCAACCTCGGAAATGATGTATTTCCTGCTGAAGTTTTTGATAATCGTTAAAAGCTCTTCTTCTAAAAAGGAATTCCAATCATTTATCTTGTGTTCTTCCGTGTGAAAAGTGATGCTGAGTATTGCCATTTTTGTGAAATTTTTAACTTAAATTTTTTTGTAAAAGTAATCAAATTTTCATAAATTGCCATGTTATTTATTTCTCATCGCAGAAAAGAAAAAATAGATGTAAATAGTGGTGCATAAAGCACTGATTCATATAACTTTAATAAAAATAAATGAACGCAGGAGAAAAGTTAATTCCTATCAACATTGTTGATGAAATGAAGTCCTCTTACATAGACTATTCGATGTCGGTGATTGTTTCCCGTGCATTGCCTGATGTAAGAGATGGTCTAAAACCCGTTCACAGAAGGGTTCTGTATGGTATGTATGATTTGGGAGTTTTTTCGAATAAAAAACATTTGAAATCAGCCAGAATCGTAGGGGATGTTTTGGGTAAATACCACCCTCATGGAGACAGCTCTGTATATGATGCTATGGTGCGTATGGCGCAGCCGTGGAGCTTGAGATATCCTATGGTCGATGGACAGGGGAACTTCGGTTCTATGGACGGTGACCCACCAGCAGCGATGCGTTATACGGAAGCAAGGCTGAAAAAAATCTCAGATGAAATTCTTTCTGATTTAGATAAAGAAACGGTTGATTTTCAGAATAACTTTGATGATACAACCAAAGAGCCTACAGTTCTCCCTACGAGAATTCCTACACTTTTGGTAAACGGAAGTTCTGGTATCGCGGTAGGGATGGCTACCAATATGGCTCCGCATAACCTTAGCGAGAGTATAGATGCCATCTGTGCGTATATCGATAACAGAGATATTACCATAGATGAACTGATGAAACACATCATCGCTCCAGACTTCCCTACAGGAGGAATTATCTATGGCTATGATGGGGTAAGAGATGCTTTCCATACAGGGCGAGGGCGAGTGGTACTGAGAGGAAAGGTGAAATTTGAGGAAATAGGAAACCGAAACGCTATCGTAGTAACAGAGGTGCCTTATCAAGTGAATAAGGCAGATATGATAGAGCGAACAGCAGAACTAGTAAAAGAGGATAAAATACCAGGGATTTATGAAATCCGTGATGAATCTGACAGAGAGGGGCTTCGTGTGGTTTATGAATTGAAAAACGATGCGATTCCGAATGTGGTGCTTAACCTATTATATAAGTATACAGCTCTGCAGACTTCATTTAGTATCAATAATATTGCGCTGGTTGGTGGAAGACCGCAACAGCTTAATTTAAAGGATATTATCTACAATTTCGTAGAACATAGACATGATGTAGTAACACGAAGAACAGAATACGAGCTGAAAAAAGCAAAAGAAAGAGCTCATATTTTGGAGGGGTATATGAAGGTGATTGCTACTCAGGATACGCTGGATAAAGCGATAGCGATTATTAGACATAGTGCTAATCCACAGGCTGCGAAAGAAGGTTTGATAGCAGAATTTGAACTTTCTGAAATTCAAGCTCAGGCTATTCTTGATTTGAGACTTGCTCGTCTTACAGGAATGGAATTGGATAAAATTCGTGATGAATACGAGGAAATCATGAAAATTATCGCTGATTTAGAAGATATCCTATCTAATGAGGGTAGAAGATTTGAAATTATCAAGAATGAGCTTCTTGAAATCAAAGAAAAATACGGAGACGAGAGAAAATCAGAAATAGATTATTCTGGAGGTGAAATGTCCATAGAAGACATTATTCCAAACGAGCAGGTGGTACTTACGATTTCTCACGCAGGATACATTAAGAGAACTCTGCTTTCTGAATACAAAGTGCAGTCTAGGGGAGGTGTAGGTAATAAAGCTGCAACGACCCGTGATGAAGACTTCTTGGAATACATCGTATCTGCTACCAACCACCAGTATATGATGTTCTTCACCGAGAAAGGAAAATGCTACTGGCTGCGCGTATTCGAAATTCCAGAAGGCTCTAAAACAGCCAAAGGAAGGGCTGTTCAGAACCTTATCAACATTGAGCCAGATGATAAAATCAAGGCATACATCAGAACCAATGACCTGAAAGATGTAGACTATGTAAATAGCATGTATGTGGTGATGGTTACCAAAAATGGTGTTATTAAGAAAACTTCATTGGAGGCGTATTCTAGACCGAGAGTAAATGGGGTAAATGCCATAGAAATTCGTGAAGATGACCAGCTTCTAGAAGCAAGGCTGACCACAGGTGAATCCGAAATCATGATTGCTACTAAAAATGGTAAGTGTATCCGTTTCCCAGAGGAAAAAGTAAGAGCTGTGGGAAGAACTTCTATCGGGGTGAGAGGTATCACATTAGAGGACAATGACGAAGTAATCGGTATGATTATCGCTAATGATTTGGAGAAAGAATCTGTTTTAGTTGTTTCTGAAAAAGGCTACGGAAAGAGAACCGCAGTGGAGGATTACAGAGTTACCAACAGAGGTGGAAAAGGAGTTATCACCCTGAATATCACTGAAAAAACAGGTAAACTCATCGCGATACAAAATGTAACAGATGAAGATGGTCTGATGATTATCAATAAATCAGGTGTGGCTATCCGTATGGCTGTGGAAGAACTCCGTGTGATGGGAAGAAATACCCAAGGAGTGAAACTTATCAACCTAAAAGGAAATGATGAAATCGCGGCGGTAGCGAAAGTAGAAATGGATAAAGATGTGGAAGATGCCGAAGAACAACCCGAAGAAGGTGAAAACACGGAAAACACAGAAAATGTTTCAGAATAAAATTAAATAAAAAATTATCATTAACATGAAAAAAATAGTTTTAAGTTTAGCATTAGTGAGTGCGTCATTCGCTTTTGCACAGAAAAAAGAAATCCAAAACGCTTCTAAAGCGATAGAAAAAAATGATATAGCAGCAGCTAAAGCAGAAATTTCAAAGGCTGAAGGCTTGTTGAACAATCAGTTATATTTCTTAGAACCATCTGTTTTAGAGGAGTATTATTATGTGAAAGGAGTTTTATTGGTAAAAGAAGGAAAAACGAGAGAAGGAGCTGCTCTTTTAGGGAAAATCAGTGATTTAAAAACGATTTACACAGGGAAAGACAGCGATAAAAAGAAAGTATACTTTGTAGGAAAAGAAGCGGCTGAAAAAAGTGGGATACAAGGATTAAAAGTTGAAAATTACACTCCAAAAACTACTGAAAAAGTGAATAGTTTTGTAAATCCGCTTTTGAAATCTGCAAGTGATGAAGCTTACAAAGCTTATCAAGCTAAAAACTACAATAAGGCAGCTGAAAAATACGAAGAAGTATACAACCTGCTGAAAGCTGTAGGAAATGAGGATAAAACTTATCTTTACTACGCAGGGATAAACTATCAAGCGGCTGGAAAGAATAATGAAGCGATAGAGATTTATAACAGTCTGATTAACAGTGGATATACAGGAGTTACTACTCAGTATTTGGCGACAGATGTGAAAACTGGGCAGGTTCAGTCTTTTGATAAAAACTCTTTTGAATTGATTAAAAAATCTGGTTCAAATGAATACAAAGACCTAAAAACTCAATCAACTCCAAGCGTAGAACTAGAATTATATGAAGCAAACATAAGACTTTTGGTGGATGCTGCAAGATATGATGAAGCTTTGGTTTTGATAGAAAAAGGACTTAAAAAATTCCCTAACAATCAGAGATTGTCAGAATTACAAGGAGTTGCTTATTACAGATCAGGAAAGACAGCTGAATTTATCCAAACGCTTAAAAATCAAGTTGCTAAAAATCCTAATGACAAGGAATCTTGGTATAATTTAGGTTTCTTGCAAAGTCAGGATAATGCTACTTTGGCAGATGCTGAAAAATCATTCAAAAAAGCATTAGAGATTGATGGAAACTATGTTTTAGCATTGCAAGGTTTGGCTTATGCAGTTCATTTAAAGGATGATGAAAAGACATTGGAACAAATCCGAGCTTTCCAAAAAGCTAAGAAAATCAATGAAATGAATAAATTGATGGAAAAGAGAAGAGAAACCTTCAAAAAAGCTCTTCCTTACCTTGAAAAATGGCATTCCATCGAGCCTAAAAATGTAGAAGTAGTAAGCACACTAAAAGGAATCTACATGAATTTAGACAATATGGATAAGTATAACCATTTCAAGAAGTTAGAAGATTCTTTGAAAAAATAATTTATATAAAATAAGCTCTATTTTTGTAGGGCTTATTTTTTTAAAATAAAAAACCTTATGAAAAAGATTATTTTATTCCAATTACTTTGTCTACTATCTTCATGCAATGGACAGGACAAAAAAACTGAAGTAAAAAACGAGCAGATAAAAGCTGAGAAAAAGTTTGATATCAAACGATTTAATGAAAATAAGAAAAACGGAAAATATATTTATACTGACAGCTTGGGAAATCAGGTGACAGAAATTACCACCAAAAGAGGTTATGGGCGTTATGTGTCTTTAAAAAATGAATTCAATGTAAAATTTCTTTATCATTTCTATTCTACAGGAATTCTAAAAGAAGAAGGTAAGGTTTTTGATGGAGGAGGTTTTCGTATAGGAACATGGAATTTCTATGATGAAAAGGGTGTCCTAACAAAGAGCATAGATTATGACAAACCTTTTGAAAAATATCCATTAGAGAAGGTTTTGGCGTATATGAAAAGCCGTAAAGCAGAATTATTAGGCATGTATACAAGGATATATAGAAAAATTGATGAAAAAGAAGTTCCCATGTGGTATATCAGCTGGGATGCTCATCAGAGAACCAAAGAAGACTGTATCACTATGGTTAATATAGAAATAGATGCTCAAAAAGGCGAAATTGTCAAAGAATACCATTCCTTCTTTTGGGAATACAATAATCCTTACGATAAGGTTCCTGCTCCTGTCATCATCTTTGATAAAACCAAAAAATAAGTAATTTTTAACGCTAAAAAACAATTAAATAATTTTGATTTTTCAAAATAAATATTAACTTTGCAATTCAAAGTTCTTTTTATGGATGCTAAAAATTATCAAGAAGATTTATCTCACATTCGCTCTATTATGGAGAAAAGTTCCCGCTTCATCTCTCTGAGTGGGCTTTCAGGAGTTTTTGTAGGGATTTTTGCTATTTTGGGAGCGGTGTATGTGTTTTTCGCTTTTGAAAGGGAAGGGATTAGTTATTTTGACAGATATCCTAAATTTTATGATTTTAATTTTATATCCGAACTGATTTTAGTTGCCCTTGTAGTCCTTGTTTTCTCTTTGGCTGCGGCAGTTTTCTTCACAGTAAGAAAGAGTAAAAGAAAAGAGCTTCCTATCTGGACTACATCTACTAAACTTCTGATAATCAATTTTTCTATTCCGTTGGTTACTGGGGGGATTTTTTGTCTGGGACTTATTTTTCATCATTTTTATGCATTTTTGGCTCCTTCTACATTGATTTTTTATGGATTGTCCCTTATCAACGCTTCTAAATACACTTATTCTGACATTAGATATTTAGGGATTTGTGAGGTGGTTTTAGGTTTGCTCTCATCGTTTTTGTTGGGATATGGTTTGGTATTTTGGGCATTAGGATTTGGGCTGTTGCACATTATTTACGGGCTTATTTTGTATAAAAAATATCAATAATTTTAGTGAAAATGTTTAATATCAATCAACTCAATAAGGAATTTGAAAGTCGCGTAAGGCTGGGCATTATGTCCGTTCTTATTGTGAATGACTGGGTTGATTTCAGTGAAATGAAAAACCTCCTTAACATCACTGATGGCAACTTGGCGAGCCATAGCACTGCCCTTGAAAAATCAGGATATATCGAGGTGAAAAAAGAATTCGTTGGCAAAAAACCTAAAACTTCCTATCGCGTTACGCAGGTGGGGAGAGAGGCTTTTAACCAGCATATCAATACTTTGGAAAAATTATTGAAGAAATAACTATATTTTTTTGTCTTTAAACTTTGAAATACAAAGTTCTTTGGGTTGTTAATTTTAAATTTTTAATATTATGAAAACACATCATTTAATTATGCTAACTACTGTTGTAGCTACAGCGCTGTTTTACAGAGAATCTTTTGGTTTAAATGTAGGATTATTAGCTATTTTTCTCAGTGCGATTACTCTTGTAAAAACACATAAAAAAAGGAAAAATAGGGAGTTTTTTATCATTTTCGCATTGACTATTTTATCGGCTTTTGCGTTTATGTGGTATGGCGATTTCGTTTCGTTTTTGGCGGTTTCTTTTTCCTTGCTGCTTCTGAGATTTAAATCAAAATATAGAAGGCTCAAAAGTATTCTGGCTATCCCGATAGCGACGATGAATAATATCGCTTTTCCGTATCGTTTCTTTGATTTTAATACATGGATTATCAGAGATGAAAACTCTAAATTTAATTTCAAATCAATCATTATTCTAGTGATTCCAATCCTGTTTTTCTTGTTCTTTTTCTGGATTTACAGCATGGGAAGTTCCATATTTTCAGAGGTTTATCTTTATGAATTGGACATTGATAGCTGGTTTTTCGTAGTGGCTGCTTTGGCATTTTATTTCTCGTTTGGTTATTGGAATTTTTCAGGGACAAAATATTTCTTGCGCCGAAATCAATTTTTACAAAATGAATTTTCAGAAAGAGTTAAAAATCAGAAATTTAAACCATTTTTAGAGTTTTTAGACCTTGATTCTGAAAGAAAAATAGGCGTGCTGACTTTTGTTCTGCTCAATCTTCTTTTGCTGGTTTTTATTCTGGTTTTTAATTATGAACAGTTTTTTCAAGTTGATACAAATAGGCTGACGAACCTTTCCGCAGACACGCACAGCCGTGTAAATGTGGTCATTTTGTCCATCGTGATGGCAGTTTTACTATTGATGCTTTACTTTAGGTCTTATTTTAACTTTGATGATAAATCATTGTTAATCAAAATGTTAGCTAAAATGTGGATAGTTCTTAATTCTCTTCTTGTCCTTTCCGCCCTCATCAAAAACACCGAATACATCTACCACTGGGGACTTACCTACAAAAGGCTGGGAG
>CAUQQF010000021.1:0-32734 GCA_963520375.1 uncultured Flavobacteriaceae bacterium | reverse complement strand
AAAAAAATACTTCATTTGAATATACAGAAGTAGAAACCTTGTATCTATTGACAATAATTTCAGAATTGGGAAAAAATTATCAGTTTAGTGAAGAATTAATCAACAAGAATTTTAGAGTATTTGATATTGAAAAAAATAGTAATTCCAATCTAAATTACTTTACAATATTATCACTACTATTTTATATAAAAAGAGACAATAAATTTGATAACATAAGAAATCATTTGCGGAAAATTATTAATAAAAAATTTAATACCTTTGCTCCCAATGATGCAGAAAGTGTTTTTTTGTTAATAGATATTTTAACTTGTCCGTATGTTGGGAGTTCTGATGATGAAGTAGAAAAATTTAGAAAAAAAATTTTAGAAAAAATTCATTTTTTTGATAAAAACACTCCAGAAACAGATAAAGATAATACTCTCAAGGAATTGTCAAAATATTCATCGAATTGGTTTTATAGTTGGAAAAATAATGATTTAGGAAAAGAACTAAACACAAAGCGAGGGCATAGTGTTTATTAAAAATACTTTGAGACATCTCTAAAAGCGTTAAATTTTGATAGTTTACCTAATAAAACTATTCACACACAAGTCTCTGAAAAGTTGTAAAACTTTTCAATATGGAGGGAGTTTTTAGAGAGCTCCCTTTTTATTTTTTTTTGCTGAATGAAATATTCCTTATTATAAAAATTATTATTAATAAAAAAAATAATACTATATTTAATTAAATCAGTTATTTATTTTGTTTATCTTGTTTATTATTTCTTCAATCAGATTTTTATAATCCTCACTTGCTCGGCAGTTTGGAGCTACTTGGAATATTGTTTTTCCTTCTTTTTTAGCGTTTTCTACATTTACATCTTGTCTGATAAAAGTATTAAAGAAATATCCTTTTGCTTGTTCCACTGCCAACTCCCTATATTCTCTAAAATTTCTTGTGTTAGTAAGAACTTTATTAAAGAAAAAGCCTAAAAACTCTAATTTTGGATTATATTTATTTTTGATATTTACTAAACTTGGCAACAATTCCTTGATCCCTTCAATGGAATATTCTTCTGCCTCAATAGGAGAAAGCACATAATCTGATGAAGCTAAAGCCATCTCTCCAAGTCCCAAATCTCCAGTCAAAGGGCGGGGTGGACAATCAATAATAATATAATCAAAGGCTAATTTTTCTCCCAAAATATTAAGCATTTCTCTTAAAATATTCCTATCCCTTTTTGATTTTTCAATATTTCTATCTCCAGCTAAAATGAAAAGGTTTTCGCCCTTCTGAACCATTCTAAATTCACCCGTTTTTTCCAAAAGGTTTTTAATCGTGTATGAATAGTCTTTTGGAATTTTGTATCCAATGGATAAATTTCTCTGTGCATCAAAATCAATCAAAAGAACTTTTTTCTTTTTCTCTGCTAGAGCTGCTCCAAGATGTATTGTTGTTGTTGTTTTTCCAACTCCTCCTTTTTCTGTAATGATAGAAATAACTTTTGTTTTCATTCTTAATATTTACCACAAAAATATAAAATAAATCAGTTATAACCAATAATTATTTGATTTATCTTATTTATTTTATTATTAAAAATGAAATTATTATCTAAAAAGTATCATTTGATAATACTGGAAGTAATGAATTTTGTAACATTTATGTTGTTTCTTATTAAGAATGAGAAAATTTCTTAAAAACAGCATTTTTTTTAGGGTAATAAGTGCTTAACTACATCCTATTAGCACAATAAATACACTAAAAAATGAGAAAAACACACCTCATTCTCACAATACAAAAATTAGTTTGCTGTATATCAGCAGTTTAAATACTAAAAAATCACTTTTTTTCTCACAAAGTAAGGTTGCAGGACAGTGGCGCCTTAGTTAAATCTACAATTGCAGTTTTTATTTTTACTGAAATATGTAAAAAAATATAAAATAAATTAACTAATAAAGTTATATAACTGATTCCACACTCTTCATGAAATCATTTTTGGACTTATTTGTTTATACTTATTAACAAGACATATTTATTCTTTTTATTATATAATATTAATTTATTTTTTTTATTATATTTATATGATTACCATAATCAAAGGAAAATCAATGTTTTATGAGTGTTTTTTTCTTACAAACCCCTACTTTTTTCTTACAAACCCCGATTTGACTTCTTACAAACCCCTACTTTTTTCTTACAAACCCCGATTTGACTTCTTACAAACCCCTGCTTATTTCTTACAAACCCCGATTTATAAAATTGTATTCTTATATTTATTTAGAATTTATATGTCTGTATATCAGCTTGTTGTTTTTTTATTATTGTGTTTTATTTTTATTTATTCACATTTATTATTATCGTTTTTACTAATTAGCTTGGATAATGTAAGAAGTTGTGCTTTTCTATTTTCATTATTTATAATTTAATATGATTTTTATTTAAATTGGATAATGTAAGAAGATCTTTGTTTTCATTATCACTTTATTTTACCTATATTTTTTAGAGTTCTTTTCTTCTTACAAACCCCGAGTTTCATTCTACCCCTTTTAGTATATTCATTACAGCCTCTATATATGCATCATTTTTCAAATCCTTGTTTATTTTTCTCTTCAGAAGACTTGAGGTTTTTTCATATCCCAGTGCTTTATAAATGTTTTCTATTTTTTTCTTGTTTTCAGGAGATAGTTCTCTTACGCTATAAATGTGATATAAGGCTCTTTGCCGCTTCAAAGCTTCCAAATCTTCTATTTCTTCAATTTTTCCGATAGCCTCTTTTTTATAATATAATTGAAACTTTATATTTTTGTTTTCAAATGAATAATTAAATCCATAGGCATAATTTCCACTATTAATTTCTGCACGAATTCTTTTCAGATATTCATCAATTTTAGAAGGATAACTACTACTAAGATTCATTTCTTCTACAAATTTTTGAATACTTATTGTTGTTCCATTGTACGGGATGAATTTAGATAACCAGAAAATGAAAGATAGCGTTTTTGCACTTTTCAAATTCATTACGAAATCATTTTCTAATTTTAAAAATTTACTCATGTCCAATAAGCTTTCCATTGTTTTTTTATGCATATTGAACTGGATATATTGTTTATTTTTGTTCCATTTTACCGCTTCTATGAAAGGTACCAGCTCCACATCCCCTGTTTCTACATCATTGATGATTTGCCAGTTAAGGTTTGATAAATAGATAAATGCCTCGAAAAGCTCTCTGTTTTTTATGTCTTTATCAAGTTTTATCGATTTGAAATTCACTGTAAACCTAGCTCTTGTGTTTTCCGCCCAGTCTTGAAAAATATCTTCAAAGCTCATTTGTCTAACAGGAGTTTCTACAATAATTCCAGGTAGAGACGCTTCTTTGATATACTTCTGTTGCTCATCTTTGACCGCACTGAGAATTACATTGATTATTTTGGTAGGCAAGAGAGTCAAATCCTTTTTTCTCATGAAACTATAAAGTCTCTCTGTATAAAGGATTGTACGAATATTTGGATTATCCTTAAATTCTTGGATAATATCATAATTAATTTCTTCTATTTTTGTTTTTAAAATCTCTCTTTTTTCCATGGAAATTTTATATATTTGTATTGCAAAAATGATTTCTACGAAATCTTAATTAAACCGCCAATCTATTTGATTTGTGCGGTTTTTTTATGGATAATCTTGTTCTGGTTCTGTTCCTGGTATACTCTCTGTTATCACTTTCTCTTTCAAAAAGAACATCTTCTCACTCAATGTTATTTCCAAAATGAAAGATTTTTGTTTTTCTTTCTGGTAATAAGCTGATAATTCCTTCTTGGATTCAGCCAATATCTTATCAAAAAGCCATTCTGGAATTGTAATAAGAAGGGAGTTCCTTTTGATAATTGTCTTATTAGCAACAAACATATTTCTTATAATCTCATTGCCATTTCTTTCATATATTATTGGAATAAAAACACCTGTTCTTTTTTCATTATCCATGGTGACCGTAAAAATGGTGACAGCCCATTGTTCCTTTCCTATAATAGAGTTTTTATATTTTCCAATAATTTCTTTATTATCCTTTCTCCTCACAGAGTATGAAACCCACCTATCAGGACTTTCAAACTTTTCGCATAAAAATCGATGAAATTTTTTTAGCCCTGTATTAATGTTATGATATATGACTACCCTGCCATTAGATAACTTCACAGCAGCTTCATATCTGTGATATACTGAACTCATTTTGAAAGATTATATTTCTCCTCTAAAACATTCATTACTTCTTCAAAAAATTTCATTCGGGTATAACCTATATCTCCTTGAACATATGCTTTATATGCCAAAAAATCTTTAATGTAATCAACGGTTTCTTTACTCAGCATGATAGAAGTATCTTTGCTCTTATGTTTTACCTCTCTTCCACGACGACCACTAACCAGTTTTGTGGGAGTTTCGCCACGAGGAATATCGTATTTTGACTGCAAAATTTCTACTGCTTCTTCTATCGCAGATGTGTTGTTATAAGAACGGTCTCCTAGTTCTACTACTTTGTGTCTTCTAAGATTAATCAATCTATCCCAATCTTTTTCATACATACGACTACTGTAGCGTACTAATCCCGTTTCTTCTTGTTTTAATAAAACATCTAATCCAAATATATTATCAGACATATTAGTTATTTATTACTTGTTTTGCCAAAAATAAAAATTTTTCCAAACATAACAAATAAATTAGTTATTTATTTTAATTATCTCAATTAAAAAATAAATTATTTAAAATAAATAGGTTAAATACCTGATATATAGATTTTAAATTATAATAACTCTTATAATGACATATATATTCTAAATTTGTTATAATTCTTTGTTTTCACACTTGTTTTTCTAAATACAACACAAAAACATGACAAAAATCATGTATAAAGATAATTCTACAACAATATGATATCATTACATTTGTTGCAAATGTGTTTTTATATGAGGAAAAAATCTATATTCTCAATACTTTGTATTTTATTTTTTCAATTTTTTTATTCAAATAATATTTTTAAGGATTCTACCCTCCTAAAGAATTCCTCAGACTATATAAAATATCATCCGTCTTCTAAAGAGGATTTTTTTCAAGAATATTTAGGAAAAGGAAATAAATATAAACTTCCTTCTGAAGATAAAGAAACAGGAAAGGCTATAGGAGCTTTTAAAGAATTAGATCAAAGTGGAAATTATGCTTATTCTATTAACCCCAATGAACTTACCACTCTTCCTGTTGGGCTTCGTGAGAATAAAGGTAATGTAGAATATTCCATAGTTGTTACCAAGGCAAAATTCACCCCTGAATATGCTCTTATCAATGTATATGCCAGAGTAATTACTCCTCAAAAGGGAATAGATGGAGGACGACAAAAATTATATTTTGGAGCAGAAAATATCAAACTTTCTTACAATGGTAAAATTATAGGAGATGCTAAGCTTTCGCTTTTGGGAGACATACATATTCCTTTTAATAAAAATAAATGGCTCCTAACCTTAGAAGGAGGACATATAAACAAGGAGAGTGGAGAAAGTATTAATGATAATACTTATGTGATAATTGATTGTGATGGCATAAAAGAGTTGGCTCTAAAAGGAAATATCCAAATTTCAAGAGACATACTCAGCCCTGTTGAACAAAATGGAAAACTTCTCCCTCTACCTAACCGAGTAAGGGGAGATTTTGCTATAAAAGCTAGTGATTGGAACGACTTACTTGTTAAAGTTTCCATCACTCCTTTTGCCATTACTTCGCAGACTCAGCATAAAGACAAAGGATATTTTACTTTTTATGCAAGTGAAGCTATTCTCGACCTTAGTGATCTACGAAATGACCCTGATGTCATTTTTCCTCAATATTATGCTACGCAGGGATATCTTATTGCTGGGGCAGAATCATGGCGTGGGCTTTATGTAAGAGCTTTGGAAGTAGGACTTCCTCAGGAAATAAAAACTTCGGATAAAATAAATTCTAGAGTTAGATTAGCAGCACAAAATTTAATTATTGATAATTATGGTGTGTCAGGAAGATTTTCTGCAGAAAATCTATTTCCACTTGAAAAAGGCATTACCAGCAAAGAAAATGCATGGAGATATTCTCTAGACAAAATAGGAGTTGATCTAGCTGCTTCTAAAATCGTAGGAGCTAATCTAAGTGGAAAAATTCAGCTTCCTATTCAGAAAAAAACAACAGATGAAAATTCAAAAATCCCTCAATATCTAGGATATACAGGACAAATTACAGAGGAAGAATATCTAATATCTGTAAATACAGTTGATGATATTGATTTCAATATCTGGAGTGCAAAAGCTACCATTGCAAAAGGATCTGCTGTAGAACTTAGAGTTGTTAATCAGGAATTTCTTCCCAGAGCTATTTTGAATGGAGAACTTACAGTAGCTGCTAATACATCTCCTAATGATCAAGATGCAAAAAAAGATGCCCATTTTAAAGGAATTAAGTTTGAAGGATTAGTTCTACAAACTAAAGCTCCTTTTCTTACTGCAAAAAGTTTTGGGGTAGAGGGAGAACAAAGACTTGCTGGTTTTCCTGTGAGCATTGGGAATATCGTGATTTCTGCAGATGCTAACCGAGCTGATTTAGGCTTTGAAATCCATGTAGGTCTACAAGAAAACAAGTTCTCTGCTTCAGGCGGTCTCATCATACACGGAGCAATTACCAGCAGTGATTATCGACAAAAATGGGAATACAATGGATTCACACTATCTAAACTTTCCTTAAGAAATGTTGATGTAGGAGTAGCAAAATTAAACGGATATTTACATCTTATGAAGAAAGATCCATTATATGGAAATGGATTCAATGCTTCATTAGAAGCAGAAATTGCAGCTTTACAAGGAGCTAAAATATCTGTAAATGCCGCCTTTGGTTATAGCACATTCAGATACTGGGGATTTGAAGGGAAGGTGGACAACCTGAATGTTCCTATTATGGGGGGAATAAAAATTACAGGTTTCACAGGAGGGGCTTTCTATAGAATGATCCCTGATAAAGAGAAAACAATACTGCCTGGTTATGAAAATATGGCGATTGTACTAAAACCTGATGAAAATGTAGGACTTGCACTAAGAGCTGGCGTTTATGGAGCTGTTCAGAACAATAGTGTAGCGTCTTTCATGGCTGGATTTAATGTTTCTACTAATAAGAACGGGGGATTATCACAAATCGGCTTTATAGGAGAAGCTGTAATTATGAGCAATATTACTGCGCTGGCTCCACAACCTTTTGCAAAACTGCAAGAGAACTTTAAAGGGATGGTTAGCAAGTCCTCATTCCTACAATCCCTTAAAGATCATAAGCTAAAAGCTGTTTTAGATATCAGTGATGTAGAAGAGCAATATCCATTATCTGCTAGTGTTCCTTCTACCATCTATGGAAAACTAGCCATGAATTATGATTTTAATAATAATATTTTTCATGCAAATTTAGATGTCAATATCAATGGTGCCGGAGGAGTTATCAGAGGAGTTGGTCCCAATGGAAAAGCAGGCTGGGCTGTGCTTCATATAGCTCCAACAGAATGGTACCTACACATCGGAAACCCTACCGATATGATCGGGCTTAAAGTAGGATTTGGGAAGTTCTATCTAGAAGCAAAGAGCTATTTCATGGTAGGAAACCGTATCCCTGGAAGCCCTCCACCTCCTGCAGAAGTAGCTAATATATTAGGAATAAGTCTGGATGAAGCTGACTACATGAAAAACCTCAATGCTCTTGGAGAAGGGAAAGGTTTTGCTTTTGGAGCCCATTTAAATTTTGATACAGGAGATATGACCGCCCTGATACTTTATGCTAGGTTTCAGGCAGGGTTAGGTGCAGATATCATGCTCAAAAACTATGGAGATGCACGATGCTCCAACCGAGGCGGAAGTCATATCGGTATTGATGGCTGGTATGCAAATGGACAAGCTTATGCCTATCTACAAGGAGAATTGGGTATTAAAATAAAACTTTGGTT
Organism: uncultured Flavobacteriaceae bacterium; assembly: GCA_963520375.1. Classification (GTDB taxonomy): domain Bacteria; phylum Bacteroidota; class Bacteroidia; order Flavobacteriales; family Weeksellaceae; genus JABCPE02. The sequence continues at coordinate 24,768 of CAUQQF010000021.1, read as the reverse complement.
TATCAAAAAGAAAATTCCAATTATAAAAGCTGGGGTAGCTGCCCTTCTTCAGGCTAGAGGACCTAACCCTTTCTGGGTAAGAGGTTATTTGGGTGGTTACTATAATTTACTTGGAGGTCTCATTAAAGGTAGATTCCGCTTTAAACTTGAATTTGGAGAAGAATGTAAACTTGAAAAAGCTTCAGTTCTTGGAGGTATGAAAATCATCACAGACCTTACACCAAGAAATAATGATAAGAATATTGATGTTTTTGCTATACCACAGGCAACTTTTGCTATGAGGGTAAATGAACCTATTGTAATTTCTGAAGATGATGGAGACCACACTTACAAGATTATCTTAGAAAAAATGACTATTGTGGATGAATCTGGTAAAGAAATTATCGGAAATATAGAATATACTTCTTCCAAAGACGGAGCTAATTTTATATCTACAGATATTCTTCCTCCTAATAAAACCCTCAAAGCTATAGCTCAGGTAAGTTTCATGGAGAAAAAAGGAGGTATCTATGAAACGATCATGCTTGATGGAAAAAAAGCTACAGAAACTGAAGAAAGAGTTTTCACAACAGGAACTGCTCCTAGCAGCATTCCACTTTCAAACATTCAATATGGCTACCCTGTGGTAGAACAGCATAATTTCTACACAAAGGAATCAAACAAAGGATATATTAAACTTAAGAGAGGGCAAGATTATTTATTTGATGATCCTAGCTGGAAAACCATCAGTAAGTTTGCAGCGGAGAAACCTACTGAAAATGATTTTTCTTACGACAATAATGCTAATACTATTCATTTCAGTATTCCTAAGCTAGATAAAGAAAAAGATTATACTTTTGCTCTTATTGCCAAAAACACAAAAGGAGGAGCAACTAATAATGAAACTTTAATAGAAACTAGAAAAACGGAAGAAAGTGAAGAAGAATCTGCTGTTTCTATAACCACTGAAACCAAAAAAGCACAAAATCTATCTAAAAATGGAGAAATAGAAAGACTTTCTTTCACTTTTAGAACAAGTAGACATTATACATTCTTAGATAAACTTAAATCTTTGAAATTTAGACCTATGTGGGGTAGAATTAGTTCCGATCTAGTGTTTCTTCAAAACAATATGAATGCTGATGAGTATTTCGATATTGTAGAGCTTCAAGGAACAAAATATACGGATGGAAAACCTCTTATCGAAGTTGCTGCTTTAATGGATGATTCTTTCGCACAAAAGTTCAAAATGCTGTTTTATGACGATTATCCGTTAGACCAGCTTGTGCTAAGCAGAGCAGATGATGATAAGGATTTTGCAGGAATTCCTCCTGTAAAAGCAATGCCTATATTTAATTCGTACATTACTTTCTTGAATTCTAATGAAGGAAATGCTCTATTAAAACACACCTTCCCATATCAGTATGACCTGTTCAGATATTATAAAATTGACTGGTATGAATTAGTTTCTAAAGCTGCCAATAAATATATTGACACTTCTGCAGAAGCAAGACCTGTAAAAATAAATCAACTCTTAGAATCTGATTTTGGAGTAATTCCTAAACAAAAATACAGGGCGAAAATAAAATATATTTTACCTGGACAGACTTCAGGAGCAGAGAAAATAATCGAATATGAGCTTAAATAATCTATTACCCCATTAGGTTTTACCTAATGGGATATAGGTTTATAAAACTGTACTACGAAATGAAACAAAACGATACTTTTAAAAATAATAACAATAGAGGAAATAAAACTAAAACCATAAGAAGAGGGTATTTTATGAAATACTTTTTAAATTTTCTATTTGTAATCAATGGTATTTTTGGTTCTGTTTCCGCCCAGCAGTATCCTGTTCGTTTGGTTCCTGTAGTCTTCCCACCCTATAATGTCAGGCTCTCTGACTATGCGCTAAACTCTGAGCCTAAACTACAGCTCCAAGTCCTCATGACTGACCTCTTGGAGCCCCCTCACAAAACCGGCATCAAGTTCTCTCTAGAAAGCGGCGGAAGAGTCATCGCTGTTTCTAATCCCTTCATAAATGGTCTTGACCCTTTCATGCTGCATCCTGGAAGCCCCATTTCTCTGTCCAATTTAGACCTAAAACCTCTCTTTAAACTCGAAAACCTCTCTGGTATCAGTCCCGCTAATTATGCAAAAGCACTCCCTGATGGACTTTACCAATACTGTTTTCAAGCTTACGACTTCTACACTAAAAACAACCTCTCGCAAAAATCTTGTGCCTCCGTTTATCAGGTACTTTACGAGCCGCCTTTCCTTAACCTCCCCCAAAAAGGAGAAAAAGTAACAAAAAAAGCAGAGTTCCAAGGCGTCGTTTTTAACTGGTCTCCAAGGCAGACCGCTCCTAATACTAAATACATCTTTACCCTAAAAGAAATTTGGGACAAACAAAGAGACCCTGTTTCCGCTTTCCTCGCTGCAAGAGTACTATGGAAAGAAGAAAGCTTTGCCCCTTCTCTTTACTACGGAGTAGACAAAACTCAGCTCATACCAGGAAAAAGATACGCTTGGCAGGTACAAGCCGTATCGGGAACCCCCCAGTATAACCACAGCCCAATACAAGAAGGCGGGGTTTATAAAAACAACGGGCTCTCTGAAATATTCTTCTTTGATTATGTAGAAAACTGCCCCGTTCCTGCTTTCCTGATGGCGAAAAATGCCGCAAGGGGAAGAGCAGAAATACAATGGATGCTCCAAGGTGCTTCCTCTAAACAGTTCCGTGTAGAATACAGAAAAAAGGGCTCTTCATCCCCTTGGCTCTCTGAAACTTCCTATCAGACTTCAGCCATTCTCTCTGGACTTGAAAACAATACAGAATATGAATACCGTGTAGGCGCTGTGTGTGGGGAAAACAAAAGTTTTGACCCTAATGATTTATCTCAGGCGGATGCCTTTGCCTACAGCGGTGTGCAGTATTTTACCACCAACTTCTCTAGCCAAAATAAAAACTCAGCTCAGTGCGGGGTAATGCCCCATGTGGATTTAGCAAACAAAAAACCTTACGACAGACAGCTTACGCCTAACGAGGTCTTCACTGCGGGAGACTTCCCCGTGACGGTAATCTCGGCGCAAGGAAACGCTGGAAACTACACAGGTGAAGGCTTTATTCAGGTGCCTTATCTTGCTGATACCAAAATCAAAGTAAAATTTAATAATATCCAGCTCAACTCCGACAAACAACTCATCAATGGTACAGTAGAAACAGCGTATGATGCCAATGAGTCCGCCGTACACTATGCTTCTGCCGGGCTGGGAGAAATCTTTGGAGACAAAGGAATAAAAGATATAAAAATAAACTATAAAATAGAGAAAATCACATTAGTGATGACTCCTGCTCCTGGGGTGCTGAGAATAGTAGGTATAGACCCCAATGGAGAAAACAAAGGTCCTGTGCAGGAACTCCCTGCGGGAAGAGACTACACCATCACTGACAGCAACGGAAAAATATGGCAGGTAGATGAGCAGGGAACGGTCACTGAAGGTGAAGAAATCGCGAAATCTGGAAAATCTAATGCTGACAATACTGAAGGGGTAAAAACTTCTGCTTCAGGAAATATCTCTGAGATTACACAATACTCCGCTAATGGGGTGGCCATAAAGTGGATCTCAATGAAGAACTCCCGTTTCTATTTTGATACACCTGATATCACGGGAATTCCTTTTGATAGATATCCGCAGGTAAAAGATACCAAAGGAAGAAACATCGTCATTCCTTACAAGGCGGTAGTAAAAGGACAGAAGGAATTCATCGGGGCAAGAATCATCATAGAGGATCCGAAACTAAAAGAGGCAAAAATAGAGTTTAAAGTCCTGGGAAGCGGGAAACTCATCAACGCTGAATTAATCTCTAATACTGGAAATCAAAGAGAATACAAGCTCGAACTTAAGGGGGTTTTCAGCTATGGAGAAGAAGAAATCATGGCAGTGCTGCTCCCTAGTGAAAATCAGCAGAAAACAAACAAAGAAGACAAGAAACAAAAAGAACTAAAAGAGGCGAAACAAAAAATCATCGGTTCTTTTAGACTTGTACATCTAGAACCAAAAAATGTCAATCTATCCCTCGTGCCTCTTGATAAGGCTTCTGAGGCTGAACTTGATACAATAGCAAAAAATATACATAATACCTACAGCAGAGCAGGTATCAACTTTGACATAAAAAAACAGCCTGTACTGGATATATCGGCTATCACAACTAAAGATATTGAAACTCCTGATGATAATCCCCTGTCGCACTACAGCAAAATGCAGCAGAGCATCAACAGGCTTTATCCTGCAAAAATTAATGAATATGTACTGTTCATTACTGAAAAAGCTTCTTCTACTGGGCAGAAAGGGTTCATGCCGCTGGGAGGACAATATGGATATGCTTACAAATCCAAGGATAAAAATACGCCTGCTCATGAGCTCGGACACGGTGTATTCAGACTAGAGCACCCTTGGAGTAATAAACTCATCAAAACACCTCAGTCTTCAACTAACCTCCTGATGGATTACGCCGGCGCCGCTGAACTATCTCACTTCGACTGGAAACAAATTAACGACCCTAAAATAAAAATCTATGCTTTCCAAAAACAAGAAGAGGGGGAAGCTTTAGATAAAGAATTTATCTTGCATGAAGATGGTTATTTTATAACTCCATCCAACAAACTCATTAAATTACCTAAAGGAACTAGAATTATTTTCTATTGTAATATTCCACAAAAATATCAGAATAATGTCCTACATGGATTTGAAACACCAAATGGACATACATGGTATAATGGTACTGCATATCATCTTAATGAGAAAGAATTTAAAGGTTTCTATAAAGTCAAAAATGATAAATGGGTTTTTGATAAGCAAGGTAACCACGAATTATATACTGACCCTAATTTTAAATATAATGGTATAAAGACTTATCCTATATATTTTATTCAGGGAGTATATGTTGACAGTAATAATTATAAATACAATATATACAAAGGAAATGTTAATATTAATACTAAACAAATATCTGACAACCCTTATTTCAAGGGGAAAATACCATTTGATATTTCTCGTCCCAAAAATGCTATTCTTATTGATTCCATTAAATCTACAAGATGTGCAACAGAAGTTGTTAAGGAAACAATAGTAACCATTGCTGACCGTAAGGGAAAATATGAAATAATCGTAAAAAATAATAATGGAAAATTCTCTGTATCCTTTACTCTAAAACAAAAAGGAAGCAAGAAAACACAAAGCCAGAAAAAACAAATAGAACAGCAGATAGCCTCTCTAATGGAGGAAAAACTCAATGAACTAGGTGGACTAGATGGTAAAAAATCTGCAAAAGTAGCCCTCAAAACACAGGATGGTGGAGAGTTCTGGGTAAAAGAAATGAGTGGAAGAGAGTGGCTCAGTACCATAGGAGAACTTGGAGAAAGCGTCTGGGAAAATGCTGCCCTGCCTGAAAACTACTGGAATAAAGACCAAAATTATAACCAGTCCAATATACATGTCCCTCCTCTTTTTGCTGGCGTCTCTGATGGTGTAGTAGAAGAAGTTTCGAACTATCCGCAACTAATCAAACTAGGTTATGATGTCGCCTCTAAAAAAGAAGTGAGAGAAGGATTATGGAATAGTGTAAAAAACATCTCCACAGAAAGCATCAAAAATGCTGCAACAGATTTCTATGAAGAAAAGAAAAATAACTATACCAGTGATAAGTCCTATATTGTAAACCACACCGTAGGGAAGGATGCTGTACAGGTAGCCTCTATCCTCATGGGAGGAGGAGCAATAAAAAGCCTGAAAAACACCACAGATAACATCCATAATGGGGTGAAAAAAGTAGGAAATGAGGTGAAGGAAGCTGTGAAGAAAAAGCTAGACAAAATAGATGAGTTTATGAAAACTCCCGATTTCGAGAAAATACTAAACGACTCTTGGAGCAAGTATAAAGGAAAGCTTTCCAAAGAAAAATGGGAACAGAAATATAAAACCCTATATAAAAATAGAGAAATAGGAAAACTCACAGAAGAAAAATTTAAACAACTAATGAATGGAGAGCCTTTATCTCTTAATGCGGGAAGTTTGGGTATTCGTAATATTGATAATTTTATAAATGGAACTGCACGAGAGATAAAATCAGGATTTCTTAAAGCAGATAGTTTTACAAAAAAACAAATTCAAAAAGATATTTACTTATTACTAAATTCTACAAGTGAAATAAAACGAGTAGAATGGCATTTATTTGGAGGAGCAGATAATGGTATCATAGAAATTTTAAAATCTGCACAACAAAAACTAGGAAAAGATAAATTTAATTTTATAATCTATTAGCATAATGAAAAACAATACTTTAGAAATTGAAAATAGTATCAATGAACTACTTCAAATAGTAGAAATTGACAATTTTAGTTTTTCAAAAGACGAAATTGAAAATATTTCAAGAATTTTTATTGAAAAAAATATTATCACCGAGAAATCAATGTATTACTATATAGGAGAGGCATATATTAATCTTATTGGAGGAAAATGGAAGCTAAACACCACAAAAAAAGACCCTGCTTATGGAAGAATGTGCATTGTAGACTGGGCAAAAGGAGCGACAAGAATTGACCCTATGTTCATATTAAATGAATTAGAAAAAACTCAAGATTATAACACTATTTATAATGCTATTGAATCAACAAAAAAAAATATTATAGAAATTAATAATATTTTAAAAGATATTGGGCTTGATTTGTAATTTGAAATACAGATAGAAAATTCCAAAAGAATTATAGATAATGTAAAAAATGGTGTTGCCCGTGAAGTGAAATCTGGAAAAGTAACTTGGAATGCATACAAAGACCAAGTAATGAAGGATATTAGAATAATTAAGAATAACTTATCTGATAAAGTTGATAAAATAGAATGGCATTGTTTTGATGAAGTAGATCCTAAATTTATACAAAATGTAAAATCTGAAATGAAAAAAGCAGGATTAAAAGAAAGTGATTTTATAATTATAAAATATTAAGAAAATGGAAATAAAACTCAATAAAGAATTACAGAAGAAACTAGATGATTTTTTGAATTATTGGATTTAATAGATTATGGTCATATTTCAAAGGTGTGTAGTGTAAAACGCCTTCTTTTCTATAATTTATCCCTGATTAAGTAGGTTTTGAAACGGTATCTATCCATATTATTTTTACTCCTTGGACAGCTCCTATGCTTCGCCCAGCAGTATCCTGTTCGTTTGGTTCCTGTGGTCTTCCCGCCCTATAATGTCAGGCTATCTGACTATGCTCTAAACTCTGAACCTAAACTACAGCTCCAAGTCCTCATGACTGACCTCTTGGAGCCCCCTCACAAAACCGGCATCAAGTTCTCTCTAGAAAGCGGCGGAAGAGTCATCGCTGTTTCTAATCCCTTCATAAATGGTCTTGACCCTTTCATGCTGCATCCTGGAAGCCCCATTTCTCTGTCCAATTTAGACCTAAAACCTCTCTTTAAACTCGAAAACCTCTCTGGTATCAGTCCCGCTAATTATGCAAAAGCACTCCCTGATGGACTTTACCAATACTGTTTTCAAGCTTACGACTTCTACACTAAAAACAACCTCTCGCAAAAATCTTGTGCCTCCGTTTATCAGGTACTTTACGAGCCGCCTTTCCTTAACCTCCCCCAAAAAGGAGAAAAAGTAACAAAAAAAGCAGAGTTCCAAGGCGTCGTTTTTAACTGGTCTCCAAGGCAGACCGCTCCTAATACTAAATACATCTTTACCCTAAAAGAAATTTGGGACAAACAAAGAGACCCTGTTTCCGCTTTCCTCGCTGCAAGAGTACTATGGAAAGAAGAAAGCTTTGCCCCTTCTCTTTACTACGGAGTAGACAAAACTCAGCTCATACCAGGAAAAAGATACGCTTGGCAGGTACAAGCCGTATCGGGAACCCCCCAGTATAACCACAGCCCAATACAAGAAGGCGGGGTTTATAAAAACAACGGGCTCTCTGAAATATTCTTCTTTGATTATGTAGAAAACTGCCCCGTTCCTGCTTTCCTGATGGCGAAAAATGCCGCAAGGGGAAGAGCAGAAATACAATGGATGCTCCAAGGTGCTTCCTCTAAACAGTTCCGTGTAGAATACAGAAAAAAGGGCTCTTCATCCCCTTGGCTCTCTGAAACTTCCTATCAGACTTCAGCCATTCTCTCTGGACTTGAAAACAATACAGAATATGAATACCGTGTAGGCGCTGTGTGTGGGGAAAACAAAAGTTTTGACCCTAATGATTTATCTCAGGCGGATGCCTTTGCCTACAGCGGTGTGCAGTATTTTACCACCAACTTCTCTAGCCAAAATAAAAACTCAGCTCAGTGCGGGGTAATGCCCCATGTGGATTTAGCAAACAAAAAACCTTACGACAGACAGCTTACGCCTAACGAGGTCTTCACTGCGGGAGACTTCCCCGTGACGGTAATCTCGGCGCAAGGAAACGCTGGAAACTACACAGGTGAAGGCTTTATTCAGGTGCCTTATCTTGCTGATACCAAAATCAAAGTAAAATTTAATAATATCCAGCTCAACTCCGACAAACAACTCATCAATGGTACAGTAGAAACAGCGTATGATGCCAATGAGTCCGCCGTACACTATGCTTCTGCCGGGCTGGGAGAAATCTTTGGAGACAAAGGAATAAAAGATATAAAAATAAACTATAAAATAGAGAAAATCACATTAGTGATGACTCCTGCTCCTGGGGTGCTGAGAATAGTAGGTATAGACCCCAATGGAGAAAACAAAGGTCCTGTGCAGGAACTCCCTGCGGGAAGAGACTACACCATCACTGACAGCAACGGAAAAATATGGCAGGTAGATGAGCAGGGAACGGTCACTGAAGGTGAAGAAATCGCGAAATCTGGAAAATCTAATGCTGACAATACTGAAGGGGTAAAAACTTCTGCTTCAGGAAATATCTCTGAGATTACACAATACTCCGCTAATGGGGTGGCCATAAAGTGGATCTCAATGAAGAACTCCCGTTTCTATTTTGATACACCTGATATCACGGGAATTCCTTTTGATAGATATCCGCAGGTAAAAGATACCAAAGGAAGAAACATCGTCATTCCTTACAAGGCGGTAGTAAAAGGACAGAAGGAATTCATCGGGGCAAGAATCATCATAGAGGATCCGAAACTAAAAGAGGCAAAAATAGAGTTTAAAGTCCTGGGAAGCGGGAAACTCATCAACGCTGAATTAATCTCTAATACTGGAAATCAAAGAGAATACAAGCTCGAACTTAAGGGGGTTTTCAGCTATGGAGAAGAAGAAATCATGGCAGTGCTGCTCCCTAGTGAAAATCAGCAGAAAACAAACAAAGAAGACAAGAAACAAAAAGAACTAAAAGAGGCGAAACAAAAAATCATCGGTTCTTTTAGACTTGTACATCTAGAACCAAAAAATGTCAATCTATCCCTCGTGCCTCTTGATAAGGCTTCTGAGGCTGAACTTGATACAATAGCAAAAAATATACATAATACCTACAGCAGAGCAGGTATCAACTTTGACATAAAAAAACAGCCTGTACTGGATATATCGGCTATCACAACTAAAGATATTGAAACTCCTGATGATAATCCCCTGTCGCACTACAGCAAAATGCAGCAGAGCATCAACAGGCTTTATCCTGCAAAAATTAATGAATATGTACTGTTCATTACTGAAAAAGCTTCTTCTACTGGGCAGAAAGGGTTCATGCCGCTGGGAGGACAATATGGATATGCTTACAAATCCAAGGATAAAAATACGCCTGCTCATGAGCTCGGACACGGTGTATTCAGACTAGAGCACCCTTGGAGTAATAAACTCATCAAAACACCTCAGTCTTCAACTAACCTCCTGATGGATTACGCCGGCGCCGCTGAACTATCTCACTTCGACTGGAAACAAATTAACGACCCTAAAATAAAAATCTATGCTTTCCAAAAACAAGAAGAGGGAGAGCTGGCTGGTCAAAAATGGTTTACTCCTGACTGGAGAGTTTTTTCTATAGATAGTGCAAAAATTATTAATAGTGTAAGAGGCTATCCTAGGGGAACTGTTCCTGGTATATTCCATGATGGAATCTCATATATATATAAAAATGGAGAATATGTAGATTCCAAAAGTGGTAAATCTTTTCCTGAAAAAATAGAATACATTGAAAATCCTAATCCTTCTGAAAAAGTATATCTATATGTTATTAATGAAAATGTTTGTAGAGTGCCTACATATAGCACTACTTATGAATATGCAATAAAACATAAACAGAATATAAATTATAATGATAAAAATAATATATCCTTTAAGTCTTACTGGACTTGTGATTATGAAAAAATAGATGAACAAACAAACAATGGTGTTTCTAACTACTCTGGTAAAAAAATCGATATACAGCCGATATTAGACCAGCTGAATATCTCAAATAAAAATACAGGAATAAAAGGAAGAATTTTTATCACTGATTCCTCTACTTCTCCAGAACGAATAAAAGAAATACAAAATTTATTTAATGATCTAGAAAAATCATCTAAAAAAGAAATCTATCTATGGGCGAATTATGTAGATGAAAAACAATTTACCATAGATTTTACAGTAGGGGGAGGGGTAGAAAACAGAGAAAACATCATCAAAAATAGAGCAGTTTTCAAGAAAATCCCTTTCGATGTATTGTCGTGGTGGAAAGGAAAACTAAATCCAATGAGCGCAATATTTGATGGTCTGGCTCATCTTATTTCCTATCTCGAAATACCGCCTAAATTCTACGACCCTACCGTAGAAGAATATAACCCTATTCTGTATGAAGTGGACAAAGCTATATCACAGTTTACCCCTAGTGACATCATTGCTAAAGAAGTCATAAAGAAGAGCGGAATCAAAACAGAAAAAAATGTAACTCCCGAGCATCTTACTTTTGCCTTTAAGGTAGGACTATGGAACGGACTGGTAGAAAATGTAAAAGGTATTCCTGAGCTTGCCTCTCTACAATATAAGGGAATGCAATTCTTATATGATAAAGAATTTAGAAAAGAACTCATTGATAAATTTGATGAATGGATAGAAAAATGTAATAAATACAACGACTCTGATACCTATGTAGGGTGTGCTTGGGATATGCTCTGGGAGCATATAAAACAAGCCCATACAACAGGTTCTTCTCCGAAGATTGCACAGCAGTACGGAAAATCTACCTTTGATCTGATAACCATTCCGCTCGGTATGGTGAAGGCAGGGAAACTAGGAAAAATCAATAAAATCATGGATCTCCTAGACCCTATCAGCAACACCATGAAAATAGCGGGTAAAACGGTCAAAGTAACCTTTAACACAACCCGTAGAACCTTTAAATATGTAATCAATACCGCAGGGAAGAACTTCAAACGATATGAGCTCAGGTTCAAAATAGATGGAAACACCCTCTACTGTGGTATACCTAACGGAAAAATTTCCATCATCGATAAACTGAAACAAGCAGATATAGAAAAACTGCCTGTCGATGAAAATGGATTAAGAATAGCCGATATCGATGGGGAAGCTATCCCTATTGGTAACAAAAATGCTTTAGAAAAGATAGGGGAAGCAGTAGAAAATACTTTAGAACAACTCAAAAAATTAGGTTGGAAAGCTGATGACATAAACCTCTTTAACAACACATTCAAAGGGGCACAAACCCTTGAAAATGCTAAAAGCTGGAAACTCCTAAAAGATGCAGGAAGAACTCAGTTGATGAAAAACGCTGATGTATTAGAAACTCTTACAAGAATAAGAGCAAATAAAAACTCAAAAAAAATAGGGGCTACAGATGAACTCCTCGCAAAAATACAAGGAGTAGAGGGGGTAAGCTACGAACAAGTCTTGAATAATTTAGACTTGTTTGCTAACAATATGGCTAAAAATAACGTTACCTTAAATGATTTTAACAAAGTACTTAACCAACTTACACAAGAAGTAAGCAAAAGAGATGGTGCTAATTGGATAGTGGAATATTTAGCTAAAAACAGTGACCAATTTAAAGGGCGAAAACTTATTTTTGAAGAATTTAACAGTACAACCTTAGGAGGTAGATTTGTTGATGTTACCGATGAAACTTTTAGTTTTAACAAAATATTCTATGAATTTAAATCTGTAAAAACAGTACCTCCAAAAGATTTTGCTGAGCAATTTATGAAAGATTTAAGCAATGCTGATAATCTTTCACAAATCAAATGGATTTTCAATGGAAGTAAAAATCCTGTTGATTTTAGGAAAAATATGTTAGAAGCTATTGATAAATTACCTTTGACAGAGAATTTAGCAGTTAAACTAATTCAAGAAAAGAATATTAATAAATTGCGAAGATATTTGAAAGATAACTTAGAAGATATTTTTCTATTAAAGTAAATTATTGAATTATGATTTTTTTAAGTAAAGAAGAGAGTATTAGTGAAATATATAGCACAAAAGATTCTATATATTTTGCAAAAGAAGATGTCTTATTAGACATTAACCTTAAATCTATAACTAATTTGTTTAAATCAACTTATATAGTTGATGGTATTTTATATTCCAATACACCAAAAGAATTATATTTTTTTGATTTCCAAAATCAAAAATTTGACTCTATCTTAAAACTAAGTGAAGAAACTAGTTTTTTTGAAGTTATAAATATTAATAATGTTATCGCTTGTATAGAAGAGGAAGATGAAAAATTAGTGATGTATAACAATAGAAAACAAAAATGGAAAATACCTTATGCTCCTGCTTACTATAATCTATTATCTGAAAATGTATTCTTATTACGAAATAATTACAAAACTAGTCAAATTACAAATATAGATTTAGAAATAGTAAAGCCTTTATGGCAATACACCCTCCCCGAAGGATTTTCTATTTTTAAACAGCCTCAGATAGTAGGCGATGTACTATTTTTTGATAGTTTTAAAAATGGAAATGAAGAAAATTTTGTAGTGGGGTTAGATTTAAAAACAGGTGAGGTATTATGGCAACTTTTGTTTAAGATTCCGTATAAAGAACAACTATTAGCAACAACACTACACAAAGAAAACAAACTTTGTTATGGCTATTTAGGAAATCTATACCAAATTTTCAACCCTATTTCAGGAAAAATTGTTTTTGAAAAGGAGATGAACGAAAACATAAATCCCTACACCAATGCGATTTACGATAATAAATTGTGGTTTGTAAGCGGCAAGTATGAAGAGTGCAAATTTGGCTATATCAATTTAGCTAATAATGAATTGGAATTACTACAAGATTTTCCTCAAGAAGACGATGAGACTTTTGAGATAGTATATCACCAAAAGAAGTTATACTTACGAGGAAAATACTATAACAATCTTTATATTTTTGAAGAGTAAAGATATTCAATGGAAGTAAAAATCCTGTTGATTTTAAGAAAAATATGTTAGAAGCTATTGATGGGTTACTTAACACAAAAGATATAAATAAGATACAACATTTAGAGAAAATAGCTGAGAAAATGACAGGCTTTAAAAATATCAATATGTTGAGAAAGAAAATTAAAGAAAACTTTGAGCTTACTTTTGAATTGAAATGAGAAAAACAAAAAAAATAGAAAAAGTAATGGCTGTATTATATGATTCTTATGGAACATATTTACAAAAAGATTCTTTTTTGAAAAATATTGATGAAGACAATATTGAAAAAGGTTTCTTTTCTATGTCAAATGGTTTTATATATGGCTATGATGAAGAAAATTTAATTATAAAAAAAGGGGTTGATTTCATCTTTATAAATAAAGGATATAATGATGGGTGTCAAATTTATAAAGATAATATTATTAGTTATAAAATAGACTTTGAAAATGATACAACGAGTTATTATCTCAAGACAAAGGATAGTAACTTAATATTTAAAATTGATGGTTTTTATAGTTGTATTTATATTTTTGAGAATAACTTGTACATTACAGACAGAAAGAAATATTTATCATTGTATAATTTGCAAAAAGATTTTTTTGAATGGCAATACACCTTACCTGAAGGCTTTACTATTTTTACACAACCTCAAATTATTGATAATATACTATTTATTAATAGTTTTAAAAATGGAAATGAAGAAAATTTTGTAGTAGGATTAGATATAAAAACAGGTGAGGTATTATGGCAACTTTTGTTTAAAATTCCCTATAAAGAACAACTATTAGCAACAACACTACACAAAGAAAACAAACTTTGTTATGGCTATTTAGGAAATTTGTACCAAATTTTCAACCCTATTTCAGGAAAAATTGTTTTAGAAAAGGAGATGAACGAAAACATAAATCCCTACACCAATGCGATTTACGACAATAAATTATGGTTTGTAAGCGGTAAGTATGAAGAGTGCAAATTTGGCTATATCAATTTAGCTAATAATGAATTGGAATTACTACAAGATTTTCCTCAAGAAGACGATGAGACTTTTGAGATAGTATATCACCAAAAGAAGTTATACTTACGAGGAAAATACTATAACAATCTTTATATTTTTGAAGAGTAAAGTATTAGAAAAAGAGATAATGTTCCAAATATATTATCTTGATTTTATAAAATACATAAATTCAGATAGATATTTTATGCAAAAATAATGATGTATACGCCTGAGTTTCATTCCTATTAAAAAGCAGTATAAATAAATGAAAATATTGTTAATAAATGTTAATGTTTTTATTACTTTTGTAATTTATATTGTAGTTCATCTGATTTTTAATCAGAGTGGACTAATAATCAACAACATATGCTGAAAAACTATTTTTTATTTTTATTCATTCTTGGGCTAAATTTTGGTTACTCTCAGAGAAAGGAACAAAAAGAACTCCCTGTTCCTCATATCAGATTAAAAGCAGGAGTAAAGAAAGATGCCATTGCCTTACGCTGGGCAGTAGATGAACCTGTAGCCTGGCAAAAAGCAAATAAAATAGGTTTTCAGCTAAAAAGATATACCCTTGTAAGAAACGGAAAAACTCTATCTGTCCCTGAGCAGAAAGATTTAGGAAGGTTTCTTCCAAAACCAGAAAAAGAATGGAGAAAATATGTAGAGGAAAATGATAATGCTGCTATTGTCGCACAGTCTCTTTTTGGAGAATCTTTTGAGGTAGAAATGGGAGAAGGGAAAAAAGAAGGAATAGAAGGAATTATCAACAAATCGCAAGAAATAGACCAGCGGTTTGCTTTTGCTCTTATGGCTGCTGATTTGGATTTCAAAGTGGCTGAACTCGCAGGATGGGCTTATGTAGATAAAGAAGCAAAACCCAATGAAAAATACCTCTATTCTGTAAGTATCAACACTGATGTTTCCTCTTCTTTATTGGTAGAAAAGGGAAGTGCTGTAGTTCAACTTTCAGACTACCAAGATTTACCTAAACCACTAGATTTCATCGGTATATTTCAAGATAAAACTGTCCTCTTGGCGTGGGAGTACCTCCAGCTTCGGGATATTTATACCTCTTACTTTATTGAAAAATCAGAAAACGGAAGAGATTTTAAACCTTTGGGAGATTTACCTGTAATGAACATGAATGACAAGGATGGAAAGCCAGCCCAAGGGATGACCTATGCAGACTCATTAGCACAAAATAATGTACAATACAGCTACCGTATTCGCGGGAAAACTATTTTTGGAGATTATGGTCCCTATTCAGAAATCGTTTCAGGAGCAGGTAAAAAGGCGATGGAAGCTGCTCCAATGATTAAAAACTTTGATGTAATCAGTGATGATCTAGTAAAGATAGAATGGGAGTTTCCTAAAGAATCAGAAAATCAGATAGTAGGCTTTGAACTTCTACATTCTGAAACAGATGGACAAAATACCTATAAGGTAGTACAAAAAAACATTTCTAGAAACCAAAGGAGTATCGTTACCAAAAATATAACTCCTTCTAATTATTTCAAGATAAGAGCTATTGGAGATAATAATCAGACAGAATCTTTCTCCATTTTGGTGCAGTTGTATGATGAAACTCCTCCTGCTGTTCCTGTAGGACTTACTGGAAAAATAGACTCGACAGGAATTGTCCGTTTGGAATGGAAAGCTAATACAGAGAAAGATTTAGGGGGTTATCATGTTTTTAGAGGAGTACAAAAAGGGGAAGAAATGATGAGACTGACTCCAGAAATGATTACCAAAAATACATTTGAGGATAAAGTAGCGCTGAAAAACCTTAATTCAAAGGTGTATTACTATGTAGTTTCTTTGGATAAAAGAAAAAACCAATCCCAGCCATCAGAAATAATAGAAATAGAAAAGCCTGACAAAATAAGACCAGAAGCTCCTGTGTTTGCTGAATATAAGCTGGAGGATACTGGAGATATCACACTAAAATGGCATAAAAGCCATAGTGATGATGCCGTGCTGCATCAGCTTTTCAGAAAAGATATAGATGAGCCAAAAGCTCCTGTAAGAAAAATATATGAAACTAAAAATATAGACGCTCTTTATTCCTATACAGATAAACAGGTAGAAAACAACAAACGATATGTATATTATCTTCAGGCAGTAGACAAGAGTAATCTAGTATCAGATAAGTCTCTTGAAATTACCTTAAGAAGTAATAAGATAGTTCCTGATGCTGTAATTACAAATCTTGCAGGTTCTGCAAATGGAAATAAGAAAATGATAGAGCTGAATTGGAAAAATAAAAGCAAGAACATAAGCGAAATTATAGTATACAGACAAAAGGGAGATGAAAAACCTACTCTGTGGGGAACTCTATCAGGAAAACAGGAATTTTTAGAAGACAAGATTGTTTCCTCTGGGAATGTATATACCTACTACATAAAACCTATGCTGGAAAACAACCAAGTCGCTAAAACTGAAAAAATAACCATTAATTTTTAAAAATATAATATATGAAAAGAGTTTTATTAGGGTTATTGTTATTTATATTTTCTACTGTATGGGGACAAAAATATTCTGTACAATTCAAAGGTAAAGTTCACACTGTTAGAACAAATGCTACTTGTTATAAACATTGGTTTAGAATATATTTGAACTTTCATGATGAACAATACTTAGCGGTAGATCTTACTTTTGGTCGTGGACATGAAAATGAAACCTTTAATATTGATAAGATATTAACTTTTGATAAAAAGAAATTAGATAAACTATATCAAATATGGTTAACTGGTGCTAGAGGAAGAAAAAGTGCCAGTGGTTGTGTCATACATTCAAGATTTTTTGATGAGTATTATAAGTTTAATAGTGGATGCAAAAAAATTACTTTTTCTAATATTGACAAACCTGGAAGAGTTTTAGTTAGTTATCTAAGTAATGTAGATATGATTGTTACTCCTATTATAAAATTAAAGCAAGCAAATGTTCTTTTTAGCTCCATTGGGTATGATGATAGTATAAATTTATCTGTAACTGATGACTCTAAAGGTTTCTCTAATATAGACTATAATTGGGAGTATCAAATAATAGATTATAAAAATGGGCAAAATTTATCTAATTCTAACTGGGTAAGCCTTCCATCAAAAGCAAACTTTGCTGAAAATATATCCATTAAAACCTCTGAATTGTTATCTCAAAATGATATTGGTAAGCGAATATTTTTCAGAATAAAAACTTGTAACGGAGAATCAAAAAATTATATTTGGTATGATATTTTACCTTCTGCTCCCCACATTTCTACTCACACAGTATCTCCTGTAACTTGTTCTGATTCAGAAGATGGAAAAATTCGTTTAAATTTTGACCGAACATTAAAAACAGGGGAAACTTTAGAATTCACTCTAACCAATACTGATACAGGAGTCATAGTAAACAACTATGATGTAACAGCGGCTCTTCGAGCTGGAACTAGTTATTCCATAGAAGGCTTAGCTCCAGGGAAATACAAATTGAATCTAAGAGGAACTTATAATGGTAATCCCACTTATACTGATGGTGGTCAGCATAGTGTAGAATTTGAAGTGAAAAAACCAGACCCTGTAGGGTTCTCACTAACTTCACAGACCAATGTTTTCTGCTTTGGAGGAAATGATGGAGCTTTTAGAATAGATGGAACTGGCGGGCATAACAGTTATCAGTATTCTTTGGATAATGGTGCTACTTGGGTTAATTTCAGCCATACTCAGCACACCATAGTTACAGGACTTCCTGCAGGAACCTACAATGTGAAGGTAAGGGATACCAACCATTGTATGGCTAAAAATAATAGAGGAAATGATAAAGTCATCACTGTTAATATCACAGAACCTACTAAAGCTATTGCTTTTTCTGACATAGAAAATGTCCAGCCCAAAGGACATGGTCTAAGTAATGGATATATTTCAGTAAGAGTAACAGGAGGAACTCCTTTTGCAGATGGCTCATACCATTATGAATGGAGAAAAGACTCACCAACAGGAGCTGTGATGCCTTCTTCACAAATAACAACAGATAAAACAACTCATCCATTCACCATAGTTTTAAAGAATATTCCAGCAGGGAAATATTATCTCACTGTAAAAGATAAAAACCATGCAGGAGCAACTTCTAATTTACAAAATTGTGGTATTATTTCAAGAGAATTTATTGTTACCCAGCCAGACCCACTTATTGCTGATATTATGCAGGAACAAGGTATTTCTTGTCATAAAGATAACAATGATGCCTTTAAGCTGGATGCAAATGGAAACGGTATCAATGACAATGCCGAAGATGGCAGCATAAAAGCTCAAGTAAAAGGTGGAGTTGGAGGTTATCAATACCAATGGCAGAAAGAAGTTGGAGGTGTTTTCACAAATATCAGCGGTGCTACAAGAAATATTTTGGAAAGTCTCACTGCAGGAAAGTATAAATTAATTGTAAAAGATAGAAATGATAATACCACATCAGCGGTGTTTCAGCTAAACTTCCCTTCTCAGTTAAAAATAAACCTTTCTTCTACAACCTTAAAATGTAATGGTCTAGAAGATGGCAAAGTTACAGTATCTGCAACAGGAGGAACTGGAGGATATACTTACCTTTGGAATACACTAGATACATCCCCTGTAGTTGAGGGGTTAGGAGCTGGAAATTATTTTGTTACTGTAACTGATTCGAAAAGTTGTTCCGTAAAAGGAAGTATCAAAATTGAACAGCCTGGTCAGTTAGAAATTACTGATGTAGATATTAAAAATCCTGTATGCCATGGAGCTGCTAATGGTAAAATAAGTGTAAGAGCATCGGGAGGAAGAGCTCCTTATTCTTTGGTTTGGTCAAATGGAATGACAGGAGAAACTATTTCTGGTTTAAAAGCAGGTAAATATGTGCTAACTTTCACAGATGCTAATGGCTGCCATATGACAAAAGAATATATTCTTACCAACCCAGAAGAATTTACAGTAGATTTAGGAGGGGATATTACTCTGTGTGCTGGTGATTCAAAAGAATATGATATCACAGTAAGTGATAGAACAGCTACTTATCAATGGAAAGATGCAAATGGAAGAGTAATTTCTACCAATCCTAAAATTAGAATTTCTCAAGTAGGAACTTATACCGCTATAATTACAAATGCCAAAGGTTGTATAGCAACAGACCAAATCACTGTACGAAATTCTACTGAGGAGCTTCATCCGCACATGATGCTTTCTACACAAGCCTATGTAGAAAGAACTGTAAAACTTGTAAATACCTCTAACCCTAGACCACAAAGAGTGGAATGGATCGTTCCTAGAACTAGCCAAGTACAAGTAATAGAGCAAAATGATGATTATTTGGAAGTAAAATTCCATTCTACAGGTTCATATAACTTCGGGTTAAAAGGTCATCAGGGAGCATGTGAAAAAATCTTCTATAAAAATGTAGTGGTAGAAGAAAATCTCTCAGGTGTAGATATAGACCCTGCAAGAACCTCAAATATCAAGGAATTTACCATAGTTCCAAACCCTAATAACGGAGAATATAAAGTAATCGTAAAACTTTATGAAGAAGCGGATATTAAATTAAGAATCATTGATATGGTATCTCATGAGCCTTTTGCTCCTGTTTTAAGAAATAGATCTGTTAATTACGAGATTCCATTCAATCAGCCTAATCTCACTGCAGGAACTTATCTCATCATCCTTGAAACGAAAGGTGAATCTCAAGTAAAAAAGATGATTGTTAATTAATTTCAAGTAAATGATATACAAATATGAAAAGTTTTAGATTTTCAATTTTAAATATAGGACTGTTTATTATTTCAATTATTTTTGCTGCTTGTGTACGGGAAGAAGATGTTCCTGTAAAAGCAGATTTTAAGATTGAAGTGGTAAATAATGATTACTCTGCTCCCGTGGTGGTCAAAATCATCAATAAATCTTCAGGAGCAGATACTTATGAATGGACTTTTGAAGGAGCAGACAGAACTTCCTCCACAGAGATAAACCCTAGACCTATTACTTATTCTCAGAGCGGAGTTTATAAAATTAAACTAAAAGCCTCTAATAGGGATGGAAATACTGATTCCAAAGAAATAGAAATCCGTGTTGATCCAGCCATAAAAGTTGATTTTGACTGGCAGAGAGAAGGAAGCGATATTGCTCCTGTAAAATTAAAAATGAATAATAAATCTGTAGGAGCAACTTCTTATGTATGGACATTTGAAAATGGCTCTCCTGCGACTTCTACAGAACAAAACCCTACAGTTATTTTTACTACAGAAGGAAATCATAAAATAAAACTTACTGTGTCTAATGGTAGAGAATCTCATTCTATAGAAAAGGAAGTGAATGTAAAACCAGCTATGATAGTAGATTTTGATTGGTCAGTAGATTTTGTAAATAGTGATTATCAAGCTCCTGTAACTGTGAATTTTCAAAACAAATCCATAGATGCTGTTTCCTATGTATGGAATGTTTCTGGAGCTGCTTCTTTACAAAGTACCGAAACCAACCCTAGTTTTGTGCTTCCTGTAGCTGGAGACTATACCATATCTTTAAAAGCAACTAATGATAAAGGAACAAAAATAATTCAAAAACAAATTAAAGTATTTGCAAATAAGAACTTATTGAATTTCAAAAATATCAAACTGGGAATTAGTACAGCGCACTCATCAATAGGTTCTTTTTTCTCCTCTCAGCTAGGCAAAGTTCTCACCAAAAATGAAGTAACAGCTAGTAATGGGGCAAAAATTGATTTTGCATTTTTTGGCTTGGATGACCGTTTTACTTATAATCAAATTATTTCTCCTAATGAAGTTCAAAATACTGCATTTTTGCCTATTCCTAACGCAATTTCTACTAAAATAATTAACTCACAAGAATTGGTTGGAGTACAGCTTAACTCAAGCAGTTTTGATGCTATTGAGCATGGAAATGCTTTTAATAGTTTAAATATTGTAGAATCAAATAGAGGCAAAACTCCTTTTACAGGACAAAACACACCGAGAATCATTTTGTTCCAGACTCAGGATGGCAGAAAGGGAGCAATTAAAATCAAACAATTTGTTTCTCAAGGCAAAGGATCTTATATTCTTACAGATATTAAAGTTCAAAAAAAACCTTAACATAAGAAAACCAAAAATATATGAATAATTTTAGGCGATTTCTTTTAGGATTTTTTTTGATGCTGGGGCAGTTTTTTTCTGCTCAAGAGGAGATTGATTTAGAAAATATCGGAGAAAGAACCATAGAAACTTTAAAAAGAAATCCTTTTAAGATTACTGGTGGTGTCTCTGCCAGCACTGTTTTTTATGGTTCTAATGTTAATGATTCTAGGGATCCTTTTACTTATTTTCTAAATGGAAATCTTAATTTAGGTATTTACAACTGGTCTCTGCCTATTTCATACAGTTTTACAAATCAGGGAAGCCAGTTAAATTATCAAGTTCCCTTTAAATTTAATCGCTTTAGTATTGCTCCAAAATACAAATGGATAAAAGTGTATTTAGGAGATGCAGGGATGTCTTTTTCACCATATACCTATAATGGACTTTTATTTACAGGGGGTGGAGTAGAACTCACTCCTGAGTTTCCTCTAAAAGTTTCACTAATGACTGGAAGGCTAAACAAAGCCATTGAAGATGATGACAATCCTGCTACGATTCCTTCTTATAGAAGAATGGGATATGGTACAAAAATAGAATGGGAAAAAGAACGATATAAGCTAGGATTCATAGGTTTTTATGCAAAAGATGATGTGGGTTCGTTAAAGAGCAATCCAGAAAGTAAGGGTGTGCTGCCACAAGAAAACATGGTGTTTTCATTACAGGGAAGCGTGAAAGTATATAATAACTTAGAGATTTTTGCTGAAGTTGCGAACTCTGCACTCACAGAAGATTTAAGATATCCAAAAGGAACTTCCCATAAAGGAATTGCAGCAAGTTTTATTAAATCTAATGCAACTACAACAAATAATTTTGCTTATAATTTTGGAACGAATTTTACTTTGAAAAAAGGAATGCTTGGTATCCGATATGAACGAGTAGACCCTGAATATAAAACACTAGGCGCATATTATTTTAATAATGATTTCGAAAACATTACCTTAAATACTGCCTTTAATCTTTTAAAAGACAAACTTTCCTTACAAACTAATATTGGAAGACAGCGGGATAATTTACAAAACCAAAAAGGCAAACAAACAAGTAGATGGGTAGGAACAGTGAATGCCAATTTTCAGGCATCTGATAAATTGATGATTACTGCTTCTTATTCGAATTTTACGATGTTTACAAATAATCAGCTTAATCAATTTAATAATATTAACAATAATCCTCTTCAAATACAACAACCAAGAGATTCTATTCAATATAGACAAATCTCGCAGAATGTGAATATAAATATAAATTATGCTCTTTCAGCAACAAAGGAAAAAGCACAAAATATAAATATTAACTATTCACTTAATGATATGGTTAACAAAGAAAATGGAATTGTAAGGAGAGGCGGAATTTCTAGATTTCATAATGCTAATATTAACTATAACATCTCTTTTCCTGAAAGAAAGATGAATATTGCGGCTTCTATCAATTACACCAACACTTATGCTGCTTCTCAATACACCAATATAATTGGACCAAGCATAAGTTTTAATAAAGGAATACTAAAAGATAAAATGCAGATTTCCTCTGGAGCCTCATATAACATATCAAGTGGTAGGGGAATTAGGACAAGTGTATTTAATTTTAGAGCAGGAGCAAGTTATGCCCCTTGGGAAAAACATAATTTTGATTTAAACATTATCAATATGTTTAGACTCACTAATCAAAATATTCCTCATCCAAAAATGAATGAAATAACCTGTACTGTTGGGTATAATTATAGATTCTAATTTTTGAGAAAATTTCTCAAAAGCTGCATTTTTTCAAAGCAATAAACGCTTAATAACACCTTATTGGTGTAATAAATACACTAAAAAATGAGAAAAACACACCTCATTCTCACGATACAAAAATTAGTTTATTGTATATCAGTTACTTAATTGTTGAAAAATCACTTTTTTTCTCACAAAGTAAGGTTGCAGGACAGTGGCGCCTTAGTTAAATCTACAATTGCAGTTTTTATTTTTACTGAAATATGTAAAAGATAATTTATAAAAAAATTAAATCATCACATTGTGCTTATCATCCTTTTTCTATTTATAATTCTGAGCACAAAAACCGACCCTTTTTTGAAACTATAATCCCTTCAAAAAATCCTTTCTAAAAATAGTTCCTTTTTCCGTTTTATTTATTTGTTCTCTTTTAAGATGTTTTTTAGAACTGTAAATAATTATAAATCTCAAAATATACATCAATAAAATCTTCAACTTTGATTTATAGATTTTTATAAATTAAATATATCTTTTCCGAAATGTTTGTTTCGGAAACAATTGTTTCTTATGTTTGTGGTATGAAATTTTACAACAAAGAAAAAGAAATCAAAAAACTACTCGAAATTAAAGAGCAATCAAAAAAGAATGCTCAATTTAGTTAGGAACAATAGTAGGTGGAGCTATAGGAACAAATATAGGAGCAAGTTCAGGTTTTGTTTTAGGAGGTCCTGTAGGAGCAGGTTTTGGTACTGTAATCGGGGCAGGTTCTATGGATTTATTGGTCAAAAGTTAGGAGAGGGAGTTGTGGATATTTATCATAATATAAAATAATAATGATGAAAAAGATAGAATATTTTTTAAATTTAATCCACTATGGATTTTATATCTTCTTTAAGATATCCGAGAGAGGAATAGATCCGTTTACGTTTAATGATGAAGCACGAAAAAAGGTGGATGGTATGTTGGTATCCAGAGGGATTGGAGCGTGTTTTGGAGGTGGTATAAGTTTGATTTTATTTTCAATATGTTTTATTATTAATAAAATTATTGGAGTTTATAGAAATATTCCCTTTGGAGTATTTATGCTTTTAGGGATTATTACACTTGTTATAATATATTATTTTATATACAGAAATGATAAATATCTTATTTATGTTAAAAAATTTGAGAAAGAAGGAAAATCGTGGAAGTATATTCTTATATCTTTTGGGTTTTTGATAGCATGTGTTTTATTTTTTATATTTAGTTTAAAAGTAGCAGTATGAGATAAGATTTTGTACTTTATAAGGTAAAATTAAGGCACTACTAAAAATGACTGGAGATGTTACTGTTATTTTAGAGGATAAGAGGGAGGGGATCTTAGTAATAAAAAAGTCTCGGTTTTTGGAACTATAAATAATAACAATTCTCAAAGTATACATCAATAAAACCTTCAACTTTGATTCATAGATTTTTATAAATTAAACATATTTGTTTCCGAAATACTTGTTTCGGAAATGTATATTTCTTATGTTTGTAACATGAAATTTTACAACAGAGAAAAAGAAATCAAAAAACTACTCGAAATTAAAGAG
>CAUQQF010000020.1:0-33208 GCA_963520375.1 uncultured Flavobacteriaceae bacterium | reverse complement strand
AAAAACAATATCTTACTTGATTGAGCCATTATCGGGACTTGAACCCGAGACCTCTTCCTTACCAAGGAAGCGCTCTACCGCTGAGCTATAACGGCTTATAAAAAAATCACAATCTCTATTGATTGTGATTTCTGTGAGCGGAAGACGGGGGTCGAACCCGCGACATTCAGCTTGGAAGGCTGACGCTCTACCAACTGAGCTACTTCCGCATTTTTTATTGTTGGTAATTTTTACTTTGCAAATGTAAGAACTTTTTCTTAAACCCACAAATATTTTTTAATATTTTTTATAAATGTGGGGAGAGCAGGATTCGAACCTGCGAAGCCGAAGCAACGGAGTTACAGTCCGTCCCATTTGACCGCTCTGGTATCTCCCCTACCTTATAAAATGAGCCTCCAGAGGGATTCGAACCCACGACCCCGAGATTACAAATCACGTGCTCTGGCCAACTGAGCTATGGAGGCATTGATTTCAAAAGAACTTCTTTATTTCCTTTTTGCGTTTGCAAATATAGAAAAGTTTTTTTGAAACCACAAATTTTTATTGCTAAAAATTTAAATATTTCTTTTAATTATTTTCTTTCTTTTTGATTAACAGTTTTTTAGCAACATCCACACAAAGGTCTATACTTTCCTCAAAAGAACTTGTAGTCTTCTTTACCACGATATCATCCCCTGGTACATTTAGAATAATCTCTGCTGTTTTGTTTTCTTTACCACTTACATTTTCTAATTTCAAGAAAACCTCACACGCTTGGATTTTATCATAGAAAGTATCTAGTTTGGCTATTTTCTTTTCCATAAACTCTTCTAGTGAAACATGAGGAGTCATCCCCATCGCTTGAACTCTAATTTCCATAATGACATATTTTAGGTGTTAAACTTAGATTATCTCATCATCAGATGGTAATTGCGTTTTCGCATTACCTCTGGGATGAGTTTTATTAAAAATATTTTTCAGCTGTTCAATATCCGCATTGGTGTATACTTGTGTAGAAGACAAACTCGCATGTCCCATCATCTTCTTGACCTTAGAAATTTCGGCTCCATTATTCAATATATGTGTCGCGAAACTATGTCTAAGGATATGCGGACTTCTCTTTTTCTTTGAAGACACAGCACTAAGATAGCGAGTTACGAGCAAATAAACAAATTTTTCTGTGATTTTTTTTCCTTTTGGTGTTACAAAAAAGTACAAATCTACATCAGGATTAGGTTTTCTATATTCATCATTATAAACTTTGAGTTCCTGCATCAGAACAGGAGAAATAGGAACGATCCTCTGTTTATTTCCCTTCCCTATCACTGTAATTTCATTTCTATAAAAATGAACATTCTCTAAAAGCAGATTACAAAGCTCCGCTCTTCGCATTCCCGTTTGATAAAGAACTTCTATAATGAGCCTATCCAGCAGCTCCACTTCTCCACTATCTAAAATAACGGACAAATCCTGCATTTCTTCTTTGGAAAAGGGAATTTGTTTTTCGGGATAAAATTTGATAGTTGATAAGCCCTCCACAGGCGAAACACTTATCAGCGATATTCTCTGTAAAAAAGCATAAAAACTCTTCAGAGTAGATATTTTCCTATTGATGCTTCTTTTGGTCAATCCTTTCTCACCCAAAAAAACAATGAAATTACGCACCATTTTCTTTTCTGCTTTCTGCAACTCTTCCATGCCTTCCCTATCCATTAGGAAAGACAAGAAATCCTCCAAATCCTTTCGGTAACTGGTAATCGTATTGGGAGAGTAGCGTTTTTCTTGCTGAATGTATTCCAAAAACTTGTCTATCATAGTCCAAAGTTAATCAATTAAAAATAAAAAGTCCATTCTCAATAAAGAATGGACTCAAAATATTTTCAAAACAAAACCTTATGCTTGCTCTTCTTTGCTAAGCAGTCTTTGTTTGTGAGCAGCTCTCAATTTACCTTGTCTAAGTATTACAGAAGGTTTAGTAAACTGCTGTCTAGATCTCAATTGTTTAACAACACCTGTTTTGTCATACTTTCTTTTGTATCTTTTAAGTGCTCTATCAATTGATTCTCCGTCTTTTACTTGAACTATTAACATATCTTACATCTCATTTATGGGCGCAAAGATAGTATTTTTTTTGAAATGCACAAAATAAAAAAGGCATTATTGAGATTTTTGTTTGGGTAGAATGATTTTTAATTTTAAATTAGCACCTTTAATTTTAGGAAACAGCATGAAAAAAATATTTGCTTTTTTAGTCGTTCTATCCATTAATTGTCTAACCTATGCACAGGAAATCTATGCCAATGTGCAGGTAAACCACAGCCAGATAGGAGGTAGTAACACTCAGGTTTTCAAAACATTAGAGAAAAGCCTGAGAGATTTTATCAATAACACAAACTGGACAGGCAAAAAACTGCAAAACTTTGAAAAAATCAAAGCTAATTTTGCTATCGTTATCAAGGAAAGACCGAGCCAAAACTCCTTTAAAGGAAACCTCATTGTTCAGGCAGTTCGCCCTGTTTATGGGACTATCTATGAAACGCCTCTTATCAATATCAATGACACTCGTTTTTCTTTTGAATACACTGAAAATGAAAACCTTATATTCAATGACAGACAATTTTCTGGGAAAAACCTTACAGATGTGATTAGTTTTTACATCTATACTATTTTAGGATATGATGCGGACAGTTTCCAGCAGCTGAGCGGAAAAACTCATTTCGAGAAGGCTCAAAAAATTTCTCAAAATGCTCAAAATCACAACTATGACGGATGGGAAATCATGGGCGAAACGAAAAGTAGAAGCCTGCTGGTCAACAGTTTATTAAACGAAAGAAGCATTCCTCTAAGAAATGTTTATTATTCCTATCACAGAATAGGACTGGATAATCTCAGCAGCCAAAACCAATTCGCTGCAAAACAAACCATTGCAGAAGAACTGCTGAAACTAAAAGCTTACGAAACAAATTTCCAGCTGAACTATCCTCTTTCCATTTTCATTGACACGAAAAAAGATGAAATTTTCAATATTTTTAATTCCAATAACAATGGTGGAATCAATGTCAATGAACTGAGAATAATGATGAGCACTTTTTCGCCGAGAGATACAGAATCCAAGTGGAATAAGTGGAAATAATCTTCAATCTATAACCAATATTAAGAAAATGCTTTCAAAAATTACGATACAAAATTTTGCTCTAATCCAGCATCTCAGCGTTTCTCTAGAAAACGGACTGCAAGTCATCACGGGAGAGACAGGCGCTGGGAAATCCATTATTTTAGGTGCTTTGAGGCTGATTCTTGGAGAAAGAGCAGATTCAAAATCAATCTCCGACCCTGAGAAAAAGAGTGTTGTAGAGGCAGAATTTAAAATCACTTCTTCTTATCTTCCTTTTTTTGAGGAAAACGACCTTGATTTTGAGGAGAATACCATCATCAGAAGAGAAATCCTGCCGAGTGGAAAATCCAGGGCTTTCATCAATGATATTCCCGTGACACTGGATGTTTTAAAGGAATTATCTTCCAAACTGATAGACATTCACTCTCAGTTCGAAACTTCCAATCTTTTTTCGGAAGAATATCAGTTCAAAATCATCGATGGATTATCCGAAAACAAAGAAATTATAAGCGATTATCAAAAGAAATTTGTCTCTTATCAAAACCTAAAAAAAGAGCTTCTTTCGCTTGAAAACCAACTAGCCGAAAGAAACAAAGAATCTGATTATCAGAATTTTTTATTATCCGAACTGCAAGAGTTTAACCTTGATAATATCAATTTAGAAGAACTAAAAAACAAGGTAAATGTAGGCGAACACGCCGAGCTGATTTTGGAGAATCTGGGACAAATATCAGGGCGTTTTCAACAGGAAGAAATGGGAATTTTAGATAGTCTGAACGATATCAAAAACAAAATTCAAAAAATCTCTGAAAATTCGCCTCATTTAGAACAGCTAAGCCAAAGAATAGAGGAAAGCTATCTGGAACTAAAAGACATCGCGGACAGCATTGAAAACGAGATAGAAAGCACGGAAATCAATCCAGAAGAACTAGCTGTTTTCACGAGCCAACTCAACAAAATAAACTCCCTACTGCTAAAACACCAGGTTTCTGATATTGAGGAACTTATAGCTATCCGAGAACAACTCTCCACACAACAGAAAAATTCGGAGAATTTAGAAAAAGATATAGAAGATACTAAAAATCAACTGAATACAATCCAGCAGGATTTAGATAATTTAGCTAAAATTCTCTTTGAAAATAGACAAAAGACTATTCCTATTTTTAAAGAAAAAACCGAGGAGCTTCTTGCCATATTGGGATTAGAAAAAGCTAAAATAGAAGTGGAATTTACAGAAAATCAAGACTTTAATAAGTTTGGAAAAGAGCACATTCAGCTTTTATTCCAAGCGAACTCTGGCTTCCCTCTAAAACCGATACAAAGTGCTATTTCTGGTGGTGAGCGCTCTCGTGTGATGCTTTCTATCAAGAAAATCATGGCCGAAAACGCAGAACTTCCTACTCTGATTTTGGATGAAATAGACTCTGGAGTTTCTGGAAAAACAGCCGATGAAATAGGAAAAGTAATGCAGGATATGGCTAAAAACATGCAGCTAATCGTCATCACGCACCATGCACAAGTGGCAGCCAAAGGAAACTCTCACTACAAAGTAGTGAAACAAGATGTGGACGGAAAAACCCAGTCAAACATCATTCCACTCGGCGAGAAAGAAAGGCTTCATGAAATCGCCCAAATCCTCTCCGGAAGCACCATCACAGATGCCGCACTACAACAAGCCGAAGAACTTATGAAAAATTAAACCAAATGAAGGATATAGAAACAATAGAAGATATAGAATTGCTCGTAAATACTTTTTACAGCAAGGTAAGAAAAGATAATGTCATAGGATTTTTCTTCAATGATGTAGCGAAAACTAACTGGGAGGAGCATCTTCCTAAAATGTATCTATTTTGGAGGGCACTACTCTTTATGGACATTAAATTCGATGGAAATCCCATAGGTGCTCACATTCCCATAAATCTGCAAGTGCCAATGGAGGAACACCACTTTGACCACTGGGTAGGACTTTGGAAAGAAACCGTAGATGAACTTTTCGAGGGAGAAACAGCCGAAGATGCCAAAAGCAAAGGGCAAAACATTGCAAAAATGATGGCTTTCAAAATGAGACAAGTGAGAATGTAGCTCTGTTTTCTAGCGCCAAAGCCAGTAATCCTGCCAGTCTGTGAACATATGAAAAAGCAGTCCGATGGATACTACACGGTAATTCCCTTTCAGAAAAATACATCCCAAAGCATATGCCGCAACGGCATAATAAGAATGCAGCAGATGAAAACCTACACTGCATCTGTCTGGGTCAAAAATAGGAGTTGCCAAAAGATGATCCAAATCTACCAGCATGGTCGCCAAAAGAATGCAATAAGTTTTTTTCCAAGTTTCTTTATAAAAAAAATAAGCTATAAAAAACGGAAAACCAAAATGCAGAAAATAGTGTACTAGCGGTTTTAAAATCGATATACTATCCATTCATTATCTTTATCAAAATGCAAATATAAAGAAGATTGTGAATAATTATTTCTTTAATTTTATTTAAAATCATGATAGATACCCACACCCACCTCTATTCAGAGGAATTTGACCAAGACAGACAGGAAGCCGTTTCCAGAGCTTTCGCAAACGGTGTAAACCAAATATTCCTGCCAGCCATAGACTCTGAAACTCACCAAAAAATGCTGGATTTAGAGGCTGCCTATCCGCAGAAAATCTTTGCGATGATGGGACTTCATCCCTGCTCGGTAAAGCCTGACTCTTGGAAAAAGGAATTAGAAATTGTAGAAAAACACCTTAACCAAAGGGATTTCTGTGCTGTGGGCGAAATCGGGATAGATTTATATTGGGAGCAATCTACCCTTGACATACAAATAAAGGCTTTTGAAAAGCAGATAGACTGGGCAGTGGAGAGAGACCTTCCCATCGTAATCCATACCCGAAACAGCTTTGATGAAACTTTTGAGGTTTTGGAAAGAAAAAAACACCCTCGCCTGCGCGGAATTTTCCATTGTTTCAGTGGTGATAAGGCTCAGGCTCTGCGGGCGATAGAGCTGGGATTCAGCTTGGGCATTGGCGGCGTGGTGACTTTTAAAAATGGAAAAATAGACCAATTTTTGAGCGAAATACCTTTGGAGAAAATAGTTTTGGAGACGGACAGCCCTTATCTGGCGCCCGTGCCACACAGAGGAAAACGCAATGAAAGTTCTTATCTGAACCTCATCGCAGGGAAGCTGGTGGATATCTATGGAGTAAGTTTTGAGGAAATTGATAGAATAACAACCGAAAACGCCAAAAAGATTTTTAGAACATAAAAAACAATAGATAAAATGATAGAAATAGAATTTGAAAAACCTAATTACACCACTTGCAAATGCTGTGGTAATAGGGTAACTTGGCTCACAAGATTTGTTTATAAGGATAACGAAGCTATTGCTTTTTACTATGCCACTTTCACAGAACACGCCGAGGAAAAGGAAGTAAAATGTTTGATAGGTATATGTGAATGGGAAAACCCTGAAAGTGAAGAATATACAAAAGTAACAGGTTTCCCGATGGCGCTTTGGGTTGATGAAAATCAGCAGGCAAATGTTTCGTTATTGAATAAAAATGAAGTTCCTTGGGAAAACATACTAAAAGGAGAAATCCTTGACCGAGAGGAAGCTCTAAATCACCCTTATAAAGAGGAAATTTTCCATATTACAGACCATATTTTTTGGGAAGATAAAGAAATTATAAATTTTTTAGCTCCTAAAAACTAAACTAAAAGAGCCTGAAAACACCATTCCGAATCTCAAAAACATTCACAAAATTACGGCAGAAAACGGATTAAAATTGTTCAAAATATAAAAAATGAAAATCTTAAATATTAAAATTTCTGCATTACCTCCAGAAAATAATTCTTTTTGGATGAAACTTCTTCTTTTTCTGTGTATTCCTTTTCTTTTCATATTTGGAATACTTTTATTGATAGGATGGGGAATATATTCAGGCATTAGTTCCATTATTTCGGCTGTCAAAGAGGATTTTTTCGGAATTAAAGAAAAAACAAATATTAAAACCAGCAAAAATATTCTATTCGAAAACGAACAATTTAAACTAAAAAAAGAAGACTATCTCCCTGATGAAAACAGCCAAGAATATAAAATTTTCGATGATTTTTGTGCCAAATCAAACGAATATCTTGATGATGGCTATGTATTCTACAAACTAACGGATGAAAAATCAGCAACAGACCTAAACGGAGCGATTATAAGTGAATTTCAGGAAGATATTGGTAATTATATTTTATTACAAAATCTTATTTTGGAGGATAATCGGCTTAAAAACCAACTGATATCTTTCAATAAAAACACAGGTAAAATCACGGTTTTGGCTGATATCAAAGACTTTTTCTGGTTAGATTTTGATTCTGAAACAAAAACAATCAATGGTTACAACAATAAAGAACAAATAGAAATCGCCATTTCAGAATAAAATGTCTTTTATTAAATGATTTAATCCCAAAAAACAAAATCTACTTCTAAACGAAGTAGATTTTTATTTTATGCAAATTTTCTCTTTCTCAGCCAGAAGAATAATGCGCCTATTCCTCCGATAATTCCCAGCGGCAATAATAGATTCAGCCACTGCCAGTAGGATTTCTCATCATTGATTCTCTTCCCATCCAAGAGGCGAACTTCTATGCTTCGGCTGCGCAGCTCGATGAGATTGTCATCATCTAGAAGATACTCCAGCGCATTTCTCAGAAACTGCTCATTACCATAGAGCTGGTTAGTCATCAGGTCTTCGCCCAAAGGAAGCGGTTCTCCTCTGATGACTTGGTTTCTAGCGACATCTCCATCGGAGATAACCATCATTTTATTCTCGCCACTTTTTGCTTTGAACTTTGGATACTCATTTTTCTCGCTTCTGTTGGCATATGCAGAATTAAATTTCCCTTCCAAAGCCACCGCAAAAATCTTCGGCGTAGATGGTTTTTCCATCACACTGAGGCTGTCTATATTCTGTAGCTCACTCAGTTCTACATAGTTAGGCGTAGATTTCAGGGTCGTTCTGTTACTAGATTCGTAGAGAACTTGGGTTTTAATCCCTGGTCTTCCCAAAGTATCTATCGCCGTAGGGAACTCAAATTTCAAAGGATTTATATTTCTAGTGATAGGATTTCCTGTCTCGTTAATCCCAAGTGGGAAATACGGCCACAACAAGCTGGCATACTGAGGGTTACCTGCTATCTCTCCTACGACTATTCTCCTAAGAGCCGCTTTTTGGAAATCTTTAACCAAGGCAGAATTGATTCTCAGACCATAGTTGAACATAAAATCCGTTAGGTTAAGGTCTTGCGGATAAGCCATTATTTTTTTGGAATGGTAGAGCGTGTCCATATCTGCATTCACCGCATCCAGCATCCATAGGGTTTTACCGCCATTCATAATGTATTGGTCAAGAATCACTTTTTCTTGGTTAGTAAAAGGTTTTCTTGGCTTGGCGATTACTATGGCATCCATTTTCTGGAGCGTAGGAACATCTTCCATGGTGAGTTCTCCTCTAGTGTGTGGAATAATCGGCCCTACATTATAATTATCTAAAGCCAGCTGCAAGAAGCCCTGAAACTGGTCTGGTCTAAGCTCATCATGATTAACCAAAAACCCTACATTTTTTCTCTTTTCGGTAATCATAGTTTTAATGGTGGAAACAAAATTGTATTCCAAATTCTCAATAGACTTATTCAGCTGTTCCGATGCATCTATCCCTGTCTGTTGGATAATCAGAGGAATAGCCGTTCCGTAGGTATTATACTTCACCGCCGCATATGGGAAAAGGACGATTTCAGAGATTTTACCATCTTTCATATTAGGTAAAATAGACGGCTCCATGCCCATGGCTTCCAGCGTATCTCTCGATATTTTTTCCTTAATAGGGTCTATGAATTTATAGTCTATCTTTGGATTGATTTTTCGGAATTCTTCCAGCATGAATTTGGTTTCGTTTTGCAACTGCTTAAAACTCGCTGGGAAATCACCATCGAGATAAACCTCTATCATCATCGGTTTTTTTACCGCTTTCAGGGTTTTTATCGTGGAGTCTGTAAGAGTGTATCTTTTTTCTTGGGTAAGGTCTATCCTTGTGGAGAAACCAAAAATCCCAACAAGCAGAACTAAAACAATCCCAATAGATATTATTATTTTCTTATTTTTCATATTATTTTATACATTTTTTCAAAATTCCCTACTTCTTTTCCTTTCTTCTTATTTTGAATATTTTATTTTTTTCTTTCAACAAAAAGTATGGCTGCTTTTAGCCCTAAAAATATTATCAATCCGAAATAAAACACATCTTTAGTGTCTATCAAACCTCTCGTAAAGGCGATATAATGATAATAAAAACCAAGATTCTGAAGGATATAATCTCCACCACCCAGCAATTTATACGAAGCCAACTGCTCTATTCCAAAAAACATGAAGAAACATAAAAAAACGCCTATCAGGTATGCCATCACTTGGTTAGATGATAAGGCTGATGCCAAAATCCCAACCGCTGTGAATGCTCCTATAAGCAGCAACAATCCTGCATATCCACCCAAAGTCATCCCGAAATCTATATTTCCTTCTGGAATGCTGAGTGTAGAAATCGTATTAAAATACACGATGGAAGGCAACAAGCACAAAACGCCTATCAACCACACAGACAGGAATTTACCACCGATAATCTCTGTCAATTTCAAGGGTTGAGAAAAAAGCCAACCAAGCGTTCCTGACTGCTGCTCTTCTGCCAGAGTTTTCATGCTAAGCGCAGGAATGATGAACATAAAAAGCCACGGAACCAGCACAAAATAAGTCTGCATAGAAGCCGCACCTATATCAAAAAAGTTAAAATTATTCTCAAAGAAAAACAAGAACAAGCTTCCTAAAAGGCTGAAAGATGCGATGATAACCCACGCACTCCAATTCCCAAAATAAGCCCAAAGTTCTTTTTTAAAAACTGCTATCATTTTATATTTATTTTATCCAAAAATTTATTTAGTTCAAAAACACATCGTATCTACCGACCTTGTGTATCATCTTCAATACATTATCATCAATTCTTATTTTATGCTGCATAGATACCAGCTCTATGATGCTGTTATCCTCAGGATTTTTGATATAAAAGCTAAGTTTATGCTCGCCTTTGTTGGTAAGTATTTTATTTCTGAAAAACTCTATATCCTCTTTTTTCAAATCCTGAACCGGCATTACAACGGTCAAAGATTTTGCAAATTTATCAAATGCATCCCTTAGTTCCAAAACATCATTCACATTCACGAAACATCTTCCATCCTGCGAAACGGAATATTTTATCTTTAAAATCACAAACCTTTGTGGAGCTATCTTGTCTTTCAGCCTCATATAATCCCTGTCTCCCAGACGGAAAGAGCATGAACCTGCGTAGTCCTCCAAGGTCAGAAAAGCCACCTTTTCGCCGCCACGCTTCCCATCCCGAACGGTATATTCCGTAATCATTCCCGCCACGGTGTATTCTTTGCCTTTATTCATATTATTTTGGCGGTCTTTCCAGCTGAGACTGGTCTCTGGAACATTATTCGCAATGATTGTAGATTTATAATTTTCCACCTCATCCAGATTCAGGAAGTTATGAAAACCTCTCGGCTCTATTTTTTTGGTCGTTTCTTCCACCATTTCTTCTGACTCGGCATCCATACCGAAATCTATATTTTCATCCTCTAAAATATCTGCGTCTATACCACTTTCCGCCACATCCAAATGCTCTTCTGGCTCATTTTTTCTCTCTTTTTCCAAGATACTTTTTTTACTCAAAGAGCCTTGCATAAACTTGTATTGATACTTAAACTCATCTATCGGATGGGCAGAAAGATAAAACCCGATAGTCTCCTTTTCTTTATTAAGTTTATACATATTAGACCATTCTGGCTGAGGCTCGATTTTAAAGCGCTCTATCTGAACCTCTTCCATCATATCCGCAAAGAGGGAATTTTCGACAGAGGACTTACTTTCATTATAGTTTTGTCCGTATCTGAGGAGTTTTTCAACAGCCGTTTTTCCTGAGCTGTCTGGCTCTAAATACTGGGCTCTGTGGTAAGTGTCCAGCTCATCAAAAGCCCCTGCCATTACCAGCCCTTCCACCACTCGCTTATTTACCTGTGATGAAGAAACCCGCTCAAAAAAATCAAAAACATCCTTGAATTTGCCCTTTTGTCTTTCCTGATCTATGGCTTCGCTCGGCCCCTCGCCTATTCCCTTTATCGCCCCAAGTCCGAAACGAATCTGCCCTTTCTCGTTCACCGAGAATTTGTATTGGCTTTCATTCACATCCGGCCCCAGAACATCCACGCCCATAGACTTACAGTCTTCCATAAACATGGTGATTTGGGCAGTGTTGTTGATGTTATTACTCATCACACTCGCCATATATTCGGCTGGGTAGTTGGCTTTTAGGTAAGCCGTATGATAGGCTATCAGGGCGTAACATGTGGAGTGCGACTTGTTAAAAGCATATTCTGCGAACGCCTCCCAGTCCTTCCAGATTTTCTGTAATTTCGTTTCATCCAGATTATTCGCCTTTCCTCCTTCTATGAATTTCGGATACATTTTATCCAAGACATTCCTCTGCTTTTTACCCATGGCTTTACGCAGGGTATCGGCTTCACCTTTGGTAAAGTTGGCCAATTTCTGTGACAAAAGCATCACCTGCTCCTGATAAACGGTAATTCCGTAAGTTTCTTTCAAATATTCCTCTGTTTCTGGGAGGTCATAGACTATTTCTTCTACGCCGTGCTTTCTGTTGATAAAGTTCGGGATGTATTTTATCGGCCCTGGTCTGTACAGCGCGTTCATCGCGATAAGGTCAGCGAAAACCGTTGGTTTCAGATCCCTCATATATTTCTGCATTCCAGCACTTTCATATTGGAAAATCCCAACTGTCCTTCCTTCCTTAAAGAGCTGATAAGTCTTCGCATCATCCAGTGGGATTTCATCTGGATTTATGTCAATATTATATCTTTGTTTAATGAGTTTTAAAGCATCTTTGATAATGGTCAAAGTCCTCAAACCGAGGAAGTCCATTTTCAGCAGTCCTGCACTCTCCGCCACCGAGTTATCAAACTGAGAGACCAAAATATCGGCATCTTTCGCCGCAATGGAAATAGGTACAAGATTGGAAATATCCTCAGGTGTGATAATCACCCCACAGGCGTGAATTCCCGTGTTTCTGATACAGCCTTCCATTTTCCTTGCAGAATCCAAAACACGATAGCGGCTGTCTTTCGGGTTCTCCAAGATAGCCTTCATCTCATCTACCAAAACTTTGTCCTCATCCTTTAATTTATCGTATTTCGAAAGGGCTTTTGCGATGTTC
This sequence comes from uncultured Flavobacteriaceae bacterium, assembly GCA_963520375.1. Taxonomy (GTDB): domain Bacteria; phylum Bacteroidota; class Bacteroidia; order Flavobacteriales; family Weeksellaceae; genus JABCPE02. Next base: position 20,796 of record CAUQQF010000020.1, on the reverse strand, counting down.
ATCCCTGGCACAGACGGAACGAGTTTTGCAATGTTATTCGTTTCAAAAATCGGCACATCCAATACTCTTCCTGCGTCCTTTATCGCAGATTTTCCACCCAAAACAGAATAGGTAATAATCTGAGCCACATTACTTTGCCCATATTTATCAATTACCCATTTGATGATTCTGTCCCTTCCCTCATCATCAAAATCTATATCAATATCGGGCATGGAAATACGCTCTGGATTCAGAAAACGCTCAAAAAGGAGGTCATATTTTATAGGGTCTACATTGGTAATTCCGATGCAGTATGCCACCGCAGAACCTGCCGCAGAACCACGCCCAGGCCCCACAGAAACACCCATATTTTTGGCTTCATTACAAAAATCCTGAACGATAAGGAAATACCCTGGGTAACCCGTTTTAGCGATTACTTCCAGTTCAAAATCCAAACGCTCTGCGATTTCATCTGTGATTTCTCCGTATTTTCTCTTTGCTCCTTCATAGGTCAAATGCCGTAGATAGGCATTTTCTCCGCGTTTTCCGCCGTCTTTCAAGTCATCTTCGTGCTGAAACTCCTGTGGAATATCAAATTCAGGCAGCAAAACATCTCGCTTCAAGGTATAAGGCTCAAATTTCTGCAACAGCTCCGTATATGCCTCAAATGCATCTGGATACTGGCGAAAAGCCTGCTTGATTTCTTCCGTATTTTTTATATAAAACTCCTGCGAAGCCAGTCCTCTCCTCTTCCCAAAACCCCTACCAATGGGTGTTGAGAGTTTTTCTCCATCTTTTATACAGCTTACGATATCCTGAATATCAGCATCGGATTTTTCTGTATAAAAAGTTTCGTTTTGCGCTAAGATTTTGACATCATATTTTTCTGCAAATTGGAGCAAAGTCTGGTTCACATGCTCCTCTTCGTACAGACCATGATTCTGAATCTGCACATAAAAATCAGCACCAAATTCCTCTTTCCACCATTTGAAAAGTTCTTCCCCTTTCTGCTCCCCAAAATTCAAAATCGCATCTGGAATATCCCCAGAAATCCCAGAAGTAACCGCGATAAGCCCCTCTTTATACTGCGAAATCATTTGTCTGGAAATCCGCGGAACACCGAAATAAAATCCTTTCACAAAACCTATACTTGAGAGTTTTGCCAAGTTTTTATAACCTGTAAAATTCTTCGCCAGCAACACCATATTTGTCCTTCTGTCTGGGTCATCTTTGGTAAACTGCTTCTGCTCAGGTCTGTCCGAGATATAAAATTCACACCCCAAAACAGGAATTATCGTTTTCTGCTGCGGCTCTTTTTCAGAAAATTCTACACCTTCTTCCTCGGCTTTTTGTTTTTGGTCAATGTATTCTTGATGGGCTTTTTTAACCTTGGAATTATAATTTTCCACTTCGGAAATAAACTTAAAAGCCCCCATCATATTCCCAAAATCCACCATTCCCACAGCTGGGAAATTATCAGATTTGGCTCTATTTATCAAATCTTCTATGGAAGTGGTCGATTGTAAAGATGAAAAAATACTATGATTATGGAAATTAAAGTAATCCCCAATTTCCACCTCATCTGTATCCCCAAAATCTACCGTTTTTTTCTTCTTGTTAAAATCCTCTACCTGCCGTCTGATAACGATTGCAAAAGGCTTGATGGGATTAGGGTGAAGATTTTGGTAGGCTTCCAGCTGCTCTTGGGAAATTTTAAGATTTTCCGCTGGGATAATGCCGATACGCATCATCTCAAAGAAAACCTGAGCCGTAGCATTCACATCGGCGGCAGCATTATGGGCTTCATCAAATTTTTTACCGTAGAGTTTTTCGTAAAGTTCCTCTAATTTTGGTGATTTGTATCTTCCGTTTTTCCCTCCGCTCAGCTGACAGAAATCCGTTCCCAGCTCCATAGTATCGGCGGAAGGCGTTTTTTCTAATGTGTTCTCTATTCCTTTTCGGAAAAGCTCTGCACCTACGATTTTATAGTCAAAATCTATATTGTGCCCTGCCACCACTTTGGTTTTCTTGAGCACTTCGGTGAACTCCTCCAAAACTTCCTGCAAATCCCTTCCCTGTTCCTGCGCCATTTTAGTGGAAATTCCGTGAATTCTAGTCGCATTGAAGGGAATATCATAGCCCTCTGGCTTTATGATATAGTCCTGATTCTCTATCAGTTCGCCGTTTTCATCATGCAGCTGCCAAGCAATCTGCACCATCCTAGGCCAGTTGTCAGAATCTGATAAAGGAGCATTAAAGTTCTGAGGTAATCCCGTAGTTTCGGTGTCAAAAATGAGATACATTCAGTAAAAAAAATTTGGTGTAAAAAAAAATAGAAAGAATTTTAGTATAAATACAACTTTGAATCAAAATAATTTTGACTTATATTTTTCTATACACTTCTTCAAAAGGAAGTCTGGTTCTATCTCCCCAAACGCCCTTTTCTTCGCGGATTCCACAGGTTACGACCATATTGATTTCTGCACCATAGGGCAGTTTGAGCAGTTTTTTCACTCTTAAACTATCAAATCCTTCTAATGGGCAAGTGTCATAGCCCTGCTCCGCCATTGCCAGCATGAAAGTCTGAGCTACCAGCCCACAGCTCTTATGCACCACTATGCGCATATCCGCCTCCGAAACCTGCCTCATCATAGGGCGAAAAAGTCCAATTCCCAGTGCTGTTATTTTTCGGGCTATTCCTAAAATTCCAAAAAAACGAGAATAAATAATTGGAAGTAGTTTTTCGTAATACATTCCCCACTTTTTTATGCGTTTTTCTTGTTTTTCCACTGGGCTGGTTCTCTTGACATTTTCTATTTCTAAACGCAGCATTTCTTTTTCACGCTTACGATGCAAATCCTGCCGAGTCACGAAAACCACCATCTCCTGCGCTGTATCTGCTGAACTCTGATCCAAACACGCAGAAGCCAATTTTTTGAGCATATCTTTGTCCGTGATATGGTACATTTCATAGAGCTGCATATTGGAACTTGTGGGCGCCAGCTGCGCCAATTTCAGACAATGAGCCACCTTTTCTGTATCTATCCTTTTTGTGTCGCTATAGTATCGCACAGAGCGTCTATAATTGAGAATTTGTTCTAAATTCATTGTTAATTTTTTTGTCAAAGATAAAAAAACTGAATAAATTTTTCATAATCATCAAAAAAAATTCCCTTCCAGAAAACTCCGAAAGGGAACAAATGAAACATATTCTATCTTAATTTTAGAATTTCAAATTTTTAAATCTCTCAAAAGCTGCTCTTTCCAGCATCTCTCTGTCATCTGGGTGAGCTATGGAAATAAGCGCTTTTGCTCTCTGCTGGAAGTTTTTCCCATGCAGATCCACTACACCATATTCTGTAGCTACATAGTGCATGTGCCCTCTGGTAGTAACCACTCCTGCTCCTTCTTTTAGGAAAGGAACGATTCTCGGCACGCCTTTTTTAGTTCTGGCAGTAATCGCCAAGATAGGTTTTCCACCATCGCTCAGCGCTGCTCCTCTCATGAAATCCACCTGCCCGCCGATACCGCTGTATTGGTAAGAACCTATACTATCCGAACAAGCCTGCCCTGTAAGGTCTAATTCTATCGCACTATTGATAGACACTGCTTTAGGGTTTCTACGGATAACGCGAGGGTCATTGGTATAATCCACATCAAGGAACGCAAAAGCTGGGTTATCATTCACGAAATCATATAATTTCTTTGTCCCAAAAGCAAAGCTCGTTACAGATTTATGCGGGTGCGTAGTTTTATACTTGTTATTCACCACACCAGATTTTATCAAATCTACTACTCCGTCGCTGAGCATTTCTGTATGAATTCCCAAATCTTTATGATTATTAAGACACTTCAAAACTGCATCTGGAATAGTCCCAATTCCCATTTGTAATACAGAACGGTCTTCGATGATTTCAGCAATATTTCTACCAATCTGCAATTCTTCCTCTTCTATCTTCGCGCCGTAATCTACTGTAAGCAGTTCTGTTTCATGCCATACCATTTTGTCAATCTGGCTCATGTGGATTACGCTGTCTCCGTGAGTTCTCGGCATTTTAGGGTTTACCTGAGCGATTACATATTTCGCTGTATCTACTGCTGCTCTGGTTACATCCACAGAAAGCCCAAGCGTACAATATCCGTGCTCATCTGGTGGAGAAACTTGGATAATCGCTACATCTAGCGGCATTCTATTGTTTCTAAACAAATCTGGAATATCTCCTAAGAAAATAGGAATAAAACTTCCTCTTCCGCTGTTTACATTCTCTCTAACAGCCGTAGAGACGAACATCACATTAAAACGGAAACTATCTTCGTATTCTGGTTTTGTGATTTCTACATCGCCTTGTATCGTGATACAGGTAACTTCTACATTTTTTAATTCATTTGCTCGTTTTGCTAACTCACTTACTAAATAATTAGGCGTACAAGCACTTCCTTGTAAAAAAATCCTATCATTGCTCTTTATCAATGACAGCGCTTCTTCTGCTGAACAATACATATTATTTTTCTAATGTTTTTGTGACAAAATGATTTTTTATCAAATTATACTTACTTAAAATTTTCGGCAAATATAAAAATTTTTTCGCTTAGAAAATATCCCTATTTTTAGCCATTTATTTTCATGATAAAATTTAGTTTATTATTCTTTTATTCTAAGAATAATTTGCTTATTTTTGTAGAACTATATATTTTAATTATAACATTTTCAAATTATGAAAGTATTGATAATCGGAAATGGTGGAAGGGAATCTGCCATCGCATGGAAACTAAAAAATGACCCAAGAATTACCCAATTCTACTTTGCAAAAGGAAACGCCTCTACAGAGAAATTAGGAAAAACAGTTTACGAAACGGAAATAGCAGACCTAGTGAAGTTTGCTAAAAAAGAAGATATAGAACTTACTATCGTAGGGCCAGAAGCTCCGCTGGTGGAGGGCATCGTGGATGAGTTTAACAAAGAAGGATTGAGAATTTTTGGAGCTAAAAAAGCGGCTGCTTTACTAGAAGGCAGTAAGGCTTATTCCAAGAAATTCATGCAGGACTACGGCATCAGAACTGCTAAAGCAAAGATTTTTGATTCTTACAATGATGCGGTTGCTTATGTGAAAACTCAAGCTTTCCCATTAGTGATAAAAGCGAGCGGTCTGGCAAGTGGAAAAGGTGTGGTGATATGTAAAGATTTAGCTGAAGCAGAAACTACCATTCACGATTTCATGATTAGAAAAATCCATGGAGATGCAGGAATCAGAATCATTGTAGAGGAATTCTTGAGAGGTTTTGAAGCTTCTGTAATTGCTTTCTCTAATGGAGAAAAATTCTTCCCTTGCATCGCTGTGAAAGATTATAAAAAATTAGGAAATGGCGACAAAGGTCCTAATACAGGCGGAATGGGAACAGTTGCTCCAAATCCAGAGTTCACAGCTGCACACATGGAAGATTTCGTTCAAAATATTATGAATCCTACCATCAAAGGAATTCACGATAACATGCTGAAATTCAAAGGATTTATTTTCTTTGGGCTTTTGGTTTCTAATAACGAATGCTACCTATTAGAATACAACATGCGTCTGGGCGACCCTGAAACTCAGGCAATTATACCACTTTTAGAAAACAATCTTTTGGATGCTATCAATGATTGTATCGATGGAAAAGATATTGAACTAAAATTTTCAGATAAAAAATCGGTTTGTCTTGTGTTAGCTTCTGGCGGGTATCCTCGTGATTTCGAAAAAGGACTGGAAATCAAAGGAATAGATAAAGTTAAAAACAGTGAAGTTTTCTTTGCTGGAGCTACATACCAAGGAAGCAGAATCGTAACAGACGGAGGAAGAGTGCTGAACCTCGTTGCCACTGGCGACACTTACGAAGAGGCTAGGCAAAAGGTTTATGAAGATGCTGATGCTATCAATTTTGACTATGCATATCACAGAGAAGATATTGGTTTAGTTAAATAATTTTCAACAAAAAACTATATCAATATGAATAATGGTATCATTGTTCTTGATTTCGGGTCTCAGTACAATCAGCTGATTAGCAGAAGAGTACGAGAAATGCAGGTGTATTCGGAAATTATTCCTTATAGCACTCCGATAGATAAAATCAAGGCTAAAAAACCTGCTGGAATCATACTTTCGGGAGGGCCATCTTCCGTAAATGCAGAAGATGCGCATTTGGTAGATAAAGAAATTTTTAATCTTGGAATTCCTATTTTAGGAATCTGCTATGGAATGCAGCTTACGGCGCATCTCCTCGGCGGAAAGGTAGAAAAAGGCACCAAAGGAGAATACGGAAAATCTCATTTGGAGATTGTAAAACCTTGCGCTCTTTTCGAGGGAGTGAGCCAAAATTCTATCGTTTGGATGAGCCACTTTGACGAAGTAAAGGAGCTTCCAAAGGATTTTGAAATCAATGCTAAATCAGGCGTAATCGCAGCTATTTCCAACGAGGCTAAAAACTTCTACGCTGTGCAGTTCCACCCAGAAGTGACTCACAGTGAGGAGGGGGGAAAAATGCTGGAAAATTTTGTATTTAAAATTTGTAAGGCAGAAAGAAACTGGAAATTAACCAATTACATAGAAAAAACTGTCAGCGAAATCAAAGAAAAAGTCGGAAATCAAAAAGTGATTTTAGGGCTTTCTGGCGGTGTGGATTCTTCCGTAGCGGCAGTGCTTATCCATAAAGCGATAGGCGACCAGCTGACTTGTATCTTCGTGGATACGGGACTTCTCAGGAAAGATGAGGCGAAAAAAGTAATGCAGAACTATGGAGAGCATTTCCATATGAATATCGAATGTATAGACGCTTCTGAGAGATTTTTGGCTAAATTAAAAGGCGTGTCTGACCCAGAACAGAAAAGAAAAATCATTGGAAATGAATTTATAGAAGTTTTCGATGAAGAATCTTCAAAAATAGAAGGCGCGAAATTCTTGGCACAAGGGACTATCTATCCCGATGTGATAGAGTCTCAGTCTATCAAAGGTCCTTCGGCAGTGATAAAATCCCACCACAATGTGGGTGGACTTCCAGAGGATATGAAATTTGAGCTTCTGGAACCTCTACGCGAACTTTTCAAAGATGAAGTGAGAAAAGTAGGTGAAGAATTGGGCATCCCAAGCCACCTTGTTCACCGCCATCCGTTCCCTGGCCCAGGACTGGGAATCAGAGTTTTAGGTGAAGTAGATGCAGAGAAAGTAAGAATTCTTCAGGAAGCAGATGATATTTTCATCGAAGAACTCTACAAACACGAGCTTTATGACAAAGTAAGCCAAGCGTTCATAGTGCTTCTTCCTGTGAAATCTGTTGGCGTAATGGGCGATGAGAGAACTTACGAATATACCGCAGTGGTCCGCTCTGCGAATACCATAGACTTTATGACTGCGACATGGAGCAAACTTCCTTACGAGTTTTTGGAATTGATATCCAACCGCATCATAAACGAAGTAAAAGGCATCAATCGTGTGGCTTATGATATTTCCAGCAAGCCGCCTGCAACCATAGAATGGGAATAAATTTAATAAAAAATATCTTTACGCTTTGTAAAGATATTTTTTTGTTTTAAAGTTCAAACTCTTCTCCTAATTCAGGGAGGGAAAGCTCTATTTTACGCTGTTGGAAAACTTCCTTCGCCTGTTCATGATTTATCTTAATCGGCGGAAAAGTATCAAAATGACAGCCTATCACTTTTGGTGTTTTTATCAGCTCTGAAGAAGCAAAAGCAGCCTGCTCTGCATCCATCGTATAATGTCCGCCAACTGGCAGAATAGCACAATCTATCTTACCAAAAAACTGCGGTAGAATTCCCATTTCAAAGATAACTCCTGTATCGCCAGCAAAATACACGCATTTTCCATCAAATTTTAAAACATATCCCGCTGGATGCCCTCCATATGTCCCATCTGGAAAACTAGAAGTATGAGATGCCGAAACCATACTGATTTTCAGGCCTTCTATCATTGTAGAACCTCCTATATTGATATCTATAGAGTGAGGATGCCCGAAATATCCGCATATCTCTGGCTGAGCAATAATCTGTGCCTCTGGATGGTTTTTAATAACCTCTGCCACATCCGCCGTATGATCTCCATGAGCATGGGTAATCAACACATAATCAATTTTCTGGGAGTTAATATCAAATCCTGATTTCTCCTTTTGGAAATTATAAAATGGGTCTGTCAAGATATTTTTGCCTTTATACGAAAACAAAAAACAATTTTGTCCTAAAAATTTCACTTTCATAATCTTATATTTTTTAATTTTTTTCTTAAAAATAATTTAATCCCAAAGCCACCAAAACTGCCATCATAAGGGTAATTATCCCTACTTGTTTCAGGAATGGGTCTAGCTCATTTGGTGATTTTACTTTCATAATATTTCGGCGGAGTGCAGCCATTGGAAAAAATAAAATCATCACAATAAAAGCATAGTATTTCCCCTGTGCATGCAGATTGTTTTTCATTAAGAAAACAAGAATAAAAATCAGTGGCAACTGCATGAGAACAATCTGATAAATCATCGCGTATCTAAATCCCAACCTCTGTGCAACTGTCTTTTTCCCAGCCTTTTGGTCGCTTTCCATATCCCTCATGTTATTGAGATTCAACACCGATACGGACAGCATTCCTACCGCAGAAGCAGGAAGCAAAACATCCCAATTCCATGTTTTAGTAAAAAGAAAATAGCTACCGCCTACGGACACCAATCCAAAAAAAATAAAAACCATAATATCCCCCAAACCTAAGTACCCATAAGGTTTCTTACCGATTGTATAGCTTATCGCTGCCCAGATGCTCATCATCCCCAAACCGATAAAACCCCAAAATTCCGTGACAAAATCAGGAAAAAACGCCAGATAAAGTAAAGCCGCTGTCGCTATCGCAGACAAAACCGCAAACGAAATCACTACTTTTTTCATTTGCTCTGCTGAAATTTTCCCTGATGCCACGGCTCTACTCTCTGCTTTTTCATCACGGAAATCGTCCGTTCCCTTTGTCCCATCACCATAATCATTGGAAAAATTAGACAAAATCTGATAAAGCATCGTAACAAGCAAAGCCAAAAGAAAAACTCTATAATCCCAAAAGCCCCCCTCCTGAGCCAATCGCCAGCGGGCAATAAAAGCCCCCATAATAATGCCGCTCACGGATAGTGGCAATGTTCTCAACCGCGCCGCCTGAAGCCAAATAAATATTCCTTTCTTCATACCTTAATCACCGAAAATAAATCTTTATTTATTTCCTTTTTTCACCTAAAATTTGTGTAAAGATAATCATTTGTGATTAAAAAAATAATTGTTAGATTTGCCGAGGTTTATACTGATTATGAAATCACTCAATGAAGAAAACTATCTAAAAGCTATTTTCCATCTTATTGACAAAGATGATACTTTCACAGTCAATGAGTTAAGCAAAATGCTCAACATAAAAATGCCCAGCGTAAACAGCATGATGAAAAAATTTTCTCAGAAAAACTGGGTCATCTACGAAAGTTACAAACCGATAAAAATCACAGCATTAGGAAAGAAAGAAGCCGCTCATGTGGTGAGAAAACATAGACTGACCGAAATGTTTTTAGTAGAAAAAATGGGCTTCGGCTGGGAGGTCGTTCACGAAATCGCAGAACAATTGGAACACATCCATTCCGAGATTTTCTTTGATAAAATGGATGAACTCCTGAACTACCCAAAAGTAGATCCACACGGCGAACCTATTCCTGACAAACAGGGAAACATCATTCAGCAAAACCTAACAAAACTAAGCGAGTGTAAAGCTGGAAACTCTGCCATTCTTTCGGCGGTAATAGATTCCTCGGATGAGTTTTTGACTTACCTAAATCATAGAAGTCTGAGTTTAAATTCTGAGCTGAAAATCTTGGAAGTAGAAAAATTTGACCAATCGATGAAAATAGAATTTAGTGGAAAAACTGAAACCCTCAGCAAAATGGTCTGTGATAAAATTTTAGTGCAGAAAATATAACAAAACAAAGAGATGCTCCCAAAAGCATCTCTTTTTTATCTATTATTTTTTAAGAATTGGTGTCAAAACCTTGGTTTTTCCATCTATATTTTTAGGATTTTCTACCCCTAAAATATAATTGATAAATGGATAAATGTGTATATTTTCAAAAGGTTTTATCTCGTTATTTTCCTTGATTTTATTCCCAAAAGCATAGAAAATCGCCATCATTTCTGGTGTCACATACGGGTCATATCCATGAGTTCCCCAGATGCCTTTTCTATTTGCTAAAAAGTCTTTCTCGCTTTTTACCATATAGTACGGCGCATCGGTAATAATCAAAATATCGCCTATATTTTTGTGGTTTCTATAATGCCATTTTTCTGGTGTTTCTTCTTTTTTATACACTTTCACATGGCTGTTCCCTGCAAAATATTGTTTTATTTCTTGATAAACTTCCTCTTTTTGGTTTTTATTTTTTAGATAAACTTGGCAGTGCATACCGTTGTTTATCATATCTGCTTTGTCTTTCAGCTTATTTTCAAGGCTTTCGGTGATGATTATTTTTCCTTTTTCGCTTGTCATATCTATCATTCCATGGTCAGCCGTGATGATGGTAGTGATTGGCAGATCTAGATTTTCCACCTCTTGCATGATTTGCCCTAAAAGCTCATCTGCCAGTTGTAATTCTTGTTTCAGTTTTTCGGAGTTCGTTCCTGTCTGATGTCCCACAGTATCCACAAATTCAAAATAAAGCGTCACAAATCGCGGTCTTTCCGACTCTGGAAGCCTAAACCAATTCATCACCTGCTGAATTCTTTCGGTGTAAGGCACATTAGAATCATATTGTTTCCAGTAGGTAGGATATTCGCCTTGTATAGGCGCCTCTGAACCCACCCAAAAATAGGAAGCAGTCTTCATTCCATGCTTCTGAAGCCACTGCCACTGCGGCATTCCTCCATAGAAATTAGGATTTTGCACGGCTTCTCTATTTGGGATAGAATAGATTTTGTCCTCTGTTGGAGAATAAAACATATTATCCACTAGCCCATGGTTCCCTGGGTACATTCCCGTAATTATAGTGTAATGATTAGGAAAGGTTTTACTAGGGAAACTAGGAATTACTCCTTTTGCGTAGGAGGATTTTTGTTTGAGTTTTTTAAAGTTTTCTAAATTAAATTTCTCTGGATAGTCATACCTGAATCCATCAAAAGAAACGAGCAACACATATTGTTTCTCTGATGGCTTGTTTACCAGTGCATTATTCTTACAAGAAGTTAGAAAAAAAAGACTAATCCAGATGAATAAAATTTTCTTCATTGTTAAATTTAAATTTCCACAAAGGTAAAAAGTTTTAAGTAAATTTGTGACAAATAAAATTATCATCATGAATTTCAGAATAGAAAAAGACACTATGGGAGAAGTGCAAGTCCCTGCCGAAAAATACTGGGGAGCACAGACTGAGCGCTCTAGAAACAATTTCAAAATCGGTGAAGAAGGCTCCATGCCTAGAGAAATCATAGAAGCATTTGCATACCTAAAAAAAGCCGCTGCCTATGCCAACTGTGATTTGGGCGTGCTTCCTTTGGAAAAACGAGATTTAATAGCCCAAGTCTGTGACGAAATTCTATTTGGAAAACTTTCCGACCAGTTTCCTTTGGTTATATGGCAGACTGGCTCTGGAACTCAGTCAAACATGAATATAAATGAAGTAATCTCCAATAGAGCTCATGTCTTAAACGGCGGAACTTTGGGCGAAAAATCTTCTATTCATCCCAATGATGATGTGAATAAGTCCCAATCTTCCAACGATACTTTCCCTACCGCTATGCACATCGCGGCATACAAAAAATTAGTAAAAGAAACCTTTCCTGCGGTGGAACGACTAAGAGATTCTTTAGCTAAAAAATCTGAAGATTTCAAAGACATCATCAAAGTAGGAAGAACCCATCTAATGGATGCCACTCCCCTAACCCTTGGACAGGAATTTTCTGGGTATGCAGCACAGCTGGATTACGGACTAAAAGCACTATCAAACACGCTGGAACACCTTCGAGAGCTGGCTCTGGGAGGGACTGCCGTAGGAACAGGGCTCAACGCTCCAAAAAACTACGACACAAAAGTCGCGAAATACATTTCTGAATTTACTGGACTTCCATTCATCACGGCTCCGAATAAATTTGAAGCGCTTGCTGCTCATGATGCTATCGTAGAAAGCCATGGTGCACTGAAACAAATCGCTGTTTCATTATTTAAAATAGCCCAAGATATCAGAATGATGGCCTCTGGGCCTAGAAGTGGCATTGGAGAAATTTTCATCCCAGAAAACGAGCCTGGCTCTTCCATCATGCCAGGAAAAGTAAATCCTACTCAGCCAGAGGCAGTTACTATGGTCTGTGCGCAAATTCTTGGGAATGATACTACTATCTCTTTTGCAGGAACGCAGGGACATTTTGAGCTGAATGTTTTCAAACCTGTGATGGCTTACAATTTTCTACAATCGGCAGAGCTTCTCGCAGATGCTTGTATCTCGTTCGATGAGCACTGCATATCGGGAATTCTTCCTAATGAATTAAAAATCAAAAGTTTATTAGAAAACTCACTAATGCTTGTCACAGCGCTAAATCCTCATATCGGCTACGAAAACGCTGCAAAAATAGCTAAATCCGCTTATAACAACGGAACAAGTCTAAGAGAAGAGGCTATAAACTCGGGAATGCTCACTGGCGAAGAGTTTGACAGCTGGGTAAATCCTAAAGATATGATTTAAGTTTTTAATTAAACTATAAAAAATCCATAAAACCAATTAGTTTTATGGATTTTTGTTTTCAATATTTTTTCTTCCAAATCTATTCTGCAAGTCCTACCAAAGAACCTTTTGCATAAAACTCCAGCAGTTTGACTTGGTATAAATAATTATATTTCGCCTGTGCTGCCGCGCCCTGAGCATTTACATAATTATTTCTCGCTGTGTTCAGGTCGTAGATGGAGGTTTTCCCTGCCTGATAGCTCTTTTCCATGAAATCCAATGCCAGTTTTGAGCTTTTCTCCGCTTCCACCGCAGATTTATATACTTCAAAATTATTTTCTGCTGTGTATTCCGCTTTTTGGATATTTTGCAAAAGCTCTTGTTTCTGCTGCTGCAGGTTGTTTTTGGCTATATCTTCATTTATTTTAGCCTGTTCTACTTGGATTTTTGTAATTCCTTTATTAAAAATAGGAATGTTTGCAGTAAGCCCTATCTGCTGGCCAAAATTGTCCTTATACTGCTGACCGAAATTTCTGCCTCCATCATTATTAAACGAATTAAAATAAAATGTCCCAACGCCCGCACTTGCCGTAATGGAAGGAAGGAAACCCGTATTTGCTATTTTTGTCTGCATTTCAGAGGCTTTTATTCTCGCTTCTGCTCCCTTTATCTGCGGATGCCAGCTGTAAGCCTTTTCCAAAACTTCACTTACCGAAAAATCCGTTTTTTCTACATTTTCTGCTACATCCCAACCTGCTACATCGAAGTTTTTATAATCCTCCAGCTGAAGCAGTATAGCCAATGAAAACAGCGCATTTTTGGTATTTACTTCTGCTGATTTCATGTTCTGATATTCCCTTGCCATAGAGGCGTTTGCTTCCGCTAAAACCGTCTGGGAAGTTGTCCCTACTTTGGTGGTTATTTGGGCTTTTTCGTAGACTTTCTGCGCGTTTTCGTAGGCGGATTTATTGATATTTTCCACTTCTCTATTCAGCAAAATATTCAAATACTGCTGGGCTATCTGAAGGGAAATATCGCTTTTTATCCTTTCCAAATCATAGGCGCTGGCTTCTACTTCATACTGAGATTTTTGAATTTGTTTTTCGAGTCGGCTTCCGTTGTAGAGGGTCACACTTGCACCGATGTTCACAGAATTATTAAAATTATCATTCCTGCGGTGGTTACCGAAAACATCTTGATTTTGCCCAAAATTAGCCGTATTGCTTACCGTTGCGGAAACGCTCGGAATACGCTCTTTTTTAGCTGTTTTTAGATTATTTTCCTGATTCATTTTTTCTAGTCTGCTCTGTTTGATATGCAGATTATGTTCAAAAGCGTAATGTATACACTCCTGCAATGTCCACTTTTTCTGAGCATTGACCACAGAAAAAGAAAAGAAAAAAACAAGGAAAATAATTTTATAAATTCTCATATTTTTATTTTATACTACTCAGTATAACATCATTATAATGAACCAATTCTGGAATAGCAGCACAGTCCATATTGATGATTTGAACATTATTTTTATCAAGCGTATTGAACAAATCATTCTGCTTATTCATAGGAACGAATCCGAAATGATAATATTTCTTTTTATTGTTTTTTATATCATTTTGGGCTTGTTTTTCAAATTCTATGTATTTATCGTTATTTTTATTAGATTGATAATAAGAATAACCTATAAATGAAACAGCTACAACGATTATAGTTAATACAATATATTTTATTTTCATAATATGATTTTTAAAAATATTTCAGGCTAACCTTTTATGCTTCGCCCAAAAGACTCTGCAACAGCTCCAAGCACAAAAACTATTACTAAAACACGCAATATGGTGTATAAAACTTTCTTTTTCATATCTTTTTTAATTATCTATCAAGCAATGCCATCGTTTTTCCTATTTTGTATCCTAGAAAATACAAAAAGAAAACTAAAGCCACTATTTTTGTTACAATTCGCGGGTTTTTACTAATATAAGAGATCAGTTTTTCAAATGTTGCTTCCATTATTTTATCATTTTTTTCTTGGCTAATATCAGAATTTTTCTTGTAAAAAACTATTTTTTGTTTAACTTAATTAGTTTTTCACACTTATAATAGAATAAATTATTCAAAATTAATATTAAACATTATCTTCTCATTAGTAGTAGGATTGATAATATTACCATTTATATATTCTATTTTATACTTTTTGTCAATTACACTTAGATGTATTTCTATATAATCTTTCCCTTTTCTATTGAAACCATTAGATGTTTCTGAAAAAGTAAATATATGCCGAACCATTCCTTTTCTGTCTAATACAATGTCAAAGTTCATTCTATCAGAAGTATTTTTATTAAATTTCCCTTTTGTATTTTTATTATATACCTTAAAATTCCACTGGTCATTTTCATTTTGTATACAATAGAAATCACTCAAAATACTATTTTTGTCCTGAGAAAATGAATAATATGTATAGGCGAGATTGTATATTTGATTAAAAAAATTATACAAAGTCTTTTCATCTTCCTTTTTTATATTTTCACTAAAGTGAATATTATTTAAAAACAAGTCATTTTTATATTCTGCTTTACCAGTAAAAACCATAGGATTCTTATCCCCATTACGATGAAAAATCCCATTAAATTTCATATGATAAGACAGGTCTAACTTATTTTTACTAAGTTTTTCACGATAGTTATTTAAGTTTTCTAAATTCGCTTTATCTGATAAAATCACAGAATCTACTTTTATCTGGCTAAATAAAAAGCTATTGAATATAAGCAAAAAACTACGCTAAATTTCATTTTTTATAAATTTAAAAGTTAATAATTCATTTAAAAACGCCTAACAAAAATCTTTATTCATATTTATTTTGTTAAGACAAATATGAGAAGAGTTTTTATAAAATCCTATTTTTTTTGTATAAATTTAATGAATATTTATCACAAATTTGCTAAATTTGTCAGAAATGTTGATGCTGTTTAAATAAATTCATATGGTTTTTATTAAAGATTTACAAAAATCCTACGATATCGGAAAATCCAAACTTCATGTTTTGAAGGGAATCAATCTGGATATTTCAGAAGGCGAGTTCGTATCCATCATGGGTTCATCAGGTTCTGGGAAATCTACCCTGCTGAACATCATAGGGATTTTGGATCAAAAAGACAGTGGAATCTATGAGCTGGATGGCATTCCCATAGAGCATCTTAACGAGGCCAAAGCCGCAGAATACCGCTCTAAGTTTTTAGGGTTTGTATTTCAATCGTTTAACCTCATCAGCTATAAAACTGCTTTGGAAAATGTGGCTCTTCCGCTCTATTATCAAAATGTAAGCAGAAAAGAACGAAACCAAAGAGCCTTAGATTATTTGGAAAAAGTGGGTCTTGCAGACTGGGCAAACCGCCTTCCAAACGAGCTTTCGGGAGGACAGAAACAAAGAGTAGCCATCGCCAGAGCCTTAATCACCGACCCGAGAATTATCCTCGCTGATGAGCCGACAGGAGCTTTGGACAGCAAAACCACTCATGACATTATGAAACTTCTGCAGGAAATCAACAACCAAGGAAAAACCATCATCATCGTAACCCACGAGCCCGATGTAGCAGCACAGACAAAGAGAAATGTCTTCCTAAAAGACGGCATTATAGAAAGCGATGAAGTCATCGAGCAATTTGTTTTATAAACACATTTTCATATAAAAACCAACCAAAAAAAGATGTTTGATTTAGACCGCTGGCAGGAGATTTTTAGTTCTATTCGGAGCAATATGCTTCGGACAGTGCTTTCTGGCTTTACAGTGGCGCTGGGACTTTACATTTTCATTGTTCTTTTTGGAATCGGAACGGGTCTGAAAAACGCCTTTAATGACGGTTTCAGAAGCGCACAAAACCTGATTTCTATTTCCTCTGGGCGGACTTCCCTTGCCTATGCTGGACTTCAGGCGGATAGGCTCATTAGTTTTAATAATGATGATTTAGAGGCAGTTACCACTGAAAACAAAAAAAACATAGAATATTCCTCACCGATATATTCCACCTTTTGGACAGTGAAATATGGCAAAGAAAGCGGCAGCTACGGCATAAATGGAGCTGGTGAAGAGGAAGTCTACATCAAAAACAGAACGGTTTTGGATGGGCGGTATCTTTCGCCTGCGGATATCAAAGAAAATAGAAATGTAGCAGTCATCGGTAAAATGGTGCATCGCGACCTCATCAAAAACGGAAATCCCATCGGTAAAGAACTGGATATCAATGGAACTATATTCAAAGTCATCGGTGTTTTTTCTGATAACCAAGGTGACTGGGCAGAGCGAAGCATCAGTATTCCCATTACCACCATGCAGCAACTTAAAAAAAGTTCTGATACCATTTCTGAAATTTCTCTAACCTATAACATGGAACTCTCTCCTGATGAAGCGATACAATTCGGAGAAGAGCTAAAAAACCAACTTCAAGAGCGAAAAAAAGTTTCGCCAGAGGATGAACAGGCGATTTGGGTTTTTAATAATGCTGAAAACACCAAAAACGGAACCATGTTCCTGAGCGTAATCATCATCATCGTAGGTTTTATAGGAATCGGGACGCTTGTCGCAGGGATTATCGGCATTAGTAACATCATGGTTTACATCGTGAAAGAACGAACGCTGGAAATAGGAATACGAAAAGCCATAGGAGCAAGACCTATAAGCATCGTGGTGCTTATCTTGCAGGAAAGCATTGTAATTACGGTTTTATCGGGGATTATAGGAGTTCTTTTAGGGGTTCTTTCACTGAGGCTGATTGGCAACAATTTACGAGAATATTTCATTTTAGACCCAAATGTAGGCTGGGGAGCGATATTTTCAGCATTTGTCTGTTTGGTCATTTCAGGGGCGGTAGCAGGCTTTGTCCCAGCATACCGAGCTTCAAAAATCAAACCAATAGAAGCACTGAGAGGCTGATTAATTCATTAAAAAAAGCAAAATGAATATCATTTTCAAAAAAGATACTTGGCAGGAAATTTATTATTCACTCAGAAATAATAAACTTCGGACTTTTCTCACTATGATTGGCGTGGGCTGGGGAATGTTCCTGTATGTCACGCTTTTAGGAGCGGCCAAGGGAATGGAAAACGGCTTCAACAAGTTATTTTCAAGTTTTGCTACAAATAGTATTTTCCTCTGGGGACAGGAAACTTCCATTCCTTATGACGGCTTTCCAAAGGGCAGAACCATAGACCCGCACCTTTCGGATATAGAATATTTAAAAAAGAAAATTCCTGAAATAGACTACATCGCTCCACAAAATTCAAAGGGAAATTTTGGATCAGCGGGAGTGCTGATGACCAGAGGAGGGAAAAGCATCACTTACAGCCTAAACGGCGACTACCCTATCGGAAATAAAATTTCTGAAAAAAAGCTGATATACGGAAGATACCTGAACGATTCCGATGTTTCTGAAAACAAAAATGTAGTGGTCATTGGTGAGCAGATTTACAAAACGCTTTTCGAAGCGGGTGAAAATCCGATTGGAAAATCCATCAACATAAAAGGCGTTTTTTTCAATGTGATAGGCGTTTTTAGAATGAAAAGAAAAGTGGGAATAGAGAGCGACCAAACCGCTATAATTCCGCTTTCTACTTTCACACAAATGTTTAACGAAGGGGACAAAGTAGGTGTTTTATCCATTGTTTCTAAACCCGATGCAGATGTGAGTATCGTGGAAGAAAAAGTAAAATCTGAACTAAAAACCAAATACAGAGTTTCGCCCGAAGACACCAATGCTTTTGGAGCTTTTAACCTTGGGAAAGAATTTAAGAAACTCACAGGGTTTCTTGACGGCATGCAACTTTTGACAATCATCGTGGGGACACTTACCATCATCGCTGGGGTCATTGCGATATCCAACATCTTGCTCATCACCGTGAAAGAAAGAACCAAAGAAATAGGAATCCGCCGAGCTTTGGGAGCGAAACCCTCGGAGGTGAGAAACCAAATTTTGCTGGAAAGTGTAGTGATTACTTTATCCTCTGGTCTGGCTGGATTTATGCTGGGAATGCTGGTTCTGATGCTTTTAAGCCTCGGCACCCAAAACCAAGATGACATTCCGTTTTACAATCCTACTGTTAATTACGGAAATGTATTCGGAGCAATGGCGATAATGGTTTTCCTCGGACTGATAATAGGTATGATTCCTGCGCAAAGAGCCATAAGCATCCGCCCGATAGATGCATTAAGAAGTGAATAATAAAGTTGAATTTTAAATATAAAAAAATAATGAAAAAGATAATTTATGTCATTCTTGGATTAGTTGCTGTTGCTCTACTGGGATCAACTGTAATGTATTTGATAAAATCCAATTCTGATGAGAGCAAAGAATTTCTTACAAGAAAACCCACTGTGCAAGACATGGAGGACAAAGTGATGGCGACTGGAAAAATTGTTCCGAAAGAAGAAATAGAAATAAAGCCCAATATTTCTGGGATTGTTGACCAAATTCTCGTGAAAGAAGGCGACAAAGTAACGGCTGGACAGCTCATTGCTACATTAAGAATCGTTCCCAGTGTAGCCGATGTGAACAATGCCCAACAGCAAGTGAGCAACGCCCAACTTCAAATAAACAATGCAAGAACCAATCTTGCTAATCAAAAACAACAGTTTGCGATGCAGGAAAGCCTTTATAAACAAGGCGTTATCTCCAAACAAGAGTTTCTAACCTCCCAGCAGCAGCTCTACAGCGCCGAACAAAATGTGAAAAATGCCCAACAGCAATTTTCCACTGCACAAAAAAATTTGCAAATTGCCAGAACTGGCGCTACTCCTGAGCTACAAAGCATGGCTACAACTCAAATTCGTTCCAAAGCAAGCGGCACCGTCCTAGAAGTTCCTGTGAAAATAGGAAACCAAGTGATAGAGGCCAATTCCTTCAATGCGGGAACTACCATTTGCTCCATCGCAGACCTAAATTCACTCATTTTTGAAGGAAAAATAGATGAGGCACAGGCAGGAAAAATAAAAGAAGGCATGAATATGAATGTAATAATAGGAGCCCTCCAGAACAAGTCTTTCTCAGGGAAAGTGACTCTCATCGCACCAAAAGGAACAGAAGAAAGCGGAACTATAAAATTCCCGATAAAAGGCGATGTTTTTAACCCTAATAATGAATACATTCGTGCAGGATTTTCAGCAAATGGAGAAATTATCCTCAGTTCACAGAAAAATGCTCTTCTTCTGGATGAATCCCTTATCCAATACGAAAAAGTGAACGGAAAAGATGTTCCTTTTGTGGAAGTAAAACAGAGTAATGGTTCATTTAAAAAGGCTTTTGTAAAATTAGGAGCGAGCGATGGTATTAATGTGCAGGTGCTTTCTGGAATTGACAAAAATTCTGAAATAAAAGTCTGGAACCCTTCTGACAAAGACAAAGAAGAGTTGAAAGAAAAGAATAAATAAAACATGGAAAACCAAAATTTTGTTTGTCCTCATTACAGTAAAAAGCAACAAATAAAAAAGCTGCTTCTCCTTTCTAATTTCAGCAAATGGAATTGTCCTTATTGTGGAATGGAGGTCGCACCCGAAAAAAAGAGCGCTGTACACGGAGCTGTATATGGAGTTTTTGGTGCACTTTCTACCGCTATTCCAGCAAATTGTTGTTTATACATGCTAAATTACAGCCTTCCTAAAAGTATGCTGATAGCCTTTGGCTGTGGAATTATTTGTTATACACTGATTATCACTTATCTATACAAAACTATAAAGCTAAATTAACCGAAAAGAGAAAATATAAAACTTTCTTGACTAAAAAAGTTTATACTTTCAATTTTATTTGTTACATTTGCAGACTTAAAAAATATTAACAGGGACGAGTTCCCAATTTTAAATCAATTTAATTATGTCAGTAAAAATTAGATTACAAAGACACGGAAAAAAGGGAAAACCTTTCTTTCACATCGTGGTAGCAGATTCTAGAGCAAGAAGAGATGGTAGATTCATCGCAAAACTTGGAACTTACAATCCTATCACTAATCCAGCAACTATCGAACTAGATGTGGATGCTGCAGTAAAATGGTTGAACAACGGTGCTCAGCCTACAGATACTGCTAGAGCTATCCTTTCTTACAAAGGTGCTCTTTACAAAAAACACCTTCAAG
>CAUQQF010000019.1:0-34958 GCA_963520375.1 uncultured Flavobacteriaceae bacterium | reverse complement strand
CTCCATTAGGAAAATAAACAGGTTCGGAATAAGCTACTTTGTCTACCAAAAAATTTAGATTAAAAGCAGGGATTTCTTTTTTAATCGCAGCATCCGATGCTTGTATGAAAGCTTTATCTATTTTTTCGTAAGACGGATTTCGAAATAGCCACAGAAGACTGATTGCTAAGCAAATAATAACTGATAACAAAAATAAATATATCATCTTTTTGATTTTCATTCTAACCTTTTTTATACCAATCTATATATCTACAAAATCCATAAATTCATACTTTTTTGTCTAAATAAAATAATTTATTCAATAAAAGATAAAGGCTCAAAAGTGGGTAATAACGGTTCGGTATGAAATTTTAGTATTGATTTGTAAGTGGTTTCGCTGGTCAGATTGGTGATGAATTCCTGAAAATTATTCCCTGCAAAATAGATTCCCACAGGAAAATCCACGAGATAAATAGGATATTCTCCGTTTTGAGATTTCCTAATATCCCAAAATACAACTTCGCCGTTTTCACTTACCATAAAGGGCTCAGCGTTGGCAAGCAGCTCCATTTCTTCATCTTCGTCAAATATGGCTAAATCTACATATTCCTGAAAAATCTTCTTCCAATAAGCATTACGATGCTCCAAAGCATCACAAAAAGGGCTGTTCGCTCCCATAGGAATATAATTGAGAAATAGTCCCAAGAGCCGTCCAAAACCCACTTCTCTTGTAAATTCAAGATAGGAAGGCGGTAGTTCCCAGTCGTTACTAATCCGAGTAATATTACTGGACAGTGTTCGCTCGCCTTCTTTTATGGTCAAAAGTTCTTGATACATATCAATGATTTTAAGATGAAAAAAACTTTACCAGCACCCTTGGGCAGTAACACTTTTGTGCTCATTTATTAAATCAATAAGTTTCACAAAATGCTGAAATGAGGTCTCTGACAGGTTTTTGTTGGAGGGAACAGCATCAAACGAATACACTGGAGAAGCCCACCCAGCACCGATGACTTCAAAGGTTTCTTGTAAAGGAATAAGGTAGGTTTCCACAGTTTTGTTCGGTGGTGAATATCGTTCTTTTGAGCCGCCTATGGTCACCGAAGCGATTATCGCCTTATCTTTGAATTTACCCGAAAGCCTGTTGCCTTTGAAATAGTCATATAGCACATCATCTATCCATTTCTTGAGAAGTGCAGGCGTTCCGTACCAATACAAAGGAAACTGTAGGATGATAAAATCTGCATTTTTTATGGCTTCTTGTTCCGCTTTTACATTGATTTGATAGTTGGGATAGAGCTTATCCAGACGGCGGATGCTGATTTGTTTTCCGAAGTGTTTTTCTAATTCTTTCAAAATAGCCTTGTTAGCCTTAGATTTTTCTAAATTAGGATGTCCAGAAATGACCAAAATCTTACTTTCTGATGAAAAAATCTTATCCGTTGTTCTTGGCTGTGAGGACAAATGAACCGAAAATCCTACAAAAAACAATACCAGAAAAATATTTTTAAAAAGTTTCATAATGATAGTTTTTAGAATTAAAGGATAAATATAAGAAACGCTTCGGAGATTTTTTACAATTATTGAAAAAATAAATCAAATGTTGATTTTATCAATGTTCAAAAGCTTATAGACCATTTCTTTCAACAGTTCGTTTTCTTCGGTTTGGTTGGTGCCGAGTCCTTTTCCTTTTAAATCAAATTCCCTGAGAATGGAGATGGCTCTAGTAGCGTGTTTCAGAGGATAAAACTTTGCCGCTTCAGCGAAATCCTTCACGAAATAAGGGTTTATCTTTAGCTCAGAAGCTATCACCTGCGGAGATTGTCCCGCCAAAGTGTGGTATAAAACAATGTTGGAAAAAAAGTTGTACAAATTCCCTATTGTAAGCACCAGCGGATTGGTTTTAGGATTTTTGCCCATATAATAAACGATTTTGAACGCTGTCGAACTATTTTTAGTCCCGAGAGCCTTCTGCAGCTCAAAAACATTGTATTCCTTGCTGATTCCTATATGTCTTTCGATGAGTTTTTCATCTAAAATTTCGTTTTCTTTTAAAATGAGTTTTAGTTTTTGTAGCTCGTTGGCTATTCTGGATAAATCATTTCCTAAATATTCAGCCAAAAGCGTAGGAATATTAGGCGCAGTTTTGATGTCAAGGGAAGCGCATTCCTGCTGAATCCATTTTGAAAGGTTGTAATCTTTCACAGGTTCGCTGTAGTGGAGCATTTTCGCCTTTTCTAATGCCTTTGCAAACTTCTTACGAGAGTCTATTTTCTTTTGTTTATGAGCGAAAACAAGTATCGTGGAGGGAACAGGATTTTCTATATATTTCAAAAAAATATCCTGTTCTTCTTCATTTAACTTTAAATCTTGCGCTTCTTTTACGATAATCACTTGATAATCACCCATCATAGGATATTGGTCGGCCAAAGAAAGTATTTCTGCATAGGAAGAATCCTTTCCGTAGACAATCATCTGGTTGAAAGCCTTTTCTTCCTCCGTAAGAATGCCGTTTTCAAGGAGTTTCACGGCAAGGTCTATGTAGTAAGGTTCTTCTCCGTGGAAAAAATAAATAGGAGAAAATTCTTTATTTTTAATATTTTTGGAAATAATTTCTAAATCTTTCATAATATGGAATTACCAAGGCTCAATTTTGAGCAGGATTTTGATTTTAAAATAAAGCAGGACAAAGATACATTTTTTATTTATGATTTGGTTCGCAGAACTTATTTAGTTCTTACTCCAGAGGAGTGGGTGCGGCAGCACTGGGTGCATTATTTTCATTTCATAAAGGGCAAAAGCCTCTCTTCGCTCATCATGGAACGAAAAATAGAACTAAACGGCACCACCAAAAGGATAGATTTACTTGTAACGGAAAAAACCGAACCGCAGATATTATTAGAATGCAAAGCCCCTCATATAGCCCTTACCGAGAGCGTTTTCGAGCAGGCAGCGAGATATAATACCATAATTTCTGCTCCACAGATTATCCTAAGCAATGGGCTTCAGCATATTTATGCAAGGCTGGAGCAGGGGCAGTATTTTTTTGAAAAACAATAAAAACATTATTGAATACCTCTAAAAATTTTCCATCTCAAAACCGCATCCAGACAAAGACATCCCAGCGCCATCCACAGAAAAACTCTGAAAAACTCTGTGTATTCGTAGTTTTTCTTTCCTTTGATTTTTGTTTTTTCTAACTGGTTGATTTCCTTATATATATATTCTAAACTCTCGCTAGAATCGGCACGGAAGTATTTTCCGCCTGTATTTTCTGCAATAGAATTGAGCAAATGCTCATCTATTTCCACTTTTTGAGGAACGAAATATACATCCCCAAAACCATCAACAGCGGGAGATTCTGCGTATCCATCCGTCCCAATACCGATGGTGTAGACTTTTATCCCATTATTTCTAGCCAAATCGCTGGCTACCTCGGCAGGCATTGCGTTTCTTGTGGTGTTCATTCCATCGGTCATCAAGATGATTACTTTGCTCTTGGATTGACTTTTTATTAGGTGTTTGGTAGCTACTGCTAGTCCTTCACCTATGGCAGTTCCGTGGGCTACATCGCCAGGCTGCATTTCTTCTATTTCGGTAGAAATCACCTCGTGGTCGGTCGTCAGCGGCACTCTCATAAAGGCTTCCGCGGCGTAGATGACCAACCCAAGTCTGTCATTTTCCCTTTGGGAAACGAAATCTTGAGAAAGTTTTTTCAGCACAGTCAGTCGGTCTGGGCTAAAATCCCTTGCCAGCATACTGAGCGAAATATCCACCGCTAAAACAATGTCAATACCCTGTTCATAGTTGTTTTTAATGGTGTAGGTGCGAGGCCTTGCCAGCGCGATAATCAGGGCAGAGAGGATAAAATATTTGGATAAAGTGAGTATTTTATTTATCCAAAAATAGCCATTATCCGTTTGTATATTTTGGGTAGAGGGTATGAGGATTCCTTTTTGTTTTCTTTTCTTTAAATCCTTGATAATTAAAGGAATAAATAATAGAAACAAAGCCAAAAACCACGGACTATGAAACTCAAAATTAAACATTGTCTATATCTGTTTTAGGGTTAAAATGAGTAGAATATATAATGTTTTTTATTGAGTCAAAATCACTTTCCATCGTATTTTTTTCAGGAATGGTCTTCGCGAATTTTACTAAATCTCCACGAGTCAGCACTTTTTCAAAGACTTCTATTTCTTCATCCGAAATATAATGCTTACTTTTCATTAAATCTATCAAATCTTCTGTGAGAAGGATGTCAGCAGGAATATGTTTATTATCAGCAAGATAGCCTCTGCAGATTTCTATCAGTTCTACATAGAAAAGTCGGTATTCATTTTTCTCTATGAGGTTTTTATTTTTTAGCTGTTCTAATTTTTTCAGAGTTTTCAAAGCTGGATTTTCTACACGCAGATTTTTGACTTTTCTATTAAAAATAAATAAAAAGACAAATCCTAAAATCCCCAAAATAACAAGTCCGCCGAAGAAATAATTTTTATACATTTCCCAATAGTCTGAAAGAGAGAGTTCTACCTCCTCATTAGGCATGATGTCGTTGATTTCCTCGCCCTGCTGGGTAGGATTAGTAACCTCTATTTCATAAGGCGTGGTGCGGTGGATTTCCTCGCCGATTTTAAATTCCAAAGCAGGAATGCTGTGTTTCCCTTCCTCGTAAATCGTAAATTCTATAATTCGTTCGTAGCTATTTGGTTTTTCGGAAATGCTGTCTTTCGTTTCCTCAAAACTAAACGGCAAAAGCCCATTTTTAGGAGCAGAAATTACATTTTTTTGATTTAGATTTTCTATTTTAACTTTGAAAACAGCTGTTTCGCCGAGTTCTATTTTTTGTTTATCCAAACTCGTGGAAAGCTGCTGCGCAAACCCAAATGCGGTTCCGAAAAAGAAAAGTAAAAAATATTTTTTCATCTTTTATCTATGGCGACTAAAATCGTTAAAATGATTTCTATTATTGATATTATTGACATGTTTTTTGCTACTTTTTGAAATATTTTCTTAGTTCTTTTACATACTCATCGCCTGTTTTTAGGCTGATGAATCCTGCCGAAGCACTCTCGAAAACTTCCTTTGTTTTTTGTTCTTTTTTTATTTGATTTTCTCTAAAATTTTCCTGCCATCTGCGGTCAGATGTATTTACCCAAATCTGCTTTCCTGTCTCGCTGTCGGAGAGCAGAGCATAGCCGATGTCAGGGATTTCGTTGTCTTTTTCATCGGAAATTTTTAGCCCTAAAATTTGGTGTTTTTTAGAAGCGGTTTTCAGTATTTTTTCTTGAAAATCATCATTAAAATCCGATAAAACGAAAAGAAAAGATTTCTTTTTGAAAACATTCATCATATATTCCAGAGCCTTGTCCAGATGGGTTTCAGAGGCGATGTAGTCAGATGAAATGATATCAGATATCATAGCCAAAAGGTGTTTTTTTCCTTTTTGTGGCGGGACAACTTTATAGACTTTATCCGCAAAGAGAATAAGTCCCACTTTGTCATTGTTTTTCAGTGCCGAAAAACCTATACTTGCGCAGATTTCAGCAACGAATTCCTTTTTTAGCGAAATTTTCGTTCCATAGTTCATAGATGCCGATATATCCACCAAAAGCATTATGGTCAGTTCTCGCTCTTCTTCCATCACTTTTACAAAAGGCTGTTGGAATCGGGCAGTTTTGTTCCAGTCTATTCTGCGGATTTCATCACCGAACTGGTAGGGTCTTATCTCTGCAAAAGTCATTCCTTGTCCCTTGAATGCAGAGTGATACGCACCCATGAGGGAGGCATCAGTCTCCCTGCGGGAACGGATTTCTATTTGTTTTACTTTTTTTATAATATCTTTGATGTCCAGTCTGCTCATTATTTTGAAAGATGATAATGTCTTAGCTGATGTTCTTTCTGGCGGGCATTGCTGAAACAAGACACTCGTTTTAGATAGCCTATCACTCTGGTAGCGTGGTCTATATCCTTAGAATGGCAGCTGCTGCACTCGTATAGAGTTCGTTTGTCTATGTGGTCACAGTCGTTACAGATAGTGATACGAATATTGAAACAAAAATAATTACACCCTGCTAATGCTGTAGCATTCAGTAACTTGAGGAAACCTTCTTTGTTTGGAGTTTCTTCTAAATTGAGATGAAGAGCCGAGCCGCCATCCAGATATTGGATGATTTCTTTTCCGTGAAGAATAATTTTATCTAAAACATTAATCTTCTCGTTTTCAACAGGGTAGAAGTAGGAGTTGTAGCACTCACGAGGCGAGAACAATCCATCTTTTTTGTCCCAAATAGCATTTTTCACACCGAGGTTTTCTGCTGGAACAAATTCCGTGTTGAACATATAGCCGTAGAGCTGTTTTGCTTTTTTATTTTCTTCGTAAATGATTTTAAGATAATGACTTACGAAATTTTTGTAATCCGTATTGTTGTTTGCCTCTATGCCCAGATATTCGGCAGCTTCCACCATTCCATTGATTCCGATGGTTAAAAATTGTTTATCCAAAGAGATAAAACCAGCATCATACACAGGCAGAAGTCCTGCAGCCTTGTATTCTTCTACTAATTTTCGGAAAGCAACTTGGTATTTATGAATTTTTTGAATTTCTTTAGCAATGTCTTTTTTTAGCTGAATTAGTCTATTGATATTCAGTGTGATAACATTGATAGAACCTGTTGCCACACCGCCAGCACCGAGTGAATAGCTGAAGGTATTATCACTGATTTCGTTTCGCAGTCGGCAGCAAGAAGCTAGGCTGTCTGCACTTTCAGACTGATAAATGAAGAAAGAATTTCCCTCGCTGAGTTCCTCTGCGCACATTTCCGCAAAATCAACATCCACAGGCTTAGTTCCGTCTGTGAGCATAGCTGCGGTAACCACAGGGAAAGTCAAAATAGCTTTCGTTCTTTCGGCATTAAACCATTTCATAAAGAATTTTTGGAAACGAGAAAATCGCTCCCAGTCAGGGCGGGTCATATCAGGAAAGACAAAATCGCCAAACATGCTGTCAAAATAAGGCTTGTCATAAAGCGAAATGTTCCAGAATACGGACTGATATCCACGCGCTGCCGCTGGCTGATTGATTGCATAGACCACATGCTGTAAGTGATTTTCTATGGTTTTAGTATTGGATTCTAAATAGTTTTTGCCAAAATCTTTCGCTGCAAAATGGTCAAAATAAAGCAAAAACTCCACCGTTGCCAAAGCTCCTGCAAACTGCGAACTTACCGCAAAAACTAAATTCACAAACTCACCGCAGAAACTTTCCAAATGCTTTGGTGCTCTACTTTCTCCGCCTATTTTCAGAAGTCCGTCAAGTAGGAAAGGATACATGCTGATAGACACGCAGTAGGGTTTCAGAGAGGTTTCGTCATGGACATATATTTCGTGGTTTTCTATCTGGCGAACATACTCATTTGCGGTCTCTTCATCAAAAAGACTTGCGATTTTTCTTCGCACCAGTTCGCGGTTGATTTGGATATTGATATCCTTGTTGATTTCAGCCTCCATAGTTGCGATGTTTTTGGAGGTTACATTTGCGTTTGCATCCACAGAAGAAGCTGATGCGGCGTTACCTGCTTTGATGTAATTTTGGATAAAATCAATTTTCTTATTGATTTGTGAAGGTGTTAAACGAATCATGGTGTTAAATTTTTATGGTTTTACAAAATAATGATTTAGTAGTTTATTAGTTTTTACCTCTATAAATTTTTGATTGGTTTTAGGGCTGTCCAATCCGCCCAATTCTGCTATCCAAGGCCCTATTTTTAGCCAAGTGAGATGGTTTTTAATCTCATCAGAAACATCTTCCATCCCTGTGTAAAGACAGGTGTTTAGTCCGTTATCTTCGGCTGTTTTTAGTTTGTTTATCAAATCTTCTTCCTCCCATTCGCCTCCCATAAAGAGAACGCAGGAAATCATGCTTTTATATTTGTTTAAAAAATCTGCAAATAGCTCATCTGTCAAAATTTCTCCGCTTCCGTTTTTCCATAAAAATGGCGAGTGACAGCCTTCGCACCGCAGAGGACAGCCTGTGATACTGAAACAAAGGCTGATTTGTCCAGGAACTTCCTGCAGCACCACTTGTATGTCATGATAGCGGAGCATTTTCTCATTAATATTAAGGAGCTTGTATTTTGCTGAAAATTTTATCTATAATATTTTCTGCGCTGATGTTTTCCGCTTCGGCCTCGAAGGTAAGCCCTATACGATGGCGAAGAACATCTTTTGCGATGCTTTTTACATCTTCTGGAATCACGAAAGCTCTGTTTTTAAGGAATGCCACAGCACGAGAGGCGATAGCCAAGTTGATAGAAGCCCTCGGTGAAACACCGAAACTGATGTAATCTTTCAACTCCGCAAGTCCGTATTGCTCAGGATAACGGGTTGCAAAAACCATATCAAGAATATATTTTTCTATCTTTTCATCAAGGTAAATCTGGTTGATAAGTTCCTTTGCTTCTGAGATGTTTTCCAGTGAAATTACTGGTTTTATCTTCGGCTGATGGGCTGTAGCTACCATGCGCATTACCTTTCGCTCATCCTCAAAAGAAGGGTAGTCTATCTTGCATTTCAGCATAAAACGGTCGCTCTGCGCTTCTGGTAGGAGGTAAGTTCCCTCTTGGTCTATCGGGTTCTGCGTTGCTAAAACCAAGAAAGGTTTTGGCAGCGGCATGGTCTCATCGCCTATGGTTACTTGTTTTTCCTGCATGGCTTCCAAGAGGGCGGACTGCACTTTGGAAGGTGCACGGTTGATTTCATCCGCTAAAACAAAATTAGCGAAAATAGGTCCTTTTTTGACCAAAAAATCATTTTCTTTGACATTATAAATCATCGTCCCAATGACATCCGCAGGGAGCAAATCGGGAGTAAATTGTATTCTGGAAAATTCTCCACTTACAGCCTCGGAAAGGGTTTTTATCGCCAAGGTTTTTGCCAGCCCAGGAACTCCTTCCAGCAGGATGTGTCCATTTCCGAGAAGACCGATGAGAAGGCGCTCCACCATGTATTCCTGTCCGATGATGGCTTTATTTATTTCTTCCTTTAAAAGGGAAAAATAATGGTTCTGAACTTGTATTTTTTCAGTTAATATTTTTATTTCTTCTGCTTGATGTAATTCTGACATAATTGTTAAAATGAGTGGGTAAATTTCTAACAAAAATGTTTAATAATCAAAAAATAAGTATTAAAGTTTGTTAAAAAACGAATCTAGCCAAATCAATTTTGTTTAATCCAATTAAATAGACTATTTTTGGATTTTTAAACGGAAAAATAGAAGATGGATTATCACTTTGTGGCGCATCAGCAGATAAGGGAAAAACTGCGAAAGGTTCTTTTTTAAGTATTAATTGCTGAACAGACGAATAAAAGTTTATTTATTTTCTGCTTTCACCTATTTTTCAGGCTTTTCAAGGTAACTTATTGGTGTTTATCCTTTTTTATGAAGTTTTTTATTTAAATGCGACAGCAACTTTGCAACTTGGTTGCATTCTCTTTTATTTACTTTTGCATCGAAATTAGTAACAAATCTAAAAAACAATGAAAAAGAAACTAATAAGAATCGGTCTAACCTCTGTGCTGTTACTAGTAGCATGGTTAACAGAGCGTAACTGTAATCTACCGATATGGCAAATACTCATCATTTATCTTATTCCATATTTACTTATCAGCTACGATGTATTACACGAAGCTGTAGAAGGAATTATGGAGGGTGACCCTTTTGATGAGAATTTTCTTATAGCTGTTGCCACAATAGGAGCTTTCGTCGTGGGCTTTTTACCCAATGGCGAGCCTCAATTCTTAGAAGGTGTCTTCGTAATGTTATTCTTCCAAATTGGCGAATTGTTTGAACATTATGCTAAAGATAAAACTCGTGACTCCATTTCAGATCTAATGGATATACATCCAGACACAGCTAACGTTTTAAGAAATGGCGAATCAATCGTGGTAAATCCTTCTACTATTGCTGTTGGAGAAGTAGTTGTTATCAAACCAGGCGAAAAAATTCCGCTTGACGGAGAAGTAATTGAAGGTAGTTCAAGTTTAAATACGGTAGCACTAACAGGAGAAAGTGTTCCCAAGGATGTAGTATTTGGGGATTCTGTCATATCTGGTTGCGTAAATATATCAGGAGTATTGAAGGTGAAAGTGAATAAAACTTTCAGCAATTCTACTGCATCCAAAATTTTAAATTTAGTAGAAGAAGCAAGCGAAAGCAAATCAAAAAGCGAATCTTTCATTCGTCGATTTGCACGAATTTACACACCTATAGTAGTTATTTCTGCCCTCTTTTTAGCGTTTATTCCGCCATTTTTTGCTGCAAGCTATATTGATGCTTTATTTACTTGGCTTTATCGTGCACTTACATTTCTTATTGTAAGTTGTCCATGTGCTTTAGTGATTTCCATCCCTTTATCGTTCTTCTGTGGTATTGGTGGTGCTGGACATGTTGGTATTCTTATAAAAGGAGGCAACTATATGGAAGCATTAGCACGCACCAAAACAATTGTATTCGACAAAACAGGCACACTAACCCGTGGTGTTTTTGAGGTGGAA
Organism: uncultured Flavobacteriaceae bacterium; assembly: GCA_963520375.1. Classification (GTDB taxonomy): domain Bacteria; phylum Bacteroidota; class Bacteroidia; order Flavobacteriales; family Weeksellaceae; genus JABCPE02. Next base: position 24,422 of record CAUQQF010000019.1, on the reverse strand, counting down.
TCCATTCATCCAAATAATATTTCAGAACAGGAACTCTTCCATCTTGCAGCCCATGTAGAGCAATATTCTACTCACCCCATTGCTACTGCATTATGTAATGCCTACAAAGACAACTCTTGTGATTGTAAAGTTGAAAACATAAAAGAGATTGCTGGTCAAGGTATTTCTGCCGAAATCAATGGCAAAAACATATGTGTAGGAAATGAAAAAATGATGAAATCAATTGGAGCAGAAATAGCAAATTGCGACAAATGTAATCACTTCAAAGGTACCATAATATATGTTGGGATAGACGGAGTATATGCTGGGCACATCATCATATCCGACCAAATAAAAACTGATTCTGCACACGCTATTACATCATTAAAGAAAGTGGGAATAGAAAAAACAGTAATGTTAACAGGTGACCACAAAGAGGTTGCAAACTTTGTATCTGAGCAATTAGGTATAGATGAGCATTATAGTGAACTAATGCCTGCCGATAAAGTTGAACATGTTGAACGCCTGCTTAACGAAAAATCGGCAAACAACACGCTTGCTTTTGTTGGCGATGGAATAAACGATGCTCCAGTATTAGCTCGAGCAGATATTGGCATAGCCATGGGAGCACTTGGAAGTGATGCAGCCATAGAAGCTGCAGATGTAGTTTTAATGGACGACAAACCTTCCAAAATTGTCAAAGCCATCGGTATTTCTCGTCGAACAATAGGCATTGCACGCCAAAATGCAATATTTGCTATTGGCGTTAAGGTTGCAGTACTTGCACTTTCCACCATTGGTATAGCAACAATGGGAATGGCAGTTTTTGCCGATGTAGGTGTTATGGTATTTGCCGTTTTAAATGCCACACGAGCTTTAAAGGTAAAATAAGTATATTCTTTTAACGCCACAAAAAGAATATGCCAATACAAAAAACAATATAATATATAAAATCAAAATCAAAAGCGAATGCCTTCATATTGCAATTTATGCTTTATGGGGGCATTTTTTGTGCTTTAAAATCGCTTTATTCAATTTAAATAAGTACTTTTGCAAAAAATAAATAGACTTAATAAATGGTTATAACAATTTCAAAAAGGGTACTTTATCGAGAAACTTTAGATTACATCATGATTGCTATCGGGTGTATCTCTACAGCATTGGTTGGACCATATTTTTACTTCCAAACGACATTAGTACGGGTGGTGTAGCAGGTTTATCATCTATTGTGTTTTGGGCATTCAATATTAAAGTTTCATATACCTACTTTTCTTTTGGAAACGCCTTTTGATGCTCTTTTTGTGGTTCCAGATGGACTTAATAATCATATTTTTTGGAATATAGCCCATTGTGTTGCCACGCAGCAGCTTTTACATTATTACCTTACAGGAAATGATTTTAGAGTAGACCAAAAATGGGTAGAACTCTACAAAAAAGGAACTTTTCCGTGTTTTGATGAAGAGGAGGAAGATGTAGAAAATTTGGCTTTTATATTAAAAGAAACTTCCAAGCTGCTGGCTTCTGATTATGATGAAGGATATTTTGCTGAGTATAAAACTTATTCCACGAGTTTTGGATTAGAGTTGAAAAATATTGAAAATGCCATTATTTATAATAATATACATGAAGGGATTCATCTCGGACATGTTATGGCTCAAAGAAAAATTTTATTAGGATAAAGAAAAATGACAGATAGAAATCAAGATAAAAAAGACGATTTTATATTCGGTCTGCGACCAGTGATAGAGGCCATAGAGGCAGAAAAAACCATTGATAAAATTTTTATCCAAAATGGACTGCAGGGCGACATTATCGCAGAACTGAAAAAACTACTCTCAAAGCACGGAATCAGGGCAAATTATGTTCCTGTGGAGAAGCTAAACCGCTTTACCCGAAAAAATCATCAGGGTGTGGTGGCTTTCATCTCGGATGTTGCTTTTTATAAGGTGGAGGATGTTGTTCCACAGCTTTTTGAAGAGGGGAAAGTTCCGTTTTTATTGATTTTGGATAGGTTGACCGATGTGCGAAATTTTGGGGCGATATGCAGAACCGCTGAATGCGTGGGTGTAGATGCTGTAATTATCCCAGATAAAGGGGCAGCGCCTATCAATTCCGATGCGATGAAGACTTCGGCAGGGGCGCTATATAACATTAAAATATGTAAAGAGAAAAACCTTGCCCATACGGTGGACTTCCTCCAGCAGTCGGGAATATTGGTTTATGCCTCTACGGAAAAGGCACAGAAATTGCTCTACGAGGTTGATTTTCGTGAGCCTTGCGCCATCGTGATGGGTAATGAGGAAACAGGAATTTCTAAAGAAGTTCTCCATCACTCTGATGAGAAAATAAAACTCCCAATGCAGGGAAAAACCCAGTCGCTCAATGTATCCGTGGCTTGTGGAGCGGTGCTTTATGAAGCAGTAAGACAGAGATTAAGTTAAACTTTAAAATAATAATTATAAAATGATAAAGAGAATTTTAGCAATAGGAATCATAGGAATGACCCTTGTAGCGTGTAGTCAGGATAAAAAATCAACTGAAAATACCGATAAAAAAACAACTACAACTACTGAAAATGCGGAAAAAACAACCACAGAAGAGGAAAAAATGGAGTCAGTAGTAATGGCGATTTCGGATAGTGCGGGAGTTTATACGCAGAAATTTGTTTTGGAGAAAGGGAAAACTTATCCGTTTTCATCAACACAGAAAGAAATCCAAACCATCAAAGACCACACAGGAAAATCCATGAGTGGAACACAGGAAGTGGTGGATGAGAGAAATATAGTGGTGGAAAACTTTGAAAATGGTGTTTATGAGCTGACTTTGAATATTGTAGGAAAGAAAATGTCTTCTACAGCTGAAGGAAAAACAGTAGTAGTAGATACCAAAGCTGCAGCACCGAAGGAAGAGCAACTGAAAAACATCTGGAATATCAATAAGGTATTGGCAGGAAGCAAGTTTACAGTTAAAATGAAGGAAAACGGAGAGGTGATTTCTATTTCTGGAATCAATGACCTTTATGCAAAAATCGAAAAAGCTGTTTCGCCTCTAATCAAAGATGCAAAAGCTAAAAAGGCTTTCATAGAGCAGTTTAAACAAGGTTTTAATGAAAAATTTATAAAAGAAGAATTCTCCAAAGGAATCAATATTTTACCTAAAAAAGGTGTGAAAATAGGAGAGAGCTGGACAGAGACGGACAACATCACTCCAGATGGAAAGGTGAAATCTTCTGTTACTTATACTCTCGCAAAGGTAGAAAATGGCATCGCAGAGATTTCTATAAAAGGAGGAATTCCTCTAAAATCTGAAAAACAGACTCAACAGGGAGTTACCGCTACTATAAGTATCCAAGGAACTCAGCAAGGAAATATCACGATAGACCAAAATACAGGATGGATTAAAAAATCTACCCTTAATATCAAAACAACCAACAAACAGAGCATGACAGATGGAAAACAGACAGAATCCGTCACTCAAACCTCTGACAGTACAATTATAATAAACTAATTGCTATGGGAAAACTGATAGGATTTCTTTTATTTTGTTTTATATGTTATCTGATTTTGCAGTTTATCAGAAGGTCTGTGTTTTTTAAGTTTTATAAAGCTGCAAATGCACAGCAGAGAGAATATCAAAATCAAAGGAATAACAGCAGTTCTGCATCTAAAAAGGAATTTAAGAAAGATATAAAATGGGATGCAGAAACCGTAGATTACGAAGAAGTAAAAGATTAGATTTTCTAGAAAAATAATGAGAAAGCATAGGATAAAACGAGTTATCTTATGCTTTTTTCGTTTTTAAAAACAGCAAAATTTTTCTTTTTTGTATAATGTTTTATAAAAATCCATATTAAAATAGTATTTTTGGGCAGATTTTTTAAGTTTTAAAACTATGTTTAAAGAGAATAAAAATATTTTTTATATAGCAGGAAGCCTTATTTTGTTCATTGCTATCGCTCTGATTTATACCAATCCTGTTTTCCAAGGAAAAGAGATTATACAGCATGATATAGTCCAGTATAAAGGCGGCGCAAAGGAGCTTTTAGACTATCGTGCAAAGCATGGAGAGGAGACCTACTGGAGTGATGCTATGTTTGGCGGGATGCCTACTTATCAGACAGGAGCGCAGTTTCGCGGAGATATTATAAAATATGTGGATAATGCTCTGAATTTTCTGCCGAAACCTGCTAACTATTTGTTTTTACTTTTTGCTGGTTTTTTCCTGCTTGGGATGACCGCCGTTAGAAACTGGAAATACGCCCTTTTGGGTGCTACATTTTTTGGGTTGTCCACTTATTTTTATATCATTATAAGTGCTGGGCATAATGGGAAAGTGCATACTATCGCTTATTTCGCGCCGCTTTTGGCAGGGATTTTATTGGTTTATATTAGAAAAAAATATCTTTTGGGATTTGTTGTAACTGCTCTGTTCATGGGCTTACAGATAGCAGCAAACCATTTTCAGATGACTTATTACCTTTTCATAGGGATAGGATTTTTATTCCTTTCGGAATTGATAAGAGTTTTGCTCAAAAAGAGCGATTGGAAGCATTTTGGGATTTCTTCTGGGGTTTTGGCTTTGGCTTTTCTTTTGGGAATAGGTATGAACTCTCAAAGACTCTTGGCTAATAGAGAATATGCGGAGGAAACCGTGAGAGGGAAACAAATTTTAGAAGATGAAAAACAAAATCACGCTTCCAAAGACGGCATGAATAGGGATGCTATGCTGATGTGGAGCTACGGAAAATTAGAAACTATAAATATCTTTATCCCAAGGATTTACGGAGGTTCTTCCCAAGAAAAAGGCTCTGACAGAATAATGCAGAATATTCAGGATTTGGTGCAGGAAAATGCTACTTCACAGAAGGAAGTGGATAACATCGTGAAAGGTTTTTCCAGTCCTACTTACTGGGGCGAACAGCCTGGTACAGCCGGACCTGCCTACCAAGGAGCTGTGGTCTGTTTCCTTGCTTTTTTAGGGTTTTTCTTTGCTCCTAAAAAATATAAATATTGGATTTTAGGGGCTTCTGTGCTTACAATTATGCTTGCGTGGGGGAGCAACTTCTTGATTGTTAGTGATTTATTTATTGATTTTGTTCCGTTGTATAATAAATTCCGTGCACCGTCTTCCATTTTGGTGGTGGTGGAACTTTTATTCCCGCTCATTGCTATTGTAGGGCTTTATTCGTTTTTTAACAATAAAAATTTGACAACTGAATACAAGCAAAAAGTATTGATGTATGCAGGAGGAGGAGTGCTGGCGTTCTTACTTTTAATGCTGGTTTTTGGGAAATCTTTACTTGGATTTTATACTGAAACAGAGAAAAGATATCTTCCGCCTTATATCCTTGATTATCTGATAGATGAAAGATATGGAATGTTTAGGGAAGATAGCATAAAAGCCATTTTTTATGTGGGAGCGGTGCTGGGTGTTTTGTTTTTAACGATGAAACAAAAATTAACTCAAAATATAGCGCTTATCATCATTGGAGCGGTTAGTTTCTTTGATTTATGGTCGGTGAATAAGCGATATTTGAACAATGATAATTTTGTAGATAAAGAATTTGTCCAAGAGCCTTTCGTTACTGAAGTATCTGATTATCTGGTAGAAAAAGCGGGCGATAATACCGAAGTGCAGAGACTTCTTGCTCAAGCAGAAATGAATAAAATGCTATCTATTTTGACAGAGAAAGACAAGGGACATTATAGAATTTTCAATTCTATTACAAGTCCTTTCAATGAAACTACGACTTCTTATTTCAAGTCTTCTGTCGGTGGTTATCATGCTGTAAAACTGCGCAGATATGATGATTTGATTAATGAATATTTCTCTGAAACAGACAATAAGAAAACGCTGAATATTCTTAACATGCTGAATACCAAATACATTCTGCTAGGTTCTCTACAAGAGCCAAGAGCTGAAATTAATCCTAATGCAAATGGAAATGCTTGGTTTGTATCTGATATTCAGTTTGTTAAAACGCCGAATGAGGAAATAAAAGCGGTGGGCGAAATTGATAATAAGAAAACGGCTGTTGTTTCAGTGGAAGACCAAAAATACTTTGAGGGAAAAAACTTACAGAGCGACAGCACAGCGGTGATTCAACTGAAAAACTATCAGCCTAATCAGTTGGAATTCAAAACTCAGTCAAAAACTCCTCAGTTGGCAGTGTTTTCAGAGATTTATTACCCGAAAGGCTGGAAAATGCTTCTCGATGGTAAGGAAGTTCCTTATATCAAAGCAAATTACTTGCTCAGAGCTGTATTTGTTCCTGCTGGAAATCATGAAGTTAGAATGGTATTTGAGCCAGAAGTTATCGGGAAAGGGAAGATGATTTCCATGAGTACATTTGGAATATTCTTGCTGCTGAGTGTAGGTGGATTTTTGAAATTTAGAAGAAAAACTGCTGTTAAAAATACTGAAAACTAAATGGTAAGAAAAAAAATCCTTATCATCACATATTATTGGCCTCCTGCGGGTGGGCCGGGGGTTCAGCGATGGCTGAAATTCACAAAATACCTGCCGGAATTTGGCTGGAAACCCACGGTTTTCATTCCAGAAAATCCATCTTATCCGCTTTTGGATGAAAGTTTGACTAAGGATTTATCTCCTGATTTGGAGACAATTAAAACTAAAATTTGGGAGCCTTACCAGCTTGCCGAAATATTCAGTAAGAAGAATAAGAAATTTAAGTCAGGACAGTTTGATATTGGTGAAAATCAGTCTTTTATGTCCAAGTTGTCTATTTTCATCAGAGGTAATTTTTTCATTCCTGATGCCCGAGTTTTTTGGGTAAAACCTTCCGTAGAATATTTGAAAAAGTATTTAAAGGAAAATCATTTTGATGCTTTGGTGACTACGGGGCCGCCTCACAGTCTTCATTTGATAGGTTTGGAACTGAAAAAATATTTCCCAAATCTGAAATGGATTGTAGATTTTAGAGATCCATGGACGGAAATTTCGTATTACAAGCATCTTAAACTGACAAAATGGGCAGACAAAAAGCACCGAACTTTGGAAGAAAAAGTCTTTAAAAATGCAGATATTACCCTTGCTACAAGTCCCACAGATGCTGAGAATTTCAGGAAAAAAGGCGCAAATGCAGTCTGTATAACCAACGGATTTGATGAAAATGAGCTGATTGCAGAAAAATCCAAAACAGAGAAATTTACTTTGAGCTATATAGGAGTTTTGGAGCAACTTAGAAATCCTGAAAACCTTTGGGAAATCCTGAATGCTTTGGTAGAGAAAAACGAAGATTTTTCAAAAGATTTTGAGCTGAAATTTGTGGGCAGGATAGATGATAAAATTTTACAGCAGATAGAATTTTCTCCTCTTGGGAAAAATGTGAATTTATGCGGCTATCTTTCTCACAATAGGGCTGTTGAAGAAATGAGTAATTCGGATATTTTGCTGATTACAAATTTTGACCGCGATTCTTCCAAGGGAATCATTCCAGGGAAATTATTTGAATATCTGGCTGTTGGGAAAAAGATTGTTTCCTTTGGGCCAAAAGAAAGCGATGTAGCCGATATTCTGAAAGAAACAGGCTCAGGTAGACACTTTGGATATACTGATAATCACGAAATTAAAAACTATATTTTAGAAATTTATCAGCAATGGAAAACTGGGAATTTGGAAGCCAACCAGCAAAGCGTCCAGCAGTATTCCAGAAGAAATCTCACAAAAAAACTTTCTGAAATTTTATGAAATAAAAAGTGAAGATGCATAGGCGTCTTCACTTTTTTATTATGAGAGTTTAATTATTTTCAATTAAAACTTATTTTCCACATGCGCTGCATTTAGCAGGAAATTGTGCATGTCGGTATTTCTTACAAATGATTTAAGGTTCTCACTACCAGGGCCATACATCGCAAGTTCTGTGTAGTCAGAAGAGTGGTCCATACTAATCCAGCCAACAGAAGTGTATGCTTTCTGCATCTCTGCTAGAGCTCTGAACGGCAGATTTTTATGGTTATATAGTCCATCTTCTTTTTTAAGATTGTTGTAATAAGAAAGAAGTTCTTTTGCCTGTTCATCAGTTATAGCGAAACCTCCGCAAGCCTCTGCAATTCTGTCTTTTACGAAGGAAGTGCTGCTAGAAGCATGTATTCCTTGTAAAATCCAGTCATTAGAGTGAGTGAATTTTTGTAAGTGGTCAAAATTGTCATTGGTTTTATTTCCATAAATCAGCCCAGGGTTTGCATTTCCGTGGTCGCTGGTAATCACTACCAATGTATTTTTATCTTTTTTAGCGAAGTCCATTACTACTTTTACAGCTTCATCAAAGGCAATTTGGTCAAATAATAGAGCCGCAATATCGTTTCCGTGTGCTGCCCAGTCTACTTTTCCTCCTTCTATTTGTAGCGCAAAACCATTTTTGTGGTCTTTCATCTGGTCTATCGCCTTTTGAGCCATTTCCGCAAGGCTAGGGATGTTTTTTGATGCTTTTTCATCGCGTAAATGATCTACTGTATAAGGCACAGCATCTTCATCAAAAGTTCCTAAAATAGGCTTGTTTTTAGGAGCATTCAGCATTTCTGATTTAGTTTTTGCAACGGTGTAACCTTTTTTTACAAATAAATCAAAAACATCTTTTTTATCCTTCCTTTTGTCTTTGTCAAAGTATTGGCTGCCGCCTCCCATCATCACATCAAAGTTTAGTTCTGCATATTGCTCAGCGATGTGGTCCATAGCGTTTCTTCTCTTGCTGGTAACACAGAATCCTGCTGGTGTAGCATGAGTGATAGGAACCGTAGTTACACAGCCTACCTTTTTGCCAGCTTGTTTGAACTTCTGAAGAATAGGCATGTTTTCCTTTCCGTTAGGGCTTACATTCAGGCTTCCGTTATTCACGCGGACACCGCCTCCCCAAGAGGAACTTGCTGCTGCTGAATCTGTTACGATAGCATTCGCAGAAGCCATATCCATCAATGCTCTTTGGACAAGATTATCTTCGTAAAGTCCCACCCAGTTGGAGCTTTGACCATTTTTTCTTTTCAAGTAGATGTCTGCCATTATCATCGTTCCTACACTCATCCCATCACTTACCATGAAGATGATATTTTTGGCTTTTCTGCCACGGAATTCTTCTTTTATAGTGTTTGCTTTTGCTCCGAAAGGAGTTAGCAACATTCCGCCTAAAGCAGCTAATGAACCTGTTTTCAGAAAGTCTCTTCTTTTCATTTTGATTTAGTATTTTAGAAATGAATTTTGTGCAAATATACGGAATAAAGATGATGAATTTATTTTTTGAGTTAAAAAAGATGCTTTGATTTGATGATAGAAAAGAAAAGATGTTGCTTTCCTAAAAAAATGATGATAAAAATCATATTTTGAATTAACAAGAAAATAAAAAATAGTATTACTTTTGTGCCATAATTTTTTAGAAAGATAACATAAGTTTAAATTTTATAATTCATTATGAACAAAAAAGTATTATTAGTGTCGAGTTTGTTAATGTCCTTAATGGGATATTCGCAGACGGTGAAGGGTAGGGTAGTTCAGCATGACAATCCCGTTTCTAATGCTAGCATTATACTAAAAAAAGGGGACAAGGAAATGACCTCTATGACCGATGCTTCGGGATTTTTTAATGTAACACTTACAGAAGGAGGAAGTTACACTATCAGCATCGTAGCAGAGGGAGCAAATCCATTGGAAAACCAAATTACAGTGGAGGATAATGGAGTTTTGGATTTAGGAGATGTGATTGTTTATCAGATGGTTACATCACAACCTGTGGTTGAAGAAAAACCTGTAGTTGAGCAGCCAACAGAACCAACAGAGCCTGTTGTAGCAAAAAATACTACAGACCCTAATGAGCCACAAGATGAGGAAGAAGATGGAAAAGTAAAAAAACTACAAACTGTAGAGTTACTTGGTAGAGCGAGAAAAGACTATAGCAGTGATTATTCTTTCTCGGCATCTAAAATTGCCTTGAAAAACATGGAAGTTTCCCAAGCGATAACTACTGTGACTAAGGAGCTTTTAGCAGATAGAGGGATTACAAGACTGGGAGATGTGGTGAAGAATGTGAGTGGGGTAAATCAGGCGAGTTTTTATAATGATTATGCCATTCGTGGGGTGAAGCAAGAGAATACCTATAGAGAGAATAGAATGATAAATGGTATGGCAACATCTCATATTTTGTTTAGTCAGCCAATGATGATGAATGTTGAGAGGGTAGAAGTAATCAAAGGTCCTGCGAGTATGACTTTTTCTAGTACAGATGCGGGGGGAACTATTAATATTGTGACGAAAAAGCCTTTGAAATCTAATATGAAGGAGGTTTCCTTTAGTGTAGGAAGCTGGGGGAATGTAGTGAGTGCATTAGACTTTACTGGACCTTTGAATAAGAGCAAAACATTGTTATATCGTTTGAATTTGGGATATGAAAACGGAAAGTCTTTCAGACATTTGCAATTTAAGAAAGCATACCAAATAGCACCAACAGTAGCTTATATTCCAAATGATAAGACTAGTATCAGTTTTGAATTTGTATTGACAGATAATAACAATAGATTGGATAGAGGTCAGCCTATTTTCTATACACCAGGTACTACTCCATCATTACATGCGACACCGATTTCTTATGCTATTGGAGCACTTAATGACTATAATAAGACTTTGGATTTAAATTTCATGGTGAATTTTACACATAAATTTGCTGATAATCTGAGTTTGAATATGGCATATATGAAGCATAGATGGAATGAGGATTTGGTGGAGTTAAGAACTGATAATAACTTTGGTAGAAAGGGAGATGGTAGCCTTATGTATGATAAAGTACAGATGAGATATGTACAGCGTTATACGAATTATTATACAGATAATTTTAATGCTTATTTGAACTACGATTGGAAGATAGGAGATAAGATTAAAAATAAATCTGTATTGGGTTATGATATTATTACTTTTGAATTAGCTAATAGTGGGTATAGAACAGCAAGAGGGTATAAAACAGTTGCTGGAGGAATTAGAAACTCATATAGTGCAGCAAGATCTAGTTTATATCAAATGGATGCTAACGGAAACCCTATTCCAAATGTTCCACACTGGAATCTGACAGGGGATGATGTTCATTATTATGTAAATCCTTCAGATTATATAATGAATGTAAATGTAGCTACAGACCCTCTTTACTTTATGACAAATGCAGGGTATGTGATGAATCAGATGGAGCTTTGGGATAAGCTGATTGTTAATTTGGGACTTCGTCATGAGTGGTATGTAGATAAAAATTATTATGGAAGAAATGATCAAACTACAACCAAAAAGAATAAGCTGCTTTTCAGAGCAGGATTGATGTATAAAGCAACAAAAAATATCAATGCTTATGCTTCCTATATAGAAGGTTTCCAAATGCAGACAGATGCTTATTTAGGATACAATGGATTTAGACAGGCTTGGAGTGACACTGAAAATAAAATGGTCTATGTAAAAGAGCCATTTAATCCAAGAACTACGAAAATGTACGAAATAGGTGCTAAAACAGAATGGTTAGATGGAAAATTGCATGCCAATTTAGCATTATATAGCATTAAACAAAATAATGTTTTGACCTATGATGATAGACAATATAATGGTGCGGTAGATGAGCTAATGTCTGAGGGAGGAACTGAGAAAAACAAAGGTATAGAAGTAGATTTGATGGGTAGAATTACCAAGAATTGGATGGTAAATATAGGTTATGCATTCAATGATTCTAAACTTACCTATCCAAATGGAGAAACATACCAAAAAAGTAACGCTCCTAAACATATGTTTAATTTCTGGTCAAGATATGACATAAAAGAAGGTTTCTTCAGAAATGTAGGATTTGGTCTAGGAGCTAATTACTCAAGTGATAAAGTTTCTTGGCAAGAAAGAGATCTTGTGCTTCCTTCTTATGTTGTATTTGATGCAGCAGCTTACTATAAACTAGGAAGTATGCAACTATCCTTTAATGTTAATAATATCTTTAACAAAACTTATTGGTTTGGGGCATACAACTATCCAAGGCTATTCCCAGGAACACCGAGAAATGTGATGTTTACCGTAAGATACACATTCTAAGACAGATACAATATTTTTTCATAAAAATAATTTAATTTGTTGAAAACCGATAGTTTATAATGGCTATCGGTTTTTTGATTATATTTGTGTTACTAAATAATATAAAGTCAAATTATTATGAGGATAAAAACTATCTTGGCGGGTCTAAGTTTGTTGTTTGTTTTAAGTTGTGTAAATCAGCAGAATGCAAACAAACCAGTAAAAACAAAAATAGAAAAATATCATAAAAGACACCTGCGAAAACAGCTTGCTTCTTTCATAAAAGGAATGCGAAAAGGCAAGCCAGATGAAGTAAAAGCATATTTTGATTTTCCTATCAAAAATGATAATTTTTGGTATGCGACTTTGGATTATGAAAAATGGGAGGAATATAAAGGAAAAGGATTTGGTGAGAAAGAATTTCAGATATATTTTGATGCGATTTTCATGGGCGATTTCAGGGAAACTTTAGGAAGAATAAATGTTAATAGATTATTAAAACAAGGATATGATAAAGCAGAATATTCATATGATGGTTGGAATGGTGGGTTTAAAGATATCTTAGAAGTCACATATGCAGATGATAAAATAACCATGACTTTTAATACAGTAGTTTATTCTTCAGGAGGAGGTGGTGAACATATATATGTATATGTTTTTACAACGAAAGATGGTGTTCTGAAATTTAAAGATTTTCAAAGTACAATGGTACACTAAAAAGTAAGTCAAGTGTTTCAAAATAATTATCTTTGCCCTTAATTTTTTTAATTACTAAACTTTACAATGAAAATAGGAATCATCGGAGCGATGGAATTAGAAGTCCAGCTCCTTCGAGAAAAATTACAAGATAGAAAAGCTACCGAATTATTTGGATTTACTTTCCATGAAGGGCGAATCGGCAGCCATCAGGTGGTGGTGCTTTTGTCAGGGATAGGAAAGGTGAGTGCAGCGGTGGCTACTGCGCTTTTAATCAATCAGTTTAAACCAGAATTAATCATCAATACAGGAACAGCAGGAGGTCTGAAAGACACCAGAATTTATGATATTATCTTGGCTACGGAGGTTAGACACCATGATGTGGATGTCACGGCTTTCGGCTATGAAATAGGACAACAGGCCAAAATGCCGCCTGCTTTTTTTGCGGATGAGCAGTGGCTGAGCCTTGCCGAGGAACATTGCGGAAAATATACCGACCAGCTTCGTAAAGGGTTGGTAGTCAGTGGAGATTCTTTCATCAGCGATAGACAGCGGCGAGAATGGATAGAAAAGAGCTTCCCAGAGGCGCTGGCTGTGGAGATGGAGGCGAGTGCTATTGCGCAGACCTGCCATATTATGGGTGTTCCGTTTCTGATGCTGAGAGCAATTTCGGATAATGCAGGCGAGGGAGATACCGTTTCCTATGAATCCTTTGTGGAGAAGGCTGGAGCGCTTTCGGCGGAGATGAATATTAGTTTCATTGAAAATTTAAAATAATTTCATGAATTTAAAAAGGATAAAGCTAATCGCCTCGGAAGAATGGAAAAGCATCAATAGGCAGAAAGTGCTGATTTACTTGGTTTTCATCATTGTTGCTGTTTTGTCTCTTGCGGCTTACATCGGTTGGGAAAATGTTCATCATCACAATGAGGAGCAGGAACACTACCAGTCCGAAGTTGTCCAGCAGTGGGAAAACCAGCCAGACAGGCACCCGCACAGGGTTTCGCATTATGGGTATTTGGTTTTTCGGGATAAATATCCTCTGAGTGCTTTTGATTTTGGGGTAAATTCTTATGTGGGAAACTCTGTTTTTTTGGAGGCTCACAGACAGAATACGATGAATATGAGTGATGCCTCGTTTTCCAACGGAATATTGAGGTTTGGGGAACTGAGTATGGCTCTGATTTTCCAGCTGATTTTACCTTTATTCATTATTTTCATTGGTTTTGGTTCGGTTTCTGGGCTGAAACAAAATGGAGTTTTGAAGCTGATTTTGGTTCAAAATACGACTTACAAAGACCTTATTTTTGGAAAAACTTTGGGGATTTATGCCGTTACGATGGCTTATTTCCTTCCCATTCTTATTTTAGGAATTGCTTTCACAGGGCTGATGTCAGGTGCTGATGCAGAGGGACTTATACCGAGAGCCTTTCTCTTGGTGGTTTCTTACAGCGTTTATTTTTTGATTTTTTCGTTTGTAGTGGTGGTTTTTTCGGCATTGAATAAAACTCCTAAATCTACTTTGTTGGTTCTTCTTATTATTTGGTTTTCAATGGTTTTTATTCTTCCGAAAGCCGCGCAGACACTTGGCGCAAATATCTATGAGGCACCGAATAAAAATGATTTTGATATTTCCATTCATAACCAGATTAAAAAAGAAGGAGACAGCCATAATCCTGATGACCAGCACTTTAAGGAACTGAAAGAAGAAATCCTGAAAAAATACAATGTTAGTTCCATCGAGGAATTACCGATAAATTATGGTGGATTGGTTTTTGCGGAAGGCGAAAAAATTACCACGAAAATTTTTGGGGAAAAATTTGAGGAATTGATTAAAATTTATCAAAATCAAAATAAAGTAAGCGAATTTTTGGGCTTTGTCAATCCTTATTTGGCGATGAGGAATATGTCTATGGGCTTTAGCGGAAGTAGTTTTTCTGATGCTGTAAGTTTCCAGCGGCAGGCCGAAAAATACCGATATGACCGCACTCAGTATCTGAATAAACTTCAGCAGGAGGAAATAAAATATTATAAAGAATCCCAAAAAGAGCGGACACAGAGGATAAATAATGAACTTCTGAAAAAAATGCCGCCGTTCAAATACCAGCATTTTTCTACTTATGAAATTCTGAAAGAGCAGATTTTGGGGATTTCAGCATTTGTTTTTATGCTGTTTGCATTGGTTTTTGCAACAAATTATATTCAGAAAAATAGTAATAAATTTTTGTAACGATGAAGAGGATTTTAAGCATAGAATTTAAAAATATTTTCAGGAATAACGCCTTCCGAATTGGGGTTTTGGTGGTTTTTCTCTTTGGGCTTTACGGAATTTATTACGGAAACAGGGTTATAGAGGAACAAAAAGAAAATATTTCCAGAATAGAACATCTGGAAAATGAGAGTATAGAGCATATTCTGCACATTGCAGGCGCGGAGAATACGGCGGGAACGGATATTTATTACATGATTTTTCATACTTATAATCCACCGAGCGGCTGGGCGGCGTTTTCTCTGGGGCAGAGAGATATTCTAAACTACAATATCAAAACAAAAATTCTGGCATTAGAAGGGCAGATTTATGATAATGAGTTGACCAATCCTTTGTCTCTTTTGGTGGGCAATTTGGATTTGTCGTTTGTTTTTATTTATCTTTTTCCGTTATTGATTATTGCGCTTGGTTTCAGTTTGATTTCGGAGGAGAAAGAAACAGGAGTTTGGAGTATGATAAAGATTTCTGGAGTGCCTACGCTTAGTTTTGTTTTTTATAAAATCTTTGCAAGGTGGCTGATAGTGGTGTCTTTGATCGTTATACTGATGATAGTGGCGGCTTTGGTTTTTAGGACTGGTTTTGGAGCGGTGTTTTTTGCTATTTTAGGAATTTCTATTTTTTATGTAAGTTTTTGGTTTGCAGTGGTTTGGCTTATCAATTCATTGAATAGAAATTCTACTTACAACGCCATTTTGTCCGTGGGCATTTGGATTGTGCTATGTCTGATGTTTCCAGCTTTGGGAAATACGATAATTACGACTACCACTCCTGTTCATGAGGCTATGGAAACTACACTCATCCAGCGGGAGGCCTATCACGAGAAGTGGGATAAGCCCAAATCAGTAACCATGAATAAATTTTACCAAGAATATCCTGAGTATAAAAAATATAAAATTCCAGAAGAGAAATACTATGTAGCAGGCTGGTATTATGCGATGCAGTATGTAGCAGATAAAGAGGCAGAACCGACATCCAAACAAATGGAACAAAAACTGATGGAACGCCAGCACAAAGCCGAAACTTTGGGAATGTTTTTTCCTACGGTAGGAGTGCAGAGAATGTATAACGCGCTGGTTAATACAGATTTAGAAGCGCATATGAGATATTTAGCATCGGTGAGAAAGCATCACAAAGCTGTGCGGGAGTTTTTTTATCCTTATATTTTTGAGGAAACTTTGACTAAAAATACACCTTGGGAAAAAAGACCTAAATACCAGCCGCCAGTAGAGAGTGCAGATATTAGCTGGAAATCCCTATTTGTGGGCTTATTGTACTCATTATTACTAGTGTTTATCGGAATAAAATTGACTAAAAAAATATAGAATTTTATGCTTATTGCAGAAAACTTATCTAAAACATACGGAGATTATAAAGCTTTAAATAATCTAAATTTAAAACTAAACGAAGGTGAAATTTTTGCTCTTCTGGGACAGAATGGAGCAGGGAAGAGTACGACGATTAATATATTTTTAGGCTTTGTGAAACCGACCGAAGGAGCCGCTAAAATCAATGGAATCTCTGTGATAGACCATCCAGAGGAGACCAAGAAATTCATCGCGTATATTCCTGAAACGGTGCTGCTTTACCCTAATTTGACTGGTGTAGAAAATCTCAAATTTTTCTCCTCTTTGGCTGGGTTTGATTATGATAATGAGGTGCTTACGAGCTTCTTAAGCAAAGCAGGACTGCAGGCTGATGCTCATCACAATAGGCTGGGAGGCTATTCCAAAGGGATGCGCCAGAAAGTGGGCATCGCTATTGCCATCGCTAAAAAGGCTAAAGTATTGCTTCTAGATGAGCCTACATCTGGTCTAGATCCGAAGGCATCGAATGAATTTTCTGAAATATTGAAAGAATTGGCATCGGAGGGAACTACTATTTTCATGGCGACACATGATATTTTTAGGGCAAAAGAAGTGGCTGACCGAATAGGAATTATGAAACGAGGGAATTTGATTTCCGAAATCAATGCCGATGAAATCTCTGCCAATGAGCTGGAAAAACTGTATCTTCAGACCGTTTAGAAATAAAAAAAGACTTGAAAATCAAGTCTTTTACTTTTTTTTGGATTTTTTCTTCTTTTTATTTAGGACAACATTATATTTGAAACTATTGACATTCCAAACAGGGATATAGTAAAAAAGAAAACCAAGGAAATAGCTGATAGCAAAGGATAAAAAAGCATCCAAGCTGAGCTCAAAAAATGTGGTTCCTGTGAAGAAATAATACCCAAGATTTGAAATTAAAAATATAATTACTCCCATTAAAACAGCGTTTATCAAGGAGTATTTTACCCTTCCGAGCTGCATGCTGTTTTCCCAATATTCTATGAATTTTTCGTCTTTATCTTTATGTTTCTTGTCCATTTTCTTATTTTTTGCAAAGGTAGAGAATTTATTTATATTTCTGAGCCAAAGCTTGCAGAATGCTCCAAGTTTCTGCATCTAAAATACCATCATAGTTTTCAGGTCTGAAATGATACTGAAACGCCTCTATGACGCTTTTTGTCTGTTTGTCCCACATTCCTGTGATTTGTATATCATACCCAAAACTCTTAAAGGTCGATTGTATTTTTCGTATAAAAGAAGCATCTTCATATAGTGTAGTAATGTCTTCTAATGCGCTTGGATAAAATTCTTGTTTTTTATCCTCATCATACCACATGCCTATTTGGTGTTTTTCATATAATGTTTTCCAAGGAAACAGCGGGCCTGGGTCTTGTTTTCTTGTCGGAGCAATATCCGAATGAGCCAAAATATTAGTAGGAGGAATCATATATCTTTTGCTAATATCTTTCACCAAAATGGCTATTTTTTCTATTTGATGTTCAGGAAATGCTTGGAATTGCCTTTTTCCTAAACTATCTACTACATAGCCCGTATTTACTATTTCTATACCTATAGAGCTGTCATTCAGATTGTTGCTGTTTTTCCAAGCGCTTATCCCTGCATGATAAGCTCTTTTGTTTTCATCTACTAATTGATAGATTTCGTGATCATCTAAATCACTTACAAGGTAGTGGGAGCTTACCGACTGCTGTGTCAAAACTCTTATGGATTTTTCATTATCCAAAGCCGTATAGTGCAAGATGATGAATCTCTGGCGGAAGTCTTGTCCCAACGAAGGGAAGTAAGTTTTAGTGATTTTATACTTTTTTGGTTTAGCAGAAACTATAGAGCCATAGCTTATCGTATTATTGTTTTTAGTGCTGTCCGCTATGTTCACTTTATAAAAATCTTCTGTTCCTATATGGACTATTTCACCTTTTTTTTCCTTTTCAGAGTTTGTTTTGTTTGGGTCTAATGAAGATTTGGCTGCATTGGCTATTTTTTTCTGCGAATCACAAGAAAAAGCTAAAATACATAAGCAGCTGATATAAAATATTTTACGCATGATATAAATAATTAAGCTAATTTTTTTTCAAAAATACGAATATTTTTTTCAAAAAAAATTTGTGGGTTAAAAAAAAAGTTATACCTTTGCAAAGCAAATACAGAAAGGGAGTTCTTAAAGAATAAAAGGAGGGTTGCCGGAGTGGTTAACGGAGCAGTTTGCTAAACTGTCGACTTTCGGGTCGCATGAGTTCGAATCTCATACCCTCCGCAACTGGTAAGATATTCGGGGTGTAGCGTAGCCCGGTCATCGCGCCTGGTTTGGGACCAGGAGGTCGCAGGTTCGAATCCTGCCACCCCGACAAAAGTTTATTAGTTCTTTCTAAAAACTAATTAATGGGTGCGTAGCTCAGCTGGATAGAGCATCTGCCTTCTAAGCAGACGGTCAAAGGTTCGAATCCTTTCGCGCTCACGGATTTTAAATAAAAACATCTTCAATTTTTGGAGATGTTTTTTTTATTGATTAACTTTAAAAGATTTTTTATTTACTCTAAATTTCACTTTTTGACAAATATCAAAGGATGTTTATCATATTTCATGGAAATTTGCACCATCAAATAAACAAACAAAACATATGACAAGTAAGAAAAAGTTGTATTATGCATTATTATTTATGTCTTCTTTTAGTTTTGGGCAGTCTTCTTCTGACCAGCTGAAAGAACTCATTAATAGTGCATTAGAGAGAGATGGACAGTACCAGCAGCAAAATCTGGAACTGCAATATGTGGATATTGACCAAAAGAGATTAACCGATACTTTTCTTCCGAAAGTGGAGCTGACAGGAAGAGTAGGTTATATGGACACGCGAATAAATTACACTTCGCCAGAGTTTGGTATTCCACGGGTTCCTCCTCTGTTTCCAGGGATGATGGTGCCTTCGCAGAATAACACTTTAGGAATTTCTGGTTTTTCTGGTGCGTCTAAATTACAGGCTTCTGTAGTGCTCTATTCAGGAGGAAAAGTAGGGCATTTGAAAAAAGCCTTAAACGAGAAAAAACTTTCCCAGCAGGAACTTTTATTCAGCAGTAAGAATGAAGTAATTACTTCTATTGCGAAAATTTATGACCAGTTTGCATTGGTTCATCAGTCTAAAAAAGTTTTGGATGAAAGCAAAAAAAGACTGGAAATCAATAGAAAAACAGCCGAAAAAGCGCTAGGATACGGGCTGATAACACCGTATGATTTTAAGAAAATAGAACTGGCGCAGGTCACGCTGGATACCAAAATGATAGAATACGAAGGAAAGCGCGAACTGCTTATCACTCAGCTGCATATTCTGACAGGGATGGACAGAGAACGCATCGCGGAGATAGAGCCAGATTTACAGGTTTTAAATTATTTAGTGGAGGACAAATCCATAGAAAACAGACCTGAAATAAAAGCCCTAAACCACGGAATAGCTGCGGCAGAATACAAAATAAAAGCTGAGAAAACTTGGTGGATTCCAAAGGTGCAACTTTCTACTTCGTTGTCCTACTTTGGGCTTTATGGCGACCATATCCAGACTTCTAACGATGTGGTTCCTCATTTAGTGAAAAAGCTGGATATTCATACCAAGCCGCTTAGTCTTTTCCCGATGTTTAATGCTGGAATAGGCTTTAAATGGAGTCTTTTCGATGGGAATACAGGAAAACGAGAAGCTGAAAAGAGCAAGATAGACAAAATGGTTTTGGAGAACAAAAAAGCAGATGCACAGAGAAAACTGCAGCTAAATCTTGCGAATAATCAGACAAATTATGACATCGCTTTGGCGCAAATAGAATTAAAGGACAAAGCTCGTAAAATCGCCAAAAATGCATTAGACCAAGTGGAAAAAGAATTCCGCTACGGCGTGAAAAAATCTATGGATCTGATAGATGCTGAAAACGATTTGGAAAAGGCTGAATTAGAATACAAAACAGCTGTATTTAACCAAAGAAGAGCAGCGATAGAGCTGATGAAATCTACACAAAACTTAGATGTAGAAAAATTTTAATAACAAACAAACTGAATAATTTTAACAATCAAATAAAATCAACAAAGAAATGAAACTAAACGATATAAAAATTAAGAATAATGCTGTAAAATCTGCTCTTTTATTGACTGCATTTGCATTGGTTTCTTGTAACAGCGAAAAACAGGAAAGCGCAGTGGAAGGAAAAGTGAAAAAAGAAGTGATTTCTTTCGCTCCGAAAATCACAGGGAGAATTTTGGAAATCTATGTAGAAGAAGGGCAGACGGTAAAGGCAGGAGATACACTCGCGAAGATAGATGCGCCAGAGATTTCGGCTAAAATAGCTCAGGCTCAGGGAGCGACACACGCGGCAACTGCACAAGCTGAGATGGCAAGAAATGGCGCTACGGCAAACCAATTAAGCCAGTTAAGAGCCAAAGAAAGAGGGCTTCGTGAACAGTATGAATACGCACAAAAATCATACAACAGAGCTACTAATATGTTCAAAGACAGTCTGATGTCACCGCAGGCATACGATGAAGTTATCGCTAAATACCAAGGCGCAAAAGCGCAATATGATGCGGTAATCGCAGAGCTTAGAGATGTGGAAAACGGAACTCGTTATGAGAGAATAGGTATGGCAGCTGGACAGGCTGAGCAGGCAGCGGGAGCACTGCAAGAGGCAAGAGTAGCCTATTCTGAACGATATGTGATTGCTACCAGCGATATGGAAATAGAATCTATCACACTTCATAAAGGTGAGCTGGCGACAGCTGGATTTGCATTGTTCAATGGATATCTGCCAGAGAGTACTTATTTCAGATTTACTGTTCCAGAAGGGCAGATTGCAAAATACCAAAAAGGGCAGACTGTAAATATGGAAGTAGTGTATAACAAAGCTGCTGTTTCAGGGAAGATAATGACGATAAAACAACTGACCAAATATGCCGATGTGACCACTGCTTTCCCAGATTATAAAATGCAGGAAGCGGTCTATGAAATAAAAGTAAAACCACAGGATATTCAGCAGACAAAAAATATCTTGGTAAACTCTAATGTAATCCTAAAATAATGAAAAAGTTTATTCACTTACTAAAGCGTGAGTTTAAAATATTCTTAGCAAATGATACCCTGCGAAGTGTATTTATTCTTGGGCCTATAGTTTACGGACTGCTCATTGGGTTTACCTACAAAGAAGGAAAAGTGGACAATCTCCCAGTGATAGTCATAGACCAAGACCACACGCCTACTTCTTCCACAGTGGTGGATATGCTGGGAGACAATAAAACGATAAAAGTCCTCCACTATGCCCAAGAGCCGCTAAGACTGGAAGATGAAGTCATCAAAACCAAAGCTGCCGCAGTGGTGAAAATCCCTGAAAACTTTGAGAAAGATATATTGCTGAGAAAATATCCTGAAATAAATGTTTATGTAAATACAGGAAATGTTCTCACTGCGAATTTCTCCTCTAAAGCGATTCAGGTAACACTCGGGACATTGTCCGCAGGAATGGAAATGAAAACCCTCCAAAAAAGAGGTGCCAATGCAGAACAGGCAAAGATGCAGTATGAACCCTTCAAGGCGAACTACATCACGATGTTTAATACCACTTCCAACTATCTTATTTTCATGTGGCCTGCCATGATGGGTGTGGTTTTCCAGCAGGTGGTGTTGCTTGCTATGGCGGTGAGTTTCGCTTCGGATTTCCGCAGAAAGAGTTTCTTGGAGAATTATAAAGGAAGTCCTGCCATTCTAATGCTTATCATGAAATGTCTTCCTATTTGGATAATTTCCGTGGTAAATATCCTTATACTTTCGGCGATGGGCTGGTATTTTAAAATACCTGTTTTAGAAAATATATTTGGATTTGCGATTCTTGCTACGGTTTTCATCATGACCTGCACATTTTTGGGCGCACTTTTCAGTGTTCTCTTACCAAATGCCTTGAAGGCAACGCAGTTTCTGATGATTATCGCTTCGCCAGCGTTCATCATCGGTGGATTTACTTGGCCAAGCAGTGCGATGCCTACAGCAATACAATATTTGGCGAATATCATTCCGCTGACGCCATTTTTGGAGGCCTTTAAGATTATCCTTATCCAAAAGGGAAGTTTTGAGCTGACTTATCCATATCTTCAGCATTTGCTGATTTTGATGGCAGTTTATTTTGTGCTGTGTGTTTTGGCTTTAAAATTAAAAGTAAGAAAGCTTTCACCAATAGAAAAAGAAGAGGAAGAAGAGAATTTTTAAACCTAAAAAAATAAACAAAATGAAGAGGGTAAAGTGGTTGTTATATGTTTGGTTTGTTTGTTTGAATGCCTTGGCTGAAAAAGTCAAGGCATTTTTTAGTAAATTGCACCAAAATTTCAGAAATGATATTAGATTATCTCAGTCAGCATGTGACGATTAACGAGACGATTAAGGCTTTTTTTGAAAAAGAGTGTATCAGAGAATTTTACGAAGAAGGCAGTGAAATAAGCGGATGTGGGCAGTTTAACCGAAAGATATATTTCGTGGAGGAAGGTCTTACACGGACTTTTTACTACGAAAAAGGCAAAGATATCACGAGTAATTTCTACACCGAGGGCAAAATCATGGCGCAGATAGACACCATCTACAACGGCGAACCCTCGCGCTACGGCATACAGGCGATAGAGAAAAGCGTCATCGTTTCCTGCGAATACCACAAGTTGGAAGCTACGCTGAATGTTTCTAAGGAGTATTCCGAGTTCAGCAGATTCGTTCTGGGAAAACTAATGACACAGATGCAGGAGCGGATAGCCTCCCTGCAATACATGACCGCAAAAGAAAAATACAGCCACCTGATGGAGAAAAATCCCAGCATCATACTAAGGGCGCCGCTCGGCATGGTGGCTTCTTACCTTGGGATTACGCAGGAAACACTGAGCAGAATAAGAAGTAACGGCTGATAGTGGTTTTATTAGTCTGGTTTTTAATTGTGAATACCTCGCTTTTTTCTTTTTTCAAAATAGTATATACCAATATAAAAAGAAAAAATACAAATAATACAAGGAATGATGGAATTGTATAAAACATTTATGTTGATTTCCTCCTCGGAATAGGTTGACCAGCAAGCATATCGATGAGAAAATTCCACTTTATTAGCATATAACCAAAAAGCCAAGACAATAAGAAGCAAAAAATACTTAGCAATAGGTTTTTCAATAGGCTTAAAAATAATGCTATATAAAAATACAAGGCAAAATTGGATAGGCATAAAATGAAAAATCCCTGTAATGATATCGCTTTTTCCATCGATACAAGAATATCCATTTGGTAGGAATAGAATCATTTGGAGGCTGCCAATAATCACGGATAAGAGGCTTATTTTAATATTTTCTTTCATTTTCTGTAATTTCTTTTGTATTCGTATTCATACTGATGATTGGTATAGGTATCACACTCATACTCTAAATGAATAATATAGTGCTTGAATCTTGGTTTTAATGCAATACTATCCAATTTATTTTTTATGTAGATAGCTTTTTCTTTGGAGGATAAAGTATCTGCGCAAGGAATATCCTCTATATATACCGTATAGGTAGTATCTTTTTCTAAATCATATTCGGGCGAGATGGTTATTTCATTGGTTTTAAAAACTACTTTTAAGTGTTCGGTAAGCTGTTTTTCGGCTTCGGTTCGCTCTAAAGCATTAGGAGTTGTAAACCAATATACTATGAATAAACCATATCTTACAAATATAAAAACGGCTGTCAATATTCCTAAAATGGCAAATATGATTGTTTTGTATTTCATTTTCATATTAGGGTATAAGCATACTTTATAAAAGTTTCTTTCATTGTAGTTTTGTTTTTATATAATCACACTTTTCCATTTTTCAGGGTCTCTGTTTTCAGGCAAAAACTGTTCTTTGATAGTGTCTAATAGCCAACGTTCTTCTACAAGTTTGTACTTGTACTCGCGCTTGTAATTCATTCCGGCATAGACTCTATCGGTAAATATAGAGGCTTTTTTACCCGTGATTTGCACTTCGGTAATGCTTTCTTTAGAAGGGTCGTAGTTAGGAGGAAAGGCGTGACAGGTGTACTGAGCGCCACCATATTTGCGTTCGCGTTCGGTGATGTATTCCTTATAA
>CAUQQF010000018.1:0-37121 GCA_963520375.1 uncultured Flavobacteriaceae bacterium | reverse complement strand
ACTGCTAGAGCTATCCTTTCTTACAAAGGTGCTCTTTACAAAAAACACCTTCAAGGAGGAGTTGCTAAAGGAGCTTTCAGTGAAGCTGAAGCTGAAAAAAGATTTAATACTTGGTTAGCTGAAAAAGAAGCTAAAATCCAAGGTAAAAAAGATGGTTTAGCTAAATCTAAAGATAATGCTAAAAAAGCTGCTTTAGAAGTTGAAAACAAAGCTAATGAAGCAAGAATCAACGCTAAAAAACAAGCTGAAGAAGAAGCAAAAGCTGCTGCTGAGGCTGCTGAAGCACCAGTAGAAGAAGCTCCTGCTGTAGAAGCTGAAGGAGATGCACCTGCTGAAGAAACTGAAGCTTAAAAAAACTTACCGATGCAAAAAGAAGATTGCTATTTTTTAGGCAAAATTACTCGTAAGCACGGTCTTTCGGGAAATCTGATTTTAAAATTAGATACAGACCAACCCGAAATTTATAAAAAATTGGAATCAATATTCGTTGAAATCAACGGACTATTGGTTCCGTTTTTTATTGAAAAAATCATTTGGAGTAAACAAGATTCTCTCAATATTCTTTTCAAAAACTCCTCAGAAGCGCTGGTGGAACAACTTATTGGTAAAAATGTATTTCTTCCGCTTTCTACTCTTCCAAAACTGAGTGGAAATCAGTTTTATTATCACGAAGTTATTGGTTTTGAAATTTTAGAAAAAGATGGAAAAACCTGCGGAAACATCGTTTCTGTAAATGACCAGACCGCTCAACATTATTTCATTTTAGACTTGGCTCAGAAAGAAGTCATCATTCCTATCGTAAAAGAATGGATTTTAGAAGTAAATAGAGATGAAAAATTCATCAAAATGGAACTTCCAGAAGGGCTGATAGATGTTTTTCTTAATTAAAAAAGCCCCTTTTTTAAGGAGCTAATCTTGATGTTTTCCATTTACCATCTTGGAACTGGTACACTATCCTGTCATGCAGACGGTTAGGTCTTCCCTGCCAAAATTCTATTTCATACGGCTTGGCAAGATATCCTCCCCAGTGTGGCGGTCGTGTCACTTCTTTCCCTTCAAATTCTTTTTCTAAATCTTGCAATTTTTGGGCTAAATAAGCTTTGCTAGGGATTTCTTCGCCTTGTTCAGAAGCCCAAGCCCCTAATCTGCTTCCTCTGGGTCTCGATGCAAAATATTCATCCGACATCTCTGGCGAAACTTTTTCTAGTCTTGCTTTTATCATTACCTGGCGCTCTAGAGCCGGCCAAAAGAAGTAGAGACAAGCTACCTTATTTTTGTCAATAGATTTCCCTTTTTTACTGTTATAATTGGTATAAAATACAAAACCTTCTTTGCTGTAGCTTTTCAAAAGCATGGCTCTGGTTCTAGGACAGCCGTCATCATCTATTGTAGAGAGAATCATAGCATTAGCCTCAAAAATACCAGGATGTTTGTCCGCATCTGCAAACCATTCCTTGAAATGCTCCATTGGGTTTTCCTTCACTTCGTGGTCATGAAGTTCGAACTGCTCGTAGACTTGGCGTTTGTCATGTAAGTTTTCCATATTTTAATATTTACAATTTATACTACAAAGGTAAGATATAATTCCTACTCTTTGGGATAGGATTTAATGTTTTTTATTTGTAAAAAAGAAAAAATAATCGCTTTAAATCATTTTAAATTCTTAAATTTAGCCCATTAATTTAATTTTTTACTAAAAATGAAACGACTATTTTTATTAGCTGCCTTCATTCTGAGTTTTATTCCAGCAAAAGCTGATGAAGGAATGTGGCTTATGATGCTTATCAAAAGGCTGAATGGCGTAGATATGCAGAAACAAGGGCTGAAACTGACCCCAGAGGAAATCTATTCAGTAAACAATTCTAGTTTGAAAGATGCCATCGTAAGTTTTGGCGGTTTTTGTACTGGAGAAATCGTGTCTAAAGAAGGGCTTATCTTTACCAACCACCACTGTGGATACGGCTCTATTGCAGCGCTTTCTACGCCACAGAAAGACCACTTGACCAATGGTTTTTGGGCGATGAATAAAAAAGAAGAACTTCACGCTAAAGACCTGTATGTGAGATTCTTAGTAAGAATGGGAGATGCTACGGAAAGAATAAACTCCAAGCTGAACAACCAAATATCTGCAAGCCAGAGACAAGACATCATCAATCAGGAATTTAAAGCGATTGAAAAAGAAAATAGCGAAAACGGAAAATACACCGTAGTTGTTCGTTCTTTCTTCAATGGAAATGAGTTCTATTATTTTGTTTATCAAGACTATAAAGACATCAGATTAGTAGGAACGCCTACCAACTCTATTGGGAAATTCGGTGGAGATACAGACAACTGGGAATGGCCAAGACACACAGGAGATTTTGCGGTTTTCAGAGTGTATGCAGATGCGAACGGGAACCCAGCGGAATACTCTCCAAACAATGTTCCACTAAAACCTAAACACCACTTGCCTGTTTCTCTAAAAGGTATCAAACCTAATGATTTCACAATGATTGTGGGATATCCAGGGAGAACAAACAGATATTTGACTTCTTATGGAATCAACCAGTTGATTACCAAAGATTATCCAGCTTGGGTAGATGCTTCTAAAGCAGCTATGGATGTGATGAAAAAATACATGGACAAAGACCAAGCTATCCGTCTGGACTACGCAAGTTCTTATTCCAGCACGGCTAATTACTGGAAAAACAGAGCTGGAACGATAGAAGCGGTTTTGAAAAACAAAACTATCAATGCGAAACAAGATTTGGAAAAAGTATTCCAAGCGTGGGCTGATAAGCCAGAAAACAAAGCAACTTATGGTAATGTTCTGAAAGAAATAGAAGAATACTACGCAAAAACTAACGAAAGAAATGTAGAGCTGAACTATCTAAGACTGATGAGCAGAAGAGCTGCTTACATAAATATGCCGTATGTATTAGGAAACAAATTGGCTGTTTATGCTGACCAAGATGCGAACGGACAGGCTGCTATGAAAGCAAAACTAATCAAAGAAGTGGAAAGCATCTACGAAGACTTTCATCCACAGGTAGAAGCTGACCTTTTCGTGACACTGCTTACTCTTTACAAAAACAAAGTAGATGCGAAACACCAGCTACCTGTCATCAGATTTAGTAATCTAAATGAAATTCCTCTTAATGGTATTTTTGCTTCTAAGGAAAATGTTTTGAACTTTATCAACAATCCTAAAAAACAAAAATTAGAGGAAGACCCATTATATCAGTTCTCTTCTATTTTAGTAGCTGAAGCTCAGATGAATGCAAATAAACACAACCAAGATGAAGAGAAATTTGCAGAAAACACTAGACTTTTCTTGGACGGACTTAGAAAATCTCACCCTAACAAGAAATTCTACCCTGACGCTAACTCTACTATGAGACTTACCTATGGTTCTGTGGACAAACTACCTTTCAGAAAAGACAGAAAATACCACGGCGTGAAAGACAACTACTACACAGACCTTACAGGAATGGTAGCTAAATACAAAAAAGGCGATGAGGAATTTGACCTTCCGCAAAGACTTCTTGACCTTTATAAAAAGAAAGACTACGGACAATACAAAGACAAAAAAGGATACCTTCCGGTGAATTTCCTTTCTAATAATGACATCACAGGAGGAAACTCTGGTTCGCCTATCATCAATGCTGAAGGACACCTTATCGGTCTTGCCTTCGATGGAAACAGCGAAGCGCTGAGCGGAGATATCGTTTTCGAACCAGCTCTACAAAGAACCATCAATGTGGATGCTCGTTTTGTGCTTTGGGTAATTGACAAATACGCTGGTGCTAAACACCTCATCGATGAAATGACAATCGTGAAATAGTTTTTTCATGATAATTATAAAAATCTACGGGAAATTTTCTCGTAGATTTTTTTATGTACTTTTGCGGAAATAATGAGCAAAAATTGGATTTAGATTTTTATAAAAAACAAGCACAAGCCAAACAAAAAGAACACAAAAAATTCTTAGACAATCTGAAAAAGAAGCCACCTAAGAATCTGGACTACATCGCTTTGGAAACTCACGAAGAGGTTTTCAATGAGATAGACTGCCTCAGCTGTGCCAACTGCTGCAAAACCACAGGCCCGCTCTTTACAGAAAAAGATATAGAGCGGATTTCTAAACATTTACGCCTTTCTCCTGCTGATTTTGAGAAGAAATATCTCCGCGTAGATGAGGACAATGACAAGGTTCTGCAATGCCTGCCCTGCCCTTTTCTCGCAGAGGATAACACCTGCCTTATCTACGATATCCGCCCAAAAGCCTGCCGCGAATATCCACATACCGACCGCAAGAAAATCTACCAAATCAATCATCTCACGATTAAAAACACCATCATCTGCCCTGCTGCCTATCTCTTCGTAGAGAAAATGATGAAAAGAATGCAGAAATAATGCTTTCTAAATTTTGTCAATGGCAACAATTGATACAATTTATATATTCATTTTTTCATTTTAATTTTTTATTGTATCTTTGCCACCTTAAATTTACACTTATGACAAATAGAATTTTACTATTAGGTTTATTATTGGGAGGAGTATCTATAAATGCCCAAACTATCAATAAAACCAATGCCGCTGGCAAAACAGGACAAAAAGTAGGAATCAATACCACTATCCCTACAAGAACTTTGACTATAAAAAACTCTACTGCCAATGATGGAAAACCTCTTCTTAGGCTGGTAGATGCACCTATATATAGCAAGAATGTGGATTCTGATATGGATGCTGACTTAGGTGGAAATACAGCAACTACTACCAATTACACAGATTACAGACCTCTTGTAGTAGATAAAGTAGGTGATGTATACAAAGGGCTTCCTATCCACAATATGAGTATCCTTACCCTTACTATTGATAAGGTAAATGGTGACTATATTAGAAAATTTGATACAGGTATTGATTATAATAAATATGCCGTAGCTATTATGAGCTACTCTTTCAAAATGCCAGCACCTGCTAGTGGTGGTATAGTAATGCTGAGAGGAGGCAGCAACACTCCTAGTGTAGCCCATGGTGGTAATAAATATGGTGTTACAACAGCTCCTGCTACAGTACTATTAACAAAAAATGGATCAAATTGGGGTATATATGCAGATTATCCTAATATAGGTTCTTATGAGTTTACTTCAGGTAGTACTGCTATTGGAAACCTAGTAGATGGTACTTGGGTAATTACTCTATTGGTAGGTAAAAGAGATGCTGTTAATTTCACTGAAATTAAATTTGATCAAAATGGTCAGCCTGAAGGAATAGGACCTAATAATACTACTTATACAACCCAATTACAAAATTTCCTACAAAAGTTAGAATAAAAAACAATCAAAATAAAAAACACTCTCCATTCAGAGGGTGTTTTTTTGTATAGAATATTAAACTAAAATCCTTATTTTTGCATAAATTTTTTAACGATGGCAAAGCAAGAAGATGTTTTTAAGAAAGTGATTTCTCACGCTAAGGAATATGGATTTATTTTCCCTTCCAGTGAGATTTATGACGGACTTTCTGCAATATACGACTACGGACAAAATGGTATAGAACTAAAAAACAATATCAAACAATATTGGTGGAAAGCGATGATTCAGCTCAATGAAAACATTGTAGGGCTGGATAGCGCCATTTTTATGCACCCTACCATTTGGAAAGCGAGCGGGCATGTGGATGCCTTCAACGACCCACTGATAGACAACAAAGACAGCAAAAAGCGTTTCCGCGCCGATGTCTTGATAGAAGACTACTGCGCAAAACTGGAAGACAAAGCCCAAAAAGAAATAGAAAAAGCTAAAAAACGCTTCGGAGAGGCTTTTGATGAGGCTCAGTTCATTTCAACGAATCCAAAAGTATTAGAATACCGCGAAAAACAAAAAACCATTCTTTCCCGAATGGCTAAATCGCTGGACAATAACGACCTAGCCGATGTAAAAGCCCTGATAGAAGAGCTGGAAATAGCCGACCCAGACACAGGTTCTAAAAACTGGACAGAAGTAAGACAGTTTAACCTGATGTTCGGGACTAAATTAGGTGCTGCTGCCGAGAACGCGATGGATCTTTACCTTCGTCCAGAAACAGCACAAGGGATTTTTGTGAATTATCTGAATGTTCAGAAAACTTCACGGCACAAGCTTCCTTTCGGGATTGCGCAGATTGGTAAGGCATTTAGAAATGAAATTGTAGCGAGACAGTTTATTTTCAGAATGCGAGAATTTGAACAAATGGAAATGCAGTTTTTCGTGCCGCCAGGAACGGAACTAAAATTCTATGAAGAATGGAAACAAAAGAGACTAAACTGGCACCTTGCCCTTGGTCTTGGTGAAGAAAACTACAAATTCCACGACCACGAAAAACTGGCTCACTATGCCAATGCAGCGGCAGATATAGAATTCAGATTCCCATTTGGGTTTAAAGAATTGGAAGGAATTCATTCCAGAACGGATTTTGACCTTTCTGCTCACGAAAGATATTCAGGGAAAAAATTACAATATTTTGACCCAGAAAGAAACGAAAGCTATGTTCCGTATGTGGTGGAAACTTCAGTAGGATTAGACCGATTGTTCTTAGCTCTATTCTCTCACTGCCTGAAAGATGAAGTTTTAGAAGATGGTTCAGAGAGAACGGTATTGTCCTTGCCGCCTGCCCTAGCCCCTGTAAAAGCAGCTATCTTACCGCTGATGAAAAAAGATGGAATGGGAGAATATGCGGAAAAAATATTCAATGATTTGAAATATGATTTCAATCTTATCTATGAAGACAAAGACAGCATTGGTAAGCGATACAGAAGACAGGATGCCATAGGAACGCCTTTCTGTATTACCATAGACCATGACACCCTGACTGACCACACGGTAACGATAAGACACCGCGATACTATGGAGCAGGAGCGTGTAGCAGTTTCTGAACTGAGACAAATCATAGACAACAAAGTGAATTTCAGAAACTTACTTAGTAAGATTTAATAATAAAAAAGCAGGAAATAAATCCTGCTTTTTGTTTTTTAATGTGAATATTAAAATTCTATTTTGCTTTCATCTATGACCAATGAACCTCCGAGCTGGTCTATGTCATACATGTATTTTTCCAAAACTTTTTCGGTCGTTCCTCTCAGCCCTCTCGCTCCCAAACCTTTTTCCATCGTTTCTTTTACTATTTTTTGTAAAGCGCCTTCGGTGAAACTCAGCTCCACGCCATCTAGTCTGAATAGTTCTATAAACTGGTTGATAATAGAGTTTTTAGGCTCGCTTAGGATTCTCAGCATGGTTGCTTCATCTAGTTTATCCAAATGAGTCACGATAGGAAAACGCCCCAAAAGTTCTGGGATAAGACCAAAATTCCTCAAATCCGTAGCATCCAATTTGTCTAAAATATAGGAATCATCATCCACTTTATTTGTCTTCTCCGAGCTGAAACCTATCGCCTGCTTGTTCATTCTTCGTTCAATGATTTCTTTGATACCATCAAACGCTCCTCCTGCGATGAATAGGATATTCTGGGTATTTACTTGAATGTATTTTTGGTCTGGGTGCTTTCTCCCTCCTTGTGGCGGTACATTTACGATGCTTCCCTCCAATAGTTTCAAAAGTCCCTGCTGAACGCCTTCCCCAGATACATCACGAGTCAAACTCGGATTATCCGATTTTCTAGCGATTTTATCTATTTCATCTATAAAAACGATGCCTCTTTCGGCTTTTTCCACATCATAGTCAGACACCATAAGCAGTCTAGACAGAATACTTTCCACATCCTCTCCTACATAGCCCGCCTCTGTAAGAACCGTAGCATCTACGATACAGAACGGAACTTCCAGCTGTCTAGCGATAGTTTTAGCCAAGAGCGTTTTTCCTGTTCCTGTCTCTCCCACCATGATGA
This sequence comes from uncultured Flavobacteriaceae bacterium, assembly GCA_963520375.1. Classification (GTDB taxonomy): domain Bacteria; phylum Bacteroidota; class Bacteroidia; order Flavobacteriales; family Weeksellaceae; genus JABCPE02. The sequence continues at coordinate 29,258 of CAUQQF010000018.1, read as the reverse complement.
TGTTAGATTTTTCTATCTCTACAGATTTATTTTCATCTGCATTGTGAGCCAGTCTTTTGTAATGATTATAAACCGCTATTGAAAGCTGTTTTTTCGCTTGGTCCTGCCCTATTACATATTCATCCAAAAATTCCTTGATTTCTCTCGGTTTCTTTAGCTGAGCCGAAGTTTTTACAGATGAATGATTTTTATTTTCTTGCTCGTCAGTCTCTTTCACTATGGTGTGAGCCTGCTCTATACAGTAGTTGCAAATAAACCCATTCTGACCAGAGACCAAAACAGACACCTCATTCTTATTTCTTCCACAAAAGGAACATTGGTTAGGATTCATCTAATTCTTTTTTGTTTTTATGAATAAATAAACTCCAATAAGAATTTATTGAAGTTTGTAATTTTAGTGATTATTGCCCTGTTATTGCTTTTTGAATTTCTCTGAATTCCTCTTCTGTGAATTTCAGTTTTTCATTAGTAAAATTCAAATCTTTGATTTCATTGATAGGAACGAGATGGATATGTGTGTGCGGAACTTCCAGCCCTACTACGGCTACGCCTACTTTCACACACGGAATCGCAGCTTTTACCTTTTTGGCTACTTCTTGCGCAAATGCCCAGAGCCTTTTATGCTCCTCTGCTTCCATATCAAAAATAAAATCCACTTCTTTTTTAGGAATTACCAATGTATGCCCTTTGGCTATCGGCATGATATCTAAAAACGCCAAATGATGTTCATCCTCTGCTATCTTGTAGCACGGAATTTCACCATTTATTATTTTTGTGAAAATTGAAGCCATTTTATTGATTATTAAGGTTTTACTATTTATTTAATTCAGCCAAAAGACTAAATCGTAATTTCTAAAACTTCAAACGAAAGTTTATTTCCGTTTGGAAGCACTATTTCTGCTACTTCGCCAACAGCCTTTCCTAAAAGCCCTTTGGCAATAGGAGTATTTACAGATATTTTATTAGCCTTCAGATCACTCTCATTATCAGGAACTAATGTGAATTTCTGCTCGGCTTTGGTTGCGTTATTTTTTAGTCTTACAGTCGTAAGGATAGATACTTTAGAAGTGTCTATCTGGTTTTCCTCTATGATTTTAGAATTTGCTATTATATCCTGTAATTTGGATATTTTCAGCTCCAAAAGCCCTTGCGCTTCCTTTGCTGCATCATACTCAGCATTTTCAGAAAGGTCTCCTTTGTCTCTTGCTTCTGCAATCTGTTGAGTGATTTTTGGTCTCTCTATTGATTCCAACTGCTCTAGCTCGGCCTTCATTTTTGCTAAGCCCTCTTTTGTAACATAATTCATGATTTTTTTCTTTTATTTGTGTTAAATAAATAATAAAATATCCGACCTTTGCCGGATACCTTTAAATTTTAACTAACTTTACTTTGACAAAGATAAAAAATTTTTTCTTATTATGAAAATATTTAACGCATTAAAAGCCTTTTTTATTTTATTAGTTTTCAGTTTGTTATCCCTTGTTATTTCCTGTGAAAGTAGAGCCGAGACCGTGAGCTGCTTTCCCAGCCAGATTATCAATGTTCAGCTGAATCTTAACCTTCCTGCTTATGCTATTGATTTGAATACGAAAGGCTGGATTTACATCAATGAACAGCAGAGCGGTACGCGCGGACTGATTTTAGTAAAAACAGGAACTGGCTTCAAGGTGTATGACCGAAATGCGCCACACCTCTGCCCTGATACGAATACTACGCTGATAGTTCAAGACAGAATCAAAATCGTCTGCCCAAAAGACGGCGCCGAATGGATTTTACAAGATGGAACACCTATAAAAGGAACTGGACTTCCTCCTAAATCTTATGATTATAGTTACAATGCCGCTACGGGTGATCTTTTAATCCATTATTAAACCTATGAAAATCGTAATCCAAAGAGTATCAGAAGCTTCTGTAAAAGTAAATAACGAAATCACGGGCGAAATCTCCAAAGGGCTTTTGCTACTTGTAGGCGTGGAAGAAGAAGACAATCAAGAAGATGCAGAATGGCTCGCAAAGAAAATCGTTGATTTGAGGATTTTCAGTGATAAGGAAGGGAAAATGAATCTCTCGGTAAAAGATATAAGTGGAGAAATACTGTGTGTAAGCCAGTTCACGCTGCTTGCCGATTACAAAAAAGGAAATCGTCCATCTTTTATAAAAGCCGCAAGACCAGAAAAAGCTGTTCCTCTGTTTGAGTACTTCAAAGGCCTCATCAAGAAATCAGGTTTAAAAACCGAGAGTGGAATTTTCGGCGCAGATATGAAAGTCTCTCTCCTCAATGACGGCCCTGTAACGATAGTGATGGACAGCAAAACGAAAAGTTAGGATTTTTTTTACTTAAATATTTTCTCCATAAAAAGACCAAAAACAAAACCAGCCACAAGTCCCATAAGTGAATAAATTAAGAAATGTTTAATGAATATTTCAGATGATAGAATATTGGCTATCATTCCGCTGAGTGGTTCTTCTAATAAAGCAGTATCTGTATAGGAAACTACTCCATCTACAACGGAAAAGCCCATCCCAAAAAGCATTCCCACCACTGAAAATATACTTTTCTTTTTCATATCCAATAAATATTTAAGTTGTAAATAAAACAAACCTTCCCAAATTTGAGAAGGTTTATTTTGTTATTATAATTTCGGACCTGCATTTACTAATGCTTTTCCTTCTTCTGTGTCTGTATATTGTTCAAAGTATTTGATATACTTTCCTGCTAAATCTTTAGCCTTAGTTTCCCACTGAGATGCATCAGCGTAAGTGTCTCTTGGGTCAAGAATTTCAGAAGGAACATTCGGCAATGCTGTTGGGAAAGTAAGTCCTAAAATTGGGATTTTATTCGTTTCCGCTTTATCGATAGAACCATCTAAAATAGCATCTATGATAGCTCTGGTATCTTTCAGCGAAATTCTTTTCCCTGTTCCATTCCAGCCTGTATTTACTAAATAAGCTTTTGCTCCATGTTCTTTCATTTTAGAAACTAAAGTTTTAGAATACATCGTAGGGTGAAGCGCTAAAAATGCCTCTCCGAACGCTGGTGAGAAAGATGGCAACGGCTCTGTAACGCCTCTCTCCGTTCCTGCCATTTTAGAAGTGTATCCACATAGGAAGTGATATTGTGCCTGTTCATCTGTAAGGATAGAAACAGGAGGAAGCACCCCAAATGCATCAGCAGAAAGATAAATAACTTTCTTCGCGTGTCCTGCTTTTGATGGTAAAACAATCTTACTAATGTGATAGATAGGGTAAGAAACTCTGGTGTTTTCCGTGATAGAACCATCGCTGTAGTCCACCTCGCCGTTATCCTTTACCACTACATTTTCAAGAAGTGCATCTCTTTTTATCGCCCCAAAAATATCTGGTTCTTTTTCAGCAGAAAGGTCTATTACCTTCGCATAACAGCCTCCCTCGTAGTTGAACACGCCATTGTTATCCCAACCGTGCTCATCATCACCGATAAGGTATCTCTTAGGGTCAGCAGAAAGCGTAGTTTTTCCTGTTCCAGAAAGCCCGAAAAACACTGCTACATCGCCTTTTTCGCCCACATTAGCAGAACAGTGCATAGATGCCATCCCTTTCAGTGGAAGGTAGTAGTTCATCATAGAGAACATTCCCTTTTTCATCTCGCCTCCGTACCAAGTTCCTCCGATAATCTGAGTTTTTTCTGTAAGGTTAAACATCACAAAGTTCTCTGAATTAAGCCCTTGTTCTTTCCAGTTCGGGTTAGTCACCTTAGAACCATTGATTACCAAGAAATCTGGCTCTCCGTAATGTTCTAGGTCATAGTGAGAAGGGCGGATAAACATATTGGTAACAAAATGCGCCTGCCAAGCCACTTCCATCACGAATCTCACTTTCAGTCTCGTGTCTGGATTGGTTCCGCAGAAAGTATCCACCACATAGATTTTTTTATTTTCAAAGGAATCAGTTACTATTTTCTTTAAACCACCAAAAATCTCAGGCGTCGTAGGCAAGTTTATTTTACCATCCCACCAAATCGTATTTTCCGTAGTTTGGTCTTTTACGATGTATCTATCCTTTGGCGAACGCCCTGTGAAAACGCCTGTCTTCACAGCAACAGCACCTGAATTTGTCAAAATCCCTTTCTCAAAACCTTCGTTTTCTGGTGACATTTCATCTTGGAAAAGTTGTTCGTAGGTAGGATTATACACAATCTCCTTAACTCCCTTAATGCCATGTTTTTCTAAATAGTTTTTAATCTGTTCCATGTTAAATATTTTATATAAATTAACTACACGCAAATGTATTGATATTTTTAGGTTTTTCCTATGATTTAGTTCAGTTTTACTTAATTATTTCGTTCCAGTCAAAAAAAGTATGAAATCCGTGTCCATGAAAAAAGTTTTCATATCCTTGAAATTTCCTTGTCATCACAAAATCTCCTCCCCAAGCCCCGAGGCTTTTCACAAAAACAGGGCAATCAGGGAAATACTGCTGTTTGACTTTAGTAAGTCCCAAAAATGCGGAAACTTTTTTTTCGTGAATTTCCATTAAATCCGAAAACTCATCAATGTTTTTACAATTTAAAACTTTTTCCGTTAAATCCGAAAACTCACCAATTATTTCATCTGATTTTGGTTTGGATTTATAGAGTTTTATTCCTTCGCGGCTGTCTTGTTTTTGATTGAGATGGACGAATAATAGTTCATCCTTGAATTCTGGGTCAAAATTCACTCGTGTTATCTCTCTATTTTTCCATTTTAGCCGATATAAAATAGGCGTTCCCTCCATCGCTACCGCTATATCATAGCCGCTTCCACCAAGGGAAATTTCATTAAGTTCAAAAGCATCTATCCCTGCCCATTTGGCAAGATTTGCCATCAGCGTAGAACTGCTCCCCCAGCCGAAATTAGCAGGAAATTCAAGATTTGTCTTGATAAAATATGATTTTTTATCTTGTAAATGAGATGATGAAAGGCTTTGAATATTTCTAAGAACATTCATAATGAATTCAGCATTTTCGGGAAGATTAGTTTTTATAATTCTCCAATTGAGATAATCAATTTCTGCACTCATCCAAAGCTGCCCGCTATGATAAGCCTCCCAAAAAACAAGAGCCTTGCCATCATTTTTTTCTTCTACACAGAGATTTTGTCCAGATTTGGTCGGAACAGCCAGTGCCGTTGCCCCATCCAGCACGAAATATTCTGAAGAGAGAAGCAGTTTGCCATGTGAAAAAAAACTTTCCATAAAACAAAGGTAAATAATATTTATAAACAAATTGCTATCCTCGGAATATCCAAGAATAGCAATATTTTTTACAGATTACGAAATCCATTATATCCCTGATGAAACCATAATACTAGGCGATATTTTCTTTATCAATCCTTGTAATGTTTTCCCTGGCCCCACTTCCACAAAGTGGTCAGCGCCATCTTTCACCATATTTTGTATCGTTTGTGTCCATTTTACAGGACCTGTCAGCTGTGCTATCAGATTCTTTTTTATTTCCTCTGGGTCTGTCACAGGAGTCGTTGTTACATTCTGATAAATCGGAAGAATAGGATTATTAAACTTTACTCCTTCTATTGCTTGTGCTAATTTTTCTTGTGCTGGCTGCATCAAAGGAGAGTGAAAAGCTCCATTCACTGGCAGTAAAAGCGCTCTTTTCGCACCAGCTGCTTTTAGGGCTTCGCACGCCTTTTCCACTGCTGGTGTTTCACCAGAAATCACCAATTGCCCAGGGCAGTTATAGTTTGCAGGAACTACCAGTCCATCTATTTCTGCACAAATTTTTTCTACTTTATCATCATCCAGCCCAAGTACCGCGGCCATAGAGGAAGGATTGATATCACAAGCCTCCTGCATAGCCAAAGCTCTTTGATAAACCAGCTCCAGCCCATCTTTAAACGATAAAACTCCATTCGCCACCAAAGCAGAGAACTCTCCCAAAGAGTGTCCTGCCACCATACCTGCCCCTATTGTATTGATTGCCTTTACAATAGCTACAGAATGAATAAAAATAGCTGGTTGTGTTATTTTGGTTTTCTTTAAATCCTCTTCTGTCCCATCAAACATCACTGACAAAATATCAAATCCCAATATATCATTAGCAGAATTCATCAAATCTCTAATCTCCTTACGGTAGTCATAAAGATCCTTACCCATCCCCACAAACTGAGACCCTTGTCCAGGAAACACTAATGCTTTCATATTTTTGAAAAATCTAAATCTATTTTATTATTAAAAAAACTAAGGAACCAATCTCACTACTCTAAATCCAGTATTCACAAAAGCCCCATTCTTTTTGTTTCGGATATACTCAAACTTCGTTGCCAACTGAGTCTGAACCTTACTCATATTTTTTAGGACTTCGCCTTTTGATTCCCTTGCCAACATATCACTAACCACATCAAAACCTATAATGGTGTATTTAGATGGCGTTCTACAATATTCTTTTTTAAACTCAGCCAAAACCTCCTTCTCAAAATCTCCATCTGTATTTATTTTTCTATCCATCAAATAAACCAAATTGGCTTTACTTAAAGGATCTACATTCTTCTCAAAATCAGGGTGATAGTACATACTAAACGCCTTAATTCCTTCTGCTTGTTTGGCCAGTTCTATTATTTTCTTCGCAAATCCTGCTCCCACAGCATTATTATCATTTGCTAAAATAACTACTGCTGGCAGACTTTGCCCTGTTACCATATTCTGCTCCAGCTCTATTCCAGATGGCGAACTAACCACCGCAATCTCAGTTTTAGATAGTTCTTTTGCTAACTGCTCTTTAAGGAAAATAACTTCTGGATTATTTTCTTCACCTACAATAAATACTTTTTCCTTTGAATGAGCATTTTTGACCTCACGAACTATTCTCTCTGCATACACTCTATTCCCTGGCTCTACAATCACCAAATTATTGTATTTATACATCTCCTCTGTATGGGCAAATGGAGCCACCACAGGAATTTTTTCATTCTTCACATATTCAAGAACTTCTATTACATTTGATTTAAAGAACGGACCTATAATCAAATCTGTATTGGTCTTGTTAATCTGCGCCAAATTATTCTTGAAAGAATTCTCATTTTCAGCATCTATCACATTGATACTTATTTTTTTACCATCTCGCATTCCTCTTTGTGCAGCAAGTTTAGCACCAATTAGGAAATCCGCAGAAAGCGTTCTATATTTAGTATCATTAGTATCAAACCCAAAAGGCAGAATCAAAGCAATACTAAACACATCATCATCAGCTTTTACATATTGTCTATTTACCTTCTTGATATTCAGCACCATTCCTTGTTTTATCCCATTAGGAAGCCCTCCATTCATTTCGGCAAGCTGGTCATATGTGATGTTATATTTATTCACAATCCCAAATGCACTCTCTCCTTTTTTAACCTCATGAGTTACATATTCCTCTACAGAATAAGTTTTGGTTTTCACCTCTTTTGGAGGCGTGTTTTTCTCCTCTTTAGGTTTTGTATTTTTCTCAGAAGTTTCTTTCGTTGTTGTTGCTACATTTTTAGAAGATGCTGTATTTTTCACTAAAATAACATCTCCAGACCTAAGCCCTCTCTGCTCCAACCCTGAATTTAATGCAAACAGTTCACTCTGTGAAATATTAAACTTCCTTGTAATTCCGTAATATGTATCCTTTGGCTGAACCACATACGCTCCATCTTCTGAAGCCAACATTTGATTTTTTTTCTCCTCTTCTCTATCCTTTTTAGGTGTATCTACCACCTCCTGCTGAGCGGCTTTGTCTCCATACTTTCTGATTTTATCTTCTGGCAGCACAAGCGCTTCACCCACTTTCATATGGCTTTCCAAATTAGGATTCAGCTTTCTCAGTTCTTCTTCAGAGATTTTGTATTGTCTGGTTATACCATAAATAGTCTGTTTTGGCTGAAGATAAATTTTACCCAATTTTTGATTGGATTTCTTTTCAGTAGACTTTTTTTCTTCCTTTTTCTCTTCTGTTTTCTGAGTGTTTTTTTGTTTATTAGGAATAATCAAAACATCTCCTATATCTATTTTTCCATCCTTTATTTTAGGATTTTGCTTGATAAGTTCGTCTACGCTGACACCATATTTTTTAGCAATAGTAGTGGGATTTTCTTTAGCCACCACAGTATGCTTCTTCTGTTGCCCAGATAATAGCGCAAATGCTGTTCCTAGTATGGTTAAAAATATTTTTTTCATCTGATTTTAAGTATTGTTGTTATATAACAATTAGACCACAAAAATACATCTTTATAATTAAATGCACGAAATAATTAGCACCGAGTTTTCCACATCCATTTTTTGATAGCATTCCTCTATCCACCCTCTTCCTTTCTGTGCATAAAACACACTGAAATTCAGCACTCTCTCCTGCCAAACAGCATTAGGATGAACATCTAAATACAACTGTCTCAGCTGCATGTATTTTTCATATTGTTTTATTTTTTCCGCTCGCAAAAGTCTCTTTTTCATTCGGTTATAAGATTTCAACTGGCGAGTTTCCTCCGCTTCCACCAAATTTCTAAAAGTCTTATCCGTAAGCGCGGATTTTTCTTTCAGCAGCCCGAAAGATTTTTTCAGCTCTTCTTCTTTTTCTGTGAGAAGCTCCAAAAGTTCCGACTCAAAAAGCAATTTCTCCTTGATAATCTCCGCATAATCCATGAAAAATTCATCTATCCCAAGCCCCATTTTCTGGATTTTATTTGCTGTTTTTTCAGTCAAGAAAAGCATTGAATTTCTCGGAATTAAAATCGGAAAAGGAACTTCCACATGTCGGAAATACTCTTTCAATTCCAGCCAATACATCACCTCTGCATTTCCGCCTATATAAGCTATATTTGGAAGTATTTTTTCCTGATAAACAGGGCGCATCACTGCATTTGGGCTGAATTTTTCTGGATAACTTTCTAATTCCGCCAAAATTTCCTCCTCTGTGAAAGAAATTTCCTTGTCCACCACATGGTATTTTTCTCCATCAAACTCTATTCTATCACGAGTTTCCGTAAGATAAAACAAATTGATTTCCCTCGGATTTACCTGCACTTTTCCGTATTTCTTCGTAAGATTTTCTACGGATTGGTGCGTTTCTTTTTTCAGTGAATTATTTTTCAATTCATCAGCAAAAATCTCCTTTATCTGCTCTTTCAGCCTTCGATCATCTCCATCTATCATCAGCAGCCCTCGGTCGGCAAAGAGTTTATTTACCAGCGTTTTGGTAGCTTCTGCTAAAGTTTTTCCCTCTGCATAGGCTTCTTTCATCCAGTCTATCAGCTCCTTACCAAAATCATTATATTTAAATTCTTTTTCAAATTCTTCTATGAAATTATTTTTCTCAACCTTTATTCTGCCGACTGCTCCTCCTGATTTTCCATCGATGCTATAAATGTGGTTTTGAGTTTTAAAATGATTTATTTCCTCAAAATCATGGTCTTCCGTAGCCATCCAAAATACAGGAACGAATTTTTTCCCTTGAATATTTTGATTCAGAAAATCTGTCGTTTTTATCGTTTGCAAAATTTTATAAACGAAAAATGCAGGCCCTGTAAATAGGTTCAGCTGATGCCCTGTAATGATGGTAAAGGTATTCTCCTGCGAAAGACTCTGCAGGTTTTCTTTCTGTTTATCAGACAATTGTAGATTTCCTAATTGTTTTCCCAAAACTTCACAAAGAATTTTTCTCTGCTCTTTGGAATAACTTTTTTCCTTAAATTCCACCTGTTTCTGTACATTTCCCAAAGAAAATCTATGCGAAGCATATTCCTCATCTGCGAAAAAGTCCTTAATAAGGCTGGGAATGCTGTATATATCTTTTAAAAATATCTCTTTTTTGTTCATTTTACCTTTATTTTAGTGGAATAAATACCATACCAAACCTAAATTCAGCCTAAAATCTGCCACTGGATAAAACGGCGCTGCGTAGGACTGATTTTTCATGAAAGTAGTGTTAAGATGCTGTGCCTCAGCGTAAATCATCATTCGTTTTACTTTCATATTAAAATAAACATCCACTATCGGTCTTCCTCCGATGGAATGCGAGTCTGTGGATGGCAGGATAAATTCATTAAGTATCGGAAAATACTGCTGTGAGGCGAATTTTGAGAAATAATAAGCCTTGATTCCCATCTGAATTTCTGCCGCTTTTTTGAATATTTTGGATTGATAATAAACATTCGCCCTTCCTATAAATTGTGGCAACGGAAGCACATCTTTATTATTTAAAACATTCTGAAACAATACTTTAGCATTAAAATTAAATTTACGATAAGTAAATGTAGCCTCTCCTCCTATCTGCGATATATTTACCGATGAAGTGCTCTGCTGAGGCTTCGCCGAAGAATCAAAATACGCCAGCTGCCCTATTCTAAAATAGTTCGCAAACAGTTTAGTATCAAACCATTTGAGATTTAAATCTGCTCTTATTTCCAAAACATTTTGGTTCTTAAAATCAGAATATTTAAAATTATAATCTTGGTAAAAAGAAGTGTTCATCAAATAATTGAACGATGGAGCTGCCGATTTGAATTTCACATGCCCGCCGATGGAATACCCCTCAATAGGCTCAAAAGTCAGATGATTTTCTGAATTTAGATAATTTCCAAAGGCTTTTCCATTAGAAATTTCCAAATTCGAATTTAGATTGATTTTATCCCAAAGTTTTATTTTAAGATTTCCTACCAATCCTAAACGATTTTCCTTAAATTTAGAATCTTCCTGCACTCCGCTGATTATCAATGGATAAAACGACCTGTAACTGATATTCTGATAACGAACTCCTGCTTCTGCCCTAAAAGCCTCATTATCAAAAAGCAAGCTCACCGTATTGCTGAATTTAGTCGATTTCCTCTTATTATTGGTAGGATAATCCGTAATCAACGAAGAGGAATAATAGTTCTCCGTGCCATCCTGCGTGTAGAAATATTTATTGGTTTGATAAAAAATCGTATGACTCAGTTTAAACGGAAATTTCTCCACATCAAAAGGTGCAAAATAATGGCTAAAATAAAACCTCCTCACCGCCATTCTGGTGTAGGTATTATGCAAATTTACCGTAAGATTTTTTCTGCTGTTGAACCGAGAATCTCCACTTGTAAAATTCTCCAAATTCGCAATCCCACCATTCTCTTCATTAGAAATATTCTGATGAATGAAATGCGCAAAAGCCTCATATTTAGAGTTTTTAGAAAGATAATGTGCAGAGAAAATGGTATTATTAGAAGATGCTATTTCCCTCTGATACAGCCCCTCTGAACGCAGCCCCATATACTCTATCGCAAAATTAAACCTTTTGCCAATATTCTGAGTATAAGTAGTTTGCAGAGTTCCGCCGCTGCTCATTCCATTATGATAATAGAATGCTGTAGTGGGACTTTTCACATCGTAATATTTTATATCCTTAATTCCCAGTATAAAGAATGATTTTCTTGTAGGCAATAATGCTAAATCCTGCTCTGCATCGGTCTTATAAACCAAATTCTGAAATCCCTCCCCAATATTCGCAAACTGGATTTTCCCAAAATTATCTCTATTATTATACTGAGTAAATTGGTAAGATTTCCCAATAGTGAAAACAGTATCAAACACTTTTCGCTGAGAAAACTGTGTGAAAAACTGATAATCATCAATCGTTGGGCTAAAAATCTGTATAGAATCCTTCTGTCCATTGTCCACTACAACGGAATCACTCACTGACAAATCATCTGTCTGCGCCTTTAAAAGGCTTCCCAGCAATATCAATATAGAAAAAATGTACCTCATAAAGTTTTTATGAGGTACAAATATAATAATTTAGATATTATTAATTATCATATCCTGGGTTGGATACTACTAATGACCCTGGAGAAGTAGTTTCTTTTCTAGGAATAGGAAATGCTAACAACTTATTTCCAACCGATTTATCTCCTATCTTAGAGTTATCAGGATCACTACTTACCCTCACTCCATTTTTATTATAATAAGGGATAATACTATTCCACCTTAACAAGTCCCAATATCTTAAACCTTCTCCTATCAATTCTAATATTCTTTCTTTTTTGATAAGATCTAATGTCACTGATGAAGCAGCAGCAAGTCCTCTTGCTTGTCGAATCATATTATAATAATTCAATGCATTAGTACTACTTCCTGCTTGAATTTCTGCTTCAGCTGCATTAAGTAAAACCTCTTCGTATCTTATTACTTTTATGTTAGAATTCCCATTTACATCAGAAAATTTACCATTTAAGAAATAGGCATTTTGTCCTGATCTGACAGCTCCTTGTATAATTAAATTCTTTCTAACATCATTACTTTCATAAGAGTTATATACATCAGGAAGTACAGCTATATTTTTATATCCTGTTGAATTAAGAAGATTAGCATAAGAGTTTGTTCCTGAAGCTCCATTGATACCGACAGCTAATTCAAACACACTATTTGCTGCATTATCTTTTGTAAAAGATAATGCTAATTCTGATGCAGGAATAACAGAATATTTACCACTATTGATAACATCTCCCGCATATTGGATTACCTTAGCATAATCCCCTTTATATAAGTAATATCTAGACATTAACGCCTTTACAGAATACTGATTTAAATAAGTTTTATTAGAGACATCTCCTGTTGCCCCTAAATTATTTAGTGCTGCCTGAAAATCACTTTCTATCTGTGCTCGTGTTTCTGCTACGGTAGATCTAGCTTGTTGTGCATTAGGATTATACACAAGAGGAACAACTACACCTAGAGAACCTCCAGAATATTCCTGTCCATAAAGTTTTAATAAATCAAACAATGCTTGAGCTCTTAATGCATAAGCCTGTCCTTTCAAATATTTTACTCGAGTCAACGCTTGAGCATTTGCAGTTCCTCCATAAGTTAAGTTATCTGATGAATTAATAACAATATTGGCATTTCCTATTGTCTGACCTATAGCATACCAAATATCTTCTGGATCTACAGAAGTAGACAACAAACTATATGTTGCAAAATCTGTATTTCTACCACTAAATGTTGTGGAATAAGTCTCATCTGTATGTATCTGTCCTGTAGCTCTATATTTATTTCCCAAATAATTAGTTGCTCTCATTTTCAAATAAGTACCTCTCACAAAAGACTCCAGCTGTTCTGCTGTTGTAATAGGAGCTGCCTGTTCCTCTTGGAAAAACTGAGTCTCTGTAAAATCTCTGCTACAAGAAGTCATCCCTACAATAGATAACACTACCAATGCACTATATACTATCTTTTTCATATTATCTTAAAAATTTAAATTAACACCTATACTATATGATTTCAATGGAGGTAAATCAAAATTAGTAACCCCACCTATCTGATAATCTGGATCAAATTTGAAGTTTTTATCAAATGTATATGTCCATATATTATTCCCCACTAAATACACCTGAATACTATTTATTCCTGTATCTCTTAATAAATCTTTATTAAATGTATAAGAGACTTTCAGAGATCTTAATCTTACATAATCTCCTTTATATAAGAATCTTGTAGATGCTTGATTAGAATTATCTGAACGGGAATCTATAGGAGCAGGATTTTTAGCATTAGGGTTCTGTGGAGTCCAGTAATCCAACTGGTCTCTATACCCTGGATATGTTCCTGTTGTTGCTCCATCACTAAACATATAACGCGCCCAAGAGTCATATATCTTATTACCAAATCCATAACTAAACTGAGCATCTATAGAAAAACCTTTATATGTGAAATCTGTACTTAATCCTCCATATATCTTAGCGTAAGGAGAACCCTGTACTGCTTGATTAGCTTCATTATAATCAGATGTTGTTTCTCCATCTACTCCATTTTTATACCATAGTGGCTTACCATTAGTAGGATCTACTCCTGCCCATTTTCTTAAATAGAAAGAGTTAAGTACTTCTCCTTCTCTAATAATTCTAGTAGCAGTAGATATATCCTTCCCTTGATACAATTCTGTTACTTTATTACTTAAGGTACTCAAGTTAGCACTTACATTCCATTTTACATTACTTGAATTGATAATTCTTGCCGCAAGAGTAAATTCCAAACCACTATTTCTCATTGATCCTACATTTTGGAATCTAGTTGCATCTGCAGTACTAAGAGGAGAATAACCTCCCTGTATCATAGATAATGGAACACTATAAATCATATTGGTCGTTTTCTTATGATAAAAAGCAGCTCCCAATGTAACTCTATCATTAAACAAACCTAAATCAAATCCAACATTAAATGGTTTTATAGTTTCCCATTCTAAGTCTTGGTTTGCTACCCCTCTTACAAAAGCCGCCGGTTTATCTCCATAATTTCCTGTATATCTATATGTAGTAAATGGCAACACTGATGCATTAGGAAGGTTACCAACCTTACCATATGATGCAGAAAACTTCAATTGAGATATTGTGCTATTATCTTTAAGCGCTTCCAATCTAGCTAAATCTACACCTATACCCGCAGACCAAAAATATCCTGTTTTTTTATCTGGCCAGAAATTAGATACTCTATCTTGTCTTCCTGATAGATCTAACAAAAATAATTTATCATAATCATAGTGAAGTGTCACTGCATATCCTCCTCTAGAAGTTACTGTCTTTTCTCCTGTAACTGTTCTTGGGATAATAAAGTTATTAAGCGTCTGGAGATTAGGAGTTCCTACAGCATTACCATACCCTCCAACTAATCTAGCATCCGATTTATACGCTTCTTGTATTAAACTTGCATTAAAATTATTTTTCTCCCCTATCTTAAAATCATATGATAGAATATTCTGCAAATTAAAATTAAAATATCTTGTAGAATAACTATACAATCCTCCTTGAATTCTATATCCATCTCCATGTAATGGGCTATAATATTGATCTTCCTCTATATTAATAAACTCAGGTGCAAAAACAAATTTATAATTGAGGTTTTTTAGAATCTTATAGTCTGCCTGTATATTTGCAAAAACTCTAGCTGTATTTGCCCTTTGGTAGTTAATATCTTGTAAAGCTGCTATATTGTAAAAACTATTAGACAATCTTCCATTTCCAAAATAATAAGTTCCATCAGAATTTTTCAAAGGATCTGTAGGATAGAGAAAATATCTCGCCAATATTGGATTAGAGAAAGCCCCTCCTTCTGGTTGTGTATTAGTCACACCATAAGATGCTTGTATATCTGTAGATAATGTCAATCTATCTGTTGCCTTATAATTAACTCTTGTTGTTCCTGATATTCTCTTGAATGCAGATCCTCTTACAATACCTTCTTGATTAAAATATCCTAATGATGAATAATATGTCAATCTATCACTTCCTCCTGATACAGAAGCATTTACTCTAGTTAGAAATGCCCCACCTGTTCTCTCGGTTGCTTTCTGCCAATCAGTACTTACAGAAGTATCTACACCTAAATTATCATATGCATCTTGCACTGTCGATGGTCTTTTAGGGCCATTTGGAAAATTAGGATTAACAGGAACCAATGGATTAGCATTAAGATATCCTCGTGTATATAAACTTACCCATTCAGATGCTGACAATCCTTCATGACCAGGCACTGCCCTATAAGTAACCCCTGTTTCTGCATTCACATTAAATCTTGCTTTTCCTTTTTTACCTGATTTTGTAGTAATAATCATAACTCCTGCTCCTGCATCCGCCCCATATACAGCTGTAGAAACAGCATCTTTTAAGAATGTAACACTCTCTATATCAGCCTCATTGAAGTTTGCCAGAATATTTGCTGATGTTGTATTTCTTGTTAAATCTCCTTGAGCCACTCTTACCCCATCAATAACAACTATTGGATTATTTCTACCATTGACAGAAGACACCCCTCTAATTTGTATATTAGCAGCTCCTCCTGGTTGCCCTGTAGACATTCCCGTTTGCACCCCAGCAACTTTTCCTGACAAAGCCTTATCAACAGATCCTGTAGACATATCTGCAATTTCTTTACCTACTTTTCCTATTGCTCCAGTAGCTTCTTTTACAGCAACCTTTCTACCAAAACCCACTAAAACAACTTCATCTATTGTTTTTTCTTTTCCAGAAGTAGTATCCTTCTTAACTTCTTGCGCAACTAATGCTTGTCCTGTGAAGAACAATACACCAGCTGTTAGAACTTTCAATTTCACATTCATTTTTAACAAAATTTAATAACCATTGAGCAAAGGTGTTAAATATTTTTTAAACAACCAAATGTTTTTATGTTTTTTTTGTTATTTTTTTGATGTTTTGTTAAAAATATCCGAAATTCATCATTTTAAATAAACTAAATATTAAATTTTTGATAAAGTTATCTTAATTTTTCCTAAATTTGCATCTAGTATGGATTTAGCTTTTTACATATACAGTTATTTACAGGAGCAAAAACCAAGGGTGGAAGTTCCTGATTTTGGGATTTTTAGACTTGAAAAAGAACATGCTGTTGTGGATGCAGAATCTTCTAAAATTCTTCCTCCAAGTGAGCATATCTATTTTGAAGACAACACCACTGTCTTTGATTCCAGCCTTGCCCATTATATAGCAGAAAAAACAGGTGAGAACCTATTCATTATACAATCTGAAATAAGAGATACTGTGCGTGAATGGATAAGACTACTCATGCTCCAAAAAAAATTAAATCTTAAATACCTCGGGGAGCTTTCCCTTAAAGAAATAGATATCATACGGGAAGAAACTAAAATCCCGCAATCTATGGAATTCTTTGGACTGGAAGAAGTTAATTTATCTGAAATTTCTCCTGCATCAACCATTAAAGAAGAACCGACCCAAAAGCAAGAATCCACAAAAACAGAACCACAAAAACAAGAAAAATCAAACAATGGTATTTGGTGGGTATTATTATTCATTGTTCTTGCTGGACTTGTATTTCTATATTATAATTATGGAAAATCGGATAAATCTATTGATGATAGTGCAAAACAAGACTCTATCCAATCCGCACAAACTGAAATTCCACAAGCTGTATCACCTTCCACAGCAGATTCTATAACGATTGACAGTTTACAATTAGAATACTAAATGAAAATCCTGCTTTTAGACAAAAATCATCCACTCATCACAGAACAACTCTCTGAAAAAGGTTTTGTTTTGGAGGAGGATTTTTCATCAAGTTATGAGCAGGTTTTAGAGAAAATCCATCTTTATGAAGGCATCATCATCCGAAGCCGAATTCCGCTGGATGCTCATTTTTTAGAAAAAGCTAAAAATCTAAAATTCATCGCACGAGTAGGCGCTGGAATGGAAAATATAGACATCACCAAAACCCAAGAACTCGGCATAAAACTCATCAACTCTCCCGAAGGAAACAAAGATGCTGTAGCTGAGCATGTTATAGGAACTCTTCTTGTGCTGATGAACCGCCTTTTTATTTCCTCTAATGAAGTTAAAAAGGGAATTTGGCTCAGAGAAGAGAACCGAGGTGAAGAAATTCTGGGTAAAACCTTCGGAATCATCGGTTACGGAAATATGGGAAAAGCTGTAGCCAAAAGGCTTTCTGGATTTGGCTGTAAAACTATTTTCTACGATATCAAACCTAATCTTTCTGATGAGTTTGCCACACAAGTAAGCCTTCAAGAATTACAAGAAAACGCCGATATTCTCAGCCTTCACACGCCGCTTACAGAGGATACACTCTATATGATAGATGAGGAATTTATCTCCAAAATGAAGAAAAATTTCTACTTCATCAACACCGCAAGAGGCAAAAATCTAAAAACTTCTGCGCTTGTAAACGCCTTAAAATCAGATAAAATAAAAGGCGCTTGTCTGGATGTTTTGGAATACGAAAAAACTTCTTTTGAGAATTTGGAAACGAAAAATGAAGATTTAGAATATCTTTTAAATTCAGAAAAAGCCATCATAACGCCGCATATCGCAGGTTGGACTCACGAAAGCAAAATAAAATTAGCCCAAGTCATCGTGGATAAAATCTTGGCTTTCACTGCTGAAAATTAGCATCATTTAACATAGATTTAACGATAATTATTATTCATTTTTCTTGTTTTTATCCTATTTTGCGCGAAAATTTCAAAACAAAGATGAAAATAAATCTATCCCACATAGGATTTCTTGCATTTTTTCTATTTTTTTCGTGCTCCAAAAAAGAATCCACAACAACCAGCAACGGATATTATTCAGCTTCAAATCTTCCTAATTTCGGCAATGTAGATGTAGACAATGTCTTCAAGGGAGAAAAATTAAAACTGGAAAACCAGCAGAAAATCGTAAATTCCCTTAACCAATATTACGAAAACATCTGGAACAGCACCGATATGAGCGGTGGAGTTTTAGTAGCACACGGCGACAATATTCTTTTAGAAAAATACAAAGGTTTTGGCAGGGAAAACAACCAAATGCCGATTAACAAAGACACTCCGCTTCATTTGGCATCCATAAGCAAACCCATCACAGCGATGGCGGTTTTAAAATTAGTGGAAGCGAAAAAAATCAGTCTTGAACAAAAAATAAAATCCATTTTTCCGAGTTTTCCGTATCCTGATGTAACAATTCAGCACCTGCTCACCCATCGCAGTGGACTTCCCAAATATGAGCATTTCTTGGAAGAAAATGATATAAAACCTAAAAATAAATTCTTTACCAATCAAGAAATTTTTGACCTCGTTGCAAAACACAAACCAGAACTTGCCAGACAGACCGATACTGGTTTTATGTATAATAATTTCAACTATGCTATTCTGGCGCTAATCATCGAAAAATTTACTGGAAAAACCTATCCAGAGGCGATGAAAGAAATGGTTTTCGCTCCTTTAAAAATGAAAAATACTTTTGTTTTTGAAGAAAAACATATCAATTCTGCTTCGCAGTCTTTTTACCAAAGAAGCACCAGACTTTATCCTTTAAACGAATACGATTTGATTTATGGAGATAAAAACATCTACACTACTCCACGCGATTTGTTCAATTTTTCAAAAGCAATGTTTTCAAAAGATTTTCTTCCAAAAGAACTGATGGAAAAGGTTTTTGAGCCATACAGCAACGAGAAAAAAGGCGTGAATAACTATGGTCTTGGATTTAGACTAAAAGTATTTGATGAAGGGAAAAAACTAACCTATCACAACGGCTGGTGGCACGGCTCTAACACGGTTTTCATCCATCTGAGAGAATCCAAAACCACCATCATCGCCCTAAGCAACAAGTATTCCAGAAAAATATACGGAACGATGCTTCTTTCCACGCTCTTTGAAGATTTTCCTTTTGAAATTGATAAAGTGATAAATCCAGATGCCGAAACTGCAGATTCCACAGAAGTTTTTGCAGAAGATACCGAAAGGGCAAAAACTCCAAAGAAGAAACCAAAGAAAACCTCTACGGACAGCCTAAAAGCGATAAAAACAGAGGAAATCATACAAAAAACCTCAGAATCTACAGAGGAGGAAGATTAAATTAAAAAAACTTATTTTTGTTTCATGAAAAAGATTTTCTTTGTTGCTATTTTTATAGTTCTTCTGAGCGCCTGTGCAAGAGTAGGCTCTCCCGAAGGCGGTGCGAAAGACACCACTCCACCTAAGTTCCTGAAATCCAATATAGATACGAGCAGAGTAAATGTTCCCACCAACACTAGGGAACTTCGGCTGTATTTTGATGAATATATTAACTTAAAGGATGCGAACAAAAATCTCATCATTTCGCCACCGATTAAAAAGATAAAAAAAATCATTCCTTCTAACCTTGCAAACAAATACATTTCCATAACATGGGATGAAGATTTGAAGGAAAACACGACTTATAATTTCAACTTTGGAAATGCCATTGTAGATAATAATGAGGGAAATGTGCTGCCTTACTTTAATTTTGCTTTTTCTACAGGAAAAGAACTTGACAACCTGTACATCAGCGGGACGATAACCGATGCCATGCTCATCCCAGGAAAACCCTCCAAACACGGAATTGTAGTGGGACTCTATGCGGATAGTGCTGATTTCAAACAAAAACCAAACTACATCGCAAAAGCTGATGAAGACGGCTATTTTGAGCTAAACTATCTGAGTAAAGGGAAATACAGCATCATCGCTTTTGAAGATGAAAACGAAAACTCTGTGTATGATGCTGGTAAAGAAAAAGTTGGTTTCTTAAAGGAAAAAATAGATTTAAGCCAAAATTTATCAGGGCTGAAAATGAAAATATACCCTTCTGAAAAAAACATCAGATACAAAGAAACTACGCCTGTGAGTGGAGGGATACTGATGGTTTTCGAAGGAAATCCAAAGAAAGTAGATGTAAAAAGCATAAGTAGTGAACTCTCTGATTATCAAGTAACTCACACCGAAAAATCTGATTCTGTGATGGTCTGGGTAGGAAAACAAAGCGCCCTAAACAGCAGAACTCTCACGCCTCTAAAAATAAGCTATAATGCTGATGGCAAGGAAGATACCATTTCTGTTTCCTATAAAACCAACGAAAAAGATGAACTGACCCTAGCCAATAGCAAAGGCGGAATGCTTCCTCCAGAAAAGGATTTTGTCATTACTGCTAATATGGCCTTGAAAGAGATAAATCCTGCTCTGTGGGCGCTGAAAAGCGACAGCATTAGCCAAAAATTTGAGGCAAGAATTTCTGAAAAAAATCCAAAGGAAATTATCATTTCATCAGACTTTAAAGCTGGAAAAAAATATTCACTCAGCATTCCAAAAGGAAGTGTTCAAGGGCATTATTTCCAAAATCCGAAGGCTTATATTTTTAATTTTGAAGCGGATAAAGCCGAAAATTACGGAAGTTTAACCCTAAAACTAGAGAACCAGCCGAAGTCTTATTTTTGGATACAACTAATTGATAGTGAAGGAAATATAAAATATTCTCAATATACAAATAAGAACGAAATCCGTTTTACGAGCCTTGACCCAGCCATTTATTACGCCCGAATTTTAGTGGATGATAATGATAACAAATACTGGGACAAAGCCAATTTCTCTGAACAAAAATTCGCTGAAGAAGCCTTTGTTTTCGAAAAGAAATTAGAAGTAAGAAAATTATGGGAAATCGTAGAAAATTGGGTTTTGGAATGATTTTTTCATCACTCCTCGTTCAAATTAAATTTTTATTAAATTATGAAGAAGTTTAGTCAATTATTTTTAGTTTTAGTTTCGACTTTAGGTTTTGCTCAATGTGAAATCACAGGTAAATCCTCACTAGTTGTAGGAGAAAAAAGCAACTACAACATAAAAAAAGATGCACAGTGCAAAGAATGCTACCGATGGACATCTGAAGGCGGCATCGTGGTAGAAAGTGATAACAGGCTGGATTCTGTGGAAATCATGCCTGTAAATGCAGGAAATTCCACACTTTCTGTGCAGTATATTTCTGAAAACGGAAATATCACGAAATGTAGCAAAGATATCAGCATCCTCGCTAAGGAAAATTTAGAGGAAGCGCCATCTGAAGTTCCTAAAAAAGGAGATTGCGATATAGATGTGACCAACTACGAAACTAGAAAAATATCCAATGACAGATTAGGATTTTTTAGTAATTCCAGTAAAGATTTCAGCTATACTTGGGAAGTACTTTATAAGAATGGACAGAAACAATATTCCACAGAAAAAGCACCACAATTCAGCTATTCCAAAGACAACCAAATCGTAACAGTTTCTGTGACTGTGGTTTCTAAATCTTGCTATAAAAAATTCACCAAACCTTATGATGATAATTTTTGGAAATTTTTCTAAAAATATAAAACAACAGCAATGAAACTATACATCATCAGCGGATTGGGTGCGGACAGAAGTGTATTTGAGTACATTAATTTCCCATCAGAAATGGAGCTTCATTTCATAGATTGGCTCGTCCCAGAGCAGAATGAGGAGTTTGACCATTATGTAAACCGAATGGCCGAAAGCATCAATCCTGATGAGGATTTTTGTCTGCTCGGCTACTCTTTTGGCGGAATTATCGTGCAGGAAATTCACAAAAAAATTCCAGCTAAAAAAGTCATTATCCTTGCCAGTATAAAATCGCCTTCGGGAAAATCCAAACTGATGGAGATAGGAAAACGCTCTAAACTTTACAAAATAATCCCAACTTCGGCATTTAATGAAAAATCCTACAGTTTTTATTCTTTTGTAAGGCATCTTTTTGACCCAAAAAACCCAAAAGTTTTAAAATATTTTAAGGTCAGAAATCCTTATTATATCAAATGGAGCATAGAAAAAATCCTTGACTGGGATGCGAAGGAAAACCCTGAAATCATACAAATATCCGCGGATAAAGATATCGTTTTTCCTATCAAAAATTCAAATCCAAACTATGTCATCAAAGGAGGAACGCACCTCTGCCCTGTCACGAAAGCAAAGGAAATTTCTGCAATTTTGGAAAAAGAATTTAGAGAATTATAAAAATTTTAAAATCAATAAAATAGTGAGCACAGAAAACCAAATCCCATCCCAAGAGTGGCTGGAAAAGTACGAAAAAGTAAAATCTATTCTCGTTCCGCCCGTTTCTTTTGAAGAAATCTACTCTCAAAAAGAGGCTTTCGGGAAGAAACTTTTTATCCTAAATATGGGAGAAGTCCATTTTCCTACGGGAGAAATTTTGGTAAGAGACCCTTTGTATTTTCTTCATCGCGACCAGCTTCCTTATTTTCAAAAAGTTCCAACAGGAAAATTTCCACTTAATACATTGGTTGTAGAAGTGGAGGAAGATGATTACCGTTATGTTTCTACACGAGTGAAATTTAGTGACAAAAAGGCTGTCAGCTACACCGAGGCTTTGGTTGGAGATGAAAATCTGGATGATGATTTGGAAGAAGGAGATTTCTTCGGATTCTTTGCTGATGCAGGGCTGGCAACTATAGTGGATGTAAAAACCCGTGATGCCTACTGTGATTTTCGGGAAAAATGGCATAAAGAACATCCTGAGGAAGCCTATATCTATAGTGGTCTTTTCGCTGAAGAATTTGCAAAAAGCTACAAAGAAAATCCTCAGTTTCAAATAGAATGTGGCGACTGGATTAACTTCAAAATTCCAAATACAGACCTAAGCGTACCGATGATACAAAGCGGCTTCGGCGATGGGCTATATCCTGTATATTTCGGATATGATGAAAACAACGAAGTCTGCGAAGTTGTTATAGAATACTTTGATTTAGAACTGACTTTTGGGCAGGAAGAAGAATAACTTTATTTTAATCTAAAAAAACTCTCATAGGTTTTAAACCTGTGGGAGTTATTTTATTTCCGAATCTTCATAATTTTTCAAAGCTCGTTCCAGCGTGTTTTTTATTCTTGTTTTCAGTCGGTTTGGTTTATGAACTGTGATATAATCACCAAAGCCTAAAATAACTCTTTCCAACTCAAAATTCAGCTGAACTCTTATCCTAAAATATGTTTCGCCATCTTTTTCTTCCAAAATCTCCTGCGTGTGATGAAACGGCTTGGTTTTCACATATTCTGCATGAATTCCTTTTATTGAGAAAATCACATTCTGCCCTCTTTGTTCGCGTGATGTCGTTACGCCGATCACTTCAGAAAAAAATCTATCGGCATTAAACTCCCGCTCCCGAAAAGGAATATTTTCCTCTATCTGCACACTTATTATCCTATCAAGTGCAAGGTTCAGAAGCGCATCTCCATACCAGCAGATGAGAAACCAGCGGTTATTATACTCCTTCAAAAGCTGTGGAAAAACAATGTATTTTTTCTCTTCTCTTGCCTTAAAACTTTTATAAACCACTCCCAGTGTCTTCTTATTCAAAATCGCATTGTACAGAATATCAATATATTCCAAACCTTTGAGCTGTTCATTTTTATCTAAATGAATAATGGACTGCTGCTGCGCAGAATGTACCGTATTCTCCAATTTCTGAATAACACCATTCAAATCCTTAAACATAGAAAAATCCTTAAACTGCTTCAAAATCTGCACAGCATTATTCATGGCTTTTAGGTCGCTTTCGTTTACTGCAATGTTATGAATGCTGTATTCTGGGTCGCTGTATCGGTAGTATTTTCTGTCATAGACCTCTATCGGTGCTTCGTAGCCAAATTTCTCGCTGCGCATATTCTGTATATCGAGCTGAGTGGTTCTTTTGCTGACATAGGCTTCCTTCCCTTCAAATTCGAAAAGAGCCTCGGAACATTCCTCTATCAAATCCTCCAGCGTATATTTTTTATACTTATTTCTAAGGCATCTGTCAATGGTTTTGTAACGGATAAGGGCGTTTTTATTTGAAGACATTTTAATTTTTTTTACAAAATTATCAAACTTTTTTAACTACGCAAAAAGATTGCGCTTTTGTGTATTTACTTTGCATCATCAAAATGAAACATCATGAAAGTTACAGGAAAAAATATTATCAACTGGGGATTCCGCCAAGGGAAATGGTTCGGGGAAGCCTTGAAAACCATCAATGAAAACGAATGGGAAGAAGCTGAGATTTTGGAATATTTAGAGCAGTTCAGACTTCCAGACCCTATTCCACTGAAA
Organism: uncultured Flavobacteriaceae bacterium; assembly: GCA_963520375.1. Lineage (GTDB taxonomy): Bacteria > Bacteroidota > Bacteroidia > Flavobacteriales > Weeksellaceae > JABCPE02. Next base: position 4,890 of record CAUQQF010000018.1, on the reverse strand, counting down.
AGAACACCTGCTGATTTTGTGGTTAATATTCATCCTGAGAATGAATTAGAAGAAGATAATGTAAGCAAGGTAATCGCTACCATGAAAAAGCTGATGAAAACGCCAACTCTGGAAAAAGGCGCTTTGATGCCTGATGCTTGCCCTACGGGTAAAGAAGGAATCATCCCTGTGGGAGGCGTGGTAGTCGCTAAAAACGCCATACACCCAGGGTTTCATTCGGCGGATATCTGCTGTTCTGTGATGCTTACTGACTTTGGGAAAATAGATCCTAAATTAGTTCTGGACGCCGCCCACGATTCTACTCATTTCGGGTATGGAGGCCGCCCAAGAGGTCAGCAGATAGCGATGAGCAAAGAACTTATAGAAGCTTTTGAAAAGAATTTATTCCTAAAAAAGCCCGAACTCATCAGCACAGCCAGAGATTGTATGGGAACGCAGGGAGATGGGAATCACTTCTTATTCATTGGGACTTCCATGAAGACAGGAAATACGATGATGGTCACCCACCACGGTTCTAGAGCTGTAGGCGCAGAACTTTACAAAATGGGACTAAAAACCGCGAACTACTTCCGTAGAGATATTTCGCCTGATACTTTGGAGGAAAATGCGTGGATTCCTTTTGATACAGAAGAAGGACAAGCCTACTGGGAAGCGCTGCAAATCGTAAGACAATGGACAAAAGAAAATCATGAAGCGATTCATAATTTAACTTTGAAAAAACTTGGAGTAGAAATGCAGGATAGATTTTGGAATGAACATAATTTCGTTTTCCGAGATGGAGACTCGTTTTATCATGCCAAAGGTGCTACGCCTTTAGATACCAAATTCCTTCCTGAGGATAATGAGCTAAGACTCATCCCGCTAAATATGGCAGAGCCTGTCCTCATTGTAAAAGGAACTACCAACGAGCGAAACATAGGATTTGCGCCACATGGAGCAGGGAGAAATTTCAGTAGAAACGAACATAAAAGAAACAAAGCCCACCAGACAAACGAGGAAGTTTTTGCGGAGGAAACAGCAGGGCTGGATGTTAGATTTTTTTCTAATGAAATAGATATTTCGGAACTGCCATCCGCCTACAAAAACGCACAAAATGTGAGAAAACAAATTTTAGAATATAACCTGTGCGAGATAGTAGACGAGGTCATCCCTTATGGATGTATCATGGCTGGAGATGTAGAAAAAAACGCTCCTTGGAGAAAAAAGAAGAAAAATAAAGAATTATAAATAACCGCCACCTATTAAAAATTGAAAATAGCCCAATAGGGAATTGCGGAGCATATGATGCACGGCTATTTTCATGGTAAGGTCTTCGGACTTGGGGGTTCGAGTCCCTCTTTATCAGCTGCTTTACACAGCCTAAAACAACAAAAGGAGCTGCGGAATTTCGGTTCATCAGGGATAAAGTCTGCAAAATGAAGGATACCGTACAATATTGATAATCAATTCTTTTTCCCTTTATTCTTGTCAGCCGCTCCTTTTTAACTTTAAAAATTTAGAAAAAATGGGAATATTTACAAAAACTTACCAAGTGTTGCCTTTTTACATAGGCTTCCTTTTTAGAAACAATACTTTTGAAAAGCAGTTAAATGCAGGTTTTCACAAAATTTATGATTGGAAAGATAGAACCAAACTCTATCAAATCCCTCAAAATTCGCGGCTAATCACGGTGACTAACCAAGAGATTTTGACCAAGGATAACATCGCCCTTAGATTTTCTTTTAATATTATCTATAAGGTGACTGATGGTCTTAAACTACTGGAAAACACCATAATAAACGAATACTACATCTTGAGCGACGCAGAGTATAAGCTTCAAAATATCGTTCAAATTTATTTCAGAAAAATAATCTCCCAAATAGATAGTGAGGCTTTGAACGAAAAAAGAGCCGAATGGACGGATTTAAAACCTGAAGAAATTCAAAGCAAAACGAATGAATTCGGTGTGGAAATAGAAAATATCCAAATTCGGGATATTACTTTTCCGAAGAGTATTCAGGAATTATTTGCAAGGCATTTGGAAGCAAAAATAAGGGCAAAAGCTGATTTAGAAAACGCCAGAACGGCAGTGGCTACTGCCAGAGCCTTGAAAAACGCTTCTGAACTGATGAAAAATGATGAAAACATCAGATTCTTCCAAACCTTGGAAACTATTACGAAAATAGCCGAAAAAGGGAAACATACTTTTATGATTGGAGATATCCATCAGATTGCGAAGTAATTTCACAAAAAAAACAGCTCATTTTTGAGCTGTTTTTCGTTTTTATTAAAAATTAAGCATTCTCCAAAACATAGCTGAATACCAATGGCGCTACGATGGTAGCATCGGATTCTATGATGTATTTTGGTGTATTGATATCTAATTTACCCCAAGTGATTTTCTCATTTGGAACTGCTCCTGAATACGAACCATAAGAAGTCGTAGAATCAGAAATCTGACAGAAATAAGACCAGAAAGGAACATCATGCATCTCCAAATCTTGGTAAAGCATCGGCACCACACAGATTGGGAAGTCCCCAGCGATACCACCACCTATTTGGAAGAAACCTATACCTTTTCCAGCGCTGTTGTTTCTGTACCAATCAGCAAGGAAAGTCATGTATTCTATCCCTGATTTCATTGTAGAAGGCTTTAATTCACCTTTGATGCAGTAGCTTGCAAAGATATTCCCCATTGTAGAATCTTCCCAACCAGGAACTACTATCGGAAGGTTTTTCTCCGCTGCTGCAATCATCCAAGAATCTTCTCTCGGAATCTCGTGATACTGTTCTAAAACGCCTGAAAGTATCATTTTGTACATATATTCGTGCGGGAAGTATCTTTCACCCTTGCTTTCTGCATCTTTCCAAATTTCAAAAATGTGCTTTTGTAGTTTTCTGAAAGCCTCTTCTTCTGGGATACAAGTGTCCGTTACTCTATTTAATCCCTTTTCTAACAATTCCCACTCATCTTGCGGAGTAAGGTCTCTGTAGTTAGGAACTCTCTTGTAGTGAGAATGCGCCACAAGGTTCATCAAATCCTCTTCCAAGTTTGCCCCTGTACAAGAGATAATCGCCACTTTATCCTGACGAATCATCTCTGCTAAGATTTTACCCAGCTCAGCAGTAGACATCGCTCCCGCCAAAGAGATTAACATTTTCCCGCCATCTTTTAGATGTGCCACATAACCTTTAGAAGCGTCCACCAAAGATGCTGCATTGAAATGCAAATAATATTTTTCGATAAATTCGGTAATTGGTTTGTTTGCCATTTTTCTTTATTTTAACTTTAATTATATTTTATATTCTTTTTTAAAATCACGAAATTCGACCCACAGCCCGATAGCAAGGAGTAATGCCAGCACGCCCCAGAATATGGCGAAATAAAGGTTGGTATTATCCGTATCTTTCTCCTTTTCGTATTTCAATGATGATGCTGGATTTATATCATGGACAGATGGATTGTCTTTTAGATAATATACTTCCACCACAGGGCTTTCTGGCAATTTTGAAGTTGATTGTTCGCCTTCATATTCTACACCATTTACTTCATATTTATATTTAATACTGTATGTTTTTATGGGTACTTTGGCAATTTTCACTGTATGCTCTGTATAGACACTATCATAAACAGCAGTAGTTTTAGTGTTTTCTTTTATCAAAGCCTCATATTCCGCAATTTTTTCCCTATTTGAACCTTCTATATAGTCTCCAGCACAAGTTTTACATGCTAAACTAGCAAGTATAGTAATCAATAAACCTTTCCAGTTCTTAAAAATAAAGTCGATTATCATCATAAGCTTTAAAGTTTTAATTCAGGCAAAAATAAGAATAATTATTTACAAATTCTGTATTTACTCTGCCTATGTTATAAAATCACCTATACTCTATTGTTTATTTTATAAATTTGTAGAAATAGTCTTTTGAAAATAACTTTACACATTAAAACAAAATTTCATGAAAAAATATATTTATTTTTCCATATTGACAGTATTATTTCTTTCCTGCAAAAGCAGCAAAGCCATAAATAATCAAGATATAGACCTTAACTGCGAAAAAATGGTCGTAGAAATCGTGCGGTCAAGTTCTTTGGATTGGAAAAGGTTTCCTAATGCATCTACAAGAATAGACAGGGCGGAGAATGATAGTATTTTCATCAAAGTTTTCTTTGATATGGACATCTCTGATGAGCCAAACACCAAACAGGTTGTGGAAAATACAATCGCTTGGTTCCTGCTGGATCTTAGCGAGAGAAAATTGTACAACATCACATACGACCTTGAAAACCCCAAGAAAGTTGATTTCAATAAAAAACTCGTCAACAAAAACAAATGTAAAATTCTGCTCAATAACTCATCACAAAAATGAGATATTTAATTTTAAAGTTCTTCAAAACATGGAAAGCAAACTTTTATATGATATGTTCTGTCTTTGTGTCTTAACAAAAGAAGAAATCATATCTTACATAGAGCAAAAAGAAGAAAAACACTTTGAAAATATTGACTATTACGATATTTTATATCTTAAAAATCAAGATGAAAAACTATTTATAAAAAATCTATCCAAAATATGCTACACAGAATATTTAGATGGAGAATTAAAGAAAAAATATAGCATCATCATCTCCCTTTTCCATAGAAGCAAAAACAAGATTAAGATAAAAGAAATTTTATACAAATTTTTCTTTTACAACAGTAAAAGTCTCTTAGACATAGACTTTGATTTTTGGAACTTGGTTGAAACTGATGATGAACTCCTAAAAGATGGTTTCAAAGGAATATCCAATTCTGATATTGACATAAAAGAATATCTAAATAAAAACCAAAAATACACACATTTATCCAAAGTTAATTTACTATCACTATTAAGTCAAATTTAATAAATTCCTATCAAACAAAAACCTCTTTCCCG
>CAUQQF010000017.1:0-40445 GCA_963520375.1 uncultured Flavobacteriaceae bacterium | reverse complement strand
AAGGGCGATACAGTAATCTGGAAGAAGCATTCCAGAGCTATACTAATGGATAAAATTTTTTCATTTTTTATTGTAAAATAGCTTGTCAATTTTAGGGACAGGCTATTTTTGTTTCTAAAATATCCATCTTCTCTAATTTCATAAAGTTCAAAAAAAATTCGTAAATTTCCAATGTCTTTTTTATTTACTTTATAAAAAATCATAAAATCATGGGACATTCACACGAAGGACACTGCCACCACCATAGCGTAAGCAGTCTGGAAAATATCAACAGGGCGTTTTATATCGGTATCGGTCTGAATCTGCTCTACACCGTGATAGAATTTGCGGTCGGTTTTAAAATCAATTCTTTGGCCTTAATCTCTGATGCGAGCCACAATCTGAGCGATGTCGCCAGCCTAGGGATTTCGCTCGTAGGTATCATTCTTGCCCAAAAAGCCAGCACGCACAGCCTGACCTACGGCTACAAAAAAGCCTCAATATTGGCTTCGCTCATCAATGCTATTCTGCTGGTGTTCATTGTCTTTAAAATCATCATAGAAGCTGTGGAACGGCTGAATACGCCTCCACAAATGGAGAGCAGCGGCATCATCATCACTGCTGCAATAGGCGTGGTTATCAATGCTATTTCGGCGTTTCTTTTTTATAAAGGACAAAAACACGATATCAACATCAAAGGGGCTTTTCTGCATCTGATGGTAGATGCTTTGGTTTCGGTGGGCGTGATTATCTCTGGGGTGATTATCTATTTCACTGGCTGGAATCTCGCAGATGTGGTGATTAGTTTCATCATCGCTGTGGTGATTTTGATTTCTACTTGGGGACTTTTGACGGAAAGCATTAAACTCAGCCTAAACGGCGTGCCAGAGGGCATTAATCCCAATGAAATCCAAAAACTAATAGAGGAAATCCCTGCCGTAGAAAACACCCACCACCTCCATATATGGGCGATGAGCAGCTCTGAAAACGCCCTAACCGTCCATCTGGTGGTAAATGAGGGAATAAGTTTCCAAGAAATGGAACAAATAAAAAAAGAACTCCGCCACAAGCTGGAACATCACAACATCCAGCATTCCACCTTTGAGATAGAAAGCTCTGGCTGTAAATGCGACCAAGAGTTTTGTAAATAACAAAAAACAGCCGCTCACATGGAACGGCTGTTTTTATTTATATTTGTTGAACTTTTATCAAAAGGATAATTTATGGAATTAAGTAAAAAAGAATATGAAATATATAAAAAAATATCTTTCGTTGAAAGATATGAAAAATTGAGTGTAAAATTTCAATTTGAAGAAAGGCTTGATTATTCTAAAGAAAATGTTTTAGATTTAATCAAAAAAATAGGTTATACAGCTAAATATGTAAAAAAAGATAACTTTTTTAAGATAGAGGAGAAAAAAGGAATTATAAAATTCTACTTAAATATTTGTTTAAAATATAGTAATGTGGAGTTAGTGATTGGAGCGACAAATATAATTGAAGATAAATTCTTAATTGGAGGTGTTTTTGTGAGAATATGTACAGAAGTAAATTATTATAAGGGTATTAGTTTAGATGAAAATATTAAAAAACCTAAGTTTAGAAATTATGAAGATTTAAAAAATATTCTTAGAGAATACTTCCTAATCTATGAAGATTTAAAAACAGAAGTCTTAAAAGTAGATTGGAATGAAGAGGATATGAAAGATTCTGAGTAAATAACAAAAAACAGCCGCTCACGCAGAACGGCTGTTTTTATTTGTAATTATTGTTTGTTTTGATATAAAATTTTATTCAATCGGATGATGAAATCCACATTCCTTACTCCTGGGGTCACATCTTCCAGATCTATTTTATATACCTGATTATTCCTCACTGCATTGGTGTTTTTCAAGACAGGATCGGTTTTGAAGAAGTTGATTTTCTCCTCTATCGGCTCTGGGCGAGACTGAATGTCTATGATGAAAATAGCATCTGGATTTCGCTCTAAAACACTCTCAGGCGTCACGAACTCAAATCTTTTATCCAAATCTGCATAGATATTTATCCCATGAGCTTTATTGACAAGGTCTGTCGCCAAAGCACTAAAAGCCGCCACTCCTCCTTTATACGAAAGTATCAGAACTTTCTTTTTTTCGCCATCTTTTGGAACTACTAAATCCTTTTGGGCTTCATTATATTTGTTTTTCAGCTTAGTAACAAGCGCTTCGGCTCTGTCTGGAACATTAAAAATCTTACCCAGTAGAATAATATCATCATAGACATCATCCAGCGTAGGATTTTGGATATCATCCAAACTTCTAAGGTTATAAGGCGCTATTCCTAATTTCATCAGCTCCTCTGGCGAACCTGCTGTTTCTTCATTAATATTTCCCGCCGCAAAATCTGGCTTTGCAAGCAAGAAAGCCTCTTTATTCATTCTGAAACCGTGACCTTTCAGTTTCTGAGGCACCTTTTCATAGGCTTCTCTATACTCAGGAAGAAGCTCTCCCTCTGTGCTTCCTATGATGATTCTGTCCTCCAATCCCAATGCAAGAAGAATCTCCGTAGTATATGGATTAAACAGCGCTGCTCTCTGAGGCGGTGTCGTGATGACTACGGGAACATCCCTATCTGCATCTTTATAAATATATTCTACTTTATTTTCTTGTTTGGTATCAGCCTTTGCTGCGGCGTCTTTTTTCTCTGAACAAGACAGCGCCGCTACGGCAGTCAAAGCCAAAAACAATTGTTTTTTCATGAAACTATATTTTAAATTTATTAGAAACTATATTTTACATTAAACATCACATTTCTCGGCGTTCCAGGGAATAGTCTTGTGTAGTCAAATGCCCCGCCCCAGTATGTTTTGTTAAACACATTTCCTACATTCACAGCCAGCTGCATTTTATTTAATTTATAATAAACTGCTGCATCTACCACTACATAAGAAGGAATGGATAAAGTCCTGTCCGCCCATGCTATTCTATCTCCTACATAGTTTCCTCCTAATCCTATTCCGAAATTTTTCAGCGCTCCCTGCTCAAAATTATATCTTGTCCATAAGTTGAAGCTGTGTTTAGGCGTGTTTCCACTTCTGTATCTTTCGCCATTTTCTGTCGTATGAGCATCGATGAAAGAATATCCAGCATTAACCTGCCAGTTTGGTAAAATTCTACCGATAACCTCCATCTCTATCCCTTGAGAACGCTGGTCACCTCCTTCTATTTTCAGCGCATCATTATCATTAGGATCATCCATTAGTACATTTTGCTGATGAATATTAAAATAAGCAATATTTGCATTCAGTTTTCCATCCAGCCATTCTGTTTTCAGCCCTCCTTCCAGCATTTTAGATGTCATCGGCGAGAATGGACCACCATAAGCTGTAGTTCCTAAATAAGCATTGGTCTGCACCTCAAATCCTTCTATATATGATGCATATACATTCATGTTTTTAGTCGCCTCATAGATAACGCCTAATCTCTTCAGCAGTTTGTGCTGTTTTGTGGCAACTTCATTTTTAAGTTTATAATTCGTTTTATCTAAATACCATTCTTGTCTGATACCGAAATTAACGATGAATTTCCCATAACTCATTTGATTCATTAAATAAGCTCCATTGGTCATAAAATGCAAAGGAGTTATTTCTAATCTTTGGAAAACATAATCATTCAGATTCGCTACATAGTATTTAGGATTTTGTAAATCAAAATGAGGTACATTCGGCACTGGGTTCCCATTAGCATCAGTCAGATAATTCGCTGCATTCGCTGGGTTAAACTTATTGGCAACTTTTCCGTTTGTCAATCTGTATCCTCTCGCTCTATTCCATCCTCCATTTCTACTCACTTCAAAAGCGCTCAGGTCATACCCTGCAACCATTTTGTTTTTCAGGTTTCCGATATTAAAATCAAAATTAAAATACGCGCTAAAGTTATCCGAGTATGTCTTTTGTCTTCTTTGAGAAACCTGCATTTCTACCAAAGTAGGTATAGCCTTCCCTGTAATATCTTGCGCAAATTTATTAGCCGTTCTGTGTTCTAATAAATCTTCATCCCAGATATGCTTCATATAGGACATATTGAGACCTATTTTGTCTGTAAACTTATGAGAAAGACTACTCATCACCGTGAAATTCAGGTTTTTATTGTAGTCATTAGAAGCTCCTATGGCAAAGCTTATAGGTGTGGTGTGCAGATTGGCGCTTTGTCCTTTCTTTACCCCAAAAATAGGCTGTCCTCGGTCTAGTTTAGTGTCAGTATTAGTCAATACCAATTCTAGATTCACTCTTGTTTTTTCATTAGGGATATAGCTGATAGTAGGCGCTATCATATAAGACTTACTTCCTTGTAAATCTCTGAAACTTTGTGAGTTTTCATACCCTAAATTCAAACGATATAGTAAAGTTTTTGATTTTTCTAACGGCCCCGTAAAATCCAAGGTGCTTCTCACTGTTCCGTAGCTTCCTATCGTAAGGTCTACTTCTTTTCTAGCAACACTCAAAGGTTTTTTAGTCACCATGTTGATAGTTCCCCCTGCATTGGCACTCGCAAAAGTGATACTCGCAGGGCCTTTGATAACTTCTATCCTTTCCAAGTTGATAGTCATCGGCGGCGAAATGTAGCTCACAAAAGCCGTCATCCCGTTGATCAGCCTGTTATTATCTCTGTTTCCCCATCCTTGGGTAACCCCTCTAATCGCATAGTGGCTGTAATAACTGGTAGCATTCACCCCTGTCACATTCTTCAGCGCATCTCCCATCATAAAGACCTGTCTATCAGACAAAAGCTCCTTAGTCACAGTAGAAATTGACTGCGCCACTTCCATATTTTTAAGGGCGATTTTAGAAGAAGAGAAAGAGTAATCACTATTATAGTCTTTTCTTGCTCTACCTACTATCTCTACTGTTTGTAGCACATGTTCTTTGCCATCTTCTTTATTATTTTTTGACTTAGGATTAGTAGGATCTTCCTGTTCAGGATTATTTTCAGGATTATTTTCTGCTAATTGTTCTTCCTTTATTTCTTGTTTAGGCTCTTCTATATTAGGTGTGCTATCTACTTTATTTTCATTTATAATGATATCTCCAAGGTCTAATGTTTCACTATCCGTTATCATTATATTTCTATCCGATAGAATATTCGTATTTTCTACCACTTGTAGCGTATAAATTCCTCCTTCTGGAAGAAGTATACTAAACGCACCTTTTTCATCAACTGGATAAACCAATTCCTTTCCTTCCTTTTTCACCAATACTTTCAATGATGAAACAGAAGGTGTTTCCTGCACTATTCTTCCTTTAATAGTCTGGCTATAAGCCATTGCGGAAAACAACAAACTTGAAATCAATAATACTTTTTTATTCATAAAATGATATTTTTGCTACTTTTTTAAATAAATTTCACACAAAAGTAACATATTTTTTATAATTTGTATTATTTTAAATCATGAAAAATATCATTATTTTATAAAAAAATAACACTCCTAAAAATTTTTAGAAGTGTTATTTGGTATGGTTTTATATTTTCCTACGCATCTATATTAGCATAGACTGCGTTCTTTTCTATAAATTCTCTTCTTGGCGGAACTTCATCTCCCATCAACATGGAGAATATTCTATCAGCTTCTCCTGCATTTTCTATAGTCACCTGTTTTAGGATTCTATTTTCTGGGTTAAGTGTAGTTTCCCAAAGCTGCTCTGCATTCATCTCCCCAAGACCTTTGTATCGCTGGATTTCCACGCCTCTGCCATCCGCAGAAAGTTCTTTGGTAAGCTCCTCTCTCTCCTTGTCATTCCATGCGTAGAGTTTTTTATTTCCTCTCTTCAGAAGATATAGCGGCGGTGATGCGATGTATACATACCCATTCTCTATAAGCTCTTTCATATAACGAAAGAAGAAGGTAAGAATAAGCGTAGAAATATGCGAACCATCTATATCGGCATCGGTCATAATTACTATTTTATGATATCTCAGTTTAGACAAGTTTAGTGCCTTACTGTCCTCCTCTGTCCCTACAGAAACCCCGAGTGCCGTATAAATATTTTTAATCTCATCATTGTCATAAACCTTGTGAAGCATAGATTTTTCCACATTTAGAATCTTACCTCTCAGCGGTAAAATCGCTTGGAAATTTCTATCTCTTCCTCCTTTGGCTGTTCCTCCCGCAGAGTCTCCCTCTACTAGGAAAATTTCGCTTATAGATGGGTCTTTAGATGAACAATCGGCTAATTTCCCTGGCAGACCAGAGCCTCCCAATGGCGATTTTCTCTGCACCATTTCACGGGCTTTCTTCGCTGCCTGACGAGCTTTCGCCGCTAAAACTACTTTTTGTACAATCTGCTTGGCTTCGTTTGGATTTTCTTCAAGGAAGTTAGAGAGCATTTCTCCCACTATCTTATCCACTGCACCAGAAACTTCGGAATTCCCAAGTTTAGTCTTAGTCTGTCCCTCAAACTGAGGCTCCATTACCTTCACGGAAATCACCGCTGTAAGCCCCTCACGGAAGTCATCTCCTGTAACTTCCACTTTTTCTTTCTGTGGAATACCTAGTTCATCAGCATATTTTTTGAGTGTTCTAGTCAAAGCTCTTCTAAAGCCAGCCAAATGAGTTCCTCCCTCATGCGTGTTAATATTATTTACATAAGAATGCAGGTTCTCGTTGAACGAAGTATTATATCTCATCGCTACTTCCACAGGGATATCATCTCGCTCTCCTTCCATGAAGATCACATCCATTATCCCCTCTCTGTTTCCATCGATGAATTCTACAAATTCCTTCAGTCCTCCTTCAGAGTAGAAAGTTTCGCTTTTAAATTCTCCGTTTTCCTCTTTTACTCTTTCATCTGTAAGAGTGATGGTAATTCCTTTATTAAGAAAGGCCAACTCACGAAGACGAGCTGCCAAAGTATCATAGTTATATACTAATTCATTAAAAATAGATCCATCTGGCTGGAAAAACACCTCTGTTCCAGTAATCTCTGAAGTACCAATTTCCTCAACATTCCCAAGCGCCTTACCTTGTGAATATTTCTGCTGGTAGATTTTACCATCTCTCTGAACAGTAGCTATCAACGATGTAGAAAGCGCATTCACACACGAAACCCCTACACCATGAAGCCCCCCAGATACTTTATAAGAATCTTTATCAAACTTACCTCCTGCCCCTATTTTGGTCATTACCACCTCTAGAGCGGATTTTTGTTCTTTTTCGTGGAAATCCACAGGAATACCACGCCCATTATCTCTTACAGAAATACCATTTCCTTCATGAATCGTTACCGAAATAGTATCGCAATATCCTGCCAAAGCCTCATCTATAGAGTTATCCACCACCTCATAAACCAAGTGATGAAGCCCTCTAACCCCCACATCTCCAATATACATTGACGGTCTGAGACGCACATGCTCAATACCTTCCAATGCCTGAATACTACTCGCTGTATACTGTTTTTCGCTCATGTATTTTCAAAAATTTAGTGAATTACAAAGATACATATTTTTTTGATAAAAATCAGTGTTTTTTGAATGAGAAATAAATTTTATATTTGGGAAATTTTATAAAAAATGAAAAAGAGCAACAATCTCTTGCTTCAAATACTGATTGCTATTGTTTTAGGTATAATTTTCGGACAATTTATAAATCAAGAATTTTTAAAAATCTTTCTCACCTTCAATGGGCTGTTTAGTCAGTTTCTCGGGTTCTGTATCCCTTTGATTATCATAGGGCTAATAGTCCCATCAATAGGAAAACTGGGCGGAACAGCTAGTAAAATAGTGCTTGTAACAGCAGGATTGGCTTATTTATCTACGCTTTTAGCTGGTTTTGTGTCTTATGGCGTGAGTATCAGCACTTTCCCAAGTCTTTTGGAAGGGCAGTCGCTCAGTGATGTTTCAAAAATCACTGAAATCAAGCCTTATTTTTCGCTGAGCATTCCTCCTATGTTTGATGTGATGACGGCGCTGGTTTTGGCTTTTATGGTAGGAATAGGAATTTCTAAAATCCACAATTCTACATTGTTACAGGTTTTTGAAGAGTTTGAAATCATCATCTCTAATGTCATTGCGCACATTCTTATTCCACTGCTTCCATTGTATATTTTTGGAATCTTTTTAGGAATGGCTCATACGGGCGAAGTTTTCACGATTGTTTCTATTTTCATTAAAATTATCGCCATTATTTTTGGGCTTCATATTTTGTTTTTGATATTTTTATTTACCATCGCTGGAATTATCGGAAGGAAAAATCCTTTCACCATGCTGGTTAATATGATACCTGCCTATATCACGGCGCTGGGAACACAGTCTTCGGCTGCTACCATTCCTGTTTCCTTACAGCAGACTATCAAAAACGGCGTTTCGGAAAAGGTGGCTAAACTGGTTATTCCTCTTTGTGCAACGATACATTTATCTGGAAGTGCCCTGAAGATAGTTGCTTGCACCATAGCCCTGATGGTAGTACAGCAGATGCCAATTGATTTCTTAGATTACGCAGGATTTATTTTTATGCTTGGCATTGCTATGGTGGCTGCGCCTGGAGTCCCTGGTGGTGCTATTATGGCGGCTATCGGAATCATCGGTTCTATGCTGGGATTTGATGAAAAAAGCCAAGCATTGATGATTTCTCTCTACATTGCTATGGACAGCTTCGGAACGGCTGGAAATGTCACAGGAGACTGCGCAATAGCCGTAATTACGGATACCATTTTGGGTGAAAAACAGAAAACTAACGACTAAATGAAAGAAAAGTTTTTGCAAACTCTTTGGGAAAACAAGGTTTTTAATCCGCTCTTGTTGAAGGATACGGACGGAAACCCTATCGAAATCCTAGATTTTGGAAAACTAAATAGCAATGCTGGCCCTGATTTTCATTCGGTAAAAATAAAAACACAAGGCATCACATTTTTCGGAAATGCTGAATTTCATGTAAAATCTTCGGACTGGCTTCTGCACAAACATTCGGAACAGAAAGATTATCAGTCTGTTATCCTTCATATCGTTTTTGAACACGACCAAGAAATTTCGGAACTGAAAGAAAAAAATATTCCAACTTTGGAATTGAAAAAATATATTAAAAATACTGATTTTCAGTACTATAACTTTGACAAAGAAAAGGATTTTATTCCTTGTGAAGATATTTTCAGCATCAAAAAAATCCCAAATTATTTTTCCGAGGAAATTGTTTTGCAGAAATTAGAGGAAAAAGACAAAGAAATCAGACAACAGTTACTGGCTACAAAGAACGATTACGAGGCGGTTTTGTTCCAGAGAATAGCCAACTCTTTTGGGCTGAAAGTAAATTCGGAAACTTTCCTGCAAATCGCACAAAACATTGAATTTAAAATCATTAAAAAAGTTTCTCAAAATCCTTTTCAGCTGGAAAGCCTCTTATTTGGAAAAGCAGATTTGCTAAATAATTCGGAAAAAGACAGCCAAAAATGGCTGAAAGAATTTGAGTTTTTAAGGGCGAAATTTGGGATAAATGACATCGTTTTTCCTGCTAAATTCATGCGGATGATGCCCGTTTCGTTCCCTACTATAAGGCTTTCACAGCTGGCTCAGTTGTATTTTCGGCATCAGAATTTATTTTCAAAAATCATCAATGCAAAAAGCGTGGAAGAGTTGAAAGATTTATTCAAAGACATAAAAACCTCTGAATACTGGGAAAATCACTATGTTTTCGGAAAGGAAAGCGAAACTAAAACTAAAAAACTTTCAGATGATTTCATAGAAATTATTTTGCTGAATGCCATCCTACCTGTGATTTATTCTTACCACAAGGAAAAAACTGATAATCAGAAAATTATATTTAATTTTTACCGAAATCTAAAACCAGAAAAAAACTCCATTATCAAACAATGGAAAGATTTAGGTGCGAAGATAAAATCTGCCCTAGATTCCCAAGCGTTCTTATATTTATACAAAAACTGGTGCAGCCAAAAAAGATGCTTAGAATGCTGTCAGACACAATTTTAATTTTAATTTAAACCAAATGATTTTTACTCTAAACGACATACAAATACAACCCGCAAAAGGAGAAGAACACGGACATATTTTTTCCTCATACTGCGCTTCTTTCCCTGTTGATGAGCGAAGAGATGAGGAGCAGTTTTACAAGCTTTTAGAAAATCACCATAGTAAGATTTTGTCCATTTTCAAAGGAGAAAATCTCGCTGGGTACCTTATAGTATGGGAGTTTTCGGAGTTTACATTTATAGAGCATTTTGAGATTTTTGAGGCTCTTCGTGGTGCTAATTTAGGCTCCACCATTCTATCTATTTTGACTGAAAACCTCGGAAACATCGTGCTAGAAACCGAACCCAAAGAGCTGAGCGACATAGCTGAGCGAAGAGTAGGTTTTTACAAAAAAAACGGCTTCTCTATCTTGGACGAGAGCTATATCCAGCCGAGCTACAGCCAAGATAAAAACCCGCTGAACCTTTGGCTGATGGGAACCTTTGAGCCTAATAATCTGACTCAGACCATTGCAGAAATTCATAAAATCGTATATCAAAATTAAGTCTAACCCAATAAAATAATCACTCATGAACCTCAAATCTAAAATCGGAAATTACACCTTCGAAAATCCACTGATGAACGCCTCTGGATGCTGGTGCGAATCGGAAGAAAAACTAAATGAACTTCACCTCTCTGACTGCGGAAGTTTCGTAACCAAAAGTGCCACAGCGAAATACCGCGAAGGAAATCCATCGCCGCGATATGTGGAAGTTCCACTAGGGACTATCAACTCCATGGGACTGCCTAATGAAGGGCTGGACTACTATCTAGACTATGCCTTAAAATTCCAAGAAAAGCACGAACAAACCATCTTCCTCTCCGTGGCAGGAATGTCTTTTGAGGAAAATATGGAAATGCTGAAAAAAGTAAATTCATCTGATTTTAAAGGCATTATAGAGCTTAACCTCTCTTGTCCTAATGTCCCTGGAAAACCTCAAACAGGCTATGATTTTGAGGCTACAGAACGAATTTTACAAGAAGTTTTTACTTTCATCAAAAAACCTTTGGGCATAAAACTTCCGCCTTATTTCGATATGGCACATTTTGACAAAATTGCAGAGGTGCTGAATAAATTCCCGCTCCACTATGTGAATTGTATCAACTCCATCGGAAACGGGCTCTATATCAACACGGAAAAAGAAGAAGTCGTTATCAGACCAAAGGATGGATTTGGCGGAATCGGCGGTGAATACATCAAACCTACCGCTCTGGCTAATGTCCGCGCAATGTACATCAGACTAAATAAAAATATCCAAGTCATCGGCTGCGGTGGCGTTCTCACTGGGCAGGATGTCTTTGAGCATATTCTCTGCGGAGCAAGTATGGTTCAGGTAGGCTCTCAGCTGATGAAAGAAAATCCGTCTATATTCGGGCGACTTCTATCTGAATTAAAAGAAATTATGTCCCAAAAAGGCTACCAATCCATAGATGATTTCAAAGGTAAATTAAAATCCTTGTAGTTCATCTGCATGGTTTTTAGTATTTTTGAAAAAAATTTAAATCTTTTCAATGACAAAATTAAGTGTAAATATCAATAAAATAGCGACCCTCCGAAATTCCAGAGGAGGGCTGCTTCCTAGCGTAACGGAAGCCGCAGTGAAAATTCAGGAGTTCGGAGCAGATGGCATCACTATTCACCCAAGACCAGACCAGCGCCACATCACAAGACAAGATGTCTATGACCTAAAACCGCTGGTGCATACGGAATTTAATATCGAAGGCAATCCGCACCGACCATTCATAGATATGGTTTTGGAAATCAAACCTACACAGGTGACTTTGGTTCCTGATGCAGATAATGCCATCACTTCCAATGCTGGCTGGGACACCAAAACTCATCTGTACTTTCTGACAGACATCATATCAGAGTTCAAACGAGCTGGCATTAGGACTTCTATTTTCCTTGACCCTAAACCGGAACTTTGTGATTATGCTGCTAAAACAGGAGCTGACCGCATAGAACTATACACAGAGGCCTATGCTTCTGGATATAAAGCCAATAAAGAGGCTGCTATCAAACCTTATTTAGAAACAGCTATTCGTGCAAGCGAGCTGGGACTGGGCATCAATGCAGGGCATGATTTAAGCCTTGAAAATCTACGATATTTCGCAGAAACTATCCCAAATCTCTTGGAGGTGTCCATAGGGCATGCACTCATCAGTGAGGCTCTCTACATGGGCATGGAAAATACTGTTCAGGCTTACCAAAAAAGATTAGAAATCCACAGATAATTTTTTCTTACATGAAAAAGAAAAGAGAATTTCACTCTTCAGAATTGGTAAAAAGTTTGGCTAAAATCTATGGTTTTGATGAGATTTTGGTTTCATTTAAAATAAAAGACTTTCTCCGAGAATACTTGGACGAAAGTCTTTTTAATGAAATAGAACAAGTTCGGCTAAACAAAGGCGTTCTCAGCCTAAAAATAAAATCTCCTTTACTAAAAAACGATTTTCAGATGCGAAAATCGTTCTATGTCAATAAAATTTCTTCTGAACTGGGAATAGAAATTACCCAAATCATCATTCTATAACTACTCTTGTAGGTGGATATGGTTCATCTGCTTCATTATCCAGCTGTGTTTTCTTTTCAGCGCTGGCGTTGGATTTTTTGGGTCGTATTTTTTTGGATTTGGAAGAACCGCTGCTATCCACGCCGCCTCGCTTTTGGTAAGATTTTTAGCCGATTTCTTAAAATAATACCGCGAAGCCGCCTCCACACCGAAGACCCCCTGCCCCATCTCTATGGAATTGAGATACCTCTCCATAATGATTTTCTTATTCCAAACCTTTTCAATCGCAAAAGTAAAAACCACTTCCAAGCCTTTTCTGAACCAGCTTCTATTATTCCAAAGGAAAATATTTTTGGCTGTCTGCTGGGAAATCGTGCTTCCTCCCTGTATTCGTTTTCCTTTTTCATTATTCTCCATGGCCCTCTCAATAGCTTTGAAATCAAAACCATCGTGTTTATAATAGTTTTGGTCTTCTGATGCTATGACGGCTATTTTCACATAATCGCCCATTTCATCATAGGAAACATACTCGCGGTCTAATTTCTGATATTGAAACAAACCGCCGAGCTGCGTCCATGTGATGATGGGATTAAAAAATCTGCCCCAAACCACCGCTAAAAGGTAAAATATTAAAATAAAATAAATTATTTTCTTCAAATATTTCAGCATCAAAAACCTATTTTTTTATTTTCTTTTGTAGTGTCTTTCAGTGATTTTTCATCCATATTCGTAAGTTCCGCCAGAGAACGAGGCTCATCTACGGTAATGTCCTTGCCTATTGATTTCAGGTAAGCATTACATTTTTCTATGGTCAGCTCTCGGAACTTATACTCCGCTATCAGCCTTCCTTTTCTCAGCAGGGCAGAATCTATTTTGGATATATCCGAATTAAATGTACAAATTAGCTGACATTCAAGTACATCCGACAGCATTCCGTCTGCTATATTCAGAATCGAAGAAACCACATCTGTATTGCTGTTGAGCGTTGTTCTCTCCGCAATGTAGTTTTCACAATCTTCCAGCACCAAAACTGAATTCTGATTATCCACCAAAACTCCAATAAAACTAGGGTCTGTGAGCGAAGAAATCATCGTAGTCGGTATGAAGATGAATTTTTTATTCGGAATCTGGCTCGTCAGCCATTTGATGTAGTTGGTCTTTCCAGAACCTGCAATCCCGTGAAGCAGCACGATTCCCTTGTTTTCATTGGTTATTGTATGTTTCACTCTGGTATGCACCTCCATAAAATCATCATTGTACATCAGATCCAAATCTATTCTGTGAGGTTTTATCGTATGAGTTTTCAAGTCAAAACCTGAATTATCCTTCAGCAAAATAGATACTTTGGCTTCTTTAGAAATATATTTTTCAAAATATTCGCTGAAAAGTTTTATAAGATTTTCCTTAGTATTAGGAGCATCATTTTTATAATAAACATACTCCACACGATAGAGCCCTTCCTCAAAAACTTCTGTATCATAGTCATCAGACAAGTCTCTGTTTATCAATATGAAAAGATCTAATTCAGGATGAAAATAGCACTCCTCGCTCTCATAAAGCTCATTGGTTTTTGATGAATATTCCATCGTTTGGAAATCCTCACATTTCTGGAACTGAGAGAGTTTTTCTTTGTGTATAACCAGTTCATCATTACCGATATACAGATTTGCCATAGTATTATTTAATAATGCTCTATAAGGCGACGAAGAGTGAGAAACATCCATCTTGTCATAAAGCTTTACTGCCGATGCTTCACCATCATACCCCATTAAATAAAATGGTTTGTAAAATTCTGATTCTTTTATTCTCATCTTTTTAAATTTAATTTATACTTTAATATTTTGTTTATTTTTTCTCTTTATACCAAGAGGAATATTTTACATAATTTCTGCTTATTCGCTGTATTTCAGATTCCATAAGGTCTTGCGAAACATCTTTTATCTTTTTTGCGGGAACTCCTGCCCAGAGTTCGCCTTCCCCGATGTGCGTTCCCTGCGTAACCACTGAACCTGCCGCCACCACAGCATGAGACTCTATCAGACAGCCATCCATAACAATAGCCCCCATACCGATAAGCACATTATCCTTTATTTTGCACCCATGAACCACCGCATTATGCCCGATGGAAACATCATTTCCTATAATGGTCGCATGTTTTTCGTAAGTGCAGTGCACGGTTACATTATCTTGAATATTCACCCTGTCACTCAGCCTGATGCTGTTCACATCCCCTCTCAATACGGCATTATACCAAATGCTGCACGCATCACCCATCGCCACATCTCCGATAATCACAGTCGTTTCCGCTAAAAATACATCCTCGCCCACAATAGGAGTTTTTCCTAAAACTTCTCTAATCAAAGCCATTTTCTATAATTTTTCTGCTGTAACTATCACAGGCATAGAGTTTTCTGGATTAAAATCAACTTTATTAAACCCGCCATAAAACTGAATATTTTTAAACCCTGCATTCTCCAAAAACCCTTTAAGCTCTTGATAATCAATATTTATCAAAACCTCTTCGTTTTCAACTTTTTTATCTAAAATAGTTTTGAAAATAATATTTCCTTCTTCATTCAAATAATAAGAACGCTCAAAAGTAACTCCCTCATTATCAATTAGCGGCAAATTTCCTAAAAAATTTCCTTCTTTATTTTTGGATGTGAATTTCCAAAAATTCACCATTTGGATGATTAGTTTCCCGCCTTGTTCCAGCTGGGCATAGGCTTTCTGCAAAAAAATTGAAATCTCTTTCTTGTTTTCCAAATGAGGAAGCGTGTTTCCTATGTTGATAATGGTCGTAAATTTCGGAAGCCTGTCAATATCAAGCATGCTCATATTAACGATTTCTACGCCTTTCTCTTTTGCTTTATTGATGAGTTTTTCGTTGATATCAATGGCTGTAACATCGTAGTTTTCTCCAAGTAAATACTGGGACAAATTCCCTGTTCCTGCGCCCACATCCAAAACTTTTTTGCCTTTTATTTCCTCTGCAAAAAAAGTCTTGTGCAGTGGAGACAATGAAAAAATCAAATCATATTTCTCTGAAATATCATCATAAAATTTTTTCATACTTTTTTGATTCTGCGTAATATCGCTCATATTCAGTGTTTTAATTATTTCACATTTTTCCTTTTCATGAAAATAGAAGTCACTATCACGATGACTACCATAATGCCAAGCATCCAATAAAAGCCGTATTCATGGTCTATTCCGAACATTTCCTGAAAATTCATTCCGTAGAGACTCGCCAAAAAGGTTATCGGCAAGAAATACGCTGAATATACAGCTAAAATTTTCATGGACTCGTTATTTCTCTGGTCAGACAGCGCCAAAAATAGACTTATAAGGCTGGTAGACTGAGAGTTAAGATATTCAAAACCACTCATCACCTCCGTATAGGTATCCTTCAAATCATTGAATTCTATTTTTTCTATCGGGAGTTTGTCATAAAAATTAACCCACTCATTAGAAATGGACAAAAGTTTCAGATTAAGGCTCGCTCGTCTTTTAAGACGATATAGACGCTTGATTTCGTTAGAGTTAGAATCCGTTTTAGTGAAAATATCATTCTCTATTTTTTCCATTTTCTCCAAAAGATTGATATTTTCTTTTCTATAAGATTTCAAAATGCCAGAACCCAGCTCCAAGGCTATCCGATAGGGATTAGCAGCCTGAAAAGTCTCATTTTTCAGTTCTTCGGAGAGTTTTTTAATCCGCTCATTATCAACTCTATGAACCGTCAGAATAAGATTTTCTTTGATGAAAATCCCAACTTTTGTACTAATATCATTAATGGAATTCAAAAACTTGTTGCCTGGCTCAGAACTCGTTCTCGCAAGAATAAATTTAATTTCGCCCAAATCTTCCGCTTTGGGAAGGTGATTGGTATTGATACAATCTTTTAGGTGTAATATATTGATTTTGTATTGTTTAGATATTTCTGAAATATTTTCATATTTCATATCCTGAATGTCAATCCATTCGAAAACATCATTTTTGTATAGTGACTTAACTATCATAATATCAAATTTTTACCATTTCTGTAATCTCCACATCATAACCGCTTACTATTGGTTTCTGATCTGTATTTTGAGATAAAATTTTTATTTTATGAATTCCTAACTCCTTGATAATCTGAATTCCTATTCCATAATCTTTAAAATTCTGAGTATTTCTAAACTCTGTATTTTCTTGATTATTAATGAACTGCTGAAGTTTTCGCAGTGTATTCTCCGTAGTGGAAACATTATTGATAAAAACTATCACTCCTCTGCCCTCTTCGTTTATTTTAGCAGTTATTTTCTCCAATAAAGACTTCTCGCCATTAGCCAAAATACTCAGCACATCGAAGTAAGAGCCCGAAGACTGCACCCGCACGAGAACCTCATCATTTACCGACCAGCTCCCTTTGGACAAAGCAAAATGCACCTGCTCTGTGTATTTCTCCTTAAAGGCATAAAACCTAAAATCTCCATAAAAAGTCTTCACTTCTCTTTCTTCGATTTTATCTATCAAATCTCCATTTTTCAAGCGGTATTCTATCAAATCCTCTATGGAAACTATTTTTAGGTTTTGCTTTTGGGCAAGTTCTGCCAACTGTGGAAGCCTCGCCATCGTTCCATCTTCGTTCATGATTTCGCAGATTACTCCGCCCTCTTTCAGTCCTGCAAGTCTGGTCAAATCTATCGCTGCCTCGGTATGTCCTGCGCGTTTTAGTACTCCGCCTTCTTTGGCTCTGAGAGGGAAAATATGCCCAGGTCGCATGAAATCAGTAGGTTTGCTCTTTTCATCCATTAAGGCTAAAATAGTCCTTGCCCTATCATTGGCAGAAATCCCTGTAGATACGCCATCTCCCAGTAAATCCACTGATACCGTAAAGGCCGTTTCTTTTGGGTCAGTACTGCGGGAAACCATCGCCTCCAAGCCCAGTTCATCACACCTGCTTTCGGGAAGCGGCGTACAGATAAGCCCACGCCCATGGATGGTCATAAAATTGATAATCTCTGGTGTGGTCAGCTCCGCTGCAGAGAGGAAATCGCCCTCGTTCTCGCGGTTTTCATCATCTACTACGATGATGATTTTGCCGTTTTTAAGGTCTTCTATGGCTTCTGAAATTGTATTTAATGTGATATTTTTCATGTTAATTTTATTTCTACAAAGATAATTATTAACATTAGATTTTCTAAAGTTTTTTAATATCTATCTCCGTATATATTCTTGGCTTTTAGTGTATATTTTTTGACAAAGTCCGTTTTACTCTCTGTGTAGGCATCTCTAT
Organism: uncultured Flavobacteriaceae bacterium; assembly: GCA_963520375.1. GTDB lineage: Bacteria > Bacteroidota > Bacteroidia > Flavobacteriales > Weeksellaceae > JABCPE02. The sequence goes on along the minus strand of CAUQQF010000017.1, from coordinate 22,677 downwards.
TATGCTCAAATTTTTTCCAAAGGAGAAGTTTCATTTTTTCGTATTCTTTTGCTACATTTTGATTTTCAATAAGATAATCCCGAAAATAAAGTTCATCATTATCGCCTCTCAATCTTATGTGTAAATGAAATACCTTTTCCGCAAAACCATTTATGGTGTATCCTTTGTTATACACCATTCTATCTTTATCACGAGACATGCAGAGATACTGGTTTTTGTCCAAAATATCTGAAATATTTTTCAGACTATTTTTATCATCGCATTCTATAAGGATGTCAATAATTGGTTTTGCCCAAATGGAAGGAACCGCTGTGCTTCCTATATGGCTAATGGTAACTTCCTCATTTATAATAGTTTCCAAATGTTGTTTTTCTTCCTGAAACCATTTTTCCCATAAAGTATTGTGCGGGACTAATTTGATTGGGAACAGCTGCCACAGCTCTTCAAGCGGCATCTTTAATAATTCTCTATTGTTCAAAAAATTTAATCTAAATATTGACACAAATATAATCAAAATAACCTTATCTTTGGGCTGATGAATCCATATGAACTTTTTATAAAACCTTACGAGGAATATACTTTTTTTCAAATTTTCTTAGAAGCTGTGGCGGCTTTTTTCGGTCTGATGAGCGTTTTTTTCTCCGTGAAAAGGAATATCTGGGTCTATCCCACAGGTATCATCAGCACTACGATTTATGTTTATATTCTCTTTAATTTTGGGCTTTTGGGCGATATGCTTATCAATGTTTATTACAGCATTATGAGCATCTACGGCTGGATTTCTTGGAACAAAAACACCGAAAACCAAATCATCAGCGTAGATTTTGCCAAGAAAAGAGACTGGCTGGTGGGACTAAATCTGTTTGCGATGAGTTTCATAGCGGTTTGTGGAGTTTATTATTTCAAACCTTTTATAGACAATCATTTTTCTATGAACGGCGTAAGTCTTGGTTTTCAGCAGCTTGACTGGGCAAACTGGCTGGATATTTTCACAACTTCCCTGTTTCTCATCGGGATGTGGTTCATGGCAAAACGAAAGGTGGAAAACTGGCTTTTCTGGATTGTGGGAGATTTAATCTGCGTTCCGATGATGCTCTACAAGGGACTGGGAATCACCTCATTGCAGTATCTTGTTTTTACGATAATGGCGGTAATCGGCTATTTGGAATGGCTGAAACAGGTGAGGAAATAATTTTTTAAAAATTTGTTGTCTCATTCAATTTATTTTTTCATTATATTTGCTCCCAAAATTCATTGGGGCTGACCGGTTTCGACAGCAAGACCAATGGGTAAATAAGCATGCAGAGAACCGTAGCGCGATCTCTTTAATCCCTTGCTACAAATTTTAACTGGCAACGAAGAGTATGCTCTTGCTGCTTAATCTGAAGTATAGTAAGATTAGCGTTTTTCCCGAAGTATAGTAAGGAAACAAGATGTCTCACGGAAGCTCCGTTCTGCGGCGTCCGATTCTGGGGCATAGGAAATGCGGAAATAAGCCTTTGGGAGCTTTGACTAAAGGACGAAAAAATTTAGAAGATAAGCATAAAGTTGGGTGTTTGTTCTCTGCTTTATGTCGAAAAATAATAACAAAATAAGCATGTAGAAAGTTTATTTGTTGCTTGTTTGGACGAGGGTTCGAATCCCTCCAGCTCCACAATAACACCTGTAAATCAACACATTACAGATGTAAAAAACTAAAATAGGGACTTCATGAAAAGTCCCTTTTGTTTTTTTGGATAGTATTTAGTTTTTAATAGCTTAACTTTTATAAGTTATTGAAAATATGTACATTAAACAAAATTACTCTTTCTTTAAATACACTTTATAATTCATTTGTTTTGTTGGATATTCTCCTTCTATTTTCTTCTGAACATAGCCTTCTTTTTTGAAATATAATGATATAAAAGCGGTTTTCTCTATAATTGTTGAATAATATCCTTTACTATCGGAATAGAGTTTTATGGTATCTTTTCCTAAATATTCATCGTAATTTGTATTGCCGCTATCATCTTCGTATCGCTCACTTATTACCATTACGAGAGTATTTGGGATAGGCTGTTTGGTTTTTTCATCATAAATATAACCGCTCAATTTCACATCTTCTGTATCCGTAACAGATTTGTAAAATGAAAATAAATACATTCCCAAAAAAGCTATAAATACAAACAATACTGCAAATAATATTTTATAATTTGTTTTCATTGTTTTTTCACTCTACTATTCCATGTTTTTATTTGTTTTTCTTCTCTGAAAAGATTATAATTCCAATAAACAAAACCTTTATATGTAAGATAAAGAACCATTACAAGTATAATTATTAAAAGAAATATTCTTTTTCTGTTCATTGGCATTATTTAATATAAATCTGCATATAAAATAGTTGTGCAGAAAAGTATAGTAGAATAGTATATTTTTAATTCATCTTTAGTATTGAAATTGATTTCTAAATGAGTATTGTATTTCAGTAAATCCACAGGTTTTACATCTGCAATAAATTTGTTGTTCCAATACAATCTACGATAAATCAGAAAGTTAAGAATTTCTAATTTGTCTTTTTTTCCTAATGCAAATCTATCATATAAATAAAAACTCACATTAGAAATGGAAAGACCTAAATTCTGATATGTAATTTTTATTCCCAGCCAAAGAAAAGATTTTACTTTAAGCAAAAGTTCATCATTTGCATCATATATTTCGCCATAAACTCTTCTGCCACATTTGGTTTTTCTAGTCATATAGATAAAAACTTCATCATTTTTATAAAAAATAATAGAATCATCATTTTGTACAACTCCTTTTATTTTCATTTTCCTCTATTTTTGAAAATTAATACCATTTTAATACATAAGGTATGCATATAAAACTTGAAAATATAGAATTATTAATAAAAATATAATAGCTCCAACCAACAATAATTCCTTTATATTTCTAAATAAATCAAATTTTATAAATATTCTCAAAACAGATTGATATAATACCTGTATAAATGTCACAAATATTATAGAAAACTGAATTAAAATATCTCCCCCTGATACTCCCCTATTATGCATAATGATGAGAATCATCATCACTACTGATGGTAATATGTTATAATATTTTATTTTCATTTTAGTCCTGTTTTAAAATTAGTTTTTAGTCCAGCAACACCTGGAACATTACCTCCCTAATGATAAATTCTAGGTTGGCAATTCTTCTCACACACAATTATTCTACAATCTATACTATCTACTGACAAAGGACTATGAATGAGGTCTCTTATTTTAGTATCTAAAACAAAAAAACTGATATTTACAAAATATATTTCATTTACATACTCATCCCGCCTTCTAGGATAAAATTCATTTACTTTTGGAGTTCCTATTATTTGCCCTATATCAATAAAATCTCCTTGTTTCACTTGGATATTATCTATTTTATCATATCGTATAATTTTTTCATGTTCCATATCTTTGACCGCGACTACTCCCCCCACCTTGTCTGTTACCAATATTACTTTCCCTTTAGATATGGATAGCACTTTATCTGTTTTATTTTCAGTATTAACAGTAAAATCAATAGGAGGAAAGGAATTTTTTCCCTTTGAAAAAGGAGAATACCTTTGTTCATCCTCATTATTTTTATATCCTACCATTATATATCCATTATCTAATGGACATTTATATTTTTGAGAATACAAATTTTTAAAAGGATATACTAAACATAATATAAATAAGTAATATTTCATTTTTCGGAATTTTTTAATTTTTGGTTTTCACTATAATAACTTGAAAGACAATCTAGAACATTACTCCTATTCTTATTACCAATTATTTGGTAAAATAATAGAATTATTATCCTCATAGTCTAATGTATCTATTAAATAGCCTCCCCTTTTTATCAAAAGTTTTAAAGAACCTTTGGGTTTAATAATCGAATCTCCTACTTGAATTTTTTCATCCCAATCTAAAATAGATGGTAAACTATCATTTTCATATACAATATAAGGTGTAGCATGATTGCTATAATCTATACTATGCCTTTTTAATATAGATTTTATTTCTCTATTCCTTATTTTATCGTACGCAAATCTATTATCCTCTTCAATAGTCGTAGGATTTAGGTGAAAATACCATTGTAATAATAAAAATATAATCAAAAACACTAATGCACACCAATAATAAAACTTTCTTAAATCTTTCATCTTCCTATCAATTTTGTTTTAGTTCTTGACCAGATAATCTCTACATCTGCCGTCTACGCCATAACCAGCTAATTTTGTGATACATATCAATTACTAATCATAAAAACAACTATTTAGAACATAAGCGCAGCACCATACATCATACAACTTCCTTTATATTTAGCTGTTTTTAAGTTTTTCCATTAGATTAGGATATTTAGCTATCACCTCATCATACACTTTCTTTGCAATAGCTTTAGTCTTTGTTGAATATGTCTTGGTTTTCAGTGTTACTTTCTTATTTTTATTTTCTTTTTTCATTGTTTTTAAATCTGGAATATTACCAAGTGTTAGCGTTTTATCCATTCTTTTCCTTTCCAATACAATATGTTTCTATTTTTAATATACACATTATCATAGAGAGGTTCAAATTCTAATGTGCATCTTTGAAGACTTGGTAAATCTATCATAATATAATTATAATCAGTATCGATATTTTCTTTAAAAATATTAAATAACATTCTCTCTTTATATATCTTTTTTCCTATTAATTTTTTGGCTATACTGAGTTCTATTAAGTTAATATTATCCGTTTTCCATAAATACTCCGATTTAGATACCTTGATATTCAATTCATTAGCAATAATATTTTTTTTATTATTAAAATTCAGACTTAAGCCCATATCTGGGAGATTATGAGGAATATTTACATTTATATAAAGTGAATCTTGTGAATATTTCTTCTCCTGATGAATAGAATATCGTATTTTTTCTAAATGCTGGTCTTGGCTTACTAACTCTATTACATCATTAGAGAGCCTATTCCATTTTCCTTTTGAGGCATAATCACACTGCTCTATAACAGGAGAAAATGTAACCTCTGCTTTTTTCAGAATATAATGTCCATTTTTATGGATTTCTATTTGTGAGTAATTATTATCCTCGGATAATGCTTGGTATTTATATTTATTTTTTATGCTATAAATCCCTTCTATATTATCAATGGTTGCACAACTAATCAACTGAAACAGAGATATAAACAATACGATATTTTTCATTTTTTTATTTTCTATAATAACCAAAATCTCAACTATACAGACTAAAATCTGAGACCTTTATGAACCATTGTAAAGAGCTGTAATCATCATTATGATACTCATATTTATTAATATAAAACAAGTATTGAATCGTTACAAAACTCTCATCTTTTAAAGTAGAGTTTATATAGAATTTTCCTTCTTCTTTTTCTACTGTATATATTTTTTTAATCCTTTCCATGCCAAATTTTCTATATATACTCATGATTTTCTCATTAAGAGTATGAATTCCCTTAGGATTATAAAAGAATTTAATAGGAATCGCTCTTTTAAAATTAAGAACCTCATATAAAAACACCGTATAAGAACAATCTTGTTTGTAATAGTTTTCGTATATTATCTGTAAATCTTCTATGGAAATCTTTCCTACTTGCTCAGAGCCATGTACTTTGACAAATACATATTCTTTTAATTTCATTAGATGAACTTCTACAGTTTGCTCAGTGGTATTTCCTTTTTTTGAGGAAGATGTAAAGTTTTCAATACTATCTAATGAAAATAAATCATCATTTCCAGAACAAGACATTAATAATAATACAATTAGGATTTTTAATCTATTCAAATACATAATATCAATTACTAATAATATTTAATAGTAAAAAGCTCCTATTTAGAACATAAGCGCAGCACCATACATTATCAACATACTTTATTCTAACAGGATTTTCTTCTTCGTAAGTATCCAATAACTTTTTATACCTTATCTCATCTAAAAATATTTTGGATTTATCCTCAGCCCATATTTTTACAGCCAATTCTAAACTATCTGATTTACACTGACTAATATAAGTCCCTCCTCTATATTCCGCAATGAAAGTATATGTTTTATCCATTTTCTTGTGTTTTTTATTTTAATAATCTGGAATATTATCGTAGCTATTTACATTTTTCTATTTCCTGCGAAATTTCTTTGGAAAATGTTGCTATCCCATTTAAATCTGTCTGAAACGAAAAATTAATAGAATTCATATAGCTTTCATCATACATTTTTCCCTCTACGGCGATGGCTCCTATATCATTGATACTGAAAACTATCTCTATCTTTTCATCTATATTTTGAAAGAAAAATTTTCTTATTTTACATTCGCACAAATCCTTTAAATTCCTCGTTAATTCCTCTAAATCAGACCTTTCAATATCCAAATTCTCTTCAGAAACCATAGTTTCCGTAGAAATACGCACCTTCATTTTGACGAAAACAGGCTCTTCTTTATTCAGCCTTACTATATCCGAAAATTTTATTCTGTCTTTTCCTTGACTATCCTTTAAAATCATACTAAATCACCTTTAAAACACTGATTATCATCTATCTATATCTAAAATCCCGATATACTTCGTTTTCTATCTTTCCATTTTTTAAAATATAGAAATAATCGTATGTTTCATCAACATCTTCATCTATTTCATCAACATCTTTTTCTATACTTTTAGGATAAGACTTGTATTCTTTATTGTATTTGATTTTTATTATATCCTTTATTTGGTCTATTTTTTTAGGAAAAGCGTAGAAAAAAATTTTAAACCCATCCATTTCTGTTTCTCCTATACAATGCTCATCAAAATCGTCCAATTTTTCAAAAGAATACAGCTCTACTTTTATATGATTCTTTTCCTGCACAAAAGCCACGGACAGAGTATCATTTTTACTGGTGCCTATTTTAGCTCCTTCCCGCTCATAAAACGCTCTAATAATAGATTTAAATTCTTCTTTTTTTATCTCTATATTATTAGGATTTTTTTCACAGCTCATCAGCAATAAAACAAATAGTATAATTATTTTTTTCATTATGATTATCTTTAGTTTATTCTTTATTCATTCCTTTGGCAATTTAGGATATTTATAACTCTCACTAATCTAACCCGAATAATACTAGTATAAAACATATAACAGCTGTCACTATTCCTATAATGACGACTCCCCATGCTCGGATTAAAACAAATTCAGACCTATTTTCTCTTTTATCTTTTATGATCATTTTATATGCTGCATAAGCCAATATAATCCCACTTATTCCAAGTTTAATTCTTGTATCCATTATTATTTATTTTCTATACTTTTCGATTGCTGTTGTTTTTACTTCATTACTTTTTGCCCCTCCTCATGTCCAAAAACAAGCCTTGTGCAATTTACAGAAATTTTAATTTGGTTTAAAGCGTTTTTTTTTATCTTTGTCTTACTTAACATTTAAAATTATAGCAAATGGACACTAACGAACTAAAACAAAAATTCCAAGAACAAATAGAAAACGCTAAAAAAGAACTAGAAATCCTAAAAGGCAAAGCAGAAGAACTCTCTGGTGATGCCAAAGCAGAACTGGATGAAAAAAGCAAACTTTTAGAAGAAAAATTAGAAGAAGCCGAAGGAAAATGGGATGAAATAAAAGACCTTGCAGAAGATAAATTAGATGATTTAAAATCTGACCTCGGCGAATTCTGGGATTCCGCAAAATCTAAATTAAATGATTTGTTCTAACAACAAAAAACACCTCTTTTCAGAGGTGTTTTTTATATTTATGTAGTCCTATTTTCCTACTTAAAATACTCCACTCCATTCCTGAAAATATTGTGATAGTTGGCAGTTGGGATATTTTTCAGCAGTCCTTCCGCGAAGCGCTCTGGATGCCCCATTCTTCCGAAGATTTTTCCGCTTCGGCTGGTAATTCCCTCTATTCCAAACAGCGAATTATTCGGGTTGTACGGCATTCCGTGAGCTATTTTCCCTTCAAAATCAATGTATTGGGTAGCTATCTGCCCATTTTTGTAGAGTTCTGTCAGCACCTCCTCACTCGCCATGAAACGCCCTTCTCCGTGGGAAATCGGGATGGTATACACCTCGTTTTTCATGCCTTTCAGCCATGGCGAATCATCATTTACCACCTTCACATCCACCATTTGGGAAATATGGCGCCCTATCGCGTTGTGAGCGAGTGTCGGCGAGTTTTCATCCAAATCTCTTATCTCCCCATACGGCAGAAGTCCAGATTTTACCAAGGCTTGGAAGCCGTTACATATCCCCAGAATCATCCCATCACGCTCCAAAAGGCGATGTACAGCTGATTTCATTTGTTCATTTTTAAGAACATTGACGATGAATTTCGCAGAACCATCTGGCTCGTCCCCTGCGGAAAATCCTCCTGAGAAAACAAGAATTTGAGATTGGTCTATTTCCTTCGTCCATGCCTCTATACTTTCCTCCAAAAGACTTTTGGTAAGGTTAATGAGCGGCAACGAGGTCACCTCTGCTCCCTCTTTTCGGAAAGCATTTTGAGTTTCGTATTCGCAGTTTGTTCCTGGGAAAATCGGCGCGAAAACTCTTGGTTTTGCGATGTTATGTTTCTTGATAATGATATTTTTAGGACTCGTAGAATTCAGCTTTTCATCGATGTTGATTTCTATTCTGTCAGGCTCGGCAGTTGGGAAAAGATTTTCAAAAGTCTGGGTATAAGCCGAAAGCAATTTACCAAGGTCAAACGCTTTTTTATTGATAACCAAAGTTTTTCCTTCGGTCACTTTCCCTATTTTATGAAGCTGGGAATGAGCCAGTTCTGTTTTACTTTCAATGATAAAACCACCGATGTTTTTCTCTAAAACTTGGCTTTCTGCAATTTCCACCTCTGCACCGAGATGATTCCCAAAACACATTTTTGCCAATGAAACTGCCACTCCGCCGTCTTTTATGGTCTTTACAGAAACGATGTTTCCTGCTTTTATCTGCTGATGAACGAAATCAAAAACCTCTTTCAGAGTTTCATAATCTGGTAGTCCATTTTCTTTATTTTGATGATAAAAATGATAAATATTGTTTCCAGCCTGCTTAAACTCTGGCGAAATTATGTGTTTTTTCTGCCCATCTGCACAGGCGAAGGATATCAATGTCGGTGGTACATTCAGATTTTGGTAAGTTCCACTCATAGAGTCCTTCCCTCCGATGGCCGCCAGCCCAAAATTCATCTGCGCATCATAAGCCCCAAGGAGCGATGCCAGCGGTTTGCCCCATTTTTCTGGGTTTTGACCTAATTTTTCAAAATATTCCTGAAAGCTCAATCGGATTTTTCTATAATCGCCGCCCATAGCTACTATTTTCGCCACGGACTCCACCACAGCATCTGCTGCCCCTATCAGGGAGTTTTGCGAAGATATTTCCGCATCAAAGCCCCACGCTGCCAGAGATACCGTTTCCACATTTTTCGCATTCAAAACAGGCAGCGTCTGCACGCTTCCCTCCATCTCGGTAATCTGGTGTTTTCCGCCCAAAGGCATAGCCACCGTGGTCGCACCGACTGAAGAGTCAAACATCTCCAGCAAGCCTTTTTGAGAGGCTGTATTTTTATCCGAAAGTATTCTGATGAGATTTTCTTCGTTAAATATTTCTGCTTTATTTTCAAGTTTTTGAAGATGAGAAATTTCGGCATTTTGAGATTTTGCACAGCCGTTGGAATTTAGAAACTCTCGGCTCAAATCTACTATTTTAGTTCCTTTCCAGAACATCTGCATTCTGCCTGAATCGGTAACTTTCGCTACCTCCACAGCTTTGATGTTTTCTCTTTCACAGAAATGGATAAATTGGTCTTTATCCTTGGCATCCACTACCACAACGATACGCTCCTGCGATTCGGAAATGGCAAGTTCTGTTCCGTTAAGCCCTTCATATTTCAAAGGTAAAATATCCAAATCTATCTCCAAAGAATCGGCAATTTCACCGATAGCCACAGAAACTCCACCTGCTCCGAAATCATTAGATTTCTTTATCAAAGTAGTAACTTCTGGATTACGGAAAAGTCTTTGAATTTTTCTCTCCTCCACAGCATTCCCTTTCTGAACTTCGGTAGAAAGCGTATGTATAGAGGTTTCGTCCTGCTCCTTGGAAGAACCTGTAGCGCCGCCTACTCCATCTCGCCCTGTGGCACCGCCAAGTAAAATCACAATGTCGCCATTCTGCGGTTTTTCTCGTTTTACCCAAGTTTTAGGAACAGCACCAACCACGAAACCTACCTCCATTCTCTTCGCTCTGTAGCCCTCATGATAGATTTCATTGACCATCGTAGTGGCAAGGCCTATCTGATTTCCGTAGGAAGAATAGCCATTCGCCGCCTGTTTTGTGATGGTTCTCTGTGGAAGTTTTCCCTGCAAAGTCGCAGAAACAGGCTCTAGAACATCTGCCGAACCGCTCAGACGCATCGCCTGATACACGAAAGCACGCCCAGAAAGCGGATCACGGATAGCACCGCCAAGACAGGTAGAAGCACCACCAAAAGGCTCTATTTCAGTAGGGTGATTGTGCGTTTCGTTTTTGAAAAGAAGATACCAAGGCTCTTTTTTTCCATCAAACTCCGCCTCTATTTCTATCGTGCAGGCATTGATTTCATCAGAAACTACAAGGTTTTCTAATTTACCTGTTTTATGGAAATATCTGGCGCAGACCGTTGCCAAATCCATGAGCGAAATAGGTTTCGCTTCTCTTCCTAAAAACTTTCTTTTCTCTAAATAATCGGCAAAAATTTTATCCAAAGTTTCTTTAAACTCGCCTTTGAACTGAATGTCTTTGAGCTCGGTTTCAAAAGTGGTATGTCGGCAGTGGTCACTCCAATAGGTGTCCAAAACTTTGAGCTCTGTCTCGGTAGGATTTCGGTTTTCTGATTGGAAATAATTTTGAATAAACAGCAAATCATCAAACCCAAAAGCAAAGCCGTGCTGCTTGTAAAACTGTTCCAATTCCGCCTCATCAAACCCGACAAAACCTTCGTGAACAATCACAGGAGTTGGTTTTTCCTGCGCTGGAATTTCTAGTTTGGACAAATCCTTTTCTCTACTCTCTACCTTGTTGATAAGCAGGTCTTTAACCTTATCCAAATCCGCGGAAGAAATACCCTTTATCTCGATGAGTTTTCCGCTTCGCACGGCTGCATTGTCCGTTCCTGTAAGCAGCGAAATGCACTGCTCCGCCGAATCTGCCCTTTGGTCATACTGCCCAGGGAGAAATTCTGTAGCGAAATAATGCTCTTGTGCTGGATTTTCTGTGTGAATGATGTCCGTAACCGGGTCTGCGAAAACACTGCCTACCGTTTTGGAAAAATCGCTTTCGGACAGCCCGAAAACATCGTAAATATTATAAACTTTTACATTCTCTACTTTGGGAAGAATGCTCTTGATTTCAGTTAGAATTTTAGGACTTTCTACATCGAAAATCCCTTTTTTCTCTACGAAGATTCTCTTTTTCATTTTTTAGTTATTATAGGGAGTTCTGCAAATTTACATTTTATCCGCTAAAATAACTACTACAAAAAGGAATAATTATCAATGATTTTTTAAGTTTTTTCTGTTTTTATACAATATTTAAAAACATTCTGATTTAGAATATTTTAACCAAGAAAATTCTATATTTGGATTATTAATCTCTAGTTTTAATTTCTCCAAAATAACTTGAAGCGTATTCCCAGCACCTTCCATCGTTCTTTGTTTTGTTCTATCAGTTTGCAAAATGCAATATAATTCATTTATATGGATATAAATAATAATTTTCTAATCATCACACTCAAAAATGCAATATAAAGCATAATTTATCTTTAAATTAAGTATAAATATTTTATGGTTCTATCCACACATCTGGAATTTTATTTATCATTTAAAAATAGATAATATAATTAATACCAAAAGTATTACTATTAGTATATATGAATCAAAGACCCTTGCTGTATTCATTGGGTTGTCATCATTTTTATCCTTTTTTTTACTCTTTATGTAAATAAGCGCAAGAACTATTAATGCAGCATAAATAGGAATATACTCTTTTGCTATCATTTACTTCACTTCTTTTTGTTTTGTTATCGTTTCTATCTGTTTATCAACTTCCTATTTTCCCATAAGGCTGATACTCCGAAAAATAAAGAACAATTCTTTTCCCATCTTTTATATAGGGATAAAACAGCTCGTACCTACCATCATTGGCGCTGAATCGTACTTCATCAGAATGGTTATAAAACACCTTGTTGCACTCAGCTTACTACATCACACAAAAACCTCATTGATAGTAGGATACCGTTACATAGTGGTTAGGAAACAGCTACCTTATATTGTAGCATTAGTGTCACAATCGAACAATTGTCCCATAAATCAAAGTAAAGAAAAAAAAACTATTTTAAATATTAGTTTCATTATCAATCCTTTTTAGCGTTTCGTATAATATCTAAGATTTTATTATTCTCTTTAATCACCCATTTCTTCCAACCATTAGCTATCCTTCCTAATACAAAACAGGCTGCACCTGATGGTGTTCTAAACTTTTTATCTTCCTTTAGAATATAAGCATCATCTGTTTTTTCTGCAATTTTCTTTAACTCTTTAAGCCTTTGTTTTTCTTGCTTCTTATAGCTATCAACGACTTCTAAAGCTAATTTACTTCCCTTCTTTAATGTAATTTCACCAGATTGGGTATTATACCAAGCTAATGCATCTACGCTCTGTGTTCTTAAAATCACCTCTATAGTATTTTGAGGTAAAACATTTGCTTGTAGAACAGACTCAGAAGTATTAGATTCTGTATTTTTAGGCTTTTCGTTAGTGATTGTATTATCTTTTAAAGTTTTTGCATATTGGGCAATCTCTCTGATTAAATCAAATAACTTTCTAAAATTCTTAAAATCTTCTTTTACAAAGCTATTAGAGTTTTCTGCTAAAATATTTTTTGCGTCTTTTAATACATCCTCACAATATTTATTTATTGACTTATCTTTAGTTTTTCCTAATGTATTCTTAACTGCCTGCTGATAAGCTTCTTCCCATTTAACATATTCATACATCACTTCTGTAGAACAATCACATTTTTTATCTTCTATCTCAGGGAGGGTGGTAACAAAATAATTAGTGTTCTTTTTATTATTACTTTCAATAATTTTGAAAAAATTTTTATTTTCTATAGTTTGATAATTTTTCTTATTTTTGAAATCATCCAATATTTTTTTCTCTCTATCAAATAGCCCAATATAGAGTTTATCTGTTTCAAAATCACTTTCGTACAACCCTGACAAGAAAGGCTGTATCTTAGTTTCACTATTTAAACAGAAGATATCGAAATTCAAATTTGGATACTCTTCTTTTAATGCTCTATAGGCGTTATTGATATGTATTTTATCTAATTTACCTTCTACTAATAGTATAATGGGACTTTTGGAAGAAATAAATGTATTTTGTTGAAATCTATTCCAAAATTCTCCAGAGATACTTTCTAAAACTTTTTGTTTCTCTGCTGAGATAAGTTTTCCTCTATCAAGCATATAGATAGATTCTTTGTCTAAACAGTCGGTTAAGGTAGGCGAATGGGTTGTAATGATTACTTGTCTGTTTTGTTCATACTCTTCTAACACTTTTTTGATTTGCATTTTATTGCTAAGGTGTATATGAGCATCAGGTTCATCAAGGATAAATAGACTGTCCTCTTGTGCAGCAAATTCTAAAGCTGCTTTGATGAGTATCATTTTCTTTTCACCCTCACTAAAATCTTCTATTTCTAAGTTTTCATTATTGTATTTTATAACAATGTCTTGAAGCATTTTTTGGTCAGCAGGTGTAAAAGCAATATAGAAGAATTTGTAAACATCTATAAGTGTATATCCTTCTTGTTCAATAATCGTTCTCAACTCTTCTAAGGTGTACTCTTGTTTTTTATCTATTTTACTGACAAATTGTTTAACAATACTATCTTTATAACTTTTATAGTTGGCTTTATTAAAAGAAAACTTAATAGAGTTAGTATTTTCTACCCCTAAGATTTCACTACAAAAAGTATCCTCTAAGTTATTGAACTGATTTAACAACAAACACAACAGAGATATATGCCAATAAAACTTATTGATATACAACATTTTTGGCATATTATTATAGGTTTCAACTCCTATTTTTGCAATGTATTCTTGATAGGTAGGCAAATAATATTTTTTCCACAACCTATCTTCTTCACCACTATAGATTGCTACAATTTGTTTAGGAAGATAGTTATAAGGGTCAGATTTTGATTGGCTATTTATTTCTGTGGTAACAGAAGAGCCCTTTTTAGTAATTTTGACTATATCCTTACTACTTCCTATTATATAAGTTAATGAAAAATTAAAGGGAATATCCTTTTCCTTTTTGTCGTACAAATGCTTAAAAATAGCACTTATAGCTTCTAACAAATTACTTTTTCCACTGCCATTATTTCCTATAAAAGCCATTACCCCTGAAGTATTATTCTCTAATGAAATATCAAGGTTTTTAAAGGCTTTATTGGCTATTTTAATTTCTTTGATTCTCATAATTTAGCTGAATATAGTTTGTTCAAATTCTTGTTCTGCTTGTTGTTTTAGAAGTGTTGCTCGTTCTCGTAAGATTTTTATTTCATTTTTATAAGTATCTATTTGGTTTATAATAGCTTGTTGAGTTTCCTTAGGAGGAATAGGAATTGTAAGTTCTTCTAAAAATGTTCTTGGCACTCTCTGTTGCCCAGCTGACCCTGTAAAAAAAGACATTGCTTTTTGCAAAATTGTATTCATTCTCAGTATATTATAAATATATTTCAATTCAACCTCTGTGTTTTTCTGTCTTATAATGTGATATTCTGTAGAACCAACACCATACCCATTTTTTAAATTTGAGACAATTGCAGACTTTCCGTTCTGCATACAAGGTGTAATTCTAGCCCAAAGCAAATCTCCATTTTGAAACTTTGTATATCCTTTGCTTTCTTTTATTAATCTTTCTCTTTGCTCAATAACTTTTCCTTCTTTATCAGAAATACATTCCATTGGAATAAAAGATATTGAAAGATTTTCATCATTAGGAAAAGAAGTTATTGGGTTTATCAAAGCTACATTCTTCAATTTTGTATTTTCAAATTTCACAGATTCAAAGAATTTATCTGAAGATGAAAAGTTGTAATCTACTCCCCAAAAGTCCATTTTATAGAATTCAACAAATTGTAATCCTTTCTTTTTTGTTTTTTGTTCAGTTTTTTGTTCTATTCCTAAACTCTCAAACAGATAGCTTTCAATGTTTTTTTCTAAGGTTTCAGCTTGTTGCTCATAAGTGGTAGCTTGAGTTATTTTATTGTAATAGTTTTTTACAATGGTTTCTTGTTCAGATATTGAAGGAAGAGGAATTTCTAAAGTTTTAAGTATTTCTGATGTTAGATTTTGTCTTACAGACCCAGTTGTGCTTTCATTTATGATCTTAATAAATCTCTCTGTTCTAAACAACAAATAAAGATATTCAGGCAATAAATTATCTAAACAACTAAAAACAACATAAGCAGGACTTATATATTGATACAAATGCTCTTTTTTTCTAATTCCTATAGACCCCACATTAATACGATAAGGATTATATGCTAACCAACCTATTTCCATTTTTTTATAAGGTTGATTAATTTCCTTACCTTTTTGTTCATAAGCATCAAAAATACCATCCTTATTATTTACCCCTAAAATTCCAAAAGTTTTATCTTCTTCAAGATATAATTTATACTTTCTATTTTCTTCTTTTATGCAATTAGAAAGTTTTTCAATATTAAAAGTAGATTTTAACTTTTTAGATGTATATCTTTTAATATCCCATAAATCAAACTCCTTTAGTTCTATGAGTTTTAATTTTTTATAAGTTTTCATACTTGCTTTTTTGATAGAAAATTTCGGGTTCTCCAACTTCTTTATCTGCCATTTGAATGCGATATACAAACTCATCTTTTACATCGTACTGAACACTTTCAGTAAGTTTTTCCCACAAATGATTTTCAGAAGAATATTTTTTAAATTCTTTAGCCAAGGGTTCTAATTCGTTTTCTATGACAGCCCCTGTCGTACTAATACCTGCTTTTTCTACTTCAGCAATAGGAATGGTATAGTTAAACTCTTCTTTAACAATAGCTTTTATTTCTTGTTCTTTTTTAGCTTCAATATTTTTCAATTCGGCTCTCAGTTGTTTTTTCTCTTCTGCAGGTAATGCTTCTTTGCCTTTTTTAGCTAATTTCTGTTGGATATTTGCTACTTCCTCAGCATATTTAGCTTCTATTGTGATAGTTGCTTTGCTCTTAATACTTGCATATTGTAGCGCTTCTTCTTCTGTAAATTTTTTAAAAAACAACAAACTAGGTTTTACCGTAGCGCCGCTTGCTATAAACACATCTTGAGGAATAGATACGATTAGCAATATTTTTGCTTTACTTTCTACATAATCTCGTACTTTTTGCAAATTACTATTGTTAAGCACACCTTCAGGAAGTACTATCCCCATTCTACCTCCTGGTTTGAGCAGGTTCAAGCATCGTTCTATAAAAAGCACTTCAGTAAGGGTACTCCCCATTTTATAGAGGCTCACGAGAGGTTTCCCTATATTGTTATTCACTTGCTTTAATGCTTTATTATACTCATCACCATATCGTTTTTGGTATTTTTTGATACGTTCTTCATCAGTATATTTATCAGCTTCTGTAATTTTTAGTGATTTCTCTACACGTGCTCCAAAAGGAGGATTGGTAAGAATCACATCAAATCGGTTTTCAAAAATGCCATTTACATTTAGTAACCCATCATTGTGGTGTACACCTCCGTGACCATCACCGTGCATTATCATATTCATTTTGGCGGTACGGCTCATTCTAGGGTTGGCATCGGTTCCAAAAATACAATCATAACTCAATGTTCTAATTCGGCTTTTGTCATTGTTGATATTGAGTTCTTCATTTAACTGAGAGAAGAATTTATTTACTTTGTCGTCTATTTTTTCTTTTTCGGCATCTGATAGTTTTTCGTAGGTTTCAGTGTAATATTCTTGTTTGATGAGTTCTTTTTCTTGTTGGACTTTAGCTTCTATTTTTGTACGAACATACTCGAAGGCTTTTATTAAGAAACCGCCAGAACCACAACAAGGGTCACAAATAGTTTCTGTTTCTTGAGGGTCTAAGACTTCCACCATAAAATCCACAATAGTCCGAGGAGTAAAAAATTGTCCTAATTCCCCTCTAAATGTTTTTCCTAAGAACTGTTCAAAGGCGATCCCTTTTACATCATCGGAAGTAGTGGAAAGATTGTATATTTCCAATTCTTTTACAATAGCTTCAAAGCTATTCTCTCGTATTCTAATGATTTCAGTAGGTTCAAAAAGGTCATCATCTATATAATCTTTTTTAGTCTGTTCAAATAAAAATTGATAGAAATCTTTTTTTTCATTAAATCTATATTTCTCAAAATCTATTTTTTCTTTTTTATATATATCTAATGAAAAAATTTGATTTTTAGAATTATCCCTCTCATAAATAGTTTTTATGAATAGGATTTTACTAATTTCATCAAAAGCCGCCTCTGGTGAGAGCTTATCATTATTTCGAATAATTGAATGACATTTATATAATGTTTTAGTAAAATTTTCTCTTTGAAAAGCATTATTTTTATTTAATAATTTTTCTACCTCTTGAATATTTTGAGACTCTTCTTTATTAGGAATATCTAAAATTTCTTCTACATTCTCAGAGTCTGTTCTATATATTTTCGAATAAATCTTAGTTTGTTTAAAATTTGTTGCAACAAAAAATTTTGCTCCTATTTCCCTTGAAAAATCTAACCCTTTAAAATAATCTTCTTTTTTTATGATAACACTATCTGCTTTACATTGTATTACTATTAAAGGACTTTCATTATTAATTTTACTATTTTTATTTTTCCAAATAAGAATGCTATAGTTCAAATATATTCCTTGAACTTTACTATCTTGATCCATTTGTTTTAGATCAAAACCATAGGAATTAACCAAACGGCAAATGTATTCTTGTCGTACTTTTTCTTCAGGTTTCAATACCAACCATTTATCCTTTAATGGCGCAAAAATTTTATTATCTTTTATTTGAACTTCCATCATATTCTGATTTTAATAATGTATGATTACTTTCCAATACAGAACTTACTAAAAATATTTCCTAAAACCTCATCATTGGTAAATTCCCCAGAGATTTCCCCAAGGTGTTCCAGAGTCGTGCGCAGTTCATACGCCAGAAGTTCTGTATGAATGCCCGAAACCACCGCTTCTTCAACTCTTTCCACGGAATCCAGCGATTTCCTGAGGGCTTCATAGTGGCGCTGATTGGTAATTACCACCGCATTTTCGCTGCCTTTCAGGGTTTCCACAAAACTGGACAATTCCGCTTTGAGTAGTTCTATATTGATATTTTCCCGAGCCGAAATCCCCAGAATAGTATCCGTATAATCAGGGACAAGTTCTCGTTTCAGTGCTTGGTCTATTTCTGAAATATTTTCAGCTGAAACTCCCTTGTTTTGGTCTATTTTATTATGAAGAAGCATCACTTTCAGGTCTGGGCGGTAGAATTCTTTTATAAAGCTGATGATTTCCTCCGCGCTGCTGTCCTGCTCATCATAGAGATAAAGCAGCACCTTTGCCGATGCTATTTTTTCTTTGGCTTTCTTCACGCCTATTTCCTCTATCATGTCCGATGTTTCGCGGATTCCTGCTGTGTCGATGAAACGGAACGCTGTGCCTTTTATGTGCAGAACCTCCTCTATCGTGTCACGGGTAGTCCCTGCTATATCGCTCACTATCGCCCTTTCCTCTTTCAAAAGTGCGTTCAGCAGAGTAGATTTCCCTGCGTTAGGTTTTCCGATTATCGCCACATTGATGCCGTTTTTCACTGCATTTCCATACTGAAAACTATCAATAAGACTTCCCAATTTAGTTTTAAGATTAGCGATAAGCCCCATCAATGCTGAGCGGTCAGCAAATTCCACATCTTCTTCGGCAAAATCAAGTTCCAGTTCGATAAGCGAAGTAAAATTCAGCAAATCTCCTCTCAGCACTGCTATTTCCTTAGAAATTCCGCCTTTCAGCTGCTCAAGGGCAGCCTTTCGCGAAGCCTCATTTTCAGAAGCAATAAGATCAGCAATGGATTCCGCCTGAGAAAGGTCTATACGCCCATTCATAAAGGCTCTCATGGTAAATTCCCCTGCTTTAGCAATTCTCGCGCCGTTTTTCAGCAGAGCTTCCAATATTTTCTTGGCGATGTGCGGCGAACCATGAAAAGAAATTTCCGCCGAATTTTCCGCCGTGAAAGTCCTTGGCGCATGGAACACAGAGACCATCACCTCATCTATTATTTCTTCTTGGTCTTTTATAAAGCCATAATGCACCGTGTGAGTCGGCACTTTTTCCAAATTTTTCCCTTCAAAAATTCTATTGACCACCGCCAGAGCATCCTGCCCCGAAATGCGGATAATGCCTATCGCTCCCACCCTATCGGCAGTCGCAAGGGCGCATATCGTATCTTGATTCATAACGGCAAAGATAGTATATATTTAACGAAAAATACGAGCGAAGAAACCAAGCAACTTTTCTTTGGAAATAAAATTTGGATTAAAAAAGAAATTCCCTGCCGAAAACCAGCAGAGAGTTTCCCTAAAATAGAACTTAAAAACACAAAAATTCTATTAGCATTAATTAAAAAAATTAGTAAATGAAATATCTTTTTAGCTTAAACTTTCAAATCTACGCTCAGCCCCACAAGGTCTTGGTATTTATCCAAAATAGGCTGAACTTCATTCTTGATAAACTCTTCTGTCTGCACTGGCGCAAATCCAATGAAGTTTTTTGGGTCAAGGACTTCCATGATTTTAGACTTATCCATTTTCAGCGAATTATCATTCATAATGCGCTCTATCAGGTCGTTTTCCTTTCCTTCCATTTTTACTTTTTTACTTGCCTCCATAGAGTGCTGGCGGATAGTTTCATGGATTTCCTGTCGGTCGCCTCCTGCTTTCACCTCTTCCATGATGATGTATTCGGTAGCCATGAACGGAAGTTCCTCCATAATGTGCTTTCTGATGCGGTTTTCATAGACCACAAGCCCATCCATGATGTTATTCCAAATAAGCAAAATAGCATCTACTGCTAAAAACGCCTGAGGAATCGTAAGTCGCTTATTCGCAGAGTCATCCAGCGTACGCTCAAACCACTGCGTAGAAGCCACCATCGCAGAGCCCGAAGAAACCGACATCACAAATTTAGCGAGAGCCCCTATTCTCTCGGAACGCATTGGGTTTCGTTTGTAAGCCATTGCCGAAGAACCGATTTGGCTTTTCTCAAAAGGTTCTTCTATTTCTTTCAAATTCTGAAGCAAACGAAGGTCATTGGTAAATTTATGTGCGGATTGAGCGATATTCGAGAGCAAAGTTGCTGCTTTTGCATCGATTTTTCTATCATAAGTCTGCCCCGAAACACCAAAAACTTTTTCAAAACCAAATCTTCTAGAAAGCTCCTTATCCAAGTGTTTTACCTTGGCATAATCTCCACTGAAAAGCTCCAAAAAGCTGGCAGCCGTTCCCGTAGTTCCTTTTACACCTCTAAATCTGAGGGTTTCCAAGAAAAATTCTAATTCCTCAAAATCCAAAAGAAGAGACTGCAGCCAAAGTGTAGCACGCTTCCCCACAGTAGTGAGCTGTGCTGGCTGAAAGTGCGTAAAACCAAGCGTAGGAAGGTCTTTATATTTCAGTGCGAAATCGGATAATTTTTTAATAACATTCACCTGCTGTTTGCGAATAATAAGCAGTCCATCGCGGATTTGAATCAAATCAGTATTATCCCCCACAAACGCAGAAGTAGCCCCTAGGTGGATGATTCCCTTCGCCAGAGGAGCAGCATCTCCGTAAGTATGCACATGCGCCATCACATCATGACGGAATTTCTTTTCGTATTCTGCTGCTTTCGCAAAGTCTATATTTTGGGCTTGTTCTTTCAGCTGTGCTATTTGCTCATCAGAAATATCTAAACCTAAATCTTTTTCGATTTCAGCAAGAGCAATCCAAAGCTGTCTCCAAGTGCGAAACTTATTCTCAGGTGAAAAATTATAAAGCATCTCCTCGCTAGAATAGCGCTCTTCAAGAGGATTTTTGTAAGAATTCATAGTTTATATTTTGATGTCAAAAATAATGATTTCTGATGAATAAAAAAATCATTTCTGCGCTAAAATTTATAAACACTTTTTATTATCTTTTTCAAAAAAAGTAAATTTCAGTAAACTACTTTAAAACAAAAAAAACTTATTTCAAACCAACTAATGAACATGAACACTTAAGACAAGAAAGTATAAAATCAAGAAATGAGAAATTGCAAAAATATGACCTACAATCAGAACAAATACGAGCATTACAAGAAAAAATAGAGGAAATGAGTAAAAAATTAGAACAAGAAGAACAAACACAAAACAACAACACAATGAATATCGCCTAATATTTTATCCAGTTTTTTATGTAATAAACTGGACTTTTTATATCTTTGTAGAATAAAATAAAGACATTGACAACCACGCAGTTCATAAACGATAAAATAAATTACCTGCCCAAAGGTTATATTTTCACCTATTCTGATTTTTTAACCGAAGAAAAACAGAATAAAGAGGCTATTATCAAAGCCTTAAACCGAATGGCTAAATCTGGAAAAATAGAAAAACTCTCCAAAGGAAAATTCTACAAACCTGAGATTACCCGCTTTGGTAAACTTAATCCCAATAATTATCAAATTGTTAAAGACCTGCTTGTAGACAATGGAAAAACCATAGGTTACCTCACAGGATTAAGCATTTACAATGAATTAGGATTTACGACACAGATTAGTAATAGTATTCAAATTGGGAAAAACAATATCCGTTCACCATTTAAAAGAGGTATGTTTAATATTTCTATGGTACAGCAAAAAAACACGATTAACAAAGAAAATATACCTTATCTTCAACTTCTTGATATATTAAGATTTATTAAAAACATTCCTGATACGACACCCGAAAAAGTCATTGTCAGACTAATAGAAATTTTCAAAGACTTTGAAGAGAAAAATTTTAAAATAATGATAAGATTATCAATGAAATACCCAGCATCAACAAGAGCGATTTTAGGAGCGATTTTAGAAAAAATGAATATTGACACAGATGATTTAAAAACCTCGCTAAATCCCATCTCTACATACGAAATTCAGGGTGTTGAAAACATTTTGCCTAACGCCAAAAACTGGAATATCAAATGAAACTACACGAAGATAAAAAACAATTCCAAGAAGCAGTAAGATTTACAGCTCAGCAAATGGGAATATTAGATATTTATGTAGAAAAGACTATTGGGTTTGTTATGCTTTGAAACTGATTTTCAGCAGTCTTGTGGCTGAATATTCTATTTTCAAAGGCGGTACAGCTCTTTCAAAATGCTATAAGGTCATTGAACGATTTTCAGAGGACATAGACCTTGTTGTAATAAAATCCAATGAAGAAACACCCAATCAGCTCAAGAATAAAATCAAAAAAATATCCGAAGTAGTAAATGAGATTCTGCCTGCACACCCGCATCCATAGCGTCCAACACATTTGCCACAGCCTTGGTCTCTCCACTAAGATTCTTATTGGAGTTC
>CAUQQF010000016.1:0-42189 GCA_963520375.1 uncultured Flavobacteriaceae bacterium | reverse complement strand
GGTTGGCTCTTTTTAGAGATTTAGCAGTGTCCCATTGTTTGATTATTGGATTCATAAAATCAGATTTATTAGCCTGCTAATTTACTGATTTACTTTTTTAAAACCTGAACTCCCCAGTTCGGAATGAAATAAACACCCATAAGGCAGGTTACCATTACAGGAGAATAGGAATGAGTAAAATAACTTATCAAAATGTGCCATACCAAGAAGAAACTCAGTCCTGCAAGATATAAAATGAGTGCAATTCTCGTGGCTTTTTCGCTCTTTCGAAATAAAAAAGCAATGACCGCTGCCAAAGTAAGTTGCCCTATAGAAGCCCACACAAAATATTCAGAGTCGGCATTTACTAAATGAGCATTTTCGGAAATTCTCGGAAGTTGAAGCCAAGAAGGTATTTTATCTACAAAATCAATATACCATTGCCAGAATGAAATACTCTCTTCTACTTGATGAAGAGCATGTAGTCCCATTATAGGCAGCCATAAATGCAAGTATTTATTGGTTTTCATAGATTTCCTTTTTTAATGCTGTGATGTATTTTTGCTGTGTGCGTTTTAAATTCCAAAAGAGAGGTGCCACAAGCCTTAAAAAGAAGTTTTTGATATGTATTTTCTCTTGAAAACAAACCTTAGTCCCTCCATTATATGATTCAAATTTTCCTTCCCATTCTCCATAGAATAGTTTGTGCTCCATTGTAAAGGCATAATATTCATTTTCTTTCTTTTGAATATTGCTAAAAAGCGTTTGTCCGCCACCTTTATAATATTCGATAAAACTATTTTCCAATAGCTCAATGTTTTCCACTTCCTCTCGCCACTGAAAGTTCTTGCTATCAGTCACAATTTTATATACCAATTCTACAGGTGTATCAATCACATCAGTTATCTTTGAAATGAGAAATTGTTTCATGTTACATCGCATCTATTTTAAAGGTAAGGGATTCCAGCACTTTTAGAATGGCTTCTACGGTATCCATAGAGGTAAGGCATGGGACTCCGTTTTCTACCGACATACGGCGAATTTGGAAGCCGTCCCGTTCAGACTGTTTCCCTTTGGTGGTAGTATTTACCACATACTGCACTTTTCCTTTGTGGATGAGGTCTATCAGGTTTACATCTTCTTCGCCTATTTTGTAGCCTATTTTGGTTTTTACGCCGTGTTGTTCGAAGAATTTTGCTGTCCCTTCCGTAGCCCATATTCTGAAACCTATATCGCTAAATCTTTTCGCAAGTCCTACGGCTTCGGCTTTGTCTTTATCAGAAACCGTGAAGAGAATCGCTCCATGGGTAGGGACTTTTCTTCCTGCGCCGATAAGTCCTTTATATAAAGCTTTTTCTAGAGTTTGGTCTTTGCCCATCACTTCTCCTGTGGATTTCATTTCAGGGCCGAGGGAAATATCCACTTTGGACAATTTACTAAAACTAAAAACAGGAACTTTCACATAAACACCTTGTTTGTTAGGAATAAGCCCGTTTTGATAGCCCAAATCTTTTAGTTTCGCTCCGAGAATGGCTTTTGTAGCTAATTTTGCCATCGGAACGCCAGTGATTTTGGATAAAAAAGGAACGGTTCTGGATGAGCGAGGATTGACCTCTATGACAAATACCTCTCCATCAGAGATTACATATTGAATGTTCATCAAGCCAATGATATTCAGTCCTTTGGCAAGTCTCTGTGTGTAGTCAGAGAGCGTGTCCATCTGCTTTTGTGTCAGATTTTGAGGAGGATACACCGCGATAGAGTCTCCCGAATGCACACCCGCCCGCTCGATATGTTCCATAATTCCAGGGATTATGGTGGTTTCGCCATCAGAAATGGCATCTACTTCCACTTCTTTCCCTGTCAAATATCGGTCAATCAGCACAGGATGTTCAGGGCTTGCCTCCACTGCATTTTCCATGTAATGAGCGAGTTCTTCCTCTGTATAAACGATTTCCATCGCCCTTCCTCCCAAAACATAGCTTGGGCGGACAAGCACAGGATAGCCGATTTCATTGGCAATTCTTATGGCCTCTTCTTTTGAAGTGGAAGTTTTTCCTTTCGGCTGAGGAATGCCCAAATCTTGCAGGGCTTTCTCGAATTTATCTCGGTTTTCGGCTCTGTCCAAATCTTCTAATGAAGTTCCTAAAATCCTTACTCCGTGGGAAGCCAGTTTATCAGCCAAATTGATAGCAGTCTGTCCACCGAACTGCACCACCACACCTTTTGGTTTTTCAAGTTCGATGATGTTCATCACATCTTCCTCGGTCAGCGGCTCGAAATATAATTTATCCGAAATGGAGAAATCCGTAGAAACGGTCTCAGGATTATTATTGATGATAATCGCCTCACAGCCCATTTCCTTAATCGCCCATACAGAATGCACCGTTGCGTAGTCAAACTCCACGCCCTGACCGATACGGATAGGCCCTGAACCCAGCACGATGATTTTTTTCTTGTCACTGGCAATGGATTCGTTTTCTTCCTCGTAAGTTCCGTAGAAATAAGGTGTTTCGGACTCAAACTCGGCTGCACAGGTATCCACCATTTTATAGACTGGCATGATGCAGTTTTCTTTTCTAAAATTAAAAATTTCCCTCTGTGTGCAGTTCCAAAGATGAGCCAAATTAAGGTCAGAAAAACCTAATTTTTTAGCCCTGATTAAAATATCTTTGTTAAATGGATTGTTTTTTATTTCAGCTTCAAAATCAATGAGTTTCTTGATTTTCCAAATGAAGAATTTATCTATTTTACTCCATTCTACTATTTTCTCCCAGTCGTAGCCTCTGCGCAGCGCTTCTCCAATGATGAAAAGCCTCTCGTCATCGCAGATTTTTATTCTTCTTTCTATTTCTTCATCGGTTAGGGCAAGGGCTTGTTTTTCCTTTAATCCCAAATGCTGGATGCCTGTTTCTAGTGAGCGGATGGCTTTTTGGAGAGATTCTTCAAAGTTTCTTCCAATAGCCATGATTTCGCCTGTGGCTTTCATCTGTGTGGATAATCTTCTGTCCGCCGTTTCGAATTTATCAAACGGAAAACGAGGGAATTTGGTTACCACATAATCCAAAGCAGGTTCGAAACAAGCATAAGTTTTGCCCGTTACAGGATTTATGATTTCATCCAAAGTCAGTCCTACAGCAATTTTTGCCGCGATTTTCGCGATTGGGTAGCCTGTTGCTTTACTCGCCAGAGCCGATGAACGGGACACTCTCGGATTAACTTCGATTACATAATAATTAAACGAATGTGGATCCAGAGCCAGCTGCACATTACATCCACCTTCAATTCCCAAAGCACGGATGATTTTCAGTGAAGTATTTCGCAACATCTGATATTCCCTGTCAGAAAGGGTCTGCGAGGGAGCAACCACTATAGAATCGCCAGTGTGTACGCCCACAGGGTCTATGTTTTCCATGTTGCAGACCACTATGGCGTTGTCGTTAGAATCCCGCATTACTTCGTATTCTATCTCTTTGAATCCTGCGATAGATTTTTCTATAAGGCACTGATTTACAGGGCTGTGTTTTAGTCCGAGTTCTACGATTTCGGTGAGTTCCTGCTCGTTGGAAGCGATACCGCCGCCTGTTCCTCCAAGGGTGAAGGCAGGGCGCACAATCACAGGATAGCCGATTCTGTCAGCGAAATTCAGAGCGCTTTCTAATGTATTCACAATGTCTGATTCTGGCACAGGTTCGCCCAGTTCGTTCATCAATTCTCGGAATAAATCTCGGTCTTCGGCGCGATTGATAGCAGAAAGTTTAGTTCCCAAAACTTCTACTTTACATTCATCTAAAATCCCTGATTTTTTTAGTTCTATCGCCATATTCAGCCCTGTTTGTCCTCCCAAAGTAGGCAAAAGAGCATCTGGGCGTTCCTTTCGGATAATCTGGCTCACGAACTCCAAAGAAATCGGTTCTATATAGACCTTATCGGCGATTTCTGCATCGGTCATGATGGTGGCAGGATTTGAGTTAATGAGGATGACTCTGTATCCTTCTTCTTTTAGGGATAGACAGGCCTGTGTCCCTGCGTAGTCAAATTCCGCTGCCTGCCCTATGATGATAGGGCCGGAGCCTATGACCAATATAGTTTTGATGTCTGTTCGTTTCATATTTGTTATTAGTTAAAAATTAGCGTATTCTTCTTTTTAAATTTTTAGATTCTCCTTCGCATTCGGCGTGAAAGAGTGTTGTTTTTAAAGGTTTGAAATCTTGTAGAGGAGAGCGTTTAAGAGGGATTTTTTTGTATTTACCATTCTTCTTCTCATCGAGTTGGCGCTCGTTTTGTGAGTAAGAGAATTCTTTTGGGAATAGTATTTCATCGATGAGCTCTATTCTAAAGTTTTCATTTAAATAGAAATTTCGTGTGGGGGCTTGTTCTAGAAATTCAAGGTCATCTTTGGAGAATGTCTCTTGTTTTCTTAATACCTCTCCTTCAATATTTTCAATACCTTTTGCTCCAATTGGAAATCGGAAAATCCCAGAGTTTTTATCATCTGCCGGCATATAGTCTATTATAAAATCATTATAACCATCCGTTTGAAATGAAAACAGGTCAGTGTATTTTACCTTGCTTTGTTCAGAGCGTCTTAATTCGTGAGTATTTAAGTCAGCCAAGATGAATTCTTTCGGAAGCTTTTTGCCTTTATAAATATCAACACCGCTAAAACAATTGGGAGAAGGATTGAAAAACGCTTGCATCTTGTCTAAAGAACCGCCAATATAAACACTATCTGAAATATCCTCTTTGTCGGTAGTACTGTATTTAATTTGATAGCCTGTTTTTATGCTGGGATTTTTTCGTCCAAAAACAGAAAATGGAAGTTCTGGGCGATAAGGGGTAAGCTCTACAAATTTATTATATTTTTTTTCATTATAGGTGAATATTTCACCTTCCATAAGCTCCCAAGTACCAGTAATGAAAGTCCCAAAGCCTATGATTAAAAAAGTTTTATCTTCTTTGAGACAAAAATTAGCTCCATTATCATGCCTATAACATCCTATAAAATCTGGTATCTTTTTCTGTGAAAATGCTTTACCGAATAGTAAAATTAATATTAATAATATATTTTTCATGGTATTTTAGATTTTTATTCCCCTGAATAGATTTTTCTTTTGCTGTTTTTATATCCATCTTTACATTCTGCATGGAATAGGCTGGTTTTCAAAGGCTTGAATTTCTTAAAAGGTAAAATTTTAAGTGGAATTTTTTTGTATTTATTCTTCATCATTTTTTCTGCATCTTCATCGTAAAGTTCGTAATAATCTTTACTATCATTTTTGTTTTTATAGTATTTTTTGCATTCTATTTCTATGATTTCAAACTCTGTATCTGGAATTATATCTCCATTTTTTGTTTTCAGCCGATAATTATCATTTAAATAAGGGTTTTTAGTGGAGATTTCATTAAAAAATTTAATGTCTTCTTCTACAAAATCTTCTTCTTTGGATTTTTCTATTGGGTTGCCATCTTCATCTTCAATCCCATTTGCTCCAAGTAGGAAATGATAAACCATTGAATTATTCTGGTCAGCTGGTGTGTGTGCTATCAGAAAATCATTGTATTCTTCTGTAAGGAAAGAAAATAGATTGGTATATTTTCCCTTTTCTAAATAGACATTTTCGTTTAAATCGGCTAAAATAAACTCTTTGGGTAAATCATTGTTTTTATAAATATATTCGGATTTGAAACAATTGGGTGAAGGATTGAAAAACGCCTGCATTTTGTCCAAAGAACCCCCAATATAAACTTCATCCGAAATCATCCACTCCGCACCATATTCGATTTGATAGCCTATTTTTATTTCTGGATTTTTTCTTCCAAAAATAGAAAATGGAAACTCTGGACGATAGGGTGTAAGTACCACAAATTTTTGTGATTTTTTCCCTTTATCAGTGTGAATTTTAATTTCTTTAACATCCCAAGTCCCTGTGATGAGGGTGGCATAAGCTACAATTAAAAAAGTTTTGTCTTCCTTAATGTAGAAAATACCACCTCTTTCTCTATAAAATCCTACAAAATCTGGTTTTTTTGTCTGTGCAAAAGTTTTACTAAACAATAAAATACATAATGCTAAAAATAATTTTTTCATATAATTTTAGTTTTTTGATTATTTAAAAATAAAATATAAGTAAAAGGTAGTTTGTATAATTTATATTAGCACTCTTTTTTAAAATCTTCCATCATTTGGATGAAGTCATCAAAAAGATAATTGGCATCTTCTGGGCCTGGGCTTGCCTCTGGGTGGTATTGGACAGAGAAACAAGGGTATTTCTTGTGGCGGACACCCTCATTCGTGCGGTCATTCAGCGCGATGTGGGTTTCCTCTAAATCTGTATCTTTCAGACTGTTTTGGTCGATGGCATAGCCGTGGTTTTGGGAAGTGATGGAGACTTTATTGGTTCTTAAATCCAAAACAGGATGATTGCCTCCTCTGTGCCCGAATTTTAGTTTAAAAGTCTTCGCGCCGCACGCCAGCCCTATCACCTGATGTCCCATACAAATCCCAAAAATAGGGACTTTGCCAAGGAGTTTTCTCACGGTTTCGTGTGCGTGTGGGATGTCCTGCGGGTCGCCAGGGCCGTTGGAGAGCATGACGCCGTCAGGAGCCATTAGAAGGATTTCTTCGGCAGAGGTATCGTGAGAAACCACCGTGATGTCGCAGTTTCTTTGGGATAATTCACGGATGATGCCAAGTTTTGCTCCGAAATCCATCAGCACCACTTTAAAGCCTCTGCCAGGGTTGGCATAGGGAGTTTTGGTGGAAACCTGCGCTATTTGATTGTTAGGTAAAATGGTGGATTTCAGTTCATTGATGATGTTTTGTTCATCTGCATCAGCATTGACGATTTTACCTTTCGTTACGCCTTTGTTTCGGAGAATTCGGGTTAGTTTTCGGGTGTCAATTCCTGAAATCCCTGAAAGATTTTTCTTCTTAAAGAGTTCATCCAGAGTAAGCTGGGAACGGAAGTTAGAAGGCATATCGCAGAGTTCTTTGACAATCAGTCCTTTGATGGCTGGTTCTATGCTTT
Organism: uncultured Flavobacteriaceae bacterium; assembly: GCA_963520375.1. GTDB lineage: Bacteria > Bacteroidota > Bacteroidia > Flavobacteriales > Weeksellaceae > JABCPE02. The sequence goes on along the minus strand of CAUQQF010000016.1, from coordinate 35,179 downwards.
CGTAATCATCACGATTGATTCCATAATTTCCAATGAGTGGGTAGGTCATGCAGACGATTTGCCCACAAAAGGAAGGGTCAGAGATAAGTTCCTGATAACCAGTCATTCCTGTGCTGAAAACCACCTCGCCGCTGGTCTCTGTATCCGCTCCAAAGCCTTCTCCGTAGAAAACTTCTCCTGATTCTAATATGAGTTTTTTGTTCATTTTTATTAGTTGGTGTTTGGTTAATAAACTTTTTCTCCGTTTACAAAAGTCGCTACTGGCCAGCCTGTGCATTCCCAGCCGTCAAAAGGCGTGTTTCTTCCTTTGGAAACGAAGGTGTTTTTGTCTACTTTCTGAGTTTTTTCAAGGTCAATGAAGGTCAAGTCAGCATGGTATCCCACTTCTATTTTTCCGACTTTATCAAGGTTAAAAACCTCGGCTGGTTTTATGGTCATCCAGTCGATGAGCTGTTTCAGAGACCATTTTCCAGTTTTTACAAATCTGGTGTGCAGGACAGGGAAAGCGGTCTCAAATCCCACAATTCCAAAAGGCGAATCATACATTCCTCGGCTTTTTTCGTCCTCGGTGTGTGGAGCGTGGTCGGTCGCAATGCAGTCGATGATACCTTCTTCCAGCCCTTTGATTAAAGCCATTTGGTCTTCTTTGGCGCGGAGTGGCGGATTCATTTTATAATTGGTATCTGCATTAGGAATATCATCTTCGGTTAAAACCAAATGATGCGGCGAAACTTCGGCAGTTACGCGGATTCCAGCCTTTTTCCCATCGGCGATGACTCTCACAGATTCTTTTGTGGAAACATGGCAGACATGATAATGCGCACCAGCAGCTTCAGCTAATAAAATATCACGAGCGATATGCACTGATTCACAGACACTTGGGATGCCCTTTAATCCTAATTCTTTGGCTTTTTTTCCATCATGAATACAGCCTCCTAAAATAAGTGAATTGTCTTCGCAGTGAGCTACGATGGGTAGATTTACTTTGGTGGATTCCTGCATGGCTTCATACATTACGCCAGCTTCCTGAATTCCCACGCCGTCATCAGTAAATCCTACGGCTCCTTTTTCTTTTAAAACCTGAAAGTCAGTTAGTTTTGCGCCTTTGGAGTCTTCTGTAATGGCTCCATAAGGTCTTATTTTTATAACAGCGGATTTTTGGATTCTTTTTAATAAATCATCGAAACGCTCGGCTCTATCGGGAACGGGATTGGTGTTTGGCATCGGGCAGATAGTGGTATATCCGCCTTTTGCGGCTGCCATGGAGCCTGTTGCGATGGTCTCTTTGTGCTCGCCGCCAGGTTCACGGAGATGGACATGCACATCGATAAACCCAGGGCTGATGAATTTCCCTTCGGCGTCTATGATTTCGGCGTTTGGATTCTCTATGTTTTCAGAAATTTTGGTGATAAGACCATTTTCTATCTGAATGTCTTTTTGGATTAAATTCCCTTGTTGGTCAAGGATTTTTCCGTTTTTAATGATTTTCATATTATTTATTTTATTTCTTTGAATGTAAAGCCTTTTTGTTCCAAGATGTTTTTTAAAATAGCCATTCGCGCGAAAACTCCGTTTTCCATTTGTTTGAAAATTCGGGAGCGGGAGCATTCCACCAAGTCGGAGTCTATTTCCACATTTCTGTTTACTGGTGCGGGATGCATGATGATGGCGCTGGGCTTCATTTTCTTTTCTCGCTCTTTGGTAAGCCCGTATTTTCTGAGGTATTCTTCTGGAGAATATTTTATTTTTTGGTGATGTCTTTCGTGCTGTATTCTTAGAAGCATGAGCACATCGATTTCTGGAATTAGTCCATCGATTTCTCGGTAAGTTCCGTTCATCAGACTGCCTTCGTCAAACCATTCTCTAGGGCCGGAGAAATAGACTTTTGCGCCTAATTTTCTCAAAATATCACAGGCAGAATTGGCAACGCGGCTGTGTTTCACATCTCCTGCAATAGCGATTTTTAGGTCTTTGAAAGAACCAAATTCTTGTTTGATGGTCATCAGATCCAGCATGGTCTGGCTCGGGTGGTTTCCTGTGCCGTCTCCAGCGTTGATAATAGGGATTTTGATGTTTTTTAGTTCATCATAATATTGGTTTTGTCCGTGGCGAATTACCAAGAGATTTAGCCCGATGCTTTCTAGTGTCTTCGCGGTGTCGTAGAGGCTTTCGCCTTTATTTACGGAGCTCTGCGAAGTGTCAAAAGGAATAACAGAAAGCCCAAGTTTTCTTTCCGCCATTTCGAAGCTTATTTTGGTGCGGGTGCTGTCTTCGAAGAAAAGATTAGAAACGAAAATTTCATCCTGAGCCGTGTATTTTTTACCATCTGCCATTTCCAAAGCTTGATCTAAAATCAGCTCGATTTTCTTTGGGCTAAAATGAGATATTGCCAGCATAGTTAATTGAGTTTTTTAGTTTTAAACATAAAAAAAACGAAGCCAATCGAGCCTCGTTTTAATAAATAAAATATCTTTTTGAGCAGAAATCTGCTCTCAACAAACTTTCTAAAAATTCTTGCTTTTTCATTCTTACAAAGGTAAGAAAAAAAATAGAACCAAAAGCGAAATAAAAATATATTTTGCTTTTTTTGGAAAAAATAATATCTTTAAAATCAAAAAAGAAATGAAAAAGCTAGTATTTATTATTTTTATTTCAATAAACCTATTTGCTCAAGATAAAAAGGCGTATTTAAAGGAAAATAGGTTTGATATGCTGGCTTCAGACTTTCGTTTTCCTAAGACAAATTTTGATGTTATAGGATTTGGTGCGTATCACGGAAGTGCGAAAACATATGAAGTTGAAAAATTGATTATCAATGATTTAAAGCGACAAGGTGTTTTGGATTATTATTTTCCAGAAACAAATTTTAGTCAAGCTTTTTATTTTCAAAAATATTTAGAAAATGGCGATGAAAAGTTGTTGAAAGATTTAGTTTTGGCTTTCCAAAGTATTGTAAATCAGGAAGGAACCATAGAAACTTTTAATCATTGGAAAAATTTACGAGAACTAAATAAGAAATATCCACAAAATCCAGTTCAAATTCTTGGTTGTGATGTGATAAATGAATATAAATTCCCAATAAAACATATTTTATACCTTACAGAAAATATCCAAAATTGGGAAGAAAGAAGATATTTAGAAAAAATTTTTCTTGATGAAAATATTGATTTTGGTATTGATAACGAGAGTTTGGAAAAACAATTAAAATCATTTATTAAAAGTTATCAGAAAAATAAAGAGATTTTTGAAGATAAAATTAAAAATATAGATGACTTTCATTTTATTCTCAAAAATATTGAGTATAATTTTAATGATAAAAGAGATAGAGAGCAGATAATTTTTGATAATTATATTTATTTGAAAGAAAAATATCAGTTAGGAAACAAAAAACAATTTTTTAAATATGGATTTTTTCATATTCAAAAGGCAAGAGAAGGAGATTACCCATCTTTTTTTACAAGATTGATTGAACAGAATATTTATGAAAAAAATAAGGTGTTTAGTGTAATGGGATATCTCACAAGAAGTAAAGTTCTTTGGAATAAAATTTATGATAAACAGGGTAGTTATAAGACTTATACAATAGAAAAGGGATATGGAATTGGTGATTATTGGAAAGAGTATTTCAGAGGAATTGGAAAACTAAAGAAAATGAAACTTTCTGATATTACGCTTTTTAGGCTTAATGCTGAAAATTCGCCATATCACAAAGGTGTAGATTTGATGGAAGTTAAACAATTTCTTAAAAAGAGTAATAAAGCTGAACTTAAAGGAAAAAATACAACGGATTTTATTGACTTTGTGGTTTTAATTAGCCATTCAGAAAATCAAATTCCGATAGAAGAAATATTCAAAAAATAGATGATTTTCAGTCTTAGTTTAATTAATTTTTTTTAAATTGCCGCCTTAAAATGTGCATTATAGAATTTAACTTTATTTAATAATTCTCCTAAATGAGTAAGTATCTGATAGACAGTCTTCCAGACTATTTTAAGCAATATGAAAAATCAGTAAACGACCCTGAAAAATTTTGGGAACAGATAGCAGATAAAAATTTTATCTGGAACAAAAAATGGGATAGTGTGCTGGAATATGATGTACATAACGCTAAAATAGAATGGTTTAAGAATGCAAAACTCAATATTACAGAGAACTGTATCGACCGCCATTTAGCGGAAAATCCTGATAAAACAGCAATCATCTGGGAGCCAAACAGCCCTGATGAGGAAGCAGTAAAGCTATCTTACAAAGAACTTCATGAAAGAGTAGGGAAAATGGCTGCTGTTCTTCGTAGCCAAGGAGTGAAAAAGGGCGACAGAGTCTGCATTTACCTTCCGATGGTGGTAGAATTACCGATAGCTATGCTGGCTTGTGCGAGGGTTGGCGCTGTCCATGTGGTGGTTTTTGCTGGGTTTTCTTCAGCGGCACTTGCTTCTAGAATCAATGACTGCGAATGTAAACTAGTCATCTGCTCTGATGGAAGCTACAGAGGGAGTAAAAAAATAGAGCTTAAAGGTATCGTAGATGAAGCATTGGAAAACTGCCCAAGCGTAGAAAAAGTGCTTACTGTAAAACGAACAGGATGCCAAGTTACCATGAAAGAAGGAAGGGATTTTTGGCTTCAAGAGCTTTTGGATAAAGCTGAAGTAGATAACTCTTTTGAAATAATGGATGCAGAAGATCCTTTGTTTATCCTTTATACATCAGGTTCTACAGGAAAACCAAAAGGAATGCTTCATACTTGTGGTGGCTATATGGTCTACACAGGTTATACTTTTAAAAATGTATTTAATTATAGAGAAAATGATGTGTTCTGGTGTACTGCCGATATAGGCTGGATTACAGGGCATTCTTATGCTGTGTATGGAGCGCTGGTAAATGGCGCTACGACTGTGATTTTCGAAGGGATTCCTACTTACCCAAATCCTGATAGATTCTGGCAAACTATTGCGAAACATAAGATTACCCACTTCTATACGGCGCCTACTGCTATTCGTTCTTTGGAGAAGGAGAGCGCAGAATGGGTGGAAAAACATGATTTGAGTTCGCTCAGAGTAATTGGAACGGTGGGAGAGCCTATTAACGATGAGGCTTGGCGCTGGTATAATGACAATGTTGGTAAAAAAAGATGTCCGATAGTGGACACTTGGTGGCAGACCGAAACAGGAGGAATTCTAATTTCTCCATTGGCGTTCATTACTCCTACAAAGCCTATGTATGCAACACTTCCGCTGCCAGGGGTTCAGCCTGTGCTGATGGATGAGCAGAAAAACGAAATTTCTGGTAATCAGGTGGAAGGAAATCTTTGTATCAAATTACCTTGGCCGTCTATCGCAAGGACGATATGGGGCGACCACGAAAGATATCGCGAAACTTATTTCTCGGCTTTCCCAGGGAAATTCTTCACAGGAGATGCAGCTCTGAGAGATGAGGTGGGATATTACAGAATCACAGGGCGAGTGGATGATGTCATCATCGTATCAGGGCATAATCTGGGTACAGCACCGATAGAAGATGCTGTGAACGAGCACCAGTCCGTAGCAGAAAGTGCAATAGTAGGCTATCCGCACGAGATAAAAGGAAATGCCCTCTATGGATATGTGATTTTGAAGGAGGTCAGCGAAGATAGAAACAGAGACAGAGTCCGCAGGGAGATTAACCAATTGATTTCTGACCAAGTGGGGCCTATCGCGAAGCTGGATAAAATTCAGTTTGTTTCTGCGCTGCCAAAAACCCGTTCAGGTAAGATTGTAAGGCGTATCCTGAGAAAAATAGCCGAAGGAAAGGATAATGATTTTGGGGATACTTCTACGCTTATCAATCCTGAGATAATAGATGAAATCATAAAAGAAAGAATATAAATAACAAAGAGTTGTGCTAAGGCAGGGCTCTTTTATTTTTGTAAATTTGTGAAGATAAAAAGATTATTAAATCATGAAAGATATAATATTTACCTGCTTGGTATCAATAATTTGTCTGACATTAATACTCGTATCATATAGATTTAGCAAGGGATTTTTTTACAAAAATATAGTTGTTTATTTTCTATATAATGGTGTTTTGTATTACAAATTGTTTTTTCATTCTAAATGAGGAGCAAGTTTATTATGGTTATTTTATCTGTTGGTTTTTAGCGTGGTTCACATATTGATATTGGGGTTTTATTTAGTAAAAAGAGGAAAAGGGTAAAAAACAGGAGGCTTCTTAAGATTAAATCAAATTTGATAAATAACAACCTTGATAAAGGTGTTTCAGTCTCTATAAAACAGCTTTTAATAGGATAAATGCCGACTTTATTAGCTTTTTCAATACTTTTTTTATTACTTTTGCCAATGTGGTTTTTATCCCAAAAAATATGAAAAAGGAATTTCCCGTTTTGACTACTGAAAGGCTCATTCTCAGTCGTCCTGTGGAGGGCGATATGCAGCACATTATTCATTATCTTGATTCTGATAAGGTTTATTCAGAAAACACCGCAAACATACCCTATCCCTACAAGGAGGCGGATGCCGAGTTTTTAATCCACGAGGTGGTGGATAAAGGTTTTGAGAACGAAACGGACTTTGTTTTTGCTATCCGAAATAAAGAAAACGGCTTGATAATGGGGCTTATAGGAATTCATCATTGGGATAAAGTCAATCAAAGGGCGGAAATCGGTTACTGGCTGGGGAAAGAATTTTGGAACAAAGGTTATGTGACTGAAGCCATGACGGAGGTGCTGGCTTTTGGTTTTAAAGTTCTAAATCTAAATAAAATGTTTGCTGTTTTCTTTCCACATAATCCTGCTTCGGGGCGGGTGATGGAGAAATGCGGAATGAAGCAGGAGGCCGTCCTCAAACAGGAAATTTATAAAAACGGAAAATTCTTGGATTTCGTTCGGTATTCCATTTTAAAGGAAGATTTTAAAAAGTAAAATATAATTAGAAATAAAAAATAGTATGCTTTCGCCATTATTACTTTTGTATATTGTTATTGGATATTTTGGGCTTTTGATGCTGATATCTTGGATTACCAGTGAGGGGAGTGACAATGATAGTTTCTTCATAGGAAACCGCTCTGGAAACTGGAAATTGGTAGCTTTCGGGATGATAGGTTCTACACTTTCTGGGGTTACTTTTGTGAGTGTACCAGGAACGGTAGGAACGGATGGTTTCCAGTATCTGCAGATTACTTTTGGCTATATCATAGGTTATATCGTGGTGGCGTATATTCTGCTGCCGATTTATTACAAAATGCACCTCACTTCCATTTATACTTATCTCCAAGAGCGAATGGGTGAAAGTACCTATAAATCAGGGGCGATTATTTTCATCGTTTCTAAATTGGTGGGTGCTACGGCAAGGGTTTATTTAGCGGTAAATATATTGCAGGTGATGATTTTGGACAGCTTGGGCGTTCCGTTTTGGCTTACGACTTTGCTCACTCTTTTGATGATTATCCTTTACACTTACAAAGGCGGTGTGAAAACCATTATTTGGACAGATACTATCCAGACCACAGCAATGCTTTTGGGATTGGTGGCAACGGTGGTTTATATCCTTCATCATATGAATATAAGCTTCTCTGAAAGTCTTTCGATGATGAACGAAAGGGGCTACCTTCGTGTTTTTGATACGAATGTGATGAATGGAAGTTTCTTCGTGAAGCAGATTTTGGCGGGGGCGTTCATTACCATTGCGATGACGGGGATAGACCAAGATATGATGCAGAAAAACATCTCTGTTTCTAACCTGAAAGACAGTCAGAAAAATATGCTGGTGCTTACTTTCATCCTGTTGGGGATGATTACTCTGTTCCTTTATATGGGCGGAATGCTTCATTTGTTTGCAGAGCAGAAAAACATCACCGCGGTGAAGGATAGGCTGTTTCCTACGGCGGCTTTAGAATATATGTCTCCGCTGATAGGGGTGACTTTCATTATTGGGCTTATTTCAGCTTTTTGTTCCAGTGCCGATGGGGCGATGACGGCGCTTACTTCTTCTATTTGTATCGATATTTTCGGAATTAAAGATAAAGACTGGGCTCATGCCAAAAAAGAAACTTTCAGAAAGAAAGTGCATATTTTGGTAACGATTTCTTTCCTCATTATGGTGATGGTTTTCAAGTGGATAGATGATGCCTCTATGATTGGACTTATCCTGAAATTGGCGGGCTTTACTTACGGGCCGCTGCTTGGTTTGTTTGCTTTTGGGATTTTTACCAAATATAAAGTGAAAGACCATTTGGTGCCGTACATCTGCATTATTGCTCCCACGCTTTCTTTCTTGATAGACAAATACCAATCGGATATTTTTGGTGAATTTAAAATTGGTTTAGAATTATTGATTATCAATGGGTTGCTGACCTTCATCGGGCTGTGGCTCATCCGAAAGAAATAAAAAATAAAAGTTCTACTTTTCGGGTAGAACTTTTTTATTTTGAATGAAATTTTATCAAAGAACTATTTATGCTTTGCCATAAATTCTTCTGCTTTTTCCACCATTTCTACACTTCCACAGAAAAAAGGAACTCTCTGGTGTAGTGAAGTAGGTTCTATTTCTAGGATTCTTTGGAAGCCGTTTGTAGCCTTTGCTCCAGCTTGTTCAGCTAAGAAAGCCATAGGATTACACTCGTAAAGCAGTCTAAGTTTTCCATTTGGCGCATGTGCATAGGAAGGGTAGATGTAGATACCGCCTTTTATCATATTTCTATGAAAATCAGCTACTAACGAGCCTATGTATCTGGATGTATAAGGTCTGTTTCCTTCCTCTTCTTGGCAATATTTGATGTACTCTTTTACTCCTTGTGGGAATTTAGCGTAGTTTCCTTCATTGACAGAATAGATTTTACCTGTTTTAGGGTAAGTCATATTAGGATGAGATAGGAAATAAGTCCCTACTGATGGGTCTAGTGTAAAGCCATTTACTCCGTTTCCTGTCGTATAAACCAGCATGGTGGATGAGCCATAAATAACATATCCTGCCGCTACCTGATTTACACCTTTTTGTAAGAAATCTTCTATTTTTACAGGAGTTCCTGCTGGAGTTACCCTTCTGTATATAGAGAAAATAGTTCCCACAGATACATTGACATCTACATTGGATGAGCCATCTAGAGGGTCTATCAGCACCACATAGTTGTTCATATGGGCGTTGTTCTCGTTTCCTTTTATCTCTATGAAATCTTCATTTTCCTCTGATGCGATACCACACACGATTTCTCTGTGAGAAAGGGCATCTATGAAAATATCATTAGCAAAAACATCCAGCTTCATCTGTTCCTCGCCTTGTACATTTTCGTTACCAGCTTTACCAAGAATATCTGCGATTCCAGCCTTGTTTACTTCTCTATTTACGATTTTAGAGGCTATTTTTATGGAGCTTAATAATCTGGAAAGTTCTCCACTTGAAAACTTGAAATCATCCTGTTTATCAATGATAAATTCTCCCAAAGATTGTAGAGTTTGGTCTGTCATAACTTGTTTAATTTAAAAGATTTACAAAAATCGTAAATTTATACCGAAAAATATACTTTTTTATATCAATCTTATTTAATACTTTTGTAAGTTTGAGTACAAGACTATAAACGAATTAAAAAAATCTCGATGAAGATATTCAAATTTGGAGGAGCTTCTGTGAAAGATGCTGATAGTGTGAAAAATGTGCTCAGAGTGCTTAGTATACAGGGCTTTGAGAGATGTCTGATAGTCGTTTCGGCTATGGGAAAGACTACTAATGCACTAGAAAGAGTGGTAGAATTTTATTTCAATAAAAGTGACTATCAGCAGGAAATAGCTAAAATAAAGGAAGAGCATATCCAAATAGCAAAAGGGCTTTTTGATGAAAATCACTATGTTTTCAGCGAAATCAAATTGTTTTTTGATGATATAGAATCTTTCCTTAGAAGGAATAAATCTCCTAATTACAATTTTGTTTATGACCAAGTTGTAACTTGTGGAGAGATGATTTCATCAAAAATATTGAGCGTGTATCTTTCTGATAATGAAGTAGGTAACCAGTGGCTGGATGCTCGGGATTTTATAAAAACTGATACCAACTACCGTGAAGGAGTGGTAAACTGGGAAGATACAGAGAAAAATATTTCTCAATTGGATAAATCTAAAACCTATGTTACTCAGGGGTTTATAGGTTCAGATGAAAATAACTTTACGGTTTCTCTGGGGCGTGAGGGGTCTGATTACTCCGCAGCGATATTTGCCTATTGTTTAGATGCCAAGGATATGACAATCTGGAAAGATGTCCCTGGTGTGATGACTGGTGACCCAAGGAAGTTTGAAAATGTGGAACTTCTTTCTAATATTTCCTACGAAGAAGCAATAGAAATGGCGTATTATGGGGCTTCGGTAATCCACCCGAAGACACTGCAGCCACTGAAACAGAAGAGTATTCCGTTTTTTGTGAAGTCGTTCATCAACCCAGAAAAAGCAGGAACGAAAATAGGAATATCAACCGAAAATCAGCTTTTGGAAAGTTATATTCTAAAAGAAAATCAGGTTCTTATGCGTATTTCGACGCGAGATTTTTCGTTCATAGCGGAAGATCATATTAGTTTTATTTTCAGGGAGTTAGCAAAAAGGAATATCAAGGTTTCTCTGATGCAGAATTCGGCGATATCTCTGGCACTTTGTTTGGAGGATAAATTTAATAATGTAGATGAATTGGAGGCTGAGCTGGAGCAGGATTTTAATACTGAAATAGTGGAAAATGTGTCTCTATTCACGATAAGAAATGCAAGGTTAGAAAATTTGGTTAAACTGTACGAAGGTAAAAATGTTCTCTTGGAGCAGATTACTAAAACTACAGTACAAATGATAATAAATGGATAAAAGATATGAGTCTTATTTCTAAAAAAGATTTGATGATAGCCTCTGGACTGGATAAATTCGGGATTTTCGCAAGTCCTGCGGTTTCGGCTGTTATGAAATTTGCAAAAATAAATAAAGTGAATGCTCTTTATGATAAGGTTAAAAATTATGAAGGGCAAGATTTTTTTAATAAATTGTTAGAGGAACTGAATGTCAAATATTTAGCTTTTCAAGAAGATTTGGCTAAAATTCCAAAAACAGGGCCTTTTATATTGGTGGCAAATCACCCGTTGGGGGCATTGGATGGCGTGATAATGTGTAAAATTCTATCAGAAATCCGTCCTGATTTTAAGGTGATGGGAAATTTTCTTTTAACCAAAATAGAACCAATGGCTCCGTATGTGATTTCTGTAAATCCATTTGAGGGAAGAAAAGAAGCATACAGCAGTATGTCTGGAATGAGAGAGGCGCTGCGACATCTGAGTGAGGGGCACTGTCTTGGGATTTTTCCTGCGGGAGAGGTTTCTAATAAGAATAATGAGTTTCATGAAATTTTGGACAAAGAATGGGAAAATCCAGCTATGAAATTGATAAAAAAAGCGAATGTTCCTGTAGTTCCGATGTATTTTCATGCGAAGAACAGCAAGTTTTTTTATTCAGCTTCCAAAATTCATCCAGATTTGCAAACACTTTTGTTGCCTTCTGAAATGGTGAACAAAAGGGAGAAACCTATAAAAATAAGAATAGGAAGACCTGTAAGTCCTAAAGTATTATCAGATTATGAAACTACAAAGGAGCTGGAAAACTTTTTGAGAAGGAAAGTCTACATGATGAAGTCTTATTTTGAAGACCGAAAATCTGTAGCAGAATTCTTGAAAGTGAAAAACCTAAATGTCACTCCTAAAAAAGAAGAAGTAGTAGAAAACATCATCGACGAAACACCTTTGGAGGATATTTTACAAGATATAGAAAACCTTAAGAAAAAGGAAGGAAAAGTATTGTTTTCGAATAACAATTATGATGTGTTTTTCACAACATTTGACGAAATTCCTTCCATGATGCGCGAAATTGGTCGTCAGAGAGAATTGACCTTCAGAGCCGTAGGAGAGGGGACAAATCTTCCTTTTGACTTGGATGAGTATGATAAACACTATCACCATCTTATTCTTTGGGATAATGCTGACCAAAAAATCGTAGGGGCTTATAGAATGGCGCTGGGAGCAGAAGTGATGAAAAAGCACGGAATTAAAGGATTTTATACCAATTCATTATTTGATTTTGATCAGGAATTGCATCCTTTCTTCAATAAAGTTATAGAAATGGGTCGTGCTTATATTTCTATGGAATATCAGCAGAAGCCTTTGCCACTGTTCCTTTTGTGGAGAGGAATTGTCCATGTTTGTCTGAGAAATCCACACCATAAATTCTTGATGGGAGGAGTGAGTATCAGTAGTAGATTTTCGGATTTTTCTAAATCATTGATGATAGAATTTATGCGTTCTAATTATTTTGATCCAGCAGTAGCGCAGCATGTTCACCCTAAAAATGACTACAAAGTACATCTCAGCGAGCGAGATAAAAATCTTTTCTTTGAGGATTTGGACAATGATTTGAATAAATTTGATAAGCTGATAGATGATTTTGAGCCAGAAATGCGTATGCCTGTGCTGATAAAAAAATATATTAAGCAAAATGCGAAGGTTGTTGCATTCAATGTAGATCCTAATTTCAATGATGCTATAGATGGCCTTATGTATATAAGAATCAGGGATTTACCTGAAGATACCATTAAGCCTGTTTTGGAGGAAATAAGTGATCAGCTAAAAGAATTTGAAGAAAAAAATAAAAATAATTAAAATAAAATTTGTTTTTATAAAAAAAAAGTGTATCTTTGCATCGCTTTAATCAATAACAGAGAAGCAAATAAGAATGGTTTCTTAGCTCAGTTGGTAGAGCAACGGACTGAAAATCCGTGTGTCCCTGGTTCGATTCCTGGAGAAACCACATAAGACTTCTGAAATTTCAGAAGTCTTTTTGTTTTATATGATATCTAAATTTGTAATTTTGTGACAATAGAAATAAATCACATATGGAAAAAAACTACATAGCGGAGAAAAAAGGCAGAGTAAATGTATTAGATGTACTTAGGGTAATAGCTATAGTTATGGTTATTTTATCACACTATTATCTTAATTATCCAGATGTAGGAAGAAAAGTTGCATGGGGAGCATTAGGAGTGCAGTTATTTTTTATTATTTCTGGTTTTGTGATTTATGCATCATTAGAAAACACTAAAAATTATAGAGATTTTATAGTTAAAAGGTTTCTTCGTTTGTCTCCAGCAATGCTTATTTGTTCTACGATAATTTTTGTTTTTTTTAGGTTTTTCTATACAGGAGAAGGATATGGAATTTCCAAAGTATTTGTTAATTATTTGATAGCAAATACATTTATAGATCCTACATTTATAAATGTATTTTTTGGTAGAGTTAGATATTATCATATAGATGGAGCTTTTTGGAGTCTTTGGGTGGAAGTCTGTTTTTATTCATTGATAGGATTTTTATATTTTATAAATAAGGAAAAATTTATAAAATATTATGTAATTATTTGTGCTCCAATAATTCCTATTTATATGTTATTTTATACTTCTACAGGGCAGGGTGTATTGCAGACAACATTTTCATTAACGGCAGAGCAGGCGTATTTATTTAAGATTTATGGGAGGGCCCTTGTGTTTTTTGATAATAGTTTCTGGTTTTTGATAGGGATTTTTATATATCTTTTGAATAAAGACAAGACCAAGAAAAAATATATTTACTATATTATTTTTTTGTTTTTAATTAACATAGTGAAAGATAAATTTTATTTTCCACTGATTATATTTTCAATGATTGCCTTTGCTTTTTTTATGGTGTTTGTCTATGCTCCTCAAAAGGTAGAATTTATAGCACAACCATTACTCTGCAAGATAGGGGTAGCATCATATTCTATGTATCTGATACACTATTATTTAGGTATGGTTGCGGTTAAATACCTAAAAGAAAATGTAGTGGACAGTTATATATGGCCTTTTCTTGTGATGATAGTCGTTATTCTTTTTGGATTGTTTAGTTACAACTATTTGGAAAAACCCTTAGGTAAACTTTATAAGAAAGTTTTTAAGGTCTGATAATTTTGAATTTAAATTTCAAAAATTTTACTTTCTTCTGTGATGTTTTTTACTACATTTTCGGTGCGTTCTTTGTGAGTATCTGTGATGAAAATCTGTCCAAAATGCTCTTTGTTCACAAGCTTTACGAGTTGATGAACTCTTGAATCATCTAATTTGTCAAAAATATCATCAAGGAGTAAAATAGGGGTTTTTCCAGTGAGTTTTTTTAGTAAATTCATCTGGGATAGTTTTAGGGCGATTAAAAACGATTTTTGCTGCCCTTGTGAGCCTATTTTTTTTATTAGTTGTCCATTCATTTCGAATAGCAAATCATCCTTGTGAATGCCTTTGGAAGTGTAAGTCAGAATTCTGTCTTTTTCTAAATTTTCTGCAAGTAAAACTCTGAAATCTTGTTCTAAATCAGACTGGTATGAAATAAGAACTTCTTCTTTTTGATTAGAAATTATTGCATAATATTCCTGTAAAATAGGAATAATTTCCTGAATGAAATTCTTTCTTTTTTCAAAAATAATTTGTCCAAATTTCAGCAAAGGTTCATCATAGATTTCTAGGCTGTCTGCATCGAAAGTTCGTGATTTTTGGAAATTTTTGAGAAGAGCATTTCTCTGCTGAAGTGTTTTTTGATAATGAATAAGGCTGAAAAGATACTCGCGGTCGGTCTGAGAAATCATGGCATCCATAAATTTTCTTCTGCTTTCAGAGCTCTCCGAAATGAGATTTTGGTCATATGGCGAAATCATTACGGAAGGTAAATATCCTATGTGGTCGGCTATTTTAGAATAGTTTTTATCATTTTTTTTGATGGTTTTTCTGCTTTCTTTGTTTTGGATTATTTTCAGAATGTCTTCTTTGTTTTCATTGAAAATAAGCGCTTCTATCGAGAAAAAATCTTCATTTTCGGTAATGTTATTTAAGTCAGAATTTCCTAAAAAACTTTTCCCAACAGAGAGATAATGCAGAGCATCCAGAATGTTGGTTTTTCCAACGCCGTTATCTCCCACCAGACAGTTGATTTGAGGAGAAAATTCCATAAATTGTGATGAATGATTTTTGAAATTCTGAAGAGTTAAATTCTTAATAAACATAAAACCAAATTAGCCTCCAAAGGTAAGAAATAAACCTAAACAGAAATGAGATTTTTGATATTTTTCTTGATATTTCGGCATAAAAATACTACATTTGCGTATGTTTAGTTGGTAGTTATTGGTTTACGGCGGTTCATTGGTTTTTCTAAAAAAGTTTGTCATAATAGAAAACTGCTTACCAATAACTTACAACAAACGATTTTGAGAATACTGCTAATCAGAGAATAAAAATTGTAGTGAATAAATTTTTTTTTAATTTTAATTAAGAAATTTTCTCAAAAACTAAAACTAAAAAATATTATCACATTATTTCAATATTTTACTTACCTTGCCATAATTTTGTGGCAAGGTTTTTTTTGAAAAATAAAATTTTGGCAAGGATTTTGTCATTTTTCAACATTTAAATGTAATTCTATGAAAGTAAAAACAGTAATAATCACTTCGGTGGTAGCAGCAACAGTGGGAGTGGCAGCAGTGCAGTCTTGCACAGCGATAGCTACATCAGCCATAGGAGTAGCAGTGATAAAAAGAGTTTTATTGGGCGGAGTTTCCAAAGGAGTGAAGGTCTTGAAGAATAAAAATGAATTTCTCCAAAGTCCATTGATTGACAGTGCTATGCCCTCTGGTTTGAAAAAAATGAACAGCGTTTTGGGAAAAATTTCTCCAGATTTGGTAAAAAAAGAAAAAGAATATATAGCAGAAACAGCCTCTTTTACGGCTACAATAGCAGAACCTATTTTAGTAGACGCTGTGAATAGCCTTACTAGTGATGATGTGGCTCGTATTATGCAGGGAGAAGCTGGAACAGCAACGCAGATTTTGAGGGAAAAGACTTATCATAAGTTGGTCTCTGCATTTACTCCAAAAGTAGATGAAAAACTAAATGAATTTGGGATAGTGAGAGCCATCAATAATGTAACAAGTGCGAACTCTATGCTCGGCTCACTCCTTGGTAATGAGGGCGGTGGTACGACCAGCAATTCCCTGAGTCAGTATGCTACGGAACAGATGGTGACAGGGCTTTTTTATATCATTCAAGATTATGAAAAGGAAAACAGCCAGCAGTTTTTAGGAAAATAAAAATTAAAAGCACGATTTGTTCGTGCTTTTCTCGTTTTTAATGAGAAAAAGTGTATTTTTACCCAGAGAAATTATAAACTTTATTTTTAAAATGAAAAAAATATTATTGATAGCTTCTTTGCTACCTGCTGTGATGGCTTTTTCCCAGCAGTATGGAGGAATGTGGATGCCTACGGAACTAAACGAGGCTGAAATGAAAAAATTAGGAATGAAAATCTCTGCCAAAGATATTTTTAATCCGAATAAACCAAGTATCAAAGATGCTGTAGCTCAGTTCAATGGAGGATGTACCAGCGAGGTAATATCGCCCAAGGGACTACTTCTGACCAATCACCACTGTGGATATAATAATATCCAAAGCCACTCATCAGTAGGAAATGACCTTTTGACTAATGGTTTTTGGGCTAAAAATATGAGCGAAGAGCTTCCGAATCCAGGCGCTACGGCGGATTTTATCGTTGATATTAAGGAAGTTACAGACCAAGTTCTAAACGGAACCAAAGGGCTTACAGATAGAGAAGCAGAGGCAGTTATCGCTAAAAATATAGCAGAAGTGACCAAGCAGTTCAAAATAGAACCTTACCAAAAAGTTACCATAAAACCGATGTTTGCAGGGAATAAATACTATGCCTACATCATAGAAACATATAAAGATGTACGATTGGTAGGCGCTCCGCCGCAGTCCATCGGTAAGTTTGGTTCTGATACGGACAACTGGGTTTGGCCTCGTCATACGGGAGATTTTGCTTTGTTTAGAATTTATGCAGACAAGAATAATAAACCTGCCGAATACAGCAAGGATAATGTACCTTACACACCGAAACATTTCCTGCCGATTTCCATCAAAGAAATCAAGGAAAATGATTTTACTTTTGTGTTTGGTTTCCCTGGTAGAACCAATGAATATCTTCCGTCTATAGCTGTGGAAAAAATCATTAACGATACCAATCCAGCTAAAATAGCGGTGAGAGATGTAGCCCTGAAAACATTAGACGAAAAAATGCGTGTAGATGATGCTACAAGGATAAAATATGCATCTAAATACGCTTCTGTAGCTAATTATTGGAAAAAATGGATAGGCGAAACTACAGGATTGAAAAAGTCTAACGCTGTTCAGAAGAAGAAAGATTATGAAGCCTTTTTAGCAAAGAAAAACCCTGAAATTGCTAAAATGATTTCAGAATTTGAACATTTGTATAACGCTCAGGCGCCATTTGCCCTTAGTGATGCATATTTTACGGAACTCCTTAGAAATGCAGAAACGCTGAATCTTGCAAATAGATTTTTGGCATTTATGGAACATTATGAGCAGGGAAAAACCACACCATCAGGCATCAAGAAGTTTTCGTCTGCACTGGCAGGTTTTTATAAAAACTATGATGGCGAGATAGATGCAAAGGTGACGGCTAAACTTTTGGCTCTTTATGCAGAGAAAGTTCCAGCGGCGTACCTGCCTTCTGGTTTTGATAAATACAAAAATGTGAATCAAAATTTAGAATTGGTAGAAAATTGGTCTAAAAATTCTGTTCTGACAGGTAGAAAAAACCTTAATGGATTGAATATTTCTTCCGATACAGAGAAGGTTTTTGATAATCCAGCAGAGCTTATCAAAGCATTGAAAAACGACCCGATAATCAATTTGTATAAAGAAATCAGAGATACATATCTTCAAAAAGTAGAACCAAAATACACTCAGTACCAGGCTGAAATAGATGCTCTACAGAAGAGATACATGGCAGCTCAGATGAATACGGACAAAGAGAGAAAATTCTTTCCAGATGCGAACTCTACTCTAAGGGTGACCTATGGTAAGGTAAAAGGCTCTGAACCAGCTGATGCTGTCAGATACCATTATCAGACTACACTAGATGGCGTGATGGAGAAATATATTCCAAACGACTACGAGTTCGATGTTCCTAAAAAACTGATAGACCTCTACAACAGAAAAGACTATGGAATTTATAAAAACCAAGATGGTAAAGTTCCGTTAGCTTTCACGGCGACAAACCATACTACGGGAGGGAACTCAGGAAGTCCAGCGCTGGATGCTCGTGGGAATTTGATTGGGCTTAATTTTGACCGCCAGTGGGAGGGAACGATGAGCGATATCAACTATGACCCTCGTTTTAGCCGAAATATCATGGTGGATGCCAAATATATCCTTTTCATCATTGATAAATTTGCTGATTCTAAATGGCTTATCGATGAAATGAAAATCGTAAAATAATCTAATCATATAAATAAGGCTTCCCATTTTGGGAAGCCTTAAAAATTAACAAATATGAAACAAAATTTATCCAATAAAAAAGGCAAGCTACCTACATCACACCGCTACAACCGATTACCTTTGCTGCGTTCCCACCCTGGAGGATTTTCAGGAGCTGGTTGTGTAGGACTTGCCGTGGCAAATATAGTGAATTATTTATTAATTCCAAGAATGGAAATTTTAAAAATCGGAGAAAATATATAACTGTTTGATTTTTAGTGATTAAATAATTTACTCTTGAAGTTATTTTCTTTTTGCGTAAATTTGTGGATTGTATTTGATTTTTAGAAATGAATTTATCTATAGTTATCCCTTTGTTGAATGAGGAGGAATCCCTGAAAGAGCTTTTTTCTAGGATTGATAAGGTGTGTGTGGCGAACCAGCTTTCTTATGAAATTTGGTTTGTAGATGATGGTAGTACGGATAAATCTTGGGAAATTATAGAGGGATTTTGCAGGGAGAATGACCATATCCATGGAATAAAGTTTTCTAGAAATTATGGAAAATCACAGGCGTTGCATGCGGCATTTGAGAAAGTATCTGGAGATGTGGTGATTACAATGGATGCTGATTTACAGGACTTTCCAGAGGAAATTCCAGAGCTGTACGATATGGTAGTCAATGGAAACTACGACATCGTGTCTGGCTGGAAAAAGAAGAGATTTGACAATGTGATGACCAAAAACCTGCCGTCCAAGCTTTTCAACGCAGCAGCGAGAAAGGTTTCTGGAGTGTATCTGCACGATTTCAACTGCGGTCTGAAAGCCTACAAAAAACAAGTCGTAAAATCCATAGATGTCTATGGAGATATGCACCGATATATTCCTGTTTTGGCAGCGAATGCTGGTTTTAAGCGCATTACAGAGAAAGAAGTGAAGCATCAGGCAAGACCTTACGGAAGTTCTAAATTTGGGACAGAACGCTTTATCCGTGGCTTTTTGGATTTGGTTACACTTTGGTTTATCAGCCGTTTTGGCGGGCGTCCGATGCATTTTTTCGGAGCGGTCGGTACTTTGATGTTTATCATCGGTTTCCTCTCAGCATTTTGGCTTGGAGTTTCCAAACTGATAGCAGTCTATGTTCATAAACAATATGGGCACCTAATTGCTGATAATCCGTGGTTTTTCATCTCACTGACGATGATGATTTTGGGAACTTTGCTTTTTATAGGAGGATTTCTCGGAGAGATGATTATCAGAACCAATAGAGAACACAAAAATTACAATATAGAAGAACAAATTTAAGATGAACAGCATATCATTTGGGAAAACCACCATAACGAGTTATCCAGAATATTTCGAGATTGCAGATAACACGAAAACGAATAAATTGCTTTATTTATCGGCTTCTTTCGTGTTCATTGCTATCTATTTATTTGACTTGTATCAGAATGATTTTGACTTTGCTAAGGTTTCTTATTTTAAGACCATTTCGGCGGTGCTTTGGCTGGTGATTTTCGCTCTTCAATTTTGGCTAATTAATACCGAAAACAAGATTGAAAAATCTAAAATCAAGGAAGTAGTGGTGAGAAAAAACCGATGGGCTTCCATAGTGATTCATTACGGAGACAAAAAGCGTAAAATAGATGGTTTTAGCCAAGATGAAGCAGAGCAGATTATAAAATTTTTGATGAATAATAGATGAAAAATCTCCTCTACATAGTAGTTGTTTTGGTGCTGATTTCTTGTGGGAAAATTCAGCCCGAAGGCAATGAAATAAAAACGCAAGAAGTTAAGATAGAGGAATTTAACGCTTTGTATTTGGATGGGAATTTCAAAGTGTCCTATATACAAAGCACGGAAAATAAACTGACAGTGGAGACTTATCCTAATATTTTTGAAAATTTAAAAATCAAAGTTAAGGATAAAGAATTGACTATCAGCGAAAAGAGAAAAACTGAAGGAGTGGAAGTGTATAACATCATTTTGTATTCTTCTGGGAAAATTTCTAAAATGAAAATGCAGAATTCGGCAGAATTTAATATTTCCAGCCAAATGATGATGGATGATTTTAGCCTGAAAATGGAAGATAATACAAAATTAGCAGGAGCGATTTTATCTAATAAAGCCGAGATAAATCTCTATGATAATGCTCGGCTAGAGTTGTTTGGGAAAACGCTGGAAGCAGAGGTGGTGATGAGGGATTCTGCTGTGATGATGTCGCCGTATTGGTTTGTAAATAACTTGAAAATCAAGGCTGAAGATGATGTTTCGGCGGAAATTTCGGTGGAGGAAAAATTAGAAGGAAAACTAAAAAACAATGCAAAACTAAACTATAAGGGTAATCCTGTAAAGAAAGTTTTGGAGGAGGATAAGGCATTAATAATAAAAAAATAAACTATAAAATTAAAAGTATGACAACAATAGAAAAAGCAGGGCTTTGGCTATCAGAGTCTTTTGACGAAGAAACAAGAACTAAAGTTCAGCAGTTGATAGATGAAAATGGAGCAGAACTGGAAGATTCTTTTTATAAAGAGTTAGAATTTGGGACAGGAGGAATGCGCGGAGTGATGGGTGTGGGAACCAACAGGCTCAATAAATATACGCTTGGGCAGGCTACTCAGGGTCTGGCAAACTACCTCCACCAGCAGTTTAAAGGCGAAACTATCAAAGTAGCTATCGCCTACGATGTGAGAAATAATTCCAAAGAATTTGGGAAAATAGTAGCAGATGTGCTTACGGCTAATGGAATCCATGTTTTGCTTTTCAAGGAGCACCGCCCTACGCCAGAGCTTTCTTTCACGGTGAGAAATAAAAAATGTAATGCAGGAATAGTACTTACAGCATCACACAATCCGCCTGAATACAATGGCTACAAGGTTTATTGGAATGATGGAGCGCAGATCGTTCCGCCGAATGATGAGGCGATTATCAAAGAGGTGTATTCCGTTAGATTTGAGGATATTAAGTTTAATGGAAATGATGGTTTGATAGAATGGATAGGTGAGGAGCAGGATGATGTTTATATAGATGCTTGTATGCAAAATTCTCTTTATCAGAATGTTGGGAGGGATAATCTGAATATTGTTTTCACTTCTATCCATGGGACAACTTACACTACAATCCCTAAAGCCCTTAAAAAGGCTGGATTTGCAAAGGTGGATTTGGTGAGAGAGCAGATGATTCCAAGTGGAAATTTCCCAACAGTGGAAAGCCCTAATCCAGAAGAACCAGCGGCTCTTACGATGGCTACGGACTTGGCAGAAATTACCAATGCAGATATTGTCATCGGCTGTGATCCAGATGGAGACAGACTTGGTATCGCAGTGAGAAACCTTGAAGGGAAAATCCAGCTGCTTAACGGAAATCAGACCAATACGATTTTGACTTATTACATCCTTTACCAATGGAAAAAAGCAGGAAAAATCACAGGAAGTGAGTTCATAGGTTCTACTATCGTGACTTCGGATATTTTCTTTGATATTGCTAAAAAATACGGAATAGAGTGCAAGGCGGGACTTACAGGCTTCAAATGGATTGGTAAAATGATTCGCGAAGCCGAAGGAAAACAAAAATTCGTCTGTGGAGGAGAGGAGAGTTTTGGCTTTATGACAGGAGATTTCGTGAGAGATAAGGACTCGTGCGGATCTATCCTTCTTGCCTGCGAAATAGCAGCATGGTGTAAGGCTCAGGGCAGTAGTGTTTTCCAGTATATGATAGAGATTTATAAGGATTTAGGGCTTTATCAAGAGGCGCTGGTCAATGTGGTGAGAAAAGGAAGAGAAGGAGCAGAGGAAATCAAAAAAATGATGTCAGACTTCCGTAATAATCCAGTGAAAGAACTAGCTGGTTCCAAAGTGGTTCTTGTGAAAGATTTTCAGGAGCAGACTGCATGGGATTTAGTGAAGGATGAAAAAGCAGAAATGACCGATATTCCTAAGTCTAATGTGCTGATATACTACACGGAAGACGGCACGAAAGTAGCTATTCGCCCATCAGGAACGGAACCGAAAATTAAGTTCTATTTCTCTGTGAAAAGTAACATTTCATCTGAGAGCGAATATGCTGGTCAAGTTGATAAATTAAATCATAAAATAGAGCAAATCAAGAAAGATTTGAGTTTATAATTATTACTCCCTGTCGTGTATGATGGGGAGTAAAATTTTTGAATAAGGTATTGTTTTTGGTCAGTTTGTAAAGTTTTTTTACTTTTAACCGCTTAAATTTTTACAATGAAGAAGCTGGGAATTTTATGTTTTTTTATTCTTTGTATCTGGGTATCAGCTCAGAACAATGATGAAGTCTATTTTGGAAGTTATACTTTTGATAAAAAAGTAGCCCAAAAAGTAATGGTATCAGATGCAAAAGTAAGGGAACAGCCTAACTATAAATCTAATAAAATAGACAGTCTGCAGATAGGCGATGCTGTTAATATTACTAACATTACTACTCATATGCATTCTGCGGGGCTTCGTGAAGCGCCTTGGTACGAAATCAGCTATAAGAAAAATAACCAGCTGAAAAAAGGCTATATCTGGGGAGGAAATCTTGCTTTGGGGCATCAGAAAAAGAATGGCGTAGAGTTTCTCTTTGGGGCTGTGGGAACGGTCAGTAGAGATGGAGGCGCTTATAAACAGGTGAAAATGGAGGTTCTGGCGCTTGAAAACAATAAAGTGATAGACAAACACAATTTCCTTGTTGATAATCTGCATTTTACAAGTATGGAGATACTAAACAACAAGGGATTATCAGGAATAAAATCCGTGATAAGGGTAGAAAACTCAGGCGAGGCGTGTGGAATCCCTACCAGTACGCAGTATCTGCTGTGGAATGGGAAGAAGTTTTTTCCGCTGGATTTGTTGATGAATGTGGGGGACGCAGGTGTTTTTTATCATAGTGAAGAATATATTTTCCCGAGTGATAAAGGAGGTGTGAAATCTAAAATCATCATGAAAATGGAAGAGGCAGAATTCGATGAAGATGACAATGAAAAAGAAACTCCGATAAACCAAAAAACAGACGAAAAAACATTTATTTGGGATGGAAAAACTTTATCTCAAATATTGAAATTAAAGTAAAAAATGAAAAAAAATAAAATAATAGCCGTTATCCCTGCTCGGTATGAGGCGAGCCGTTTCCCAGGGAAGCTTATGCAGCTTTTGGGCGAGAAAACCGTCATTACTACTACTTACCAAAATGTGGTGGAAACAGGCTTGTTTGATGAGGTTTTCGTGGCTACGGATTCAGAAATTATTTTTAATGAAATAAAAAACGCAGGGGGAAAAGCCCTGATGACAGGTCAGCACGAGACAGGCAGTGACCGTATCGCAGAGGCTGTACAGAATATCGACTGTGATATAGTGGTGAATGTCCAAGGCGATGAACCTTTCCTAAAAACAGAACCACTAAAACAGCTGATTTCGGTTTTTGAAGCTGATGACAAGAAGGAAATTTCTCTGGCTTCGCTCAAAATTCATTTGACAGAAAAACAAGAAATAGAAAGCCCGAATAATGTAAAAGTAATTACGGATAAAGATGGTTTTGCGCTGTATTTCAGCCGTTCTGTGATTCCTTATCCGAGAGAAGAGAAGGGCGTAAAATATTTTAAACATATCGGCGTTTATGCTTTTAGACGAGAGGCTTTGCTTAACTTTGCAAAACTACCGATGAAACCTTTGGAAATCGCAGAAAAAATAGAATGTCTCCGCTATCTGGAATACGGCATGAAAATCAAGATGATAGAGACCAACTTCGTGGGCGTGGGGATAGATGTTCCAGAGGATTTGGAAAAGGCAAGAGAAATTTTAAGAAAAAATCAATAATCCATAAAAAGAATAACATGAGAAAAATATTTCTGATATCTTTGGTGTTTTTAGCGAAAATATTTTCTGCCCAGACTGCGGCTCAGATTATTGATAAAAATATCCAAAATACAGGAGGTTTAGTCCAGTGGAAACTGCTGAATACCATTCTGCTTCAGGGAAAAGTGGTTTTGGGAGTGAATGAGGAATATCCTGTGAAAATCTACCAAGCCAGACCGAATCTGACCAAAACCATCGTAGTAAATGGGAAAAAAGAGCAGGTGATAGAGGGCTATGACGGGAAAAAGGGCTACGCTATGAACTACGCTGTAAATAAACTCCAAGAATACCCAAATTATAAGCCAGAGAGCTTCGATACGGATTTTATCAATTATGAACAAAAGGGCTTCACAGCGGAGCTTTTGGGGGTGGAGAAACTCGGAGACAAGGAAGTTTTCAAAGTAGAACTTACCAAGAATGTGAATAAAACCATTTATTATTTTGACAAGCTGTCTTATCTACTTTTAAAAGAGGAAAAAAGGGGAGAGACCATCACTTATTCTGATTACAAAAAAGTTGGAAATCTGCTGATGCCATTTAGAATAGAGGCTTCCTCGCCGAAAAAGGATTCAGACTATGTGATGATTTTTAGTAAAATAGAACTAAACAAAGCCTTTAAAGACGATACTTTTAAATTCTAAATAAAATCAAAATCTCGAAAAATAAAAATCCCTTCTCTCACAGAAGGGATTTTCTTTTATTCGTTTATTTTCCTCCGAAAGGCATTCCTCCGCCCATTCCTGGGAGTCCGCCGCCTTTGCTCATCATAGACATCAGCTGTTTGCCTTGTGGGCTTTGTAGGAGTTTCATAGTCTTGCCAAGCTGCTCGAACTGCTTCATCAGAGCGGTTACTTCTTCTACTTTTCTTCCGCTTCCTTTGGCTATTCTTTGTCTTCTCGGCATGGTGATGATGCTCGGTCTTCTTCTTTCTTCTGGCGTCATGGACTGTATCATCGCCTCTATATGTTTGAAAGTATCGTCATTGATATCCACATTTTGGGCTACTTTTCCCATTCCTGGTATCATACCCATGAGGTCTTTCATTCCTCCCATTTTCTTCATCATCTGAAGCTGTTTTAGGAAGTCATCAAAACCAAGTTCGTTTTTCTGAATTTTTTTGTTGAGTTTCTTTGCTTCTTCTTCATCGAACTGCTCTTGGGCTCTTTCTACCAAGGAAACCACATCTCCCATTCCGAGGATTCTGTCCGCCATTCTGTCTGGATAGAAAATATCCAAGGCATCCATTTTTTCTCCTGTGGAGATGAATTTTATTGGTTTATTAACCACGGAACGAATCGTAAGCGCCGCTCCGCCTCGGGTATCACCATCTAATTTGGTAAGAACTACTCCGTTGTAGTTTAGCACCTCGTTGAACGCGTTGGCTGTATTTACAGCATCCTGCCCTGTCATGGAATCCACTACGAAGAGCGTTTCAGAAGGTTTGATGGTCTGATGCACACTGCGGATTTCGTTCATCATTTCTTCATCGATAGCCAAACGCCCAGCGGTGTCTATGATCACTACATCGTGTTTGTTTTGTTTAGCAAAATCGATGGCGTTTTGTGAAATCTGAACAGGATTTTTGTTTTCTAGTTCTTTATAAACAGGCACGCCTATCTGCTCTCCGAGAACGCCCAGCTGGTCGATAGCCGCAGGTCTGTAGACATCACAGGCTACTAGTAGAGGGTTTTTGTTCTTTTTCTTTTTGAGGAAGTTGGCTAGTTTTCCAGAGAAAGTGGTTTTCCCTGAACCCTGAAGCCCAGCGATGAGGATGATGCTCGGTTTGTCCGCCAGATTGATACCTTCCTGCGTGCCGCCCATGAGCTCCACCAGCTCATCATGGACGATTTTGGTCATCAGCTGCCCAGGAGTGAGCGAGGTGAGGACATTCTGCCCGATGGCTTTGTCCTGCACTCTTTTGGTGAGGTCTTTGGCTACTTTGTAGTTTACATCGGCATCCACCAAGGCACGGCGGATTTCTTTAACCGTTTCTGCTACATTGATTTCTGTGATTTTCCCTCTTCCAGAGAGGTTGTGCAGTGCTTTATCTAATTTGTCTTGTAAACTCTGAAACATAGTATTTCTTTAATAATGAACTGCAAAAATAATAAAATAAATAAACTAAAAGTGTTTTTTCTATTCCAAAAAATTCTTACCTTTGCGTAGTATTTCTTTAGGTAAAGAGTAAAAACTGATAAAAATCACAAAAAATAATGAGAAAAAATTTGCATATATCAAAAAATAGTGTAAACACAGATTTATTAACCGACAAAATAATGTGTTTTTACAGAGGCATAGACTACCCTATAGGGTAGTCTATGCCTCTTTTTTACATCAATATATATAACAGAATAAATAACAATTAAATTTAATAGTATTATGAACAAAACATTATTTATAGCATTACTGCTTTCTGGAATAGCAGCCAATGCACAAACTACAAACGGAATGGTAGGCATCAATACCAACCAGCCCAAAGCTACACTACACATAGAGGCTGGAGCAAGTGAGAATAAAGGACTTATTATTCCACGAATTACCCCAGCAGAGATGAAAACCATGAGCAGCCAGCCTCACTTTGGGCAGGATCAGAATGCTATTATTACCTATCTAAAACAAGACCTGCCCGTAGCAGACCGTACAGGTAAGTTGGTAAATGTAGCAGAAGCAGGCTATTACTTCTATAACCATACTGCTGCTAAATGGCAGAAGTTTGGCGGTGGAGCAGAGCAGGATCTTAGAATGGTGGGAAATTATAACCATGTTACCCAAGACGGAGGGATAGGTAATAATGGTACCAGCTTAGGAAATGGCTCTCAGAATATAGGAATAGGGGCGAACTATCAATGGTTTACTAATGCTAGTAGTCTTACAGGAAATAGGAATATAGCTATGGGGGCAGAGAACTACAGTATTCGTAATGGTACTATGTCAGGGTCAAATAATACAGCAATAGGAAGTCTTTTGTTCACTATGAGTAAAGGCGGAAGTATGCAGGGAGAATACAATGTAGCTGTGGGGGCTGATATATACACAACTAACAAATTAAATGCTAAGTTTACAGGGAAATACAATGTTTCTTTGGGAGGTGGCTCATTTAAACTTTCGGATGGAGACTTTTTAGGATATAACAATATAGGTGTCGGCGTAAATGTATACCAACTTCGTAATGATTTGTCAGGGTATAGAAATATTGCTTTGGGGCTAGGTTCATTTTATGCGCTAAATGGTAGTCTTTCGGGAAGCGACAACATAAGTATTGGAAATACTCTATATACTATGCAGAGCGGGGATATGTCCGCGAGCAATAATATCGCTATGGGAAATAGTATATATATTCTCAATAAAGGCACAGGAGCTGTATTTTCAGGAGTTCAGAATACAAGCATTGGGCAGAATATATTTAATCTAATGAACGGTGACTTTATAGGAGTCTCCAATATAGGTATGGGGCGCTCTCAATATATTCTAGGTTCTGGGAATATGGCAGGGGCTATTAATATAGCCATTGGGCAGGAGTCCTATTATGTAGTAAATGGAGACATCACAAACACCGCTAGAAACAACATTGCCTTAGGGAGTAAAATCTATCGTTTGAGTAGTTCTAGCACCTCTACATTTTCAGGGGCTAATAATATAGGAATAGGAAATACTTTATATGACTTGCCTGCAGGAGGAAATCTACAGGGACTAGAAACATAGGCATGGGGGATGGTGTGTTCAGGCTCTCTACAGGAGATTTCTCAGGAAATGATAACATAGGAATAGGAACTAATGTTATGCAGGCTTCTGGTGGTATCACAGGAAATGATAATATTGGGATAGGAAATAATGCCATGAGCAGCAATACTGGAATTATAGGAAATTATAATTTGGCATTGGGACATGGTGCTATGAAAACTAATAAGGCAATACGAGGAGGACAAAATGTTGCGATAGGATATTTCGCATTAGGAGGAGGAGCTCAAATTGCGGATATGACAGGAAAATATAATGTTGCTATAGGAACAGAAATTCTCCAAAATAATACTGCTGGAGAATATAATATTGCCCAAGGATACAAAGCATTAAATCAAAATACTACAGGGGTTGATAATATCGCTTTAGGAAAGAATGCACTTAAGGTTAACATCACAGGAAGTAAGAATATTTCTATAGGAGAGAATACAGGAGCGTGGATAAAAGGAAATGGGAATGTCCATATCGGTCCGCAGTCTCCAGGGGCTGCTACTGCAGAACTGGACAATGTGGTAGCTATAGGACATAGCATCCATGTAACTACTTCTACAGGAATGGATGATACTATATTATTAGGAAATAATAATAAAGGTGGAACAGAGACCAAAGTAGGTATAGGAACTTACCAGCCACAGGCAAAATTAGATGTGAATGGTTCAATAAAAATAGGTAGTGATACAACTTCTACTACTTGTACTTCTGCTAATGAGGGGGCTATCCGCTATATGTCCACTACCAAGAAATTCCAAGGTTGTGATGGGACTAATTGGGTAAACTTGAATTAAGGGAACAGAGTTTTAGAAGAATAGAGATATTTTTTATACTTATTGTTTATATTAAAAAATACTTTTCTTAATAAAATCACAAATTGGACTCAAATAAGTGAGTTTAGAATAGTAGTTAACTATTTTATTTCACTTTTCAAAAAATAAAAGACCTTACAAATCTGTAAGGTCTTTTATTTAAACAAGGTCTAATATCCGAAAATTTCTTCGAGGCTTACCTCTACGAATTCTCCCATTTTGCTGATAGCTGCCATGTCAAGGTTTTCTTTCTTCCCTATGATAGCCGTATTGTAGCTTATTGGCTTTATCTTTTGGTTGTAGAAATTGGTCAGCTTCGCCAAATCTAGATTTTGGATTTCAGCATAGACATCTTTACGAATATCGTGGTTAAAGCCTAATTTCTGCGTTGCCAGATAGTTGAAATAGATATTCTGTTTAGTCAGTCTCTGTGATGCTATCTGCTTGAGCGAAGAGTTTTTAGCATTGTCAAACTGCGCTGGTATCTGTGGAAGATTTGCCATCAGTCCGTTCATCGCTTCTACGGCTTGTCCCAGTTTGTTCGCCTGTGTTCCTATGTAGTTTACCACATAGTCATGCTTTCCTTTTTCGCCAGCGCGGGAGTAGTTCACATACGCGGAATAAGCTAAAGAACGAGCCTCACGGATTTCCTGAAACACGATAGAAGAAAGCCCAGAACCGAAATACTCATTGAAAACGCTGGATTTCCCAAAGTCTTTTAGGTCTACGGTTTCGCCTCTTCCCACTTTGCTCATTTCCACCTGCACCATATCATAGTTTGTGAAATATACTTTCCCGTCTGTGCTAGGCTCAGCATAGATTTTAGCCGCAGGAAGGTCGTATTTCACATTAGATTTTTTGATAATCGGGCTTAGGTCTTTCTTGAATTTCTCCAAATCTTTTCCGTAGAAAAATACTTCATATGGCGCATTTACTATGTTTTTCGCCATAGACACGAAATCCTCTGCTTTCGCCGAAAGAAGGCGTTCCTTGCTCACCACATCTCTGAATCTGGAGTTCTTGCCGTATCTCGCATATCTGGTAAGAGCCGTCATGATGTTTCTCTTATCTTTTTTGGCTACTTCACGAGATTCTAAAATGGTATTTACCACCGTTTTATAGATGTTTTCATCAGCTTTCAGATTTCTAAGCCAATGGTCAAACAGCTCTGCACCTTTCGCTAAATTTTCCTCCAAACCAGACAAAGTAATACTAATACGGTCTTTGTCTATACGGATTCCGTGATTGATACCAAGTTTAAAGAATTCTTTTTTCAGCTCCTCTGGGCTGTATTTGTCCGTTCCTAAATAATCAAACAAAGTAAACGCCACAGAAAGTTCCTTATTATTATCCGTTCCGAATGGGAAAATATAGTTCATCTGAGCCAGATTATTCTTCTTGTTTTGGATAAAGCTCAGCTTCACGCCATTGATGTTGTCGGTTTTTATTTCTTTTTGATAATCTACGAAAACAGGCTTTATTTCCTCTACTTTCTCATTTAGTATAGATTTCAGGAACGGAGACTGAGCCTCTCTGTTTAGCTCTATCGGTGTGATTCCTGGGTTTTCCACACGGATAAGTTTGTCATTATCGCCTTTTTCTTTGTAGATAATCGCATAATTATCCTTGAAGAAATCATTAGCAAATTTCACAACATCCGCTTTTGTAATTTTTTCATACTCCTGAATGTCTTCCAGTTCCTGTTCCCAGCTTCTCTCACGGATATAGGTGTTGTATAGTGATGACGCCAGTCCATCAGCTGTTTCCCAGCCTTTTAGGCGGTCTTTTTTCATATCGTTGATGATGGCAGTCAGCATCCAGTCTGGGAATTCTCCTTTTTTAACTAAATTTATCTGTTCCAAAAGAAGGTTTTTCGCCTCATCAAGAGACTGATTTTCCTTTGGTACAGCCGAAAGCGCCAAATATCCATATTGTTTGAATGGAAGCACATACGCCATCGCGCGAAGAACTTTTTGTTTTTGGTTTAGGTTTAAATCCAAAAGACCTGCATCATTGCTGTTGGTGCTGAGAATCTGTGCTACCAGCTCCGCTATTCTTGCCTCTTTTGTTCCGTAGCTGTCAGTTCTCCATGCCATTTGTAATCGTGGTGCAGAAGGGCTTTTTACCACTCTTTTCACGATTTTGTCCATTGGTTTTTCTACGATTGGTGATTTTGCAGGGAGTTTTTTAGGCTTAAAGTTCCCGAAATATTTCTGAGCCAAAAGAATAGTCTTATCAAAATCCAAATCTCCCACTAGTACCAGCGCATAGTTGTTCGGCACATAGTATTCATTGAAATACTTGTGAATAGCCACCATAGAAGGGTTTTTTAGATGCTCTGACTTCCCGATAGTAGTCTGCTGTCCGTTCGGGTGCGTAGGGAATAGGGCGTCCATCAGCTCGTAGCTCATTAGTCGGCCGTCATTGTCTTGTCCTCGGTTAAACTCCTCATAAACCGCTTCCAGCTCGGTGTGGAACAGCCTTAGGACCAGTTCAGAGAATCGCTCTTGCTCTACTTTGAACCATTTTTCCAGCTCGTTGCTTGGGATATTGTTTTTATAAACCGTTTCATCCAGCCAAGTGTGGGCGTTAGTCCCAGTAGCCCCAAGGGAAGAAATTGCCTTGTCATATTCATTGGCAATGGCATATTTAGATGCTTCTTTGGAGATGGCATCTATCTTTTTATAGATTTCTTTTTTCTTTTCAGGATTTTTTTCTGCCTTGTGCTGTTCATATAGGTCAGAAATTTGTTTTATGTATTTTTTCTCTTTTGCCCAGTTCTGCGTTCCTATTTTAGAAGTTCCTTTGAACATCATATGCTCCAAATAGTGAGCCAGACCTGTGTTGTCAGCAGGGTCGTTATTACTTCCCGTTCTTACAGGGATGTAGGTCTGGATTCGCGGCGCATCAGAGTTTTTCGCTAAATAAACTTTTAGTCCGTTTTTTAGAGTATAGACTCTCACTCCGTTTTCATCATTAGAAACCGTAACATACGAGAAACCATTTTTGTCCGTATGTTTTATCTCCTCATAGTTTTGCGCTTGAATAGTATTCATCATCAATGCTAATGCTAATGTGGTTAAAACTTTTTTCATGAAATTAAATTTAAATGGAAACAAAGGTAACCAAAAATATTAAATCCATAAATAAAGCCAGCGCCTTATTTTATATTTCATTAAAAAAGAAAGATTCCGTATATTAGTCGCTTAAAATATTAAAGACATTGAGCGCATTTCTTACCATTTTAGGTTTTAATTCTGCCATACCTACCGTGACTTCCTCGCCTACGGCACAGCTTTTGGAAATGGCAGAACGGCATTTTCTGATAGACTGCGGCGAGGGAACGCAGGTGCAGCTGAGAAAAGCCAAAGCCAAATTTTCTAAAATCAATCATATTTTTATTTCTCATCTCCATGGCGACCATTGTTTCGGGCTTCCTGGGCTTATTTCGTCCTTTCAGCTGCTCGGCAGAGAAACTCCGCTGCATATTTACGGGCCTGCGGGCATTCAGGAGCTGATAGAAACCGTGCTGAGGCTTACCGAAACCAACAAAGGATTTGAACTGGTTTTCCACGAATTAAAGGGAAAAGAATCCGTGCTTGTCTTTGAAGACAGCAAGGTGGAAGTTTATACCATTCCGCTCAGCCACAGGATTTACTGCAATGGCTATCTTTTCAGAGAAAAACCAAAGGAACGCCACCTGAACATGAATGAAATCGCCAAATATCCAGAAATAGAAGTCTGTGATTATTACAACATCAAACGAGGGAAAGATTTTGTCCTAAGTGATGGCTATATCCTTAAAAATGAAACACTTACCACACCACCTGATGCATCTGTTTCTTATGCTTTTTGTAGTGATACCCGCTATTTGGAGTCGGTAATTCCGATTATTGAAGGAGTAGATTTGCTCTATCACGAGGCTACTTTTTTAGATGATTTAAAGGAATTGGCCAAACATACAGGGCATTCCACTGCAATAGAGGCGGCAATAATTGCAGAAAAAGCCAAAGTGAAAAAATTGATTTTAGGGCATTTTTCTAATCGATATACGGATTATTCAGTGTTTTTAGAAGAAGCCAAAGTTGTATTCAAAAATACCTTCCTTCCCAAAGCCTTGGAACGCGTAGAAATAAATTAAGATTAGCTAAAATAATGAGCCAAAAAATACTTTTATTTTTATCCTTGCTGGTGAATATTGTGGTGTTTTCGCAGGAAACAGACACATTACAGACCGCACAAGAAAATCCAGATACATCTATTTTCAAAGGAGGCTTTTCTGAACCCATAGACCGCATGTGGGAGCTGAGAGAGCCCTACAAAAGAGGAACTTTTATTTTGACGGCATATAGACCAAATTATATCATTGTTTCCAGATATTCAAGCCTTCCTAATAGACAGCCTGTGAGCCTGAATGCCAACCGAGAAGTTCCAGAATATAAAAACTTTCAAAACATAGAAGCAAAATTTCAGGTCAGTCTGAAAGCCAAGGTGTTACAGGGTGCTTTCTGGAATAAAGGTGATATTTGGCTGGGTTTTACCCAGCAGTCTTTTTGGCAGGTTTATAATGGGAAAATGTCCCGTCCGTTCCGCGAGACCAACTACGAGCCAGAGCTGATGTTCATCTATCCGCTGAACCTATCCGCTGGGAAATTTAGAATTAAAATGGCAGGAATATCCGTAAATCACCAGTCCAACGGAAAGGAGGAACTGCTCTCACGAAGCTGGAACAGGCTTATTCTCATGACTGCTTTTGAGTGGGGAGATTTTGCTATCACCAATAAATTATGGCAGAGATTTACCGAAAAAGGGGATGATGATGATAATCCCAGCATAGAGGAATATGTGGGAAGAACCGAATTTACCATCGGTTACACCAGAAAAAAGCATATTTTTTCTTTGGTTTTGCGTAATAATCTGAACATCAAGCATAATAGAGGTTTTGCGGAGTTTTCTTGGATTTATCCTATCAAAGGAACTCTCAAGATGATGTTTCAGGCATCTCACGGCTATGGAGATTCTCTGATTGATTATAATCACAAACAGACTATAATTGGTATAGGAGCTGTTTTCCTTCCGATGTAAATGATAGATAATGAATGATTTAAAATCTTTTTTGGACGAAAAAGCCGAGCAGTATAATCATCCTGATTTTGTGCTGGGAGACCCTATTCAGATGCTGCATCGTTTCGAGCTAAAACAGGATATAGAAATTATAGGTTTTTTAACGGCAACTATCGCTTGGGGAAACCGAAAATCCATCATCAAAAGTGCAGAAAAAATGCTCCTAATTATGGGCAATTCGCCGTATGATTTTGTGATGAATTTCAAAGAAAAAGATTTTGAAAAAATGGAGAATAAAGCCATTCACAGGACATTTTCTTTGGAGGATTTTAGGTTTTTTCTGTCCGCTCTGCGAAAGATTTATACAAAGAACGAAAGTTTAGAAAATCTATTTTTATTAAAAGAAGGCGAGACCAATTTTTATCACGCTTTGGAGCGTTTTAGAAATGCTTTTTTTGAGGGCGATTTTCAGCACCGAAGCCAGAAACATATCAGTTCCACTTATAAAAATTCCGCCGCGAAAAGGCTGATGATGTATCTCCGCTGGATGGTGCGGAAAGATAACAAGGGCGTGGATTTGGGAATTTGGGAAAATATCGGTCAGGAATATTTGTCTGTTCCGCTGGATGTCCATGTGGGGAATATTTCGCGGAAACTAAGGCTGATACAGAGAACTCAGAACGACTGGAAAACGGTGGAAGAGCTGGATTTTCAGTTGAGAAAAATGGATGAAAAAGACCCTGCAAAGTATGATTTTGCATTGTTTGGTCTGGGAGTTTTTGAGAATTTTTAGAAATAAGTAAAATTTAATTTTTTATAGTGTTTAGTAAAGAAGAATCGCAGCGGATGCGGCAGGAATTTTGGACATCTTTTGGGAAATCTTTTCCTACAAAATGGACATTGTATAATACTAAAATAAAGGGTTTTAGTTTCAAATTCTATTTTGACACCAAAAAAGCAATGGTTTTGGTGGAGATAGATGGGAATTTAGACCATAGAGTGAAGTATTTTGAGAAGATGCAGTCTATGGAGGGCATCTTTGAGGAATATTGGGAAGATGCAGTTTATTCGGATTCTTTCGAGCTAGAAAACGGAAAGGAAGTTTCCTGTGTATTTGTCGAAAAACAGGGAGTCTGCATTCACAACAGGAATACATGGCAGGAAACAATGGAATTTCTCTCCGAAAAAATGCAAAAACTCGAAGAATTTTGGCAGGAATATCAGGATTTTTTCAAAGAGGAGTAGATTTATGATTTATCTCATTTCAATTTTTTTGAAACTAATCTAATAAAAGTTATACTTTTGGGCTATGGAAACAAGAAATTATTTAGATTCGACTTACCTCAAAACTCCTGCTCAGTCAG
>CAUQQF010000015.1:0-43586 GCA_963520375.1 uncultured Flavobacteriaceae bacterium | reverse complement strand
AGGAGTGATTACGAAATTAAAACTTTTGTGCCAAGTGTTTGCAAAATACATAATGTTTTTTTATTAAAAATGTAGTATAAATTAATGTTAAAGATACTGATTATACGCCCACGCCGCCGCGAAAATTCCTGCTGTTTCCGTTCTCAGTCTCTGCTGTCCGAGGGCGATGGCTTTTATTCCTTTCTCTGTTAAAAGCTGAATTTCCTTTGGGCTGAAATCTCCTTCTGGGCCAATGAGGAAAGTGATTTTTTCTTTGGGCTGGATTTGGCTGAGGTTTGCTCTTTCAAAAGCTTTGTCACAATGAGCCACGAAAGTGTTTTCAGCCGAAATATCTTTCACGAAATCAGAAAACTTGGTCAGTTCATTCACGACTGGGAAGTGGAATCTCAGGCTTTGTTTAGAAGCCGAAATGGCTTGTTTTCGGATTTTTTCTATGTTAATGTTCTTTCTTTCGGACTTTTCTGTCAAAAGAAAAGTAATCTCCGAAACGCCCAGTTCTGTGGCTTTTTCCACGAAAAATTCTATTCGGTCTATGTTTTTAGTAGGCGCTATGGCGATATGCGCTTGTAATGGGAAATTGGGCAGATTGGTTTGGATTTCAGTGGGTTGCAGAAGTGTTTTTTTTCCTTCAAAAAAGAGTTTTCCTTTAGCTAAATTTCCCTTGCCATCAGTTACAAAAATCTCTTCTTCTGCCTTCATTCTTAGAACTTTGGAGATGTGCTGTTGTTCTTCTTCGTGTATTATTACAGTGTTTCCTGTGATTTCTCCATGGAATAATTTCATTGCTTTCTATTGTTATTAGAAGCAAAAATATTAAATTATAACAAAAAATAAAAGTAAAAAAAATATCAAAAAATTTGTTAAAACGAAAAAAAAGTATACCTTTGTCGCAGAAAAATTTAATAATTGTTTAACTAAAAATCGTTTTTAAAATGAAAAAACTAGTATTCGCTCTAGGAGCAGTAGCAATGTTATCAATGGTTTCTTGTGGTAAAAAAGAAACTCCAGCTGAAAAACCAGCAACAGAAGCAGCAGCAGATTCAACTGCTCAAGAAACTGCTGAACCAGCTGCAGAAGAAAAAGCTACAGAAGGTGTAGCAGGTGCTTTGTCTGAAGTTCCAAAATTCAGCAACGAAGAAACTCAAAAATTTGCTGAAGAGTACGCTGCTTACTACAAAGAAGTATTAGAAGCTGCTAAAGCTAAAGATGCTGCTAAAAGTGCTGAGCTTGCACAAAAAGCTCAAGATTTAGCTAAATCTGCACAAGAAAAAATGACAAAAATGACTCCAGAAGATGCAAAAGTATGGGGTGAGTGGGCTCAAAAAATCGCTACTGAAGTAGCTGCTGCTGCTCAAGCACAATAATTTAGCATTTTTGTTAAAAAATAAAGAGCTTTATTTCATAATAAAGCTCTTTTTATTTTCATAAAATTATATTTTTTTAGAAATCATATCTAGATGTAGCTGTGGTTCTCAGGTCAGTAAATTCGCCTCGTTCATATTTCAGCTGTGCTACCATGGCTATCATAGCGGCGTTGTCCGTAGTGTATTCGAATTTTGGGATGAAAATATTCCAGCCTTGTTTTTCTGCATTGCTCTGCATTGCTTTTCTTAATTCTGAGTTTGCAGAAACTCCGCCAGCAATCGCCACTTCTTTAATTCCTAAATCTTTCACGGCTTTTTGCAGCTTATTCATCAAGGTATCAATGATAGTTTTCTGAACAGAAGCACACAAATCAGATAGATTTTCTGTAATGAAATTAGGATTTTTCTGCAGTTCTTTTTGGACAAAATACAAAACCGAAGTTTTAATACCGCTGAAAGAGTAATCATATCCTTCTAATTTGGGTTTCCCAAAAGTGAAAGCATCAGGATTTCCGTCTTGGGCGAGTTTATCAATAATCGCTCCCGCAGGATAGTCCAGCCCGAATATTTTCCCAATCTTGTCAAAAGCCTCTCCAGCTGCATCGTCTATGGTTTTTCCGATGATTTCCATATCAAAATAGTTTCTCACCAAAACTATCATCGTATGTCCGCCGCTTACTGTAAGGCACAGAAATGGAAACTGTGGAGGAGTGGGATTGGCATCATTTATAAAATGAGCCAAAATATGCGCTTGGAGATGATTGACCTCTATCAATGGAACATCCAAGGACATTGCCAAAGACTTCGCAAAGGAGGTTCCTACCAAAAGCGAACCCAAAAGCCCAGGTCCTCGTGTAAAACCTATTGCAGAAATCTCATTTTGTTGTATCTTTGCTTCTGCAAGTGATTTTTGAACTACAGGGATGATGTTCTGCTGATGAGCGCGGGAAGCCAGCTCAGGAACTACGCCTCCATATTCATTATGAATAGTCTGTGTATTAGCAATATTAGAGAGTATTTTTCGTTCCCTAATTACCGCAGCGGAGGTGTCATCACAGGAGGATTCTATCCCTAAAATAATAGGTGCATTCATAATGGCAAATATAGATAAAAATATAGATAACAACGAAATCGGAGAAAAAAACAACAAATCCTCGATAAAAAATGTAAAGGAAAAAGTAAAAAAACTTTCATGGTGGGCAAAGTTGTTTTTGTTCTGCTTTTTTAGTTTTATTTTCTTAGTTGTTTCACTGCTGATAGCTATCAATATCCCTTCGGTAAAGGATAAACTCGCAAAGGAAGCTATCAATATGCTAAATTCTGAGTTTAAAACCACATTCAGTGCTGAAAATGTGGAGATTAACTTTTTAGGCGATGTGGTAATCAATGGTGTTTCTGCAAAAGACCATCATGATTTTGAATTTTTGAAGGCAAAAAAACTTACCGCACATTCGGACTGGTTTGCTATAGCTTTTAATTCCAGAGATTTAAAATTTCAAAAAATAAGTCTAGAAGAACCTGATTTAAAAGTAATTACCTATAAAGGCGAGGAGCAGGATAATTTTACCAAGTATATTGAAAAATTTGACACTCCGAAAGACCCTACTAAACCACCAGCTAAATTTACATCCAGAATAGAAATTATCAATGGAAAAGTTTCTATTGTCAATCAAAATCTAGGAGAGGACGGCAACTGGCTGAAAGCGGAGAAATTTAATGCCTATGTTTCTGATTTAAAAACAAATGGTCCAAATGTCACTTTGAAACTCAATAAATTTTCTTTCGTGACAGAACGATGGGGCAAAAAACATAAGCTGGAAGCGCTTTCTGGAGATGTTACAGTGACAAATGAAAAACTGGAACTGAAAGATTTGATTTTTCATACAGACCATTCGCTCTTGCAGGGTGATTTGGTTTTTAACCTTGATAAAAAGACAGGTTGGAAAGATTTTAGCAATAAAGTGGTGTGGGATATGAACCTCAAAAGAGGCAGCTATCTCCATGGATATGATATCAGCTATTTCGTGAAAAACTGGGATAATTACCAGAAATACCAGCTTTTTGGGAAGATGGACGGAACACTGAATGATTTTGTCCTTAAAAACTTTTTAATAAAAGTAAAAGATAATGAAATCCAAACTTCAGAAATTAGATTGGCTAAACTGATGGAGGGGAATTTCAATATTAAAAGTAATCAAATTTCTGCAGCCTTCACTTATAAAGGGCTAAAAGCATCTTTGCCGACTTTCATTGCGAAAAAAATGGGCGGTGTGGCTGATGATTTTGGGCGTATAAAATATAATGGATTCGCAGACCTCAATAAAGACCGAGTGGCTGCGAAGGGGAATTTGATTACAGGAATTGGGCAGGCGCAGATTGATAATTTTGTCCTTAGAAATTACTCTTCTAAAATGCCTGAATATAGCGGAAATCTGACTTTAAAAGACCTGAATACAACGATTTTAACAAAAAATAAGCAGGTCGGGCTGGTTTCTGGAAAATTCAATGTTCAGGGTAAAGGCTTTGATATCAATACTTTATCTCTAAATACAAAATCCCAGATTTCAAAAATAGAACTCATGGGGAAAACATTGAACAATATTTCTCTGGATGGGGAGCTTGCGCAAAAACAGTTTAAAGGGATAATCAACATCAATGACACGCAGGCTAGAGGCGTGGTAAATGGTAAAATAGATTTCAGCAAACCGAGACTTTCTGCTGATGTGGATGCGAAGATAGACCATCTGAATTTGGCTTATTTCGGGGCTTCGGGTTCGGGAACAAATACATTTAGAGGAGATGTGAAGGGGAAAGTTTCAATGACTAATATTAACGATTTAGACCTTGATGCAACGATAAATAATGTAGTTTTGGGCGGGAATAAACCTATTTCTATCCCAAATGGAGCCGTGAAAGTGGCTATGGAAGGCGGAAATAGAGTGATAGAGGTGGATATGCCAGATGCTGTGAAGGGTAAAATTTCGGGTAAATTTAACCTAGAAGACATCGGAGGAATGCTCCAAGAGGGAGCTAATAGACTTTTGGCAGGAAATAAGGTAAAAAAATACTACAAGGGGCAAAGTTTTACAATGGATATCGATGTTCATCAGAAATTGATAGACTATTTTGAGCCTAATATTTCTATCGCAGAAGGAGCAAAAATTACAGGTAGCTTTGATGGAAATACCGATAATTTGAAGCTAAATCTGAATGCTCCTTCCTTTAAATATGTTATGGAAAAAGAGGTGGAAATCTCTGAAGCGGAAAGGCTTTTAGCAAAAGTAAATCCAGACTATGAAGTTCGTGAAGGAGTAGAAAGAGACAGTATCATGGCAAGAAATATAGCCTTGAGAATAGATACCTCTAATCCTGATGATTACTGGTCTGCGAATGTAGAAAGAACTGAATATCAAGGAAGTGTATTGAAAGATATTAACATAAAAGCCCAAAATAAGGATAATAAAAAACTTAATGTCCTTGCAAGTCTAAAAGTAGGGACATTGGAAAAAGAAAAAAAGAACCAATGGACTCCTTATGCGGCTGATATAGAGCAGTCTATGAGTGCTAATGGGGATTATGTAGTGAAATTTTCGCCTACAGAGCTTAAGCTGAGTAATTTCATCTGGATGGTGGATACATCACCAGAGCTTGACCATTCCATAGTTTACAGGAAAAAAACTAAAGATTTTCAAATCAAAAATCTGAGATTGTATTCTGATGACAGCGAAATTCTTGTCAATGGAATTTTTAAAAACGGAAAGGATTTTGACCTGTCAGGAGATGTTAAAAACATGGACATTTCTAAAATCCTTGCAGTAGTGCATCAGGATAGCAAAATAGACTTGAAAGGGGTAGCCAATGGTAGTTTGAAAGTGAAAATGAACCAGAGAGCTTTAGCTCCGTTGATAGACCTTAAAATAGAAAATATTAGTCTAAGTGACAACTATTTAGGAAATCTAATCATCAATGCTGAGGCAAGCGAGTATGAGAATGTTTATAATGTAAAAGCTAATATAGAATCTGGCGAATGGTTTGGGAATGATAAATTGGCTATAGAAGGGACGATAGATAACAACATGAAATCGCCTAAATTAGACCTTGTGGCTAAATTGGATGATTTTGATTTAGGCTTTGTTCAGGCGTTTGTTCAGGATATTTTTTCTAATTTTAAAGGAAAAGCTACGGGAGAACTAAAGATAGATGGAACGCCCAAAGACCTGAACTATGGCGGAGATATCGCCATGAAAGGCTTTGCTCTGAAGTTGAAATTTTCAGGGGTGGATTATACTTTTGATGATACAGTTGTTACAGTTTCTAATGGGAACTTGCTCTTTAACCTTGTTGGCGTTAAAGACCATAGAACCAACTCGAAAGGGATGATTTCCATTGGGCGTTTGAGTTTGTCGGATTTGTCTAATATTGGTGCCGACCTCCTTATTCGTGCGGATGATCTTATGCTTCTAAATACAGAGCAGAAAGATTTTGATACTTTCTGGGGGATGATTTATGCCAAAGGCGATATCTTCGTGGGCTTTGAAAATCAAACTTTGAAAATAGATGCCACAGCTGATGTATTGAAAAATAGTATTTTCACTCTTAATAGTGCTTCGGCAAGTTCAGGAGATGAGTTTAAAATGCTAAGATTTTTGAAAGAAAATAAGGAAGGAAATGTAGTGGTAGCAGAGAAAAAACGAACAGGTCTGGCTATGGATATCAACCTGAACATTTCGGCTGACAAAAACTCTACAGTCAATGTTTTAGTAGGAGATGAAGTAGGGGATATCAGCGTTCAGGGGAATACCCAAAATATGAAATTCAGTATGGATAAGACTGGTAATATGCGTATGTTTGGTGGTTATTCTGTAGAGTCTGGAACATACATTTCAAAGGCGATTTTAGAGAAAAAATTTGATATTAAAAAAGGAAGTAATCTGCACTGGAATGGAGATGTTATGAATCCAGACCTGAACATTACAGCCAGCTATGATGCCATAGTTTCTAACATGGGAGAGTATCTAAATACAGGGTCTCTTCCACCTGTGAATGTAGAGCTGCAGACCAGAATAACCAACAGACTGACTGCTCCAAATATACGACCTGTAATCCAAGCTCCAGAGGTGTCCAGCCAAGTTCGTGAGGTGCTGAATACTAAATTAGCTACGGAAGAGGAGCGTGTCTTGCAGTTTGCATCCATTTTGGCGTTAGGAAACTTTAA
The DNA here is from genome assembly GCA_963520375.1 of uncultured Flavobacteriaceae bacterium. Classification (GTDB taxonomy): domain Bacteria; phylum Bacteroidota; class Bacteroidia; order Flavobacteriales; family Weeksellaceae; genus JABCPE02. The sequence goes on along the minus strand of CAUQQF010000015.1, from coordinate 37,007 downwards.
TGTGTCTAATACAAACGCTTCTTCGGCGATAGCTTCTAGTGTGAATGCTTTCCTCCAGCAGTTGAGTTCAGCATTTAACTCGATTAGTAGTGATTTACAAGTTGATTTAGACTACATCAAAGGTTCAGAAAGTCTAAATACAAGCGATATAGCGAGTGCAAAAGTGAGCTACACCGTATCGCCAAGACTTACCATAAAAGCAGGAACAGGAGTTCCTTTGTCAGGAAGCACAAGGACGCAAAATAACTATCTTTCTGGAGAAGGAATCATAGAGTATGATATGTCTAAAAATAATAATGGAAGCCTCTTAGTAAGGGTATATTCTAAACCTTCTAATGTAGGATTGGTTCTGGGAAGCTCTGCGGGAGCCAACCAGACATATGGTGGTGGTATAGTGCTTTCATATGGATTTAATAGGTTTTTACCAAAGAAAAAGTCTAAAAAAGAAACTCAAGAAACTAAGAAGGACAGCATCAAACAAGATACTATGAAGTCAAATTAAAATTTTTATTGAAAAATCCTTTTATAATTGAATAAAAACAAGTATTTTTGTCCAACGATTGAAAATTTGTATTAAACATTGATAAAAAGGATAAGATATGCATAATTCACAACTTGATGAAATTGATAAAAAAATTTTAGACTACTTAGTAGAAAATACGAGGATGCCTTTTACAGAAATTGCCCAAAAAATGGGAGTTTCCGCAGGAACTATCCATGTGAGAGTGAAAAAAATGGAGGATGTAGGAATCATCCGTGGTTCATCTCTCGTGATAGATTACACGAAACTAGACTACAGATTTATCACATATGTTGGTATTTTCTTGAGTAAATCAAATAAGACAATGGATGTCCTAAAAGAGTTAGAAAAAATCCCAAATGTGACAGAATTAAGCGTTATTGCAGGGAAATACAATATCTTCTGTAAAATCAGAGCAAAAGACACTGATGATGCCAAGAGAATAATCTATGGAATCAATGATATAGATGATGTAATGCGTACGGAAAGTATGATTTCTATCGAGGAATATTTCAGTGATAAAAATAGATTGATAAAAGCAGTAGAAATATAAATTTAGAGAAGTGTTTGCTTCTCTTTTTTATTTAAAAATGAAAAGAATAGTATTTTTAGTCATAAGTGTTTTTTGGTGTTATTCTGCATCAGCACAAGAGTTGCCTAATGAATTTTATGCCAAAGTAGTAGGAATTTCGGATGGAGATACCTTTAAAGTTTTATATCAAGAAAATCAAGAAGTTAAAGTTCGGCTCAACCATATAGACGCACCAGAAAAGGGACAACCTTTTGGGAAAATAGCAAAGAAATTTGCATCTGATTTATGTTTCGGAAAAGAAGTGAAAATCGTCAGACAAAAGAAGAAGGACAAATATCAGAGAATTATCGCAGAAGTATTCGTTGGAGAGACCAATATCAATAAAGAAATGGTAAGAGCAGGGTATGCGTGGTATTTTAAGAAATATTCTTCGGATAAAGAATATGACAAGATAGAAACTGAAGCGAGGGAAAATAAGCGAGGACTTTGGCAGGATAAAAACCCTGTAGCTCCGTGGGCGTGGCGTGATATCAAAAAACAAAAAAGAGCACTTGAAAAAAGTACTCCTTTTGATTGTATATAAAAAGATTATTAGTTTTCGCTTAATCCGTCTACTTGGTAGTTTATACGCTCGATTTTAGCATCTTTAAGAGAGTAGTAAGCACCAACGATTTTGATTTCTCCTTTGTCCTCTTTTTCTTTGATGTATGGACTTCTCTTACGGATTTCTTCGATTGTATTTTTCACATTGTTTATAGCTACATCATGCACATATTGCTTGTTTTTAGAAGACTTTTCACCTGTGAAAGTTTTATTTGTCATAGCGACAGCTGGTTTTATTTTAGATAGCATTTCAGTGATGTTACCCAATTTCACATCATCGATTGTACTTTTTACAGCACCACAACTCTCGTGTCCTAGTACCATAATCACTTTAGAACCAGATTTTACTGCATACTCCATACTTCCTAATTGGTCTACATCTACGAAGTTACCAGCTACTCTTCCTACGAATAGGTCACCGATACCTTGGTCTAAAACATCCTCTACAGGAACTCTACTATCTATACAGCTAAGCACAAAAGCCTTTGGATATTGCCCGTCCACTGCTTGCAATACAGCAGTAGAGTGATCTCTGGCTGTGATTGCTCCTGTTCTAAAACGCTCATTACCAGCAGCTAGTTGCTGAAGTATCATATCAGGAGTTAGTTTTTTTTGTTCTTCTTCTGACAAGACATGGTATTCTGTGATTTCAATATCATCTACCTCTCTTGTTTTTTCATACTCAGATTTATGTTTTCTTTCTTTTTTGTGGTCAGCATGTGCATCTTTTTTGTCTTCTTTCTTACAAGATGCTACACTCAAAATTACTCCTAATACTAGAACTGATTTTAACACTAATTTTTTCATAAATAAAATATTTAATATTTGTTCGGTGGCAAAAATATATTTTTTCTTTTAAATATGCTTGTTATTTTAATTAAAGTAATAAAATTTTAACCAAAATTTAACAATTATGATAAGTTTTTAACAAATAAAATGTGAATTTATAAAAAGTATAAAGGTTTTTGAAATAAATAATAATTATATTTGCCGAGTTTAAAAATTTAAAAATGAGAAAAATAGCATTCACATCTCTTGCCTTGGCATCATCTATGGTTTTCGCTCAAGAAAATCAGTCGGCTAAGGATTCTCTGGTAATTTCTAATAAGAAAGAATTAGATTCTCTAAAGCAGGAAATCCAGTCTTTAAAGGAAATGATGGCTGCCAGCTCAGCCGATAAAAAGGAAGAAAAAAAAGCTTCCAAATGGTATGATAAAATCTCTGTAGGAGGATATGTCCAAGTGAGATACAATGAATTTCTAGAAACCAATCCTGATTTAGGCTGTGAGCAGTGCGACCATTTCTGGGGAAATGAAGCAGATGGACTGTCTTTCAGAAGGCTGAGATTCAAATTCTCTGGGCAGATTACTCCAAGAGTATTTTTCTACATCCAGCCGGATTTTGCTAAAACAGTAGGGGACAAAAAGTATGTAGGAGTTATCAAAGACGCTTATTTTGATTTAGGTTTGAACTCTACAAATGAATACAGAATCCGTATCGGGCAGAGTAAAGTTCCTTTCGGCTACGAAAACCTTCAGTCTAGTAGCGACAGGCTTCCTTTGGATAGAAATGATGCTATCAATAGTGGTCTAAAAGATGAAAGGGATTTGGGTGTTTATTTCTTGTGGGCGAGAGAGAAGGAGAAAGAGATTATGGAGTATCTTTACAAGAAAGGCCTGAAACACTCGGGGGATTTTGGGGTTTTCGCCTTGGGATTCTATAATGGACAAACAGGGAATAACTATGATAAGAACAAAAAATTCCACTGGGTAGCTAGATTTTCATACCCATTTAAGGTAGGAAATCAGATTATAGAACCTGGGATACAGGCTTATACAGGGAAATTTGTCTTGCCTAAAACGACTGTTGGGACTATTACCCATACTAACAAAGAATATTTGGACCAAAGAATAGCGGCATCATTTGTTCTTTATCCACAGCCGTTCGGAATACAGGCGGAATATAACATTGGTAAAGGCCCTGAATATGATGCAGCTACAAATTCAGTAGAAGTAAAAAGCCTATACGGTGGATATGCGACATTCTCTTATTTTATCAATAAATGGGACCAAAAGTTCATTCCATTCGTAAGACTTCAGCACTACAAAGGCGGAAAGAAACACGAGCTAGATGCTAGAAGCTACAATGTAAAAGAAATGGAAATAGGACTAGAATGGCATCCGTTCAAAGCCTTTGAACTCGTAGCGATGTACACTATATCAGACAGAGCTCACAAAGATTTCGCAAATCCTAACTACCACGAAAAAGGAGGTTTGATAAGATTACAAGCGCAATTAAAATTCTAATCCAATATAAAAAAAGACTTATCACTATGATAAGTCTTTTTTTTGATAATTAAATAACTCCTAATTCTTTTCCTACTTTCTCAAAAGCTGCGATGGCTTTGTCTAAATGCTCTTTGGTGTGGGCAGCAGAGAGCTGAACTCGTATTCTTGCTTTTTCTTTTGGTACTACTGGATAGAAGAAACCTATTACATAGATGCCTTCATCCATCAGTTTTTCAGCCATTTTTTGTGAAAGTTTGGCATCGTAGAGCATCACTGGAACGATTGCAGCATCACCATCTGGAATATCAAATCCTCTGGCTTTCATTTCAGAACGGAAATATTGAGCGTTTTCCATTACTTTGTCTCTCAGAGAAGTGTCTTTGGATAGCATTTCCAGCACTTTTGTCGCTGCTCCTACAATCCCTGGCGCTAGCGAATTAGAGAAAAGATAAGGGCGTGAACGCTGTCTGAGCATGTCTATAATTTCTTTTTTTCCTGATGTGAAACCACCCATAGCACCACCAAGAGCCTTCCCAAGGGTAGAAGTAATGATATCCACTCGGTTCATCACATCATTGGCTTCGTGGGTGCCTCGTCCTGTTTTTCCGATAAATCCTGTGGCGTGACTGTCATCCACCATTACTAATGCATCATATTTTTCAGCCAAATCACACACTCCTTTTAGATTTGCTACGATGCCGTCCATAGAGAAAACGCCGTCTGTTACGATGATTTTAAAGCGGTGATTTTTCTCCGAAGCAGCTTTCAGCTGGGCTTCCAGATCCTCCATATTATTGTTTTTATAGCGGTATCTTGCTGCTTTACAAAGTCTTACACCATCGATGATGGAAGCATGGTTCAGCTCATCAGAAATAATGGCATCTTGGTCAGTGAAAAGCGGTTCGAAAACTCCACCATTCGCATCAAAAGCAGCTGCGTAGAGGATAGTGTCTTCCATTCCTAAAAACTCAGAAATTTTGTTTTCCAAATTCTTGTGAATATCCTGCGTTCCACAGATAAATCTTACAGAAGACATTCCGTATCCGTGTGTATCCATCGTGCTTTGCGATGCTTTTATCACCTCTGGATGATTAGAAAGCCCGAGGTAATTATTCGCACAGAAATTCAGTAGTTTTTTTCCATTGGCTACGATTTCGGCATCTTGTGAAGAAGTGATGATGCGCTCTCTCTTGTAAAGACCATCATTTTCTATTTGAGTTAATTCATTTTGAAGATGAGATAAAAATTTTGAACTAAGCATATCTATATTTTTTTTAATTACAATGATAAAAAGTTTTGAAGGGTTCGCTGTGTCTCTGCAACATCGTGAACACGCAGAATTTTAGCTCCTTTTTTCAGCATTTTTAGGTGGAGCTGCTGGGTTTCTTCATTGATATCATGAGGCGATTTCCCAAGAGGTTTATAAATAAATGATTTCCGTGAAATTCCCACTAAAATAGGATATCTTCCGAAGGAAATATGTTCTAATTCTTCCACCATTTGATTTTGATTTTCAATAGTTTTCCCAAAACCAAAACCAGGGTCTAGGATAATGTCCTTTACTCCCAAATCCAGTAATTCCGCTGTTTTTTTGGAAAAGAACTGATTTAGAGCGAGTATAATATCTTGATAATCTTCCTTTTCGTGCATGGTTTCGTAGGTGGAATTGCCATGGGTCAGGATGTATGGCAGCTGGGTTTTAGCTGCTGTAGGGAACATATTAAGGTCGTATTGCCCACCAGAAATATCATTGATGATGTCAATGCCTTCATTGTACCCAAAATAGACAACTTCGCTATGAAAAGTATCTAGTGAAATCAATGCCTGAGGAAATTCCTTTTTGATGGATGAAATAATATTTTTTAGTCGGTTAATTTCCTCATTTGCAGTGAGATATGCAGCATTCTGGCGGGTAGATTGTGCGCCTATATCTATGATAGAAGTTCCCTCGGAAAGTATTTTTTCGGTTTGTTTCAAAGCCGAAATTTCATTATTAAATTTCCCTCCATCAGAGAAGCTGTCTGGCGTCAGATTGAGAATTCCCATAATTTTCGGAATTGTCAAATCCAGAAGAACTCCACGGCAATTGATAGAAAATGACTGTAAATTTTTCATACTACAAAAATAATAATTTCTTATCTTTGGGCGAATATTTTATTAAAATGCAACATACTATAAATCAATATAATGAAGTTTCTACAATTTGTAGAAATCTTTTTGAGAAGAAATTAGCAGATTATGGAGCTGCGTGGCGAGTGCTGCGTCCCAGTTCGGTGACGGACCAAATTTACATCAAAGTTAATAGAATCCGAACTCTGCAAATGACCGACAAAAAGATGATAGATGAAGATGAAGAGGAGGGATTTATAGCGATTGTGAATTATTCCGTTATCGCTCTTATCCAGCTGGATAGGGGAGTTTCAGAGGTTTTAGACAAGGAAGATAAAGCCGAAATTATGGTGCTTTATGATGCTTTTATCCAAAAAGGAAGAGACCTTATGGAGAAGAAAAATCACGATTATGGCGAAGTTTGGCGTGAGATGAGAATCAGCTCAATGACTGATTTGATTTATCAAAAAATACTGAGAACCAAGCAGATAGAGGACAACGAAGGTAAAACATTAGTATCCGAAGGCCTAGAAGCCAATTATTTTGATATGCTGAATTACGCAGTTTTCTGCCTTATAAAATTATCCGAAAAATAGAATCAGCTAAATTCTACATAGATTTTTTCGCCGATATTTAGTCCCATCAGAGGAGCAGCTCCATTGGTCTTACTTCCTTTGTACATGGCGATTTCCAGCAAGTCAGCCTCGTTGAATAAAGCCAATTCTTTCGACAAGAAAAGGTTTTCCTTTTCCCAATCTGTGATAATATCAGTGTGTTTTTTAACGATATTTTTCATCGAACATTCCCTAAATTTTATTGTAAAATTTTGGTTTTCTGAAAGATGTTTTTCAAAAATTTCCTTACTGATATTAGAAACAGCATTCCCAAAATGGTCGATATAGACTATTTCTCCCGCAATCATTTTTTGGGCTTCGTTATAATTAGGTTTTGGGAAAACCACTTCTTTTATACTTTTGATTTGTTTTCCTATAAGTTTGATGTCATTTCCTTTGTACAAATGTACAGCCACAGGTACAAAAATATCTATGGGTGTGAATATTCTATCATCATCAGATGCTTTGTGAGAAATTTCATAGATTTTTTCAGGTTTAATCTCTGGAAAAATCAAACTGAAAAGCCCATTGTCAGGCATTATGAAATAATGTCCGTTCGCTTCTAAAACTAAAAATTTTCTATCTTTATGATAAAAACAATCCACTGCAATCATGTGGATGCTCCCTTTCGGAAAATGTGAATAGGAGTTTCTGACAATATATGCAGTTTGTATAATGTCGTGAGGCTCAATATGATGCGTAATATCTACAATAGGAACATTTTTCTCCAAACTGAGAATACTTCCTTTAATGCTTGCAACTTTGTGGTCTTTTGTTCCTAAATCTGTAGTAAGTGTAATAATCGACATCGTATTTTTTCTATTTTACAAAGATATTGCTTATTTTTGGATATTTAAAACAATAAATTTTTAATAAAATAAATGTTTGAATTAAATTATGAAATAAAAGATATTGATATCAAAACTTTCTATGGTGTTCAAAATCAATATTTTAACTTGATAAAATCTACATTCCCGACCCTAAAAATTACAGGTCGTGACTGTTATATTTTTGCGGCTGGAAATCAGCAGGCATTGGATATTTTAGAGCAAAAACTGGATGATATTGTTAAATTTATTCAGAATCATCATACAATAGAGCTGAAAGATGTAGAAAATATTTTGAGTATAAAAGATGAAACTGAAAAACAGCTGATTTTCGACCAAGACATCATTGTAAAAGGCGTTAATGGAAAAATAATAAAGGCAAAAACGACTAATCTGAAAAAATTAGTTAAGGAATCCGAAAAAAAGGATATGATTTTTGCCATAGGTCCTGCGGGAACAGGGAAAACCTACACGAGTGTAGCTTTGGCGGTGAAAGCCCTTAAAGAAAAAAATGTAAAACGCATCATTCTCACAAGGCCAGCCGTGGAGGCAGGAGAGAGCTTAGGGTTTCTCCCAGGGGATTTGAAAGAAAAGCTGGATCCGTATTTACAGCCGTTATATGATGCGCTTCGCGATATGATTCCACATGAAAGATTGGAAAATTTTATAGAAAAAAGAGTGATAGAAGTGGCTCCACTTGCTTTTATGAGGGGGAGAACCTTGGATGATGCTTTTGTAATTTTAGATGAAGCCCAAAATACAACTCATTCACAAATGAAAATGTTTCTTACGAGAATGGGAATGAATGCTAAATTTATCATTACAGGAGACCCGAGCCAGATAGATTTACCTAAAAATCAACAGTCTGGATTGCAGGAAGCTATGAAAATCCTTCAAAATGTGGAAGAAATAGGATTTATACACCTGAATGAATCTGATGTGGTAAGGCATCCTATCGTGAAAAAAATAATTCTGGCGTATAACCAAAACGAAAAGAAATAAAAAAGCCCATGATTTCATGGGTTTTTTTATTATGTTTAAGGTCTGATTAGAAACCTTTACTTTTGATTCTTGCTTTTTTACCTCTAAGGCTTCTGAAGTAGTAGATTCTAGCTCTTCTAACTTTACCTCTCTTATCAACTTCTATTTTTTGTAGAGCAGGCATGTTGATAGGGAATACTCTTTCTACACCTACATCTCCACTCATTTTTCTGATAGTGAAGGTTTTAGTAGCTCCAGTTCCTCTTAACTGAATAACCACTCCTTTGAAGAACTGAGTTCTTGTTTTTTGTCCTTCTTTAATTTCATAATAAACAGTGATAGAATCACCAGCTTTGAATTCAGGAAACTCTTTTTTTGTAATGTACTTGTCCTGAACATACTTAATTAAATCCATTTTTTATAAATAAATAAAAGGTTTAAAGTCAAACAACATACACGGCTCTCGTCAGAGGTTGATTAACGAGGTGCAAATTTAATAAAAAAAATTATATAGCCAAATATTGTTAGCAAAAATTAAGGCTCAAAAACCTCAAATTTTCCATTTTCATAAAAGAAAACGATTTTTTTTATGCTGTTACCCTTTTCGGCAGGAGCTTCTGTTACTGAAATATTTTTGTTTTCTGAAATTTCAGGAGTGTTTTCTACTATATTATATTGTATAGGTTCTGAAATTTCAGATTTTACTTCTTCCTGTTTTGTATTTTCTTCTATTTCTTCTATTTCTTCAGAAGGAATAGAGAAAAGCCCTGTAATTATAGGTTCATCATCATTTATTTTACTTTCTTCTAATGAATAGGAAGGAGGAGTAGAGTCAGCTTCATTTTCAGAAAAAATCATTGCTCCTTTTCCTTCGATGAGCCATTCCCACTGTATCTCAGGAAATCTATCTTTTATTTTCATGAGAAAATCAAGAGAAGGCTTGTTCCTTCCAGAAAGAACATGAGAAATATTAGATCGCTGAACTCCTATTTCATCTGCAAATTCAGAAGAGGATAATTCAGAATAATTGATAATTTTTTGAACTCGACTGTTTAAATCCATATACAAATGTAAAAAATATATTTTACACTTGTAAAAACATTTGTAAATTATTTAATTTTTACTCTTGTTACATTTGTAAATTATTTTTACAAACTATTAATTTTCAATAAATTATAAATTATTTATTTGTAAAAATATTTTTTAGAATTTATTTTGATTTTTTATCAGGAACTAATAATGATGCAAAAATACTTATACTCAAAATGCCCAAAATTATCATCAAAGAATGAGATGTGGTGAATCCCCATTCGTTTAAGTACGAATGTAAAATCATTTTTAAGCCTATGAAAACCAATAAAAAGGCTAATCCGATTTTTAGATATTTAAACTTATCAATAATTCCAGCCAATAAAAAGAACATAGAACGAAGCCCTAGGATAGCAAAAATATTGGAGAAAAATACTATGTATGGATCTTTGGTCACTGAGAAAATAGCTGGAATGGAATCCACTGCAAAGATGAGATCTGTAAATTCTATAATAATCAAAACAAGAAATAGTGGAGTTATTTTTTTTACACCATCTATTGTTACAAAAAATTTATTACCTACAAATTGATTATGAACCTTGAAAAATCTATTCGCAAACTTTACGACAGGGTGGTTTTCAGTGTCTATTTTCTCCTCGTCTTCGGGCATGAACATTTTTATACCAGTGAAAATAAGGAAACCTCCAAAAATGTACATAATCCAGCTAAATTTAGTAATCAGGGCTGCTCCGATGAAAATGAAAATAAAACGCATCACAATAGCCCCTAAAACTCCCCAAAATAAAACTCTATGATAGTTCTCCTTTTCTACATTAAAAGCAGTGAATATAAGAACGATAACGAAAATATTATCCACAGAAAGAGCCTTTTCCACGATGTATCCTGTCATGTATTCAAGCCCTAAATTCATATTATAAATCTGGATGCTGTGTTCTAGATTATTAGGAATGACATCCACAGGGTGAGAGTTTTTATTTATAATGTATTGTAGTTTTTCCATATTGTCAATGCCGTGGAGTAGGTGACCATAGCTGACCAACATAAAATAAAAAACTACAGAAATGAATATCATGAAAAAGCTCATAAACCCAGCTTGCTTTAAGCTGATGTTCCCTGTTTTTTTAGTGAAAACACCTAAATCTAATGCTAATATTAAACCAATAAATAATAAAAAACATATTAAAAATATAATCTCGTTTGACATTGTTACAAAGTTTATTTCGCAAATATATTGAATAAAAAATGATTCAAGATAACAAATGTAAACAATGGGTTTTGACATAAAAGTAAATGCAGGAGTTTTACAAATGTTTTATTCAAAAACCCTATAAAACAGTGATTTCTATAGTTAAAGTAAAATTAAAATTAACATTATATAAAACTCATAAAAGATTGGTTTTTAATAAATAACAATTTACGATTAAATAAAATACAATTAACAATCTTATATACTGACAAATTGACAGAGGTGGATTATGATAATAGGATTTTTGATATACATTTGTAAAGTAAAATTATTGTATTTTTGCAGAAATTTTCAAAGCAACAAAATATGCTGTTTAAATATTTTAAAAATGTAAACTTTCCAAATCGCTATATTTCTCCTAAAAAATTGTTTTCATACTTAGAGGAGAATTATGGCGCGGAAATTCAGGAAATAGGAAAATCAACTTTAGGAAAACCAATTTATCTTTTTTCTAAAGGAAAAGGAAATATTTCTGTGCTGGCTTGGTCACAAATGCACGGAAATGAAAGTAATGCGACTTTGGCGATGTTGGATTTATTGACTTCGTTAGAAAAAAATCCTGTGGCCGATTTTTGGGATAGAATTCGTTTGGATTTCATTTTTATGCTCAATCCTGATGGCTCAGAGATTTGGACAAGGAGAAATATTTTAGAAATAGACATCAATAGAGATTTTCTAAAAGAATCTAGCATAGAGATGAAAATTTTGAAAAAACAGGCTTTCTCTAAAAAATATGATTATGCTCTAAATTTGCATGAGCAGAGGACTATTTTTAGCACTGATTTTGAAAATCCAGCCACACTTTCGTTTCTTTCGCCTTCGGAGGATGTGGATAGGAATTTGACGGAAAATAGAAAGAAAAGTATGGCTGTGATTGCTGAGATTTATCAACAATTAAAACCTGAAATTCCTAATAATATAGGACGCTATACGGATACTTTTTATCCTACATCTTCGGGGGATAATTTTATGAAAGCAGGAATTCCTGTGGTTTTGTTTGAAGGCGGACATTTTATTGATGATTATAAAAGAGAAAAAACGAGGGAGTTTTATACAAAATCTTTATTTTATGCGTTGCAGGCGATAGGGAATTTGAAGGGGAATGTATCTGGCTATGAAAGTTATTTTGAAATTCCAGAAAACAAAGAATCTCATTATGATATTATATACAGAAATGTGAGGTTAAATACTGATTTTGAATGTGTTTTGGATATTGCAGTTCAGTATAAAGAAATTAAGACCAAAGCCAGCGAAGAGATAGAATTTATCCCTTATGTAGCGGAAGTGGGAGATATTGGGAAAAAAAAGGGCTGGAAGGAGATAGACTGCACGGGCAAGAAATTTGTTTGTGATAAAAAATATCCTAAAATAGATGCTCCTGTGGAGTTTCAGATAATTTAAATTTTAAGGAATAATGCCTATTTTTAAGGAAATAATATCGGAACAGACTCAGATTTTAATTTGGAAATATTCAGAGGAAGAAGAATTTTCTGCTGATTTGATTTCGGATGAAAAAGAATTTGAGAATTTAAAGCAAAAATCGCCTAAAAGATTGATAGAGAAACAAATGGTAAGACAAATGCTCAAAAAAATCATGCCCAATCATAAAATAAAATACTATGAAAATGGGCAGCCTTATTTGGAGCCATTTGATAAGTTCGTGTCGGTCAGTCATTCTTTTCCTTATGCAGTTTTAGCGATTTCTGAAAAAAAAATAGGAGTGGATATAGAGCAGATGAAAGACAGAATTGATAAAATCAAACATAAATTCCTGCATCCCACAGAAATAGATTGGCTCGGCAGGGTAGAATCAGGGGTAGGCTATCTGACAGCTATCTGGTGCATAAAAGAAGCTTTATTCAAAATACATTCCTCGAAACAATGGTCTTTTAAGGAATTTTATGTGGTTGATGAATTTTCTTTGGATAAATTTTCTAAAATAAAATGTAAGGTTTTTGACAAGGATAGAGAAGATAAATTTTTAGCTTATTTAGAAAAAATTGAAAATTATTATCTAGCAATAACAGAGGAAGAATAAAAAATAGCACCACAAATTATGGTGCTATTTTTATTTATGAAAATTTGTTTTACTCACTGATATTCCAAACCAGACCAAATCTAAGGGTGTTATCCAGTGCGTTATTGATTTTAGCAGTATTGATAAGGTAAGAAACATCAAGTCCAAAAGATTTGTATTTCAATCCTACACCTATAGTCGCAAATTGTCTTCCTCCTTGCTCAGCACTTTCATGGAAGTATCCAGTTCTTATATCAAAAGTATCATTGTATGAATAATCAGCAGCGATGCTGTACATTACACTTTTTTTATTGCTAAAAGATTTACCCATACCATTGATTACACTTACATCAGGATACGAATAAGAAACTCTGTTAGTAACAGGATCTACCACTGCTTCAGCTCCTGGAACTAATAATTTAGATGCTTCTAAAGTAAGTCCCAAACGATTTTCCCCATCAAGAAATAAATCATATCCTGCTCCTAATCTTGCAATAGTAGGAAGATAAGACTTGGAATCTATACTTTTACTATAGTTAAGCTTTGGCCCTACATTTTGAATGGCAAAACCACCTCTTACTCTACCTTCTTTTTCACCAAAACTCTGCATCTTAGGAGATTGGTAATATCCTGCAATATCTACAGCAAATGTATTGGCTGCTTGTAATGTGCTGCTGCTTTGTCCTAAACTAGATAAGTCTGAACGGATATATCTACCCGTAACCGCCATTGAAAAACTTTCAGAAAGTTTTAGAGCATAGGCTAAATCGATAGAGAATTCATTAGGTTTAGATTGTCCTTCGCTTACTGCAACTCCTCCTACGATTCTAGACAAATCCACTGTTCCCATGTTAAAGTAATAGATACTTGCACTCAGTGTACTTCTATCTTCTTCTCCTAATTTTGTGTAAAAAGAACCATATAATAAGAATATATCATTGGTAATTTTATTCATATATGGAGTGAAACTAACACCCACGGAAGTCTTTGCACTAGCAAAAGGGTATTTCGCAGCATTCCAATATTGAGAATAGGTATCTGGTGTAGTAGCTACCCCTTGGTCAGCCATACCTCCTGAACGCGCATCTGGAGCTATCCTTAGGAAAGGAGCCCCTGTCAATACAGGACGAATGTTTGTAAGATCTTGAGAATAAGCATTAGCAGCTACTCCCAATCCTAACATGATGATAAGTTTTTTGTTCAAATTCATATTAATGTTTTAATAATCATGCAAAAATAAAAATTTAAATTTAAAATTTATTATTTTTTTATATTTTTTAATTAAAAAAAGTTATATTTGTATTAGATAAAGTATTTAGTCATATAATAAGGCTGAGTTGATTTTAAAGTTTAAATAATTTTAAGAAAATTTTAAGATTTTATATTTTTATTTAACTTGTTCAAAATGTGGCTTTTATGTTGTTTTGTGTATTATTTTTTGATTTGTATACACAATAAAAACAAAAAATATTTGTTAAAAAGTCGTAAAGAAATTTTGATAAAAGAAATAATTTAGCGTTATTTGCACTTTGAAATTTAAAGTTTATAAGAATACATATTATGAAAAAAATGAAATTGTTTTCATTGTCTGCTTTAGGAGCTTTAACTCTACTTACTAGCTGTGGAGGTGGAGGCTCTACTAAAAGTGGTGGAGGAACAAAAAAATTCACAAGTAAAACAGGTTGGAAACCAAATGACCAAAAAGGTTGGTTTTTCACAAGAAAGGAACAGAAACAGAAAGGATGGCCAGGAATGGTATATGTAGGAGGTGGAACTTTTACTATGGGATTAGTAAAAGATGATGTGATGAGAGATTGGAATAATACGCCTAGAAGAATGCAGGTTAGTTCTTTCTTTATTGGAGAAACAGAAATCACGAACTACGAGTACCGTGAGTATGTAACATGGTTGAAATTCGTATTCCCAGCTTCTGACCCAAGTTTCAAAAACATCTATTCAGGGGCACTTCCAGATACATTAGTTTGGAATAACAAGTTGTCTCGTAATGACTATTCAGAGTCTTATTTCCGTGCGCCTGAGTATGATTACTATCCTGTTGTAGGGGTTTCTTGGACTCAAGCAACTAGATATTGTGACTGGTTGACAGACAGAGCTAATGAGAAAGCTTTGATGGATCAAGGAGTTATTAAAAAAGATTTCTATACTAGTGATGCTAACAACCAAGGATCAAATACATTTAACTTAGATAAGTTCAAGGCTAATGATCCAGAACTTCAAAGTTATGTAGATGCTAAAAGAATGGAGCAAAAACAAGGTATAAAAACTAAAAATGCTAGAATTCAAGCAGCTAACAGAAATGCAGCAGCTAGTTTAGTAACTAAGTTTAGACTTCCAACTGAGGTTGAGTGGGAATATGCTGCTCTAGGACTTCAGAAAAATAGAAACTACAATAATTATTTAGGAAAAACTCCTAAAGAAAATGTGTTGAGAGGGACAAGAGGAAGAAACAAAGGACTTTATCTTGAAAACTTCAAACAAGGTAAAGGTGACTACTCTGGTATAGGAGGATGGAATAATGATGGTTCTCCTTCAACATCTGATGTGAAAAGATATCCTTCTAATGATCTAGGTATCTATGGAATGCTAGGAAATGTAGCTGAATGGACATCAGATATCTATAGACCTATAATAGATGAAGAAGCTAATGATTTCAACTATCATAGAGGTAATATGATTAAAGATGTTGTTAAAAATTCAGATGGTTCATTCAAGAAAATTGAAGGAAATACTATAGCATATGATACTCTTTATGATGGTAGATTAGTTTATAAAGGATTACCTGGACAATACGAAAGAGTTATAAGACAGGATAATAGTAACTTCATGGATGGTGACTATATGTCTTCTATGGAGTCTGGATATGGTAGAGCTCTTGAAGATAGTGCAGCTGCTAAGTTCAGTATGTATAACTCTGTAAAAAGAAGATTTATCGTAGATGGACAAGGAAGAGTAGTTCTACAAAAAGATACAAAAGACAGATCTACGAACATGTCTAACTCTATTAGAGTAGTAAAAGGAGGTTCTTGGGTAGATACAGCTTATTGGTTAGATCCAGGACAAAGAAGATTTAAGGATGAGAATAAAGCTTTCGGATGGATTGGTTTCCGTGTAGCACAAGATGCTAAGGATAACTCAAATGTAAGAACAAAAAGATAAAATATATCCCTAAATAATAAAAAAGCCTTTCCTAATTGGAAAGGTTTTTTTATTTTTGGATTATGGATATTAAAGATTTTTATTTCAGTTATTTTCAAGCTGGAAAGATAAGTATAGATAGTAGAAAAATAGAGAAGGGAACAGTTTTCTTTGCTTTTTCAGGAGAGAATTTTGATGCTGCTACAAAGGCAGAGGATGCTATACAGAACGGAGCTGGAGCTGTAATAGTTGAGAAAAAAGAATATGAAAATATAGAAAAAAAAATATTTTATGTTCCTTCTACACTAGATTTTTTACAAAAATTGGCCTTATTCCATCGTAGACAATTACAAATTCCCATTATAGGACTTACAGGAAGTAATGGAAAAACCACTACAAAAGAGTTAATTTCCTCTGTATTGGCTAGAAAATACAAAACTCAATATACTTTTGGGAATTTAAATAATCATATAGGAGTTCCGCTTACCTTGCTTTCCATAACGAAAGAACACGAAATTGCTGTGATAGAAATGGGAGCAAATCATCAAAAAGAGATAGAACTTCTCTGTTCATTAGCAGAACCAAATATAGGCTATATTACTAATTTTGGTAAAGCTCATTTAGAAGGCTTTGGTGGTTTTGAAGGTGTAATAAAAGGAAAATCAGAACTTTATGATTATTTAAAAGAAAATAACCAAACAATATTAGTAAACGAAGCTGATGAAATTCAGCGAGAAAAAACTAAAAATTATCCAAAAAAAATAGCTTTTGGTGCAGATGATTCTCAGTATTATTTTGAGAAGTTTGTAGAAAAGAATCTAGTTGGAGTTATTTATGATGGACAGAAAATTCAGTCCAACCTTACGGGAGATTATAACTTTACGAATATTTGTGCAGCGGTAAGTTTAGGTTTGCATTTTAATATTGATTTTGAGGAAATTAAATCAGCAATAGAAAATTATAAGCCTACCAATATGCGTTCGCAAGTTGTAGAGAAAAATGGGAAAACATTGGTTTTGGACACCTATAATGCCAATCCTAGCAGTATGGCTTTGTCATTGAATAATTTTAGCCAATTCACTGGTTCTAAAACTGTTATCATAGGAGATATGCTGGAGCTAGGTGAGGAGAGTGTTACGGAGCATCAAAAAATATGGGAACAAGCGAAATCCCTAAATTTAGATGAAATCATAACTGTGGGAAGTATTTTTAAGCAGGTGAATCCTTCTGAAAAATCATTTAAAAACACCGATGAGCTTATAGAGTATTTAAAACAAAATTGTATCAAAAATAAAAATATTCTGCTAAAAGGTTCCAGAGGAATCGCATTAGAAAAAGCAATAGAGTTTTTATGAAA
The DNA here is from genome assembly GCA_963520375.1 of uncultured Flavobacteriaceae bacterium. Classification (GTDB taxonomy): domain Bacteria; phylum Bacteroidota; class Bacteroidia; order Flavobacteriales; family Weeksellaceae; genus JABCPE02. Next base: position 19,707 of record CAUQQF010000015.1, on the reverse strand, counting down.
AAATAAAGGTTATTCAAAAAAGAATAACCTTTGTTTTTTATCTTCTAAACCAACTGCATTAGTAAATCAGTTTCTGTTTTTTCTACTTTTACGATGTTGCTTTTCGTAAGGTTTTTGGTTGCTTTATCCCATTTTTTACCAGATAGTTGGGATTTTTCTTTAACCTCAGAAAGAGGCATCGCTTCACCAGATTTTAAGATTTCTAAAATTAGTTTTTCATCATCTCCCAGTTCTATTGCCGGCATTTTCTTTTCTGGTCTCATCTGAGGGAAAAACAGCACTTCTTGGATGGATGCATTATTGGTAAGGAACATCATCAGTCTGTCCATACCTATCCCTAAACCAGCTGTTGGAGGCATTCCGTATTCCAAAGCACGCAGGAAATCTTGGTCTATGAACATCGCTTCATCATCTCCTTTTTCGGAAAGTTTCATTTGTTCTTCGAATCTTTCGCGCTGGTCTATTGGGTCATTTAGCTCAGAATAAGAATTTGCAATTTCCTTACCGCAGACCATCAGCTCGAATCTCTCGGTCAAACCTTCTTTATCTCTGTGTTTTTTAGTCAAAGGTGACATTTCTATTGGATAATCTGTGATGAAAGTAGGCTGAATAAAGTTGCCCTCACATTTTTCTCCAAATATTTCATCTATCAGTTTTCCTTTACCCATTGTCTCATCTACATTTATACCGATGGATTTCGCGAATGTTCTAAGTTCTTCTTCGCTCTTGCCAGTGATATCGTATCCTGTAAATTTCTTGATGGCATCTGTCATAGAAATTCTTTCGTAAGGAGCTTTCCAGTCTATCTCATGTTCTCCGAAAACTGCTTTGGTTGTTCCATTTACAGCTTTGGCACAATGCTCCAAAAGTCTTTCGGTGAAGTCCATCATCCAATTGTAATCCTTGTATGCCACATAGATTTCCATTGCAGTAAATTCAGGGTTATGGGTTCTGTCCATGCCTTCGTTACGGAAGTTTTTAGAAAACTCATATACACCATCAAAACCACCTACAATCAGCCTTTTTAGATACAATTCATTGGCAATTCTAAGGTATAAAGGGATATCCAAAGCATTATGGTGAGTGATAAATGGCCGCGCGGCAGCTCCTCCTGGGATAGATTGTAAAATAGGCGTTTCTACTTCAAAATATCCAGCGTCATTAAAGAACTGACGCATCGCATTGAAAAGTTTAGTTCTCTTTACGAAAACTTCCTTTACCTCTGGATTTACTACTAAATCCACATATCTCTGGCGGTAACGAAGTTCAGGGTCGTTGAAAGCATCATGAACCACGCCGTTTTCATCTATTTTAGCAAAAGGCAGCGGTCGGAGAGTTTTAGTCAAAAGAGTGAAATTTTTCACCATTACTGTCATTTCTCCTACCTGAGTTTTGAACAATTCTCCTTCTACACCGATGATGTCACCGATGTCCAAAAGATGTTTGTACACTTCGTTATAAAGTTCTTTATCATCAGTAGGGCAGATTTCATCTCTATTGAAATAAACCTGAATACGCCCAGAAGAGTCCTGTAATTCGGCAAAAGAAGCCTTTCCTTGTATTCTTCTAGAAATAAGTCTTCCTGCTATTTTTACCTTTTTTCCTTCTTCAAAACCTTCTTTTATAGACTGTGTGGAGTCTGTGATAGTATATTCGTCTGCTGGGAATGCATTGATTCCCATTTGGGTAAGTTTTTCTAACTTCTCTCGGCGTATGATTTCTTGTTCTGATAATGACATTTTCAATCTTATTTAATTAGACTGCAAAAGTAAATAAATTTTACTTAAGAATGATATTTAATCTTAGCTATAATAACAAAAAAACCTCTTCATCAAATGAAGAGGGTGCGATCCGGACGGGACTCGAACCCGCGACCTCCGCCGTGACAGGGCGGCATTCTAACCAACTGAACTACCGGATCTAAAAACAAATTTTTAAAACCTTAAAATTATGGTGCGATCCGGACGGGACTCGAACCCGCGACCTCCGCCGTGACAGGGCGGCATTCTAACCAACTGAACTACCGGATCTACTTTCTTTATTATGAACTTCTATTCTCGATTTTGTGAGTGCAAATATATATATATTTATTTTCACTAGCAAATAAATAATAAAAAAAATGCTTTCCGATTACGAAAAGCATTCATTATCAAACAAATATTTTTTATAAATGTGCAGAAAGTTTCTCTGCGATAACTTCTTTTGGAGAAAGTCCTACTATTTTATCAACCACTTCTCCATTTTTGAAAATAAGAAGAGTAGGGATGCTTCTGATACCATATTCCAAAGATACTTGCTGATTGTTATCAACATCTACTTTTGCAACTACGGCCTTACCTTCAAACTCGTTATGAAGCTGCTCGATAACAGGAGAAAGCATTCTACAAGGAGCACACCAAGTAGCCCAAAAGTCTACTAATACTGGTTTATCTGATTGTAATACGGATTCTTTAAATGTTCCGTCTGTAACTGTTAGTGCCATGATAAATATATTTTATATTAAATTTGATGCAAAAATACAACAATCTTTTTATTGTAAAATCTATGCTAATTATTATTGATTTCTATTTTATTTTCTTGAACAATTTCATTTAGAGCAGATATCAATTTATCTATATCTTCTTTGGTGGTCTTACTGCTAAACGAAACCCTAAGCGGAGTAGTAGTATCCATCTCTTCTTCTGTCTGGATGGACATCAGCACCATAGAAGGCTTGCTAGCACCAGAGCTACACGCACTTCCTTGGGAAACTGCAATTCCCTTCATGTCTAGCTGTAAGCCTATCAAAGGATTCTTAAACGGCAGAGCGAGACTTAGTACCGTGTAAAGGCTTTTCTCTTTGTTGGAAGATTGTCCGTTGAATTTAATGTTAGGGAATACTTTTTTTAGTTCTGAAATAGCATAATCTTTAATCCCTTGAATATGAGTAGAATATTTTTCTAAATTATCAATCGATAATTCTAATGCTTTCCCTAAACCGACAATTCCAATCACATTTTCCGTTCCTGCTCTCAGGCTTCTTTCCTGTGTTCCTCCCACGATAAGGCCTTTCAAACCAGAAGATTTTCTGACAAATGCAAAGCCTACACCTTTCGGGCCATGGAATTTATGCGCACTGCACGAAGCGAAATCAATAGGAATTTTTGAAAAATCTAAATCCAAATGCCCTACTGTCTGCACAGTGTCAGAATGGAAAAGAGCATGATTTTGCTTACAGATTTCAGCGGCTTTTTCTATATCTAATAAATTTCCGATTTCATTATTCGCATGCATCAGACTCACTAAGGTCTTTTTGTCAGATGATTTTAGGATTTTTTCCAGCTCGGTTAAATCAAAATTCCCATTTCTGTCAGGGCGAAGATAGACAAGCTCCACGCCTTTGTGGTTTTTCATTTCAAGGCAGGATTCTGACACACATTTGTGCTCAAGGGCAGAAGAAATAATTCTTTTAACTCCGAGATGTTCCACGCAGGATTTGATAATCAAGTTGTTAGACTCCGTTCCACAAGAAGTGAAAATAATCTCACCAGGAGTTACTCGCAGGTATTCTGCGATTTTTCTTCGGGTATTTTCTATCAAGGTTTTAGCTTCTTGCCCGATACTGTGCGTAGAGGAGGGATTTCCATAATGATTTCTCATCACGGACAGCATTTCTTCTATAACCTGCTCATTTAGAGGAGTAGTTGCTGCGTTGTCTAAATATATTTTATTCATAGATTATTATGATTTTTTTGAATTCTAGTTTTTTTGGAACCGAAAAAATGATGTATGGTCTGGTAACAACCTGAATACTAAACTCTAAATCTGTTTCGTGTTCTTTTTCAAATTTTCCTTTTTTGATAAACAATTCCAAAGTTTCTCCATTCACTCTGTAGCTATCAAGCTTCTCGGGTGTGTGGCTCCCAGACCGAAATTCTCCCAAATTGTACTTTATTACTTTTCTGTTTTTAGGGAATTTTATTTTTTGATTATCAGTATTTTCGTTGTCTATTATAAATGTCCCTTCGCCCAGCATAGCTTTATCCAATTCTTCTTGGTTTTTAATCAAAGAAAAACTTGGATATAATGCACCACCATTTTGGTTGGAATAGAAAATATCTTTTTCTGTGGAAAAAGATGTTTTAGCGTCATTTTTCACTTTTTTCTGAGAAAAACAAGATGTGAAAATGCTCATAAATCCTATTAAAATAAAATGTTTCATATCAATATTTTGACAAATTTAATGAAAAAAACGATAAAACCCCTCATCTGCCCAAGAAAGCATTTCTCGGTCTCCTGATGTATCGCCAAAAGCGATGGTTTTATCGAAAGTTTCGTTTTGGATAAGTTTTTTTATTCTATTGACTTTTTCCTGTCCGTTGCAGTTTTTGGTACTGAATTTTCCTGTAAAAATATCATTTTCAAAGTGCGCCTGTGTGGCTACCAAATCCATTTTCCATTTTTCTGCAAAAGGTTTTGCCCAGATGTCCAGAGATGCTGTCACCAAGAGACATTTGGTCGTAGTTCGGTCAATTTGATTGATAAAATCTATGGCGCTTTCGCGGATAATGCTCGGGTAGTTTTCATTAAAAAATTGTAGCGCTTTGGACTCTATTTCCTGCCGAGTTTTTCCTTTTAGAATAGAATTGACAAAACTTTTTTTGACCTCACCAGCATTGGCTAATTTTAGTTTTAGCATGATGAAAAGCGGAATGTGTTTGATGAAACTAATATAGAATTTTTTAGGTTCATAAAATCTAAGAAAGGCGAACATAGTGTCCTTCTTTGTCAAAGTGCCATCAAAGTCAAAACAATATAATTTTTTTTGCATAATCTTACTTAAAGTAAATCATTAATACGAAAGATATAATCCAAAGTAAAACAGTAACTTGGATGTATTTATCTCTATAAAAGGTTTTAGTAGGAGATTCCGTTTTATTATACACCAAAGTCTGCTGTAAATATCTCAAAAAAACAAAAATAACAAAAAATGTGGTGTAAAAAATTTTTTGATTAAATCTGGACTGAACATCAGGAGAGAGGGTAAACATCACATAGCAAATGATTGCTAATGAACAGCTTACCGCCAATACAATGTCCGCAAACTGAATATTGTACCCATCCAGAGCTTTTCTCGTTTTTCCGTTTATTTGTGAGTTTATAAGTTCGCCTCGTCTTTTTCCAATCGCTAAAACCAAAGCCAGTAAAAATGTCAGTAAAATAGCCCACTGAGAAATCCAAATTCCTGTAATATATCCACCTGCCAAAACCCTAAAAACAAAGCCCAAAGCAATGATAGAAATATCAACTATCGCGATATGTTTTAGCCTAAAAGTATAGGCGATATTCATAATAAAATAGGCGGCAATGACAAGACAAAAATAGAGTAGGTCTATTGAAAAAAGAAATCCCACAAGGCTTGTCAAAGAAACAATTAGAAAAACTAAACCAGCAAAAACCATTTTTGCTGTAGGTTTACTGATTTCTCCCGAAGCCAGAGGTCTTTTGCACTTTTCAGGGTGTTTTTTGTCTGCTTTTATATCTATATAATCATTGATTATGTAAATACAACTTGCCGTAAAAGAGAAAATAAAAAACGCAAATAAACTCACGCTAAACAGCTCCAAATGAAGAAAAGACCCTGAAAAAAATAAGGGCAGAAAAACAAAAATATTTTTAATCCATTGTTCTATTCTAAGGAGTTTTATATATTTTTTCATAAAATATAATTAAATTGTAAAAACTTCTAAAACATTAAGTGCTGAAAAGGTTTTATTTCACTGATTGGTAATCTGTTTTTTAACGATATATCTATGACAAAGTGGTATGCTTTAAAATGGTTATAAACTCGGTAAATGTATCGCATACAAAGTAAGTATTACAATCACTATTGGAAGCCTCAAAAAAGTGAGAATGGTCATAGAAATAAATCCCTTTGGAGAAATCACCTACGTCTGTGGTTACTAAAAGGAGCATTCCTCCTCCTGGATCTCTCCCGATGACAAGGCTTTTTTCGGGAAAATCATCACTGAACTCTTCATAGATTTTTATACATTTTTCTATATTATAGAAAAGATCAAACATAATGTATTCCTCTATATCCTTTACATAGAAATAGGCTTCATCAATGATAGCGCCGTCATTTTGGGCTAAAAAATTAAAATAATCATCGGGCAAGGTAAAGCCTAAAAACTCCTGAAAAGCAAGAGCTTTTGCTTCACTCCCTTTGTTAATTGCTTCTATTTTCATACTTGTAAAATGTTATACTTATTCTTTTGTGCTTTGTGGATTGGTGAAGTATGGAACTTTAACAACACATTTGAGACATTCCCCATTACCATAAACTTGTTTCGTATTTTTCTTTATAAAAAGTATTGAACAAAACAAAGAACTCATCCAAAGCCTTTTCTTCCGTTTCAAATTTATAAAAAAGTATATTAGCCCATCCCATAGAATCATTAATATTGTATCTTTTTCTTAGCCATTCATAGAATTCGGTATATAGTACACCAGACTTTACATCTTCTTTCTCATCACGATGATACCACCCATTAACAAAGGCTTCAAAACAAAATATACTATGTTTCCTAATATACATTTCAGGAATAGGTTTAATAAGTTTTATAAGTTCTATAATAGTCATATTGAAAATATTAAAATTCAGTTTTTGTTTCTGTATGTGTTATATTAGCATATTATGTTTTTAACAGCATATCTGAAATATTACTATATTTAAAAAATTAGGATTATTCTGTCTTTAGAACAATGTATTCCGCCCAAAATTCAATCTTTTGTCCTTCATAAAACTCTAAATAAAAATATCCTCTGTTATCATCTGAAAGCTCTTTTAATTTTCCTTTAGCTTCAAATCTGCCTCTATATAAAGTATCTATTGTAAAACCTTCTGTTTCTTTTATTTGGGAGTAAAAAGAAAAATTAGCAATAGTTACATTTATAAAATTAAAAATCACATTTTTATTTTCTTCAATATGGTTTAAGTATATAAATAACTCATTATCAGAATAGAATAATTTTTGACAATAATAGTCATTATGAAAATCATAATAGATATTGTCAAATTTATATTGAATTAAATTTTCAAAAAGAGGTATTGAAGTTACATTTATCATAATTATAAGCAATTTATTTTCTATTTTATGATAAAGTTATTTACAAATTTTCTTCAAAGCTCATAGATTTTTCCATTGATAATCACTTTATGAATAAATAAAAGGCGCAGAACATGAGTCTGCACCTTTCGTTATATGAGAAACCTAAATAAACTAGTTTCCTTTTTTAGCATCCTCTATCATTTTTTCGTTTGCAGTGATAGCAAACTCCACTCGTCTGTTTTTAGCTCTTCCAGTCTCTGTGTCATTAGAAGCAACAGGCTCAGATTCTCCCATACCAATAGCTGTAAATCTACTTGATTTTAGACCTTTTGCTTTAAGGTAGTTTACTACCGCATCGGCTCTTCTTACAGAAAGCTTTTGGTTGTAATCATCAGCACCTTTGTCATCAGTATGTCCGTAAACATTGATGTTTGTATCAGGATTGTTTTTGAAAACCTCCGCTACCTTGTTCAAGTTGTTTTTTGCAGTAGAAGTAAGATTAGAAGAATTGAAATCAAAATTCACGCTGTTTTCATTCAAAACTACCTTGATTCCTTCTCCTACACGCTCTACTTCTGCACCAGGGAGGGCTGTTTTTATCTCACGAGCCTGTTTGTCCATTTTGTTACCGATGACACCACCAGCTACACCACCTACGATACCACCTAAAACAGCACCCATAGTTCCTTTACCGCCTTTACCGATGTTGTTACCCAAGATACCTCCGATAACAGCTCCGCTGGCAGCACCTATAGCTACACCTCTTTGTGTATTATTAGAATTTTTGATGGCTTCACAACTTGTGAATAATAATGACCCAGAGAGTCCAAGTGCCACTACATATGGCTTATTAAATATCTTCATAATATAAATTATTTTACTCGTTGAAATTGATAATATACTTTAATAACTTCCCCTTCAAAAGGTACGCTCTGTGTAAGGGTAAAACTGTCTTTCTGCTGATTTTCCAGCTGAAGCACATATCCTTCTGTGATTTTTTTAGCCTTTACATTGTCTTGAAGTTTTTTGAATCTAAATTCTTTGTTTTTTGTAACTTCAAATTTGATGGCTTGTGTCACCATAGGACAGTTACCTTTTCCGTTTAGGCTGTAGCTTCCAGAATAGTTGTTAGGAATAAGTTTCCAAGTTCCTCCTACAAAGCACTGTGCATCAACATTTTCGTGGAAAGGTTTTATTTTGAATTTTTTATCATAGTCTACAGAAGAGACTACCCATTCACCTTTTAGGTCATAATTAGTCAAAGTATGGCTTCCTTGTGTAGCAGACCCTTGTGATTTACAAGCTGTTAGGAATAATGCTCCCAAACCTGCTGTTAATAAGAACTTTTTCATAATTTCTAAGATTTCAATTTTTATAATAATTGCTAAATTATACAAATTTATTTTAACAAAAAAGAAAATCTCGTTTTTTAAGAAATTTTTATATTTTATTTAGTACTTTTGTAAAGTTATTCTTTCTTTGTTTTAAAAAGGAAAAGAAAGAATTAGGCTTTGGATAATCAATAAATTTATATATCATATGAGAAAAAACATTATTTTTTTAGGGCTTTTGGCAACAAGTTTGGCTTTTGCCCAAGCAGGAAAAGTAGGGGTAAACACAAGTAACCCAGAGGCTACTCTAGATATAAAGCCCAGCGCAGCGAATGCAGCAACAACTGCAACTACAAACGAGGGAGTTTTGATTCCAAGAGTAAGCAAAGCGAGACTAAATAGCATTGCTACTACTAATTTGAAAGAATCTACTTTAGTATATGTAGATAACATCTCAGGAACTACAAATGCTGTAACTTCTAATGTAACTTCTAAAGGTTTCTATTACTATAGTTCTACTGATAACAAGTGGGTGAAAATAGCTGAAGGAACTACACAAGAACAAGACCTTAGACTAGTAGGTGGTAGTAACCACATCACACAAGATGCAGGTCTTGGAGGTAATGGTACTACTGTAGGTGGCGGTGGTGATAACATAGGTATTGGACCAGGAGCATTATTCTCACTAAATGGAGGTGGAAGTAATTTAGCTATAGGGGCTAATGCCCTTTACTCTAATGCTGGTAGTGGAGGTAATTTAGCTATAGGTAATGGAGCTCTTGCCGATTATACAGGTGGTAATGGTTTTGCGATAGGTCATAATGCTTTCAGAAATGGTGGTGGCGATGGTGTTGCTGTAGGCAACAACGCTTTTAGTTCTGGAGGTTCAGGTGTTGCTGTAGGTAACAGTGCTCTTAGTTCTGGAGGTAGTGGTATTGCCATAGGAAATTATGCCCTTAGATCTAGTACTAACGGAATCTCAAATTTAGCTATTGGTAATAATGCTCTATATAATACTACTACAGGGAAATTTAATATAGGTATTGGAGAACGAGTACTTTATGAAAATACCACAGGAAATGACAATATTGCTATGGGAAATGATGCCCTTGTAAATAGTACCACAGGAAATGACAATATTGCTTTAGGAAATAGCGCTCTCTTATCGAATACAACTGGTGCTAGCAACTTTGGATTTGGTACGAATGCCTTAAGATCCAATACCACAGGAAATAACAACATTGCTATGGGGACTAGTGCTTTACTTAATAACACTACAGGATTGGACAATGTTGCTGTAGGTGCTGGTGCCTTATTTAATAATACTGTAGGTACCAACAACATTGGTTTAGGTACAAATGCACTTAGAACCAATACTACTGGTAAAGACAATGTCGCTCTAGGATCTACAGCTCTTTTTGCTAATACAACAGGGGTAAATAACATTGCTATTGGAACTAATGGACTTAGATTTAATACAACTGGTAACAACAACATCGGTTTTGGTACTAATACCCTTCGTTTAAATACTACTGGGGACAGAAACATTGCTATTGGGGAAGGAACTCTATCTGGAAACACTACAGGTTCTTACAATGTTGGTTTAGGTATTTCTACTCTTAATTCTAATACTGTAGGAGTAGCTAACATCGGACTTGGGGTGAATACTCTTTCTAAAAACATCAATGGTAACTCTAATATAGGTATAGGTAATAGTGCTTTGTTTGAAAATGTTTCAGGTGACTACAATATTGCTATAGGACACCACCCATTATCTAAAGCTACTACTGCAGGACACAACATTGCGCTAGGATATGGTGCTTTAGAGGAAAATGTTTCTGGAAGCTACAATATCGCTGCAGGAACTTATGCATTAGCTAAGAACACTACAGGACAACATAACAATGCTCAAGGTCTAAATGCCTTAGTAAATAATGTTGCAGGGAATAACAACACTGCTATTGGTAACGGAGCAGGAGAATGGGTAAAAGGACATAATAATGTGCATTTAGGAAGTTCTACTTTCCCAACTGCTAACACAGCTGAACTAGACAATGTAGTGGTAATAGGAAATGGAATCAATGCTTCTGAACTTACAGCAAGCTCTGGACAAGATAATACTATCATCTTAGGATATAAAAAAGGACACAACAGAAGTCCTAATATAGGGGTGGGAACATACAAACCTGATGCTAAACTACATATAGAGGCTAATGGACCTACTGCTATCAAAATAGTAGATACTAATCAAGGAGCTGGAAAAGTCCTTACCAGTGATGCTAATGGTGTAGGAACTTGGAAAGATGTAGAATTATTTAAAGGAGCTCCTGCTGTAGGAAGATTTACATGGAATGCAGGAGTGAGATTAGGGAATTCGCGTTGGAATAAAATCGCTACCGTGGTCGTGAAACCAGGGACAAACATGGTTTTTGTAAAGCTTCACATATTGAGTTCTCAAGTACCTAACCCTACAAAAGCTTATACGAGAGTCTATGTGGGACTGAAAGATGTAGGAACAAATAATGGTTACACTAATGAAAAACCTGTCTACACAATGTTCCATCCGTATTTAGAGCATGATTATGAATTTGTAGGGAATTTTATTTATAATAATAATACTAATTCTTATCAGACATTATATCTGAATTTACAGAGTGATGTTCCTAATATTATCAGAAGTGCCTTTGAATATAACACATCTGCTAGTCAGGTATATGGAACAACTTGGTATGAAAACTGGTTCTATTCAGTTCCTGTTAATTAAAAACAAAATAACACCACTGAAATGGTGGTGTTTATTTACAATTAAAAACGCTTCCTATTTTGGAAGCGTTTTTCTATTTAATTATTATTTTGCCTTAGCTGCTTTTCTGTTTGTTTTTACTCCTTTTTTGTTGTAAAAATTATCATAAGCATACTGAGCCGCTTTGTAAAGGTCTATTACACCTCCTGCAACTGAAATTTGGTCAAAGTTTGCATTAGAATCTACATTCGCATTTACAGTAGATTTATTTACTGTTTTTACGAGTGCTTCTTTTATCTGCTGAGGAGTAAGGCTTGGCATATATGCCCAAAGCACAGCTGCCGCACCTGCTACCACTGGAGATGCCATAGAAGTTCCTTGTAGGTATTCGTATTTAGCATCTGGAACAGTAGAGTAGATTTCTTGCCCTGGCGCAAAAACATCTACCATTTTACCATTGTAGTTAGAGAATCTAGCTCTTAGGTTTTGGTTGTTATTTGTGCTAGCTCCTACCACTATCATGTTGCTAACGAATGGTTTTTCGTCTGATTGCTTCATGAAATTAGTAGGGAAATACTCATTTTCTCCGATGTTTTGATTGTCATTTCCTGCTGCTTTTACCAGAAGAACACCTTTTTTCTCTGCGTATTTCATCGCATCCCAAACATATTTTTTTCCTGGAGATACAGCCTTACCAAAACTCATGTTAAGGATTTTAGCTCCGTTGTCTACTGCGTATCTGATGGCATTAGCAACATCTTTATCTCTTTCGTCTCCGTCTGGAACGGCTCTTACAGTCATGATTTTAGCCACTTTATGAGCTACACCATACTGAACTTCATTTCCGTGAGGAAGTCCTGCGATGATTCCAGAAACATGCGTTCCGTGAGATGCATCAGGCCCTTCGTAATGGTTGTTTCCGTAGTGTTTTTCGTTATAATTATCATAATTATCTCCTACGATTTCTTTTCTTGGGTCAAAATCAAGGTTGTAGTGTTTTGTAGCCTGAGATTCGTAGTGTTTTAGGGCACCATCTACCTCTTTTCTCAATAATTCTTCAACTTCTTTTGGAGTTTTTCCTACATTTTCAGCCTCTTGAACAAGAGAATTTAAAATCTGCAAGTTTCTGCTGTCTTCTTGAGAAGCAGGTTTTATCGCTGCTAAATTAGTTTTAGTCAAAGTCTTTCCATTTAGAGTTTTTATGATACTTGGGATAGCATTATTAAACCCAGAAAAATATTGATAATACTGCTTAGCTTCTGAACCTTTTTCATCAAATAGTTTTTTAGACTTTTGGTACATAGCATATTCTTCTGGCATTTTTGCCTGATTTGCTCTGTTTTTAGCAGAATCGGTTCCTTCAAATATCGGCTGATATTTTTTAACCATTCTAGTCACTTCTAGGTTATCAGCATCTACATCAGCTGTTTTTCCACCGATGAAGTTCCATCCATAGATATCATCTACATATCCGTTTTTATCATCATCTATACCATTGTTTGGGATTTCATTTGGGTTTTTCCACATGTTGTTAATCAGCCCTGGGTGGTCTACTTCCACACCGCTGTCCAAAACACCTACTACAACAGTTCTTGGCTTTAATCCTTTGGATTCTAAGAATTTGTAAGCATTGTTGGTATTAACACCATAAACATTGGTAGTTGAAAAATCTTTGTGATACCAAGTTTTCAAATCATTATTTTGCATTTTGTCTTGTGCAAAAGCAAAACTAAAAGACGCTAAAAACGCCGCTGCAATGAGTACTTTTTTCATTGTAAATTTGTTATTTATAAATTAATTACTTTTCCTTGTTCAGCAAAGATAATTTTTATCCCTTTTTTATACAAAACATTTAACTCTCTTTTAACTTTTTGATGAATGTTTTTCTTAGGTTTGATGTGGGTGATGATGAGATTTAAATCTTTCAGACCTTCTTCGCCGACAAGTTTCTCCAAGTTCTCCATTTCCTCGGTCAATAGGCGAGGAGTGAGGTGTCCATACAGCTGGTTTTCAGGTTGTTCGTTACTATAAGAACATTCTATGGCGACGCCTTTCAGCCTTTTTTCTTTGATAATCAGAGCGATGGCTTTCCATAAATCGGCAAGCTGCTCCGTTCCCTCAATTCTATCCGCACCCGTATCTCCTAGATATACAAAGTATTGATTTTCAGAGTTTTTTATAAGCGCCGCCGAACTTAGATTTTTCCCTGTGTGGCTTAGATAATACATTTTCAGCTGTAAACCAGTATTTTCCACACTTGTCCATTCATCTGTGTTCAGTTTTTTGTAGGTGTATTTTCCCAAAATAGGTTTTTCGCCTTCATTGGCAAAATTAGCCCAAGCTTCCCAAGAAAAATGATGTTTTTTAAGGGCTTCTATCACAAATTCCGCTCCGTAAATGTTCTTTTTAGAATCTTCGGGCGAGTTAATAACCAGCCCCGAGCTGTGGTCAAAATGCGGATGTGAGATGAAATATCCCTTGATTTTATCTTTTAAAAATTGCTCTGGACTTTCTTTTTTCCTGTTTTTTTGTAAATAAACTTTCAGTCCTGTATGGATAGTTCCTGCATCCAGAGCCAGATAAGACTCTTTGCTCGGCTCAGAGATGAGATAAGAAGAAAGATTGCTTTCATCTATTCCGCCAAAAACGCCCAAAGGAATGATTTTAAAACTCTGTGCAGCAAACAGCTGTCCCAAGAAAATCAGCGGAAAAATAATTTTCTTATTCATTTCTATGATTTTTTAGGTAAGAACCAGCCTCAGGCCCCAGATTGCAGAGCAAATCTACTACGGAAAGGTCTTTGATAAAGCCCAGTTTATCAGAAAAAGTTTGATAATATTCCTCCTGCTGGAAGGAAGGTTCTATTTTTGCTGAAAAACTTTCCCTAAAATCCTTTACAGAAGGCGTTTTGATGTATTCCTCTGTCAGTGAGAAACTTATGTTGGTTTTCAATAATTTTTGGAGAATTTCCAGACTTTTTAGGTTGAAATCAATTAAAAATTTGGGTTGATTTTCATAAACTTTGCTCAGCTGATCTTCATAAAATTCAAAGTAAGGAGAAGACTGATAAGCTGTTTTTATTGATTTCCAATGGAGCGACTGCCATCTTTCGGAGTATGATATTTCTATATCTCGGAAAGCTCTTTTCCCGTTGTGGTTTATTGGGATGATTAAAGGCAGTTTTCCATTTGCCCCAAAAATACAGGCTCTATTTCGGTAAGTCTGCTTTGGGAAGTGTTCCTCTTGCTCCAAAATAATCTGATTTTCCGAATTACAAAACTCAGAAAACCAAGAAATAGGAGGGAGGTAAAATATTGGTAATAAGACTGTTTGCATTTTATTTGGATTAAGGTTTTTCTAAAAGAAGACTTACCCATTCTTCTCTTTGGACTTGGTTTTTTAGAACTAAATCATGCTTTGTGCAGACTTCCAAAATATCATTGACATCGAAGAAACAAAGTCCTGAAAGCAGGAGTTTTCCGCCGTTGTTCAAAACCGAAACATAAGTAGGAATGTCTGAAATCAAAATATTTCGGTTGATATTCGCTAAAATAATATCAAAATTTTCCTTTCCAAGATTTTCCGCTGTTCCTTGTTCTATGCGGAAATTCATTTGGTTTCTTTCCGCATTTTCTTTGGAGTTTTCCACTGCCCATTCATCGATGTCAATGGCTAAAACATCCTCTGCGTCTTTCAGTTTTGAAAAAATTGCTAAAATAGAAGTCCCACAGCCGATGTCCAGCACTTTTTTACCACTAAAATCCATATCCAGCATCTGCTGAATCATCAGGTAAGTAGTGGCGTGATGCCCTGTTCCGAAGGACATTTTGGGCTGAATGATGATTTCGTATGGCGTGTTTTGGCTTTCGTGAAATTCGGCGCGGATGAGCACTTTGTTTTCCACATTTATGGGCGAAAAATTCTTTTCCCATTCCTCATTCCAGTTGATATTCGGCATTTCCTGAATGGTGTAGGAAATTTTAACCTCATCATGGCTCAGCAGCCAAAGATTTTTTAGCTCATCTTCGCTGAAAGACTCTTCTGGAACATACGCCAGAATGCCGTCATTTTCTTCCGTAAAGCTGTCAAAACCAATGTTTATCAGCTCCGCCATTAGAATTTCGTTCCATGGCTGGAGTGGTTCTATTTTTATATTAAGTTCAAGGTATTTTTGCATTTTTCTAAATTATAATCTTATTTGAGCCGAAACTTTTATGCTGAATTTAGGCGGATTGGTTTCAAAAACGGAACTGGTATTGTGCAAATGAGTAAGTCTATGCACAAAATCTACTCGTAAAAATCTAAAAATATTAGAAAAACCATAGCCGATTTCTATGTATGGTTTTCCGTTTAGGCCGTTTAATGCTCCATTTGCGTTGAATCTTTCCTCCAAATCTCCTATCAAATAATTGAAAGTCAGGTGATTTCTCCAATTTAATTTTTTAATCAAAGGTAACCTATTGGTAATCAAACCTTCCAAATATTGGGTGTATTGTAGGGAAACAAATCTGTTACTTGTAAATTCAAAGAAACGCATCATGTTAAATGAATTTCTGTTGTAAAATACAAACTCATTTCCTAAATGGTTTTCCAAAAGAGGAAAAGGAACTCGGTCTGGGATAATTCCCGCTGTGAGGGAATAGTTCCCCTGTCCTAAAATTCCCATAGGGATTTTTTGCTGGACATTTAGATAAATTTTATTGTATTCAAAATTACTTCCCATGATTCCCTTAAAGGCATGTGTAAACCTGAAAGTAACCGTAGGAGTAAAATTGTTATTCATTATTACCTGCTTGTTTTTATCGGACTGCAGGGCTTTTCTTCCCATTTTCCACTGAGTTTCAGAAATCATTTCAGTGGTTTTGAAATTATTAAAAACATTCCCATGCTCATCCGTGTAGTTGGTATAAGCTAAATCAAACAATGGGTTAAAAGTAGAATGTCTAAGGGTAAACCTCTGAGTGATAGAGTTTACAAAATCCCTCTGAAAATAGATTTCATAATTATTCTTCCAGAAAGGTTTTCTTATCAGCATATCACCATTTTTAGAAAATGCATCAAAAATCGCATTTTTCTTAAGTAAAAAGTTGCCATACTGCAGTGCCACTTGGTCTAAATCATGCAGGGCAGAAATCCCCACCTGTGTCCATGGGTCTCGTGAAATAATGTAATCTATACCACCGCCGTATTTGAACTCTCTGTCCTTAAATCCGTAAGACAAATATCCGCTGAAAATCCATTTCTTACTGAATTTATGATTGGTTCTAAATCCTGCTCTCAGCCTGAACCCCTCCACATCGTTATATCCAGCCGTGTAGAGTATCGGGCCTAAATCCACTTTTCCAGCCTCATAATAGCCTCTTAGGATAATTTCCAAAACATCTATATAAGACTTCACCGAAGGGAGATTTTTGACTTCGTCTATCATTGCATAGACTTTTTGTTCTCTTTCCGTTATCGGTTCGTGTCTGTTCTTTTCCCAGTACTGCTCATCTTTGTCGTTTGCATTTGGAAGAACAATGATGGGTTTGCTGAATATTTTTTGATCAAAATCTTGGTTGATTTTTATTTTTTTGCTCGAAACATGATATTTTAAAATCCCTGCCATTCCGTTTTTGCCCAGTTTTGCAGTTTCCAGCGTAACGAGGGACTTTACAGGCATGTGTATTTCAGAATCACCCACTTCTTCAAGTTCTTGGTCTACTACAATGTTATTGATGAAGTTCAGGTTAGCCGCAGAACCTATTTTCGCTGTAATTCTGAAAAGTGAATAGTTGCTGTGCGAAATCAGCAAAGTCCCTTCAAAAGCCAAATCAGAGGCTCTTTTAGGTTTAAAATTGATTTTATAATATCCATTTTCATTGACTTGAAAATCTCTATCCACCAGCTCAAAATCATAGTTTGAAGTAAAATTATCATTCAGCGGAGAGATGAAGTTTTTGTCTAAAATATGAATATAATTATTGTAGAAATTATATTTGATGAAAGTAGAACTTATCAGCTGGGAAAACATCGCATTATCCTCTATTCCGACACCGTCTACTTTACTTTTTTTGATGATTTCGGCGCGCTTTTCAGGGCTTTTTTGATAATAAAAATCCGAAATATTTTCTGAGATAAAAACAGGAAGCGCCACATCATTCCCTAGGCTGTCTTTGGAGGCTTCCATTACCTTTTTCAAATCCTTATAGACCTTCGTATTCTGAAACTTATCCCCAAGACTGCTAAATGCTATCTCCATACGGGACTGATTTTCAGAGAAGTATGATTTCAGATTATCAGGATTGTTGATGTGTTTTTTTGCAACTAGTTTTGCTAAAATCTCATGAGCTGGATTTTTATACTTTTTCTTCTTTTTTTTAGAGATGACCACGGCTTCTATTTTTTTAGAACCATCTGTATTGTCTTCATCTTCTTGTGCATAAGAGGATAGCCCTATAAATAGAGCTCCTGTAAGCAATAATTTTTTAGAATTCAGCATTTTAAAAAATGATTAAGAGGCAAAAGTATTAAAAAAATATTTGAAAAGGCTAAAATCTATTTTTAGAATTAAAAATATTGATTAGATTTACCAAATAAATCAAACTTTTCATGAAACTAAAATCTAAAATAATTTTAATTTTTATTCTTCAAATTTCGGCTTTGCTTTTTGCACAAAAACCGAAAATCAGAATTATAGCCACAGGCGGAACCATCGCAGGAGTGAGTAAATCCTCTACCGAAAGCAGCTACAAAGCAGGAGCAAAGGGCATTGATGAGCTGTTACAGGCCGTTCCAGAAATTCACCAAGTAGCCCAAGTAAGCGTCGAACAACTGGTAAAAATAGGCTCTCAGGATATGAACGATGAAATTTGGCTAAAATTAGCTAAAAGAATAAACGAAATCCTAAACAAGGAGGGTTACGATGGAGTAGTGGTTACCCACGGAACAGACACGATGGAGGAAACGGCGTATTTCCTGAATCTTACAGTTCATAGCTCTAAACCAGTAGTGATGGTCGGTGCTATGCGCCCTTCCACGGGAATTAGTGCGGATGGACCGCTTAATTTATATAACGCCGTGGTCGCTGCATCTGATAAAAACACAGGAAATAAAGGCGTAGTCGTAGTGATGAATGAAAATATCCTTGATGCCAAAGATGTGATAAAACACCACACTACCGCCGTGGAAACCTTTACAGGAGCAAATTCTGGCAAAATAGGTTATATCCATAATGGGAAAGTTTATTTCAGTAAAACGCCTCAAAATCTGCATACTACAAAATCAGTTTTTGATGTGGCTTCGCTCACTTCCCTGCCGAAAGTAGGGATAGTCTATGGCTATGCCAATGCTTCGGAACTTCCGATGAAGGCCTTTATCGATGCGAAATATGACGGAATTATTTATGCTGGTGTAGGGAATGGGAATTTGTATCATTCTAATTTTGATTTGGCTGTAAAAGCCCAAAAACAGGGTATTCAGATTGTCCGTTCTTCGCGGGTTCCTACAGGCGCTACGACACCAGATGCAGAAGTGGAGGATGCGAAATATCACTTTGTGGCTTCACAATCGCTCAACTCACAGAAATCTAGAGTTCTGCTCATGCTGGCGCTTACCAAAACCAAAGATTGGAAGCAGATTCAAAAGTATTTTAATGAATATTAATCAAAAATAAAATAAAAATGAAAAAAAGTATTTTTTTAGTCCTTGCATTTCTTGTTTTCTCGTGTCATCAGCCAGCCAAAAAATATACACAGGAAGAGGCTGAAGCCCAAGTTTTAGCCCTGCCGATGGTGCAGGAGGCATCTAAACATATCTATAAAATAACTAATGGAAAGCATGGAATTTCGTTTATTACAGAAGAAGATCTTATCGAGAAAAAGCCGTTTTATCAGATAACGGCGGGCTACAACTCGGATGTTCGTTTTGAGACTTATCATATTTTTTATGTGAATAAAGAAAACAAAGAGGATGTTCGTATTTTAGACCCTGTTTCTGGAGAAATTATTCCTGTTTCTGAATACAAAAAATAGTTTTTTGGAGAAAAAAGTATAAGAATATAATAAAATGCAAAAAATAATTATTAAAATACCACTTATTACATTGTTATTGGGTTGTAATCCAAGTGAGAATTATTTAAAAAATCATGAAGTTTTTCCATATTCTGAGGAAATTGTTCAAGAAAAGAAATATAAAATTAGTGTCAAAGAAGCTAATGATTTATATGTCAAATATTTATATGATAGGAAAAAAATTAAAGATTTAAATTATGATGAAACTTTTCTTTCTCCAACCCTAATTATTGATGATCATTATGTATATTCTTTTCGTAATTTAGTTATGAAAAAGGTAGCAGTTTTTGGCGTTTGGATAAATGCTAATACAGGAGAAATAACTACTTATGATGAGTCTATATGGTTAGAAGAAAAAGATATTTCTGATAAAAATTCAAAATCTGAAAAATATTCTAATTAAGCAGATTTTTAATCAATAATGCTTACATTTGTACAAAATTTAAATTTTCTTAAAAAATGTTACAAGTTAATTTTTTAAAAGAACATAG
>CAUQQF010000014.1:0-50091 GCA_963520375.1 uncultured Flavobacteriaceae bacterium | reverse complement strand
TCTTCTATCCGGAAAACTACAACGCCCGCACTATGGATATTTCCTCCTACGACCCTACCGTAGAGGAAGTAGTAGACAAATGCTTGGCGTATCAACCGATTATAAATGGCTGATGAGAATATCGTTATTAGTTGTATTTCACTACTTTGGCAGGAGAAATTCTACTGATGAGGTAGCTCGGTACTATTAGCGATATGGCTGAAACTACCAATATTCCCAGCGAAAGAGCAAGGATGTAGCCTAAATTCAAATCCACTGGCACGGTGCTGATGTAGTATTCTTTTGGGTTGAGTTTAATAATACCAAAATATTTCTGAATCAATAGTAAACCTATTCCGATAAGATTTCCTACAATCAGCCCAGGGATGATGATGAGCAGGGTGTAGTTGATGAATATCGCACGAATCTGGTTGTTGTCCGCACCTAAGGTTTTCAATACACCGATGGAGTTGGTTCTTTCAATAATCAAAATCAGCAGCACCATGATGATATTGATAACCACTACTACCAGCATAATGCCCAGAATTACAGAGATATTCGTATCAAAAATCTCTATCCATTGCAGGATTTGAGGGTATTTGTCAGTAGTTTTTTCTGTGTAGTTTTTGTAGCCAATGATTTTTTCTACTTGTGGGAAAACAGCATCTGTTTTATCAAAATCTTTTAGGAAAATGTCCACACCGCCGATGTCGGTTTTTCCCATATTCTGGATTTTACGGACATGGTTGATATCGCCGATGACAAATAACTCATCAATGAGTTTGATATCAGTGTTGTAGATGGCTTTTACTACGAATTTTCTATAAATCGGTTTTTGGTCTTCTTTGGAGAAAACGGCTGTGATGCTGTCATTTACTTTCAGGTGCAGGCCTTTGGCGATTTGCTCAGAAAGCATAATGTCATTATTGTATCCTTTTTCTGTATAATCAGGGATTTCGCCTGAAGTGATGAATTTTTGGAAACGATTTTTGTCAAAATCCTTGCCCACGCCTTTTAGGATAATTCCAGCAAAATTCTCTTTGGTTCTGAGAATTCCGCTGAGAGATGCGTAGGATTGTGCCGTTTCTACTTCGGGTATTTTTTTTAGTTCCTTTATATCAAAATTTTCTTGGTCTAAAACCGAAGAATTATAGGAAGTATTTGATTTCGTGGATTTTATAGAAATATGTCCGCTGAAATCGCCCATCTTGTTTTTGATGGCTTTTTTAGAGCCGAGACCTGTGGATATGGTAATCAGTGAAACCACTATCCCTAGGGCAACGGACAGTCTTCCGATGAAAATAATTATGCGTGAAAGATTATTTTTATTATCTTTGGAGAACGCAATTTTTTTAGAAAAATAAATAGGAAACTTCAAAATAATGAATTTAAGAGCCAAAAGTAAAAATTTTGTATTGATTATACTAATGCTTTTTGTAAATAATCAATTTTTTAATGCACAAAAATCTAAAAACTCAGAAAATGAGGAGTTTGTAACAGGCGCAGACCAGCCAGAAAAATACCTGCCGCTGCTAAAAGGGAAATCCGTGGGAGTGGTGACCAATCAGACTGGGCTGGTGACCATCAATAAGAAAAAACAAAGCATCGTAGACTTTTTGAAAGAAAATGGAGTGGCCGTAAAAAGGGTTTTTGCTCCTGAACACGGCTTTCGTGGAGTGGCAGATGCTGGGGAAGTTGTGAAAAATGGAGTGGATACCAAGACAGGCATTCCGATAGTTTCGCTTTATGCAAATACCAAAAAACCTACGCCAGCCCATATGAAGGATTTGGATGTTATCTTGTTTGATATTCAGGATGTGGGAGTTAGGTTTTATACCTATATATCTACGCTTGCTTATGTAATGGAAGCAGGAGCAGAAAACGGCGTGGAAATCATCGTTTTGGATAGACCCAATCCACATGACGGCTATACAGATGGGCCGGTGCTGAGAAAAGAATGGACTTCTTTTGTAGGGCTTCATCCAGTGCCTGTGGTCTATGGGCTTACCATAGGAGAGTACGGAAAAATGGTAAATGGCGAAAAATGGCTTAAAAATAAAGTTCAGGCAAAATATACACTCATAAAAATGAAAGGCTATCACAAGAAAAACCGCTATCCGCTTTTGGAGAAGCCATCGCCTAACCTGCCGAATGACAAAGCGATAAATCTTTATCCAAGTTTGTGCTTCTTCGAAGGAGCCGAAGTTTCCGTAGGGCGAGGGACAGATATACCTTTCCAAATCTATGGTTCGCCTTGGATTAAGAATATGAAATATGAATTCATTCCGAAACCTAGTTTTGGTTCTAAAAACCCGTTCTTAAATGGTCAGCTGTGCTATGGAGAGGATTTGAGAAATTATGACAAAGACCTGCGCGAGCTTAGTTTGGAATGGGTAATAAAGGCTTATAAAAACTATAAAAATCCACAAAAATCATTTTTCCTAAAAGATGCAAAGGGTAAATATTGGTTTGATACTTTGGCAGGAACGGATGAACTCAGAAAGCAGATAATAGCAGGAAAATCCGAAGCAGAAATCCGACAAACATGGCAGAAAGGGCTTTCTGATTTTGAAAAGATAAGAACTAAATATGTAGTGTATCAAGATTAGGAACAGATGTTTTTGGATGTATTATTCCCGAATCGCTGCCTAAACTGTGATGAAATCATTCCCAAAGATGAAATTGTCTGCGTGAAATGTTTGGATAAAATACATTTCACGCATTGGGATTTTGGAGAAAATCTTCTGAAAAGAAAGGCAGAAAGCCTGTTTCCTTTGGAGGCGGCTTATGCCCTTATGTATTTTGATAAAAAGGGACTTTCTAGGGAACTCATTCACCAGCTGAAATACCGAAATCAGGAAAAAATTGGCGGAATTTTAGCGAAATGGGTCGTGGAAAATTTTAGGTTTAAAGGAGAAAAACCAGATTTGTTGGTCAGCGTTCCGCTTCACCCAAAGAAACTTAAAGAGCGGGGGTACAATCAGTTACATCTTTTTACGGAGGTTTTGTCCTCTGAATATGGAATTCCGTTTGACCATAATTTACTCAAAAGAAACAGTCACAGCAAAGCTCAAGCTCAAAAAGACAAATCCCACAGAGAAGAAACTAAATATGATTTTTCTCTCACGAAAGAAATTGAAAATCAACATATTCTATTGATAGATGATGTATTTACCACAGGGAACACGATGAGCGCCATTGCTTGGGAATTCCTTAAAAATAAGAAAAACAAAGTAAGTATATTAGTGATGGCGATGGATATTTAGCGATTTGATGAATTTTTCTAAAGGTTTTGGGAAGGATTTTTGGTCAAAATCTTTTAAATCTAATATTTCTAAATTGTTTTCCTTTTTGAAAATTTGGAATAAAGTGCTGTCAATCAGTGTGATGCTGTAAATTTTGATATTAAGGTTTTTGTGGGTTAGTTTGTGGGAAATTTCCTCTTCTTTTATGATGAATTTTTCTAAAAATTCGTTGATTTTATCAGGAAAATCGTAGAGTTTTTTCCAAATAGAGCTGTCATCTCGCTGTTTGATAAGGAAAGAATTTTCGTATCGGATGAAATAATAGATGAGGTTCATGTCTTCGGGTTTGATTTTCTTTGTTTTTACAGGAAAATCGGCAGTTTTTCCGAGCTGAAAAGCCAAACAATCTCCATGAACAGGGCAGATATCACAGGAAGGATTCTTAGGTTTGCAGATATTTGCTCCCAGATCCATTATCGCTTGATTAAAATCGCCAAAATCTCTGTCAGGCATTATCAAAAGCGCTAATTCCGAGAAATAATTGTGGGCTTTTGTTTTTGAAATGTCAAAATCATCAGTGAAAATTCTGGATAAAACGCGGTAAAAATTGCCATCCACAGCAGGTCTTTTTTCGTTGAAACAAATACTGGAAATGGCAGCTGCGGTGTATTTTCCGATGCCTTTTAGTTTTAGAATTTCGTGGTAATTATTTGGGAAAATACCTTGATAATCCTGCATGATTTGCTGTGCTGCTTTGTGCAGATTGATAGCTCTGGAATAATATCCCAGCCCTTTCCAGTAGAGGAGGACTTCGTCTATATCAGCCTCGGCGAGAGATTCTATATCTTTAAATCTATTGGTGAAATTGATATAATATTCCAATCCCTGCTCCACGCGGGTCTGCTGGAGAATAATCTCCGAAATCCACACATTATAAGGATTTTGGGTGGTTCGCCATGGCAAAACTCTTGCATTTTGGCTGTACCAGAGCAGTAATTTTTGACCAATGTAAAGAAAATCAGAATTTTGTTTAATTGTTTTCAAAATTTTTTATATATTTGCACACCAAAAATAAAAACAAAAAAGGAAATGACAAAGGCAGAATTAGTAAATGCAATTGCAAATAAGTTAGGAACTGAGAAAAATGAAACTCAGAGAATCATAGAGGCGTTTATGCAGGAGATAAGAACAACCATGTATAATGGTGATAATGTGTATCTTAGAGGTTTTGGATCCTTCATTATCAAAACAAGAGCAGCAAAAACAGGTAGAAATATCTCTAAAAATACTGCAATCCAAATTCCTGCACATAATATACCAGCATTTAAGCCTTCTAAGACTTTCGTAGAAAAGGTAAAATCAAAAGTAAAAGTAAAATAAATATAATTCACTGAGTAATAACAGAATAAAAACATTAAAGCTATGCCAAGCGGAAAGAAAAGAAAGAGACATAAGGTGGCTACCCACAAGAGAAAAAAGAGAAGAAGACTAAATAGACATAAGAAGAAAAAATAGTCTTCAGTAGGAAAACATAAGAATATAGTTGGTGTTTTTATTTTTGAAAATGGAACCGACTATATTTTTGTTTATTTAAGTAAAAGAAAAGTATTATTAGAAAGCCAAAAAAAATGAAGAAAGAGTTAATTATATCTTATGAGGAAGAGGCTTCTAAAATTGCTCTAATAGAAGATGGAAGACTCTTCGAACTCCATACGGAGGAACAAGATAGTGAGTATGTAGTAGGGGATTTATTCGTTGGTAAAGTAAAAAAACTAGCACCGAACCTGAATGCAGCTTTTGTCAATATAGGCTCTGACAAGGATGCCTTTTTGCATTATCAGGATTTGGGGCCAGAGTTTAGAACTTACCAAAACCTATTAAAAGGGATTTTGAATAAAAAAATCCAATCACCAAGCCTAAAATCCTTCCCAATAGAGGAAGAGATAGATAAGAATGGAATGATAGACAAGGTCTTATCTGTGGGTGATGAAGTCCTGCTGCAAATCACAAAAGAGCCTATTTCCACAAAAGGGGCAAGGGTATCTACACAAATCTCCTTGACAGGGAGGTATTTGGTTTTAATTCCTTTTGACCAAAAAATATCGGTATCAAAAAAAATAAAGGATAGCCAAGAAAAAACAAGGCTGAAAACTTTGATAGAAAGTATAAAGCCAGAAGGTTTTGGGGTGATTATCAGAACCGTAGCAGAAAATAAAAAAGTGGCTGAGCTTCATAATGATATGAACCAGCTGATAGAAAAATGGAATATTTGTTTCAGAAATATCCAAAAAAATAAAACGCCTTGTAAAGTCCTTAGTGAGGAAGATAGGGCTTCTGCTATTTTGAGGGATAATTTTAATCAAGACTTTGTAAGTATCATTTGTGATGATGAACAAATGGTAAATGACATGCGCAATTACCTAGAAGTAATCGCTCCTGAGAGTAAAAATATCGTTCAGTATTATGATTCTCATATTCCTCTTTTGGAATATTATAATGTAGAAAAACAGCTGAAACAGTCTTTTGGGAAACATGTGAATATTCCAGGTTCCAAAGGAGCTTATCTAGTAATAGAGCACACGGAGGCTCTCCATGTCATAGATGTGAATTCGGGTAATAATATATCATTAGGAAATCAGGCTAATAAAAACCATGCCCTAAATGTAAATAAAATCGCAGCAACAGAGATAGCCAGACAGCTTAGACTGCGAGATATGGGCGGGATAATAGTGGTGGATTTCATAGATATGAGCAATACCGAGCATCGTAAAGAACTTTATGACCATCTGAAAGAGGAGATGAAGAGAGATAAAGCAAGGCACAAAATCCTCCCTCCGAGTAAATTTGGTCTGATACAAATAACAAGACAAAGGGTTCGCCCAGAAAAAATAATAGATACCAAAGAAGAAAACCCTAACGAAATAGGCGAAATAAGTGCTCCGATAGTGATAGTAGAGCAGATGGAAGAAGCCATCAAAAACCACTTGATACATGAGAAAAGCAGATTGTATCTCCATGTTCATCCTTTTGTAGAAGCCTACCTTACCAAAGGATTTTTTACAAGCATCAGAATGAAATGGTTGTTTAAATACAATAAGTGGGTGACCATTATACCAAGAGACTCTTATAAATATTTAGAGTACAGATTGTATAATGAAGAGAAAAAAGAACTGATGAATCATTCTTATTAAAGAGAAAAAAACAATCCAAATTTGGATTGCTTTTTTTATATACTACTATTAGAATTACTTAACATTAGGAACGATGATAGTGTATTCTTTATCTATTACGACATCATTAGCATCTTGTAATTTTACTTTTGCAACTAGGTTTCTTCCATCTATAACAGTAGAAGTAAGAACAAATCTAGGCTGTGTCAAATAAATATCAATATAGCCAACACTCTGTCCCGAAATAGTTCTATATAAAGGACTTTGACCATCTATAGATAACTCTTTGCTAGGGTCTGATTTTAGAGATATGGAAATAAGTTTATGCCAATTATTCTGAAAGAAATTATTTAAATATGGAGTTAAATCTGTTTTATTAGGATGCAATTTTATTACATCTTTTACTTTATCTCTAAAATCAAAATTGTGCCCAATTGCCAAATCATCAGCAAGGTTTTTCAGTGTTCTAAAACCTTCAACATTTTTATGAATTTCAAAAGTGTTTTTAGAACTATCTAATATTTTCTTGTCAGTGATTCTTATGCTTAGACTTAGGGAGTTGTTGCTATCGCTTCTATCCTTTGTGTCGGCAACATAATCTATTTGATATCTTTGACTATCGTAGCTGAATAGACTTCCTATCCCTATCGGTAAGGATTCGTAGAGCCCACGCATGTATTTAGAAGATACATAGCTGTTATTGGTGGTAAATTGTTTGTTGTAAAAATCTCTAGCATCAAATTTTAATGTACTTTTTGTAGAACTTTTGATGCCTTTATACTTAGTGTAGAAAGAGATGTATTGTTTATCGTATGTAATATCTTCGATAGTTAAATAACTCAAGTCATTATCTTTCAGTGTGTAGTATTTTTGGTCAGTTGTAAGGGCTGCGAATTTCACAGAATTTTTTAGTGCAGTGCTTACATTAGCCGGATTGTTGTAAAGATCTGCAATGTCGATGGCGCTGAGATAGTCCACACCAGCTTTCCATTCTTGTGCATATGTTCTTCTTCCTATTTCCTCATCACTAGGTTTTTCATTGGTAGGTGTAGATGGCGTTGTAGGGCTGGATGGTTGTGTATTTCCAGGTGTATTAGGGTTGGTTATATCTTCATCTCTGCTGCTTCCACAACTGCTCAATAACGCTCCTGCTATCAATAGGAATGGGATTAATTTTCTATTCATATTTAAAATAATTTGATGCAAAGTTACGAAAAATTGGCGATAGTTAATAAATGATAGAAAAAATCCTTATTTTTGCTCCCTATGAAGAGATGGTACTTTTATCCCTTTTCACTAATCTACGACTTGATAACCACTTGTAGAAATTGGCTTTATGACAAGGGACTTTTTAAGTCTACTAAGTTTCAGACGCCTATCATCGGAGTGGGAAATTTGTCTGTGGGCGGCTCTGGGAAATCTCCCATGGTGATGTATCTCATGGGACTTCTTTTGGATGAATACGAGGCAGGTGTGCTTTCTCGTGGGTATGGAAGGAAGACCCAAGGCTACTATATGGTAAATTATGACAGTAATTTTCGTATGGTGGGCGATGAGGCTATGCAGCTTTTCCAAAGATTTAAAAACCGAATCGCAATAGGAGTCTGCGAAAATAGAGTAGTGGGAGCGGAGCGACTGATAGAGGAGGCTGGTCTGCAAGTGTTGGTCTTGGATGACAGCTATCAGCATCGTGCCATTCAGGCTGGGTTTAATATTTTATTGACCGATTATAGTGACCCATATTTCTCTGATTATCTGCTTCCTGCGGGAAATCTCCGCGAGTCTAGAGCGGGAGCTGACAGGGCGGATATCATCATGGTTACCAAATGTCCCAAAGACCTTACCGAGGAGAAAAAATTCTATTTTATTTCTAAAATTAAGCCTAAAAAACATCAAAAAGTATTTTTCTCGTCCATTGATTATGATGAAGAAATCACTTCCTCAAAAGTGAAGATGCCCGTGAAAATGCTGGATCAATATGAGGTTCTCCTGATAACAGGCATCGCCAATCCTTCTCAGCTGATAAAAGAAGTTTCTAAATACACGGATAAAATCAAACATTTGAGGTTTAGAGATCATTATTCTTTTAAAAAAGAAGATATTGACAAAATGCTCCAAGAGTATAAAAAACTCAGTGAGAAAAAACTAATCCTTACCACGGAAAAAGACTATGTAAGGCTGATGGATTTTGAGGAATTAACCGACAAATTGTTCTACTGGCCTATCAATGTAGAGATAAATAATAAAGAAGAGTTTAATCAGATAATATTAAATTATGTTAGAGAAAATCAAGGAAACCGCGAGTTTCATTAAAGAAGTTATTAAGGATACACCAGATTTTGCCATCGTTTTGGGTTCAGGTTTAGGAAAACTAAAAGATGAGGTGGAGCCTATCCATGTTTTTGAGTATAAGGATATTCCTAATTTCCCACAGACTACCGTAGTAGGGCACGGCGGGAAACTAATCTACGGAATGCTGGAAGGCAAAAAAGTGCTGATGATGAGCGGTAGATTCCACTACTACGAAGGGCACACTATGGACAAGGTGACTTTTCCTTTCCGTGTTTTTCATCTTTTAGGAATTAAAAATTTAATTCTTTCTAATGCTTCTGGAGGAGTAAATCCTAACTTCCGAGTGGCTGATATCATGATAGTGAAAGACCATATCAACATGATGCCAGAGCATCCGCTTCGTGGGAAGAATTTGGATGAATTAGGGCCGAGATTCGTGGATATGTCTGAGCCGTATAACAGAAAAATGATAGAAGTAGCGGAGCAGGTAGCAGAGCGAAACAGCATAAAAGTTCACAAAGGAGTGTATGTAGCATTACAAGGGCCTACTTTTGAGACGCCAGCGGAGTATGGATTGGTTCGTTACATCGGTGGAGATGCTGTAGGAATGAGCACCGTGCCAGAAGTTATCGTGGCAAAACATATGGGAATGGACTGTTTCTGTATTTCCATCATCACTGATTTGGGCGGGCCGGAGATTGCCTTTGCAGTTTCACACGAAGAGGTGCTGAAAGCTGCTGATACAGCGATGCCGAGCGTTATTAAAATCGTGAAAGGACTAGTAAAAGAATACTAAAATTTATTTCAAATTTCTTTTAACCAAAAGAACATAACACATAACACATAAAAGCAAAACCAATGCAATAAAGCATTGGTTTTTTTTGTTTGGCTGAAATTTTTATCAAAATCCTAATAAATATCAGTAGTATGGTTTTGGTTTTTATTTTTATTGGTTCGTAAATTTGTAGTGTAAAAGGGATAAACTAACAAACAGATCTTAATTATTTATTAACCGTTTCCAATGTTTAGACAAAGGAAACATAAAATTCAAAAAATTATGAAAAAAAGCAATTTATTTAGAGGAATGTTTCCTATCCTTGCGGTAGGAGTGATGGCTTTAGCAGGAACTTCACTTACTTCATGCAGCAGAAGTAGCGATGATGAGCAAGTAGTGCCACAGAAACCATCAGTTTCTGTTCAGGATGTTGTAGGAACATGGAAACTTACAAAAAATGAACAAAAAGATACAGATGGAGTTTATAAACCAGGAGCAATTACTGCACTTTATAAAGTTTATACAGCGGATGGTACATATAAAAATTATCATAATGCGGCTCCTAATAATCCAGCAACTTTTGAAGGAGATGAAGGAAAATTTGAGCTAAAAGATGGTAAGATTTTTAATATTAGTAAAAATGCAGGTCCAGCTGACCCAGTTTTAAGTTTTAAAATTGAGGTTAATGGAAATACAATGATACAGACCAAAGCAGATGATTCTGTAAGATGGACTTTCACCAAACAATAATCCACTAAAACTAAAACAACAAACCAGCAAATATCATCGATATTCGCTGGTTTTAATTTACTATCAATTTTTTTGGCAGCAAAAGTAAATATTTTCATTAAAAATCACCATTTTTGCAGATATTTTAAAAATAGATATGTCAGACTTAATTCAAGAAATACAGAAAAGAAAAACTTTTGGGATTATTTCCCACCCAGATGCTGGAAAAACCACACTTACTGAGAAACTCCTTCTCTTCGGAGGGGCTATTCAGGAGGCTGGGGCGGTAAAATCTAATAAAATAAAGAAAGGCGCAACTTCTGACTTTATGGAAATAGAGCGCCAGAGAGGGATTTCCGTGGCGACTTCCGTTTTGGCTTTTAATTATAAAGGGCATAAAATCAACATCCTTGATACTCCTGGGCATAAGGATTTTGCGGAAGATACCTACCGAACGCTTACTGCCGTGGACTCTGTAATCGTGGTGATAGATGTTGCAAAAGGGGTGGAAGAGCAGACCGAAAAACTTGTGCAGGTGTGCCGTATGAGAAACATCCCGATGATAGTTTTCATCAATAAGCTGGACAGAGAGGGGAAAGATGCCTTTGACCTGTTGGATGAAGTGGAGCAGAAGCTTGGGCTTTCTGTGGTTCCGCTTTCGCTGCCTATCGGTATGGGGGCTGATTTTCAGGGGATTTATAACATCTGGGAGAATAATATCCAGTTGTTTTTAGAAGAAAAGAAACAAAAAGTAGGGGAGAGCATTACCTTTAATGATATTAATGATGCTGCGATAGATGAAGCCGTAGGCGAAAAGGCAGCCAATACTCTCAGAGATGAGCTGGAGCTGGTGGAATCAGTTTATCCTAAATTCAGCAGGGAAGATTACATGGCAGGAACGCAGCAGCCTGTGTTCTTTGGTTCGGCGCTGAATAATTTTGGGGTGAGAGAACTGCTGGATGCATTTATTGACATTGCTCCAAATCCTCAGCCAAAACAGGCAGACAGCAGAATCGTGAAGCCAGAGGAACAAAATTTCACAGGTTTTGTGTTTAAAATTCATGCCAATATGGACCCAAAACACCGCGATAGGCTTGCCTTTGTGAAAATCGTTTCTGGTGTGTTCAAAAGAAATGAAAACTACCTGCTCGTAAGGGAAGGAAAGAAAATGAAATTCTCTTCTCCGAATGCTTTCTTCGCCGATAAAAAAGAAGTAGTAGATGAGTCTTTCCCTGGGGATATTGTCGGACTGCATGATACGGGGAATTTCCGTATCGGAGATACGCTCACGGCTGGGGAAAAGCTGAACTTTAAAGGAATTCCTAGTTTCTCTCCTGAGCATTTCCGTTTCATTAACAATGATGACCCACTCAAAGCGAAACAACTTGCAAAAGGTATAGACCAGCTGATGGACGAGGGTGTAGCACAGCTTTTCACTCTGGAAATGAACGGAAGAAAGATTATCGGAACGGTGGGAGCGCTGCAATACGAAGTTATCCAATACAGACTGGAGCACGAGTATGGCGCTAAATGCACCTACGAACCGATTTCTATTCACAAAGCATGCTGGGTAGAGGCTGATGAAAAATCCGAAGAGTTCAAGGAATTTGCAAGGCTGAAACAGCGATTTTTAGCGAGAGATAAATATAATCAACTGGTATTTTTAGCAGATTCTGCATTCACTATCACAATGACACAGGAGAAATTCCCAAATGTGAAACTCCATTTCATCAGTGAATTTAATGATTAAACGAACTATTATACATTTGCTTCTTCGTATTTTGCTCGTTCCTGTTGTTCCGTTTTTTGTGATGGTTTATCTGTTTCAAGGGTTAGAAAATGACAGGCACGGGATTAAATTGATGGTTGTTATATTTGTAACTATCTTGTTCACTATTTTGTATTTATTCATAGAGAGCATAGTGTTCTTTATTAAAGATGATTATAAGTCGTTTAAGCTAAATGTTATATCTTTTATAATCATTGCATTGGCATTATTGTATTGCTATTGTTGTGTTTTATGACAAAAGCATTTAGAGAAATTATGGAATTAGATACAGCTTTTCGTTAGTGGATTTAATGATTAAAAACAATGATTAAACGAACTATTATACATTTGCTTCTTCGTATTTTGCTAGTTCCCGCTGTTCCGTTTTTTACAATGCTTTATATATTACATAAAGTAGAAAATGACAGGCACGGGATAAAATACATATTCACTATGTTTGTAATAGTTTCGTTTACTATTTTATATTTGATAATAGAAAGTATAGTATTCTTCATTAGAAAAAAATATGAATCATTTAGATTAGATATCATACTGCTTATAATCATTACATTGTTATTAACAATAGAACCATTTAGGGATAATCTTTATTTCTCTCTCTATATATGTATATATGAAAGTTTTAATTGGTTTATTTCCTGAAAATCAATAAAATAACAATAAAAAAACTCCCATCATATGAGGGAGTTTTTTGTTTTTATAATCCGCTTACGGTGTAGTCTTTCGGGTAGCGGACTTTGTAGCTTACTCTCAGTTTTTTGGTTTCGGAAGGAGAGAGTTTTATGTTCCATGTGAGGAAGCCTTTTTCGTCGTCCTTCGCGGCACCGCTTTTGTCAAGCACTTCTATTTTCACGGCTTCGTTGTTGCTCAGTGGGAAACGGTCTTTGATTTCCATGCTGATTTGCTCTTTCTTGTTGTTTTTGATGATTAAATCATATGTAACCACCTTTTCGCGGTAAGAAGAGAGGAATTTTTCGCCAGATTTATCTTGGATATCTTCTCTTCTGATGCTGATTTTCGGGTCGTTGCCCAGCGTGATGTTCATTTCATTGTTGGTTTGGTCTGGGCTGACGCGTGTTTCACCGATATACATGTTCTCAAAGATGACACTCGCAGGCGCAGAAACCAAATGATACTTGCTGAAATCCTTTACCTTCGCTAAAAGATAAGCTTCTCTCCTGTAATTAGGCGCAGTGAAGTATTGATAATCGGCAGGGATTTTCTGCTGATAAAGACTGATGAGGTGGTCTTCGTTATTGGACAAGATATCGTAAGGAATGTCTATATCATAGCTGGTATTGAGCTCGTTTGCATTGACATTAAACCCAGCGTAGCCTACAGCTACACCTTCGACACGACCTTCTAAAGCATTGGATTGAAAATCATCATACTTTTCTGCATTTACACTTCCCATTCCTCTGATTCTTATGGCAGCAGATTTGTCGGCAATTTTTTCTTCCCTTAGGATTTCTCTTTCTTTCGGGCTTTGTGCATAGATGAACCAAGGGCTTACCGTAGGAGCATAATTGTTTCTGGAAGAATTTCCATTGATAAGGGTAAGTTTTACGCCTTTCCAGTCCAGTCCTGTATTTTGTTTTACAGTAGCCTTGAAAGTTATATCCAGCGGAGCAGAGATTTTGTCAGCTTTTATCTCGTAGTAAGGCTTCCAAGATACATTGTCTGTAAGATAGTTGATATTCAGTTTGATATTTCCAGCCGTAGGAGACATTAGTTTTAGGACGATTACGCCATCTGCAAACTCTTCTGCTTCCTTCTGTTCTTTGGTTTTTAAGCTGCTTTTCAGTCGGGAAAGTTTTTTACTGAGGTCATCGCCTTTTGTTTTGAGGGAAACGAGTTTGTTTTCCAGCTCTATTCTTTTGTTGGTGTAGAACTCGGTCAGCTGTGTCAGCTGTGCAACATTGGAGGAGTTGCTTCCCACCAGCACGGTTTGGTTTTTGTCCAAAAGTTCTACGGCTTTCTTGTTGGCATCCAGCTCTATTCGGTTTTTAGAGATGAGGTTTTCCACGATTTTGATGCTGTCATTCACTTTTTTAATTTGTGGATTGGTAGTATCCATTTTAAAATCTGTGGAATAATCATTGGTAAACTGCGAGGAAAGAATAGAAATGTTCTTGCTGTTTACACCGATTTG
This sequence comes from uncultured Flavobacteriaceae bacterium, assembly GCA_963520375.1. Lineage (GTDB taxonomy): Bacteria > Bacteroidota > Bacteroidia > Flavobacteriales > Weeksellaceae > JABCPE02. The sequence goes on along the minus strand of CAUQQF010000014.1, from coordinate 35,963 downwards.
GATGGTTTTTTCGTTAATCTCCTCCGAAATGTTGCCAATCACTATTTCGGAAATTCCCGAAGGAACACTGAAACTTACTGTGTTCTGCAGTTCTGCAGAGTTTCTATACACTTTCACGGCAGTTACTTTTGCCTTTGTGTAAATGGGTTTTTGTGCGAAAAATAAATTTGCCGAAAGCAAAAATAGAAACGCAAATAAAGAATATCTTTTCATAATTAAATAAATTTATAGATGCTAATTTAAGAAAAAAATAATTCACAAAGTCCGTATTCTCAAATAATTTTGGGAGTTTTGGTTTTTAAAATGTATTTTTGTCCGAAATTTATACAAACATGGAATTGATACACCGCAACTTACTGATAGGAATTCATGATGCATTGGAGGAGACTTTTTTTCAGGATAAGAAATATGCTGATAAAGTTTTAGAGCGATTACTAAAAGCTCATAAAAAATGGGGAAGTGCCGACAGGCAGGTGGTTTCGGAGATATTCTATGATATAGTCCGCTGGAAAAAACGCCTAGAATACTACATGGGCGAGGGGACAAAGCCGTCTAATATCTACAATTTGATTTTGGCTTATCTCCTTTGGAAAAAGGTAAAATACAAGAAATTTGATGAATTTGATGGAATAAAAACAGGCGGAATTTTGTCTAAATTGGACAAAAAAACATTCCCTACCAAAGCAATAGAACACTCTGTGCCAGACTGGCTGGCAGGTTTGTTTGAAAAAGAGCTGGGAGAAAAATGGGAGAAAGAAATGTCCGCTCTCAATGAACAGGCGCCTGTGATTTTGAGGGCAAATTCACTCAAAATTTCAGCAGAAAATCTTGTAGAAATTTTAAAAGAAGAGAGCGTAAATTCCTTTTTATTAAGAGGTTATCCAGATGCTGTCCAGCTGGAAGAAAAGAAAAATGTATTTCTTACATCGGCCTTTAAGGAAGGTTTTTTTGAGGTGCAGGATGCTTCATCACAAAAAATAGCCGAACTTTTGGATGTAAAAGAAGGAATGAGAGTGGTGGATGCCTGTGCGGGCGCAGGAGGGAAAACCCTTCATATCGCTGCTTTGATGAAAAATAAAGGGCAGATAATAGCATTAGACATCTACGAATGGAAACTAGCCGAGCTGAAACGAAGAGCAAAAAGAGCAGGAGCTTTCAACATAGAAACTAGATTTATAGAAGATAATAAAGTCATCAAAAGGCTTCACAACACGGCAGACAGACTTCTGATAGATGCGCCATGCTCAGGGCTCGGAGTGCTGAAAAGAAATCCTGACAGCAAGTGGAAAATAGATGAAGATTTCATCAACAGAATAAAAACCGAGCAGGAAAACATTCTGCAAAACTATTCTAAAATCCTGAAAAAAGGAGGGAAAATGGTCTATGCCACATGCTCCATTCTTCCATCTGAAAACGGAGAACAGGTCCGAAAATTCCTTGCCGAAAATACAGAATTTGCCCTTGTGGAGGAGGGAAACATCATGCCGAGCGATGGCTATGATGGTTTCTACATGGCGCTGATAGAGAGAAAATAACTACTCTTCCTGCTTTGTAGAAAGCATTCTGTGGCTGAAAAATCCTAAAATACAGATAATAAGAATCATCACCCCCCAAAGCCAGCCTTTGTCCTTAAATAAAGGTTCTTTGGTGGTTTTTTTCTTTTTAGGGAGTTTTTCCTCATCAGAGAGGCTTGCATCAGCTTTTGAAAGTTTGAAAACCTTGTCTTCTATCAGTTTTAAATCATATTCTGGAAGGGAAGATTTTTTATTTCCATAAAATAGAAAATAATTTTCTTCGTTTTTTGGTTTAAAATAGATAAAATATTTAGGCGAAACAGCATTGATAGATTTAATCGTGAGAGGTGTATTGTCTTGATTTTCAATGATAATTTGGAAGTCCTTTGCCCATATCACATCGTTATTTGAAAATGAAAAATCTAAATCCTTCGCTCCGTAGTAAATGATTTTTCCGTAGTAAAAAGTTTCATAATTTTTCACCCAGCCTTTTTCTGTTTTTACGCTGTCTACCAGATATTTAATCTCTATAGGGCGCGAAAAAGCATCGTTTTTCTCTATATTCAAAATCAGTGAATAAACAGGGATTTTGTGTGGCAGGGAAAATATGATGACAGAGTTTTTGTCTTTTGTGCTGTTGGTTTGTTTTATGTTATTGATTAACAGTTTATTAAATTCTATTTTCGGTGTGAATTTCTCCTGCATAGAAGCCCTTTGCAAAATAGGAGTTTCTTTACTAGGAATGAAAATTCGGTAAAATTTATAATTCGTTTTTTCGAAAGCTAGCAGCTGGAAATTGTAATCAGTTTTGCTGTTTTGGATGGAAAGTATTCGGTAATTTTCCAAAATAGAATACCATTGTTTTTGGTCGTGGCTGCCTTCCAAGGTGATTTTCCAGTCAAAATTTTGATTAGAAAAATGCAGGTCAATTTCTTCTATATCCGCTGTGATGGGACTTTCCAGCGTAAAATAGTATCCATCAGCAGTTTTGGTCTGATTTAGGATTTTAAAACCTATATATTCAGTAGTTTCATTTTCAAGGGAAGCAAATTGCGTTTTGGACAGTAAATATGGAACCTCCAGCGAGTCTTTTCCCGAAAGCTGATAAATTCTGATGTCAGAAAAATTTTGGTTCAATTTTTCGTACATTGGCAAGGGAATTTCTATTTTGTTCCACTCAGTAGCAGGGTTTGGTTTTATGGCTCTTTTGAATGAAAAATCATTTTTCTGAGCAAATCCCAAAGCAGAAATTCCCAAGAAAATTAGCGAAAATATGGATTTAATTTTTAGTTTCATCACCGATTTTGTCTTTAAATTTATTGTATAAAAATGAAATGATAAGAAGCAGTAACCCTAAGATTATCAATACGATAGTTTTAGAAATCGTGCTGAGATTAGAGATGTCGTATAGGAATAATTTAGCCAAAGTGATGCCGAACAACACGAGGGCAAAAATTCTGAGATATTTCTTTTTCTTGTAAATTCCGAGGCTTACCAAAAGAAGTGAATAAACGCTCCAAAGGATGCTCAGTCCTAGTTTGAAAATATCCTGATAACCAGCAATATCCAGCCAAGTGACCAGTTCATTACTTAAGAAATTAAGGATGGAAATATGAATCACTACTTCTAAGAAAATATGGAATTTTACATTTTCTATATAAGATTTAGCATTTTTGAAAATCGCCCAGAGTGCAAATGCTATACTGCTCCAGAGTGGGTATCGGATTAAGATATAGTTAAAACTAACATTGAAATATTTGTTTGAATTTCCATTGATGTAAGAGTAGCGTAGTTCTCCCAATTCTCCTACTCCAAAAGTCTGAGCAGCAAACAAAACTAAAAGTCCGATAACAATGGACGAAACGCCTAAAATCTTGTTCTTGAATTTATAGAAATTCAGTAGAGCCATTCCTCCAAAGAATACTAGAGAGTAGACAAGGAGATATATGTTCCTAAAAATGCCGATATCATTGTTGTATTCATTGTATTCATCTCCTTTCTCACGAACAAGAACAGATGAACTTTCGTACCAATAATCAAAATAGTATGCAATCTCATTTCTAAAAGTAAGATACGCTGTCAATACTAATAAAACTGGTAGATAGAACGATTTTATAGCATTAAAAGGACTAAATTTTTCGCCTTCTGCGTCAGGGTATTTTCTCGAAAGATAAACAGCAGAACTATATCCTAAAACAGCAAAAATACCTGTCAGGAAATTGATATTCCAGAAAGCATGAATATCTAAATCAACAGCATAACTATAACGCTCCCAGTCTTCGAGAAAACTTAGAAAAGCAAGTCCAAGTATAGGGAGGGATATTTTTTCGTAAATGGATATTTTTTTTGTTTTTCCAAGCCAAAACAAAATAGTCCCTTGGGTTGTCCACATAAGCGTTACCCAGTTTCCGTCCAGCTGTATCGGTATCGCAATCGTGATGAAAGTGAAAACCATCCCTAATGTGGAGTAGAACAGGGTAGAATCCGCAAGTTTTTTCGATTTGATAAAGAATAAAACAGCAAAATGAATAGCAGCATTAAACAAAGTAAATAACCCTAAATAAGAATCTAATATACTATGTCCATTAAAAATACCAAATCCAAATCCAAAGTAAATAAATGAATTCAATAGAATGAGGATAATATTTACTTTATCCAATTTTTCTTTTGAAATGATATTATTAAACAAAGAAACTCCGTAGAAAACCAAGAAAAATGCCGTAGCAAAGCCTATTCCCAGCGCTTCATATCCTTGCAGACCTGAATCAAAAGATTTATCTGCAAACCAAGAGCCATATATCATCCAAGTGAAAAAGAAAGCGCTATAATGCAGGGTTTTCCAGTCTTTTTTTATAGAAATAAATAAAATTCCAAGGTTGATTATGAGCATATAACTGAACAAAATATCCACTCTTCCAGAGCCTGATGATAGAAGGAATGGAACAGCGTAAGCCCCTATAAGCCCAATGTGGGCAATCACCACACGGTTGTATTTTATCGCAGTAAATACAGTAAAAGCTGTGAATATCAGCATCATCACAAAAGCTAAAACCTGTGGAATGAGGCTGTAAAAACTATATGCAAAATAGGTGATAAAATAGAAAATAGAAATGGCTCCACTTACTAAAACTGCACTGTATCCCTCAAATTTCGGTTTTAGTTTGATTCCAAAACCAAGCAGTCCAATTCCTACCAAATATCCTAGTATAATTCGTGTAAGAGGGCTGATAAGTTCATTTTCGATGGAATATTTAGCACCGATGGCTACACCGATTACCACAATGAGAATCCCAATTTTGTTAATCCAGCTTTCTCCTATAATCTTCTCTAAATCAGATGGTTGTTTAGGAAGGTTTATTTTGGGAGCAGAAACCTGCGGCTTAGGAGCGGTAGGCGCTGTTATAACTGGTTTTTCAGTTGGCTTTTCAGCCGAGGTTTCTATTGGCCTTTCAACAGGTTTTTCAGCAGAAGTTTTTACTGTATTTGCAGTAGATATGGAAGAAAAATTGCTTTGTCTTTTTAACTCAGCCAATTCATTCTCTAGCTGTTTCATTTCCTTATAAAAAACAGACTGTCTATACAGCAGATTGCCTATCCTTTGCTCTAGTTCGATTATCTTTTGTGGATCCATCTTTTGATAATTTAGACAAATTTACAATTTTATTGTCTAAATTTATGTAGAAAGTTTTTGTAAAATCTATTTTTCATGTTAAAGAAAATTATTATATTTGCCAACTAAACTTAGATGATAAAATGAGTACAATATTTATACTACTGATGGTGGCTACCATCATTGCATGTGTTTTGTTAGCTATTATTATTTTAGCTCAGAATCCTAAAGGAGGAGGGCTTTCAGGAACTTTTGGAGGAGCATCTTCTGCATCTTTTGGGATACAGAGAACCAATGACTTTATGGAGAAAGCTACATGGACGCTTGGCGGTGTCGTGGTAGGGCTTATTTTTCTAAGTGTGGTGCTTACAGCGAAGCCTTCTGCGGTGGTAGTGCCAAGTGCTAAGCCTCAGACTACTGCACCAAGCAATGCGGCAAAGACATCAGTGAAAGCTGATGAATCTGCAAAGACAAAATAAATTTGGGTTAATAATTATATAAATATCGGTTTAAAGCGAATTTCTTTAAACCGATTTCTACTTTTAAAGAAATTTAATTACTTAGTAAAAAATAAAAGAATAATTGATTATGAAAAAAGCAGGAATTTTATTGTCATTTTTGGTGGGAATGAACTTTGTTTCGGCTCAGGAAAAACCTGTGTCAGAGACACAAGCAGACCTTTCTATTGTAAACAAAACAGCCTATAATCCTTACAGAAAAGGAGCGATATTTTTGTATTGGGGCTGGAATAGGGCTATTTATAGTAATTCAGATGTTCATTTCAGAGGGAATGGCTATGATTTTACGCTTCATAATATGATAGCTAAGGATAGACCGACGGATTTTAGTTTTGATGATTATCTTAATCCGCTTCGTGTTACGATTCCTCAGACTAATGCTAGAATAGGGTATTTCATTAAGGATAATTTGGCTCTTGTTTTGGCGTTAGACCATATGAAATATGTGATGAAACAAGACCAAACGACAGATTTCACTGGGAAAATTTCTGACCCTCACTATGCAGCGATGGTTAGAGATGGAAAAGTGGATTTGACAGATGGAGAATTCCTTACATTTGAGCATACGGATGGGCTTAACTATGTAAACATCGGAGCTGAGAAGTATAATAAAATCTATCAAGGGAATAATTTTAATATTACTTGGTCTTATGGTGGAGGTTTAGGAGTTTTATATCCAAAATCTAATGTTAAGCTTTTTGGGAATGAGAGAAGTGACCGTTTCCATGTGGCAGGATTTGGACTAGATGCTAGAGCGAGTTTGAATTTTGTTTTCTGGAAACATCTGATGGCAAGAGTGGAGGCAAAATACGGCTATATCAACATGCCTGATGTGAAGACAACACTAAACGACAGACCAGACAAAGCACAACAAGATTTTGTTTTTGGACAAGTGAATTTCGGAGTTGGATATATTTTCCAAACAAGAAAAAGTAAATAAAAATTGACAGCCATAAGTTGAAACTTATGGCTGTTTTTTTATCTTATAATTTCTTAAAGTCCTAAAATTAATTTTGCAATCGTGAAATAAACCATCACGCCAAGAATGTCGTTGGAAGTGGTGATGAATGGACCCGTGGCGATGGCTGGGTCTATTTTATTTTTGTTGAGAAAGATAGGAACAATGGTGCCTATCATCGCGGCAATGATGATGACAGAAAGCAGTGCTACGGAAATCGTAATGGAAATCATCATATCATGATGATTGACAAATAGATTGAATCCCAAAATAATCAGTGATAAAATCATTCCCGAAGCCACAGCTACGCTCACTTCTTTCATTAGGATTTTTAGGGTATTTTGTCCCAAAGTATTGTTAGCAAGCCCTTGCACGATAATCGCTGAAGCTTGTACGCCGATGTTTCCAGCGGTAGCTGCTATCAGCGGAACGAAGAACATCAAGGCGGGAACATGGCTCATCGCTTCTTCATTTCCTTGTAAAACTCGTGAACCTATCAGACCGCCCACCATTCCGATGAAAAGCCACGGAAGACGGGCTTTGGTGATGTTTAGAATAGTGTCCGTAGAGTCAATATCCGTAGCAATCCCTGATGCCAGCTGGTAGTCTTTATCCGTTTCTTCTTTGATGAAGTCCATGACATCATCTATGGTAATTCTCCCTACCAATCTTTCCAAAGCATCTATTACAGGCACTTCAAAGAGGTCATATTTCTGCATGTATCGCGCCACGTCTTCGGCAGGTTCATTGTCCTGCACACATCTTATTTTGGAATTATACACCTCCGAAACCTTGGAAGAAGTGCTGGTGGTAAGCAGTTTTTTTAAACTAAGGGTGCCGAGGAGTTTGTCCTGTTCATCCACCACATAAATAGAGTAGACTTCATCCATGTCTTCAGCTTGTTTGCGCATTTCCCTTACTGCAGCGATGATGGATAGATTATGGTCTACTTTTACTAGCTCAGTAGCCATGAGACTTCCTGCTACATGGTCATCATATCGGAGGAGTTCCACGATGCTCTGTGCCAGTTCATTATCATCTATATGCTGGATGATTTCATTTTGCTGGTGCTCGGGAAGTTCAGCGATGATATCAGCAGCATCATCGGAATTTATCTCACCGATGATTTCTTCTGCGATTTCTTTAGTGGAGAAGTTTTTTAGGAATTCTTTTCTGTCTTCTTCATCGATGTACAAAAGCATTTCCGCAGAAACATCATTGTCCATGAGTTCGTAGAGAAACACTTTTTGAGAATCATCTAAAATCCCAAACAAATTGGCAATATCCACCGCCTCCATCTCCGAAATGATTTCCGAAATGGCTTTTGCATTTTTTTCTTCAATATACGAAAGCAGCGGCTGGTAGATATTTTCTTCTTTTGGCATGGGTTATTTTAGATTTTCTTTCCACTCATTGGTAAATGAGATGAAGTCTTGTACTGAAAGTTCTTCCGCTCGCAAATTTAAGAAATTATGACCAGAAAGTCCCTCAGGAATGTTTAAAACTTTTAGTGCATTGCTGAGTTTTTTTCTTCTTTGGTTAAATCCAGTTTTTACGATATTTTTGAACAAAGTTTCGTTTCCTGCAAGTCCTTCTTTGGGATTTCTCAATAGCGAAATAACACCAGATTTCACCTTTGGTGGCGGATTGAAAACATTTTCATGAACCGTGAAAAGATATTTGACATCATAGTAAGCCTGAACCATTACAGACAAAATTCCATAATCTTTTGTTCTGGGAACGGCTGCTGTTCGTTCGGCTACTTCTTTTTGGAACATTCCCGCCATTTCAGGTATCTGCTGATAGTTTTCTATAATGTGAAATAAAATCTGCGAAGAAATATTGTATGGGAAATTCCCTATCACAGCTGCCTGCTCATTTGGAAAGATTTTAGAAAAATTTGTTTTCAGGAAATCTCCTACAAAATAGTTTTCTTTTAGCTGAGGATAATGCTCTTTCAGGTAGGCGATAGACTCTGTATCTATCTCCGCTACGAAGGTTTCGGTTTCTTTTTCTAAAAGATATTTGGTGAGGATACCCATCCCTGGGCCTACTTCCAAGACTTTATCATATCCGCTGAATTGGAGGCTGTTTGCGATTTTTTTTGCGATATTTTCATCGGTTAGGAAATGCTGTCCGAGGTGTTTTTTAGCCTTTACACTCATTAAATTCTAAATTTTTCGGCAAAGTTAAGGCTTTTTGAAACAAAATTTATGATTTAATTAACATCAATTTTTTCGTATTCCTACTTTGATTTAGCAAGATTTTTTCTATTTTAGCCGAAAAATTTATCAAATGGCACATTCAATAGATGATTTTAATAGAAGAAGGCTGCGTTCAAGTAATATTACTGTGGTTGTCAGTATCTCATTGGTTCTTTTTTTGGTTGGACTTTTTGGGTTGATTTTGATAAATGCACAGAAATATTCTGACTATATCAAAGAGCAGCTGGTCATTGCAGTGTATTTTGATGAATATTTGGATCCTAAGGATTCTGCAAAAGCAAGTGAATATCAGCAGGAAACCTATAAATTGATTTCTGAACAGAAATATGTAAAGAAGACAAAATTCATTACCAAAGAAGAAGCGAAAATAATAGCTAAAAAACAACTGGGAATAGACACAGAGGGGCTTTTTGAAGAAAATATTTTCCCTCCATCGGTAGAAGTTACTCTAAAGCCAGCCTATGTAGCTCCTGATACTATAAATGCTGTAATGAAGCATTTACAAGGAATAAAAGGAGTAAAAGAGGTGAAAAATGACACCAAAATGACACAGGAAGTCTATTATAATTTGGATAGAATTTTGCTGTGGATTATAGGATTTACCGTATTATTCTTGATAATAGCTATTGTGCTTATAAACAGCTCTATCCGTCTTAAAATTTTCTCTAAAAGATTCATTATCAAGACAATGCAACTGGTGGGGGCGAGAAGAAGATTTATCTTGAAACCATTTATAAAAGAAGCGGTTATTTTAGGTTCTATAGGGGCGTTTATTGGACTTGTTTTCCTTTTCTCAGCGTGGTATTACTTTACAAATCAGATTGGTTCTGAGTTTGTTCCAGATACTAATAAATTCATATGGTTGGTTTTAGGAGTGGTTTTAGTGGGGATTGCTATCACGGTGTTAAGCACTATTTTTGCGACATGGAGATTTTTGAAAACAAAAACTGACGATTTGTATTATTCTTAATTTAAAATCGATGAAAAATAAAAATATAGAAACATCATCTAAAGAAAACACATTTTATTTCAGTAAGAGTAATTTTAAATTGATGCTGATAGGTTTGGGGCTTATTGCTTTTGGATTTATCCTAATGATGGGCTATGGAGCGAATACCAAACCAGATGGCTCTTTTGACCCAAACTACTGGAATGATGATATTTTTTCTGTGGTGAAAATCAGAATAGCGCCTTTATTGGTGGTTGTTGGTTTTGTTGTGCAGGTGGTTGCTATACTAAAAAGAAATAAATAATGGATATAGTAAAAGCTATTATTGTTGCAATCGTAGAGGGGCTTACGGAGTATCTTCCGATTTCTTCTACGGCTCATATGGGATTTACAGCAGCTTTGCTCGGAATGGAAGAGTCGGAATATCTTAAAATGTTCCAAGTGTCCATTCAGTTTGGAGCGATTCTTTCCATTGTGGTTTTGTATTGGAAAAAGTTTTTTGATTTTTCTAATTTTAATTTTTATATCAAACTGGCTTGTGCCGTTATTCCTGCCTTGATTTTAGGAAAATTATTTGATGATAAAATAGAAGCAGTGCTTGGTAATCAGATAGTTATCTCTTGTGTTTTGGTTTTGGGAGGAGTGATTTTACTTTTTGTGGATAAATGGTTTGATAACAAGGAAAAAATTGATAATGAGAAAGATATATCCATCAAAAAGGCTGTAACCATTGGCTTTTGGCAGTGTTTGGCTATGATGCCGGGGACATCTCGTTCTGCGGCTTCTATCATTGGAGGAATGAGCCAAGGACTTAGCAGAAAGGCGTCAGCGGAGTTTTCTTTCTTTTTGGCTGTCCCTACGATGATGGCAGTTACGCTTTATTCTGTATTTATCAAGACTTGGGGAGAGGGAACGCCGAATGCCCAGAAGGGATATGAGATGATTTTGGCTTCTACAGAAAATATTTTGGTTTTCATTATCGGAAACATTGTGGCTTTCATCGTGGCGATGATAGCAGTGAAGACTTTTATCAATGTTCTTGCGAAATATGGCTTTAAGTTTTGGGGCTGGTATAGAATCATTGTCGGAATAGTTTTATTGATTTATTTTTATTTAAACAAATAATAAATGACTGCGGAGCAAATTCTTGAAGGTCAGGTTTTTCTGGTTGATAAGCCCTTGGATTGGACTTCGTTTCAGGCGGTCAATAAAATTAAATTTAAACTGAAAAAAGAGTTTAAGTTTAAGAAAATAAAAATAGGCCACGCTGGAACCTTAGACCCTAAAGCTACGGGGCTTCTGGTGGTATGTACAGGCAGGGCAACCAAAAAAATATCCGAAATCCAAGATGCACCGAAAGAATACTGGACAGAAATAAAAATAGGTGTGCAGACAGAGTCTTACGACACCGAAAAACCAGAAATTTTCCCTACGGATATCAGCCACATCACAGAGGATTTTGTGACAGAAGTTTTACAAAAATTTTTAGGAAAAATCACTCAGAAACCGCCTGTTTTTTCAGCGATAAAGGTCGATGGTGAGAGGGCTTATGATTTGGCAAGGGCAGGGGCTTCCGTAGAGATGAAATCCAGAAAAACTACAATTCATTATGTTAAAGACATTCAGATAGAATTTCCTTATGTTCGTTTTTTAGTGGGCTGTTCCAAGGGAACTTATATTCGCTCTTTGGCTCATGATATAGGGCAGGAACTGGGCGTAGGAGCCTATCTTACTCAGCTTAGAAGAACTAAAGTAGGAGAGTATAGTGTAGAGGAAGCTTCTGGCAAATTTTTGAGTAATGAATTTTTATTTTCGGAAATTTAGATTATATTTGTGTCCGTTATCAAATAATGATGATAAAAACTGCAAAACATATTAAAACTTTTTTGGCTTCGGTGCTGCTGCTCATCTTTGTGATGAATGTATCGGGCTTGTTTGTGCGTTTGCATCATCAGGAAACACATCAAAAAACAGAAAAAATAGCAGAATGCAGCGATAAAGTCTGCTATCACAAAGCGCATTTACAGACCAAAAGCGACTGTGATTGTGGGTTTTTATGCACGCTGAATTATTTCTATATTCTTCCAGAAAAACCACTCACAGAGATTCATGTAAATGAATATTTCTCATATTTTTCATCGTATAAAATTTTCGTATCAGAGAGGATAGTTCTTCTATGGCAATCCCGCGCTCCTCCTGTATTTTCTTAGTTTTGATTGAATGTTTATTGGTTTTTATGAAAGTCAATATCATAGTTGATATTACTTAAAATCAAGGCATTCCCTTTTTCAAACAAAATATTTTTCGGTTTAAAAAAATCAACCGTTTCATTTTTGTATTAAATCATTTTATATGACTCAAAAATTGGTATTTGGGATTATTTTCTGTGGATTTCATATGCTTTTTTCACAGGAAGTAACGCCCAAAAACATTGACACGCTTACAATTGTAAATAAAAACATCTCGGCCGATAATCTTGTAAAATTTTCTAAAGAAAATCTTTCAGAAAATATAGGTCAAAATCTTTCAGAAGTGCTGTCCAAAGCGGCAGGAATTACCCTTCGGCAGGCTGGTGCTACAGTAGCAAAACCTGTGATAGAGGGCTTGGGAAACACGAGGATTTTAATCCTAAATAATGGCGTAAAACAGGAAAGCCAAGACTGGTCTGATGACCACGCACCAGAAATCAGTATGGGTATTCCGCAGAATATCAGTATAATAAAGGGGGCTCAGAGCGTGAGGTATGGTGCTGGTGCGCTTGGTGGAGTGGTTCTGCTGTCTCCTAAAAATCTTAATTATAGTGAGAAATTAGCTGGTGCAGTGATGCTTTCTGGAAATTCTAATTCTGGAAAAGTCTCTGGCGGAGGTTATTTGGAAGGAGCGCTGGGAAAAAACTGGGCGTGGAGAACGCAGGTAAATGCGCAGTATGCAGGAGATTATAAAACTCAAAATTATTATGTCAACAATACAGGAATTCGGGAGCTGAATTATTCTGCTGAGCTGGAATACCGTAAGAATGAATTTAAATCTAATTTGTATTTTAGTGCATATAATTCAGAATTAGGGATTTTCTATGGTGCGGCATCCAGCAATATAGATGATTTTGAAAGCAGGCTCAAGCTTGGCAGACCTATTACTACATACGGTTTTTCCTACGATATTACAGCTCCAAAGCATAATGTGGCTCATTATTTCCTGAAAAGTGAAACAGAATTTAGACTTAATCCGAATAATCATTTTGATTTGGTTTATGCTTATCAAAATAATCGCCGAAAAGAGTTTGATGTCAGAAGGTTAGACAGAACTACAATTCCTACACAGGATACCAAGCTTGATTCTCATTTTGTGGAAACGATTTGGAAAAATACGCATTTTAGAGGATTGGAAACTCAGTTTGGGGTAAGTTATTTGAGAAAAGAAAATTTCAATGTGCCAGGAACAGGTGTAGTTCCTACGATTCCGAATTTTGTTTTGAATAATTATGCAGGGTTTTTCATTTCCGAGTTTAAAAGAGGAAAATGGCTGGCAGAGCTGGGAGCGCGTTTTGATTTTAGGACGATAAATTCTCTTGGTTACGATATGTTTGGTCAGCTCTATGGCGGGAAGAGAGATTTTTCAAGTTTTTCGTACAGCGGAGGAGTTCATTATCAGATTACTGACCATCTGGAATATGTAGCTCATGCGGGATATGCGTGGCGTGCGCCAGAGCCTTATGAGCTGTATATCAATGGAAAACAGCACGGAATTCCCATCTACTATGTGGGAGATAAAAACCTAAATGCAGAAAGGGGGCTGAAAATAGTCAATAAATTGTCTTACAAGAGGAATAGATTTTTTGCGGAAATGTCTGCGTTCGTTCAGCCGATTAATAATTTTATTTACAGCATTCCTACGCATCAGTATAGGGAGTTGTTTTCTGGTCCAGCAGCACTATTTAAGTTTGTGCAGAGCGACGCTCTTTTCCGAGGGGGAGATTTAGCGGTGGGAATTCCTATTTCTAAAAATTTAGAATATCATTCCAATCTTTCTTTGGTCTATGCAGACGACCAGCATACAAGGGCATATCTTCCACAGATACCGCCATTACAGCTTTCGCAGAGTTTAAAATGGAATATTCCGACTTCTGTTTTCAAGAATTTTTATGCAAAAGTGGAACATCAGTATTTTGCTAAGCAGAGAAGGTTTAATCCTGATTTTGACCTCGTGGCGGACTCTCCTGATGCCTACCATTTATTGGGGCTGAAAATAGGAGCCGAGCTGGAATACAACAACAAGAAAAGTGTAAAATTCTTTTTGGGCGTAGAAAATCTTACCAATGCACTTTATAAAAATTATACCGATAGATTGAGGTATTTTATTCATGGGAAAGGGATTGACATTCAATTTAAAACACAATTAAATTTTTAATAATCATTAATTCTAATAAATTTTAACATTATGAAAAATAAGTTTTCACTAAACAAAATTTTGACAGTGCTAATGCTGTTTTTAGCGATTTTCAGTATTTCTTCTTGTAGCAGAGATAGCGACAGCCCTCAGGCGCCAACGGACGAAACCAAAGACAGAGGACACGAAATGCCTGATAGAGTGGAGTTTATATTTAAAAATACAGCAACCTCACAGGAGCAAAGAAGAACGGCGCTGCTGACCCAAGATGGATTGAAATTTGACAATACAGAAGCCGTAGAATGGAAAGAAGGAAACAGCTATCTCCTTGAAATAGTGTATTATAACAATGGAAGGAGACTTAATAGTGAATTCGTTTCACAGGAAATGGCGCCTATTCATCAGCATTTCTTTCAGCTGAATAAAAATGGGAAGCTGGTAGAAGAAACCGAAATGGATAGATTGGTGAGCTATGAATATCAGGATACAGACCCTGAAAATGGAGTTTTTGGAGAGAGTGGAGTCAGCCTTCGCCGTCGTTCGTGGGATACTCAAAATCCTACGGAAGTAGACCCTGTCGGACTGAAAGGTGTTTTCACGATAAAAACAACTGGTTTGGGAACTCAGAGTTTTGATTTAAGGATAAGATTGGCTCATTTCTTAGTTAAAAATAAACTAGAACCTAAGACAGGAAGAGCCAGAAAATACAATGCGTTGCATTATAGCGGTTCATTTGTTTTAGACACAGATATGAAAGTCCCAGTGAAAATAGTTCAATAATATTTTAGAATAATTTAATAAAGTAAACAAATAAAAATTTAATAATATGAAAAGTTTTTTAAAATCAATCAAAGTTGTATTAGCAGTAGTGTTTTTTGTTTTTTCACTTTTGGCTTGTCGAAGCCAAGACAATGATGATATAGTCGTGCCAAAGCCAAAACCAGAGCAGCCTAGTACGGAGCTGAAATGGAGCAAGGTGGAATTTCGTTTTACAGAAGGGCATTCTCATGGGTATTTTCATGGTTCGCCAGAGTATCCAGGTGTGAAATATCTGAAATCTGTACAAAAATTCTTTTTTGAGAATAAAAATGGTCAGATAGTTCCATCGGCTGATAATCCTGCTGCCCTTAGTGTAATGTCTGCTGATGGAGGGCTATCTCTCTATGGTTTGGAGATTTTCTATTATAATGAAAAAGGAGAGCGAATCAACAGTTTTTTAGCATCTGATGAGGCAGCAAAACAATACCAGCACTTCTTTTTAATGGAAAATATAGTCGCTATAAGTGGCGGGACAGTAGTTCCAAATAAGGAAATCATGACTTATAAATACCGTGATACCAATCCTGAGAACAAATATATCTATAAAAGCTTTGGAGGCCAGCGTGAGGCTAAAATAAGACCAGAAAAAATAGGACTGAAAGGATTTTTCGATGTGAAAAAACCATACCTGAATTTTGATTTGAGAATTGTTTTGGCTCAGTTCAGCCAAAAACCAGATAATTTGGAGTATGATAAACTTTCTTCGGCTTCTTTTGATAAAAAATTGGATATCAAAATCCCTGTCCATATTTATACAGATAGAATTAACGAAGATAGCTTGATTGAAGATGCTATGAGGGAATTTGGAGTTACAGAAGCTGAAATAAAAGCTGATATAAATGCAAAATTGAATTCAAAAGTTAATTCTGAAAGTAGTGGAGTTTTCCTCTAAAAAATAAAAATCTCTTTCAATTTGAAAGAGATTTTTTTATTGAAATTTATTTTTCTTGCTCTAGATTTTTCTGCCATAGCCAAGTGGTTCTCAGCGCCTCTTCGAGCGGAGTTTCAGCCTTCCAGCCGAGTTCTTTTTCGGCTTTGGAAGCATCTGCATAGGCGATGGTAATGTCACCTGCTCTTCTGTCACAGATTTGGTAAGGGATTTCTAGATTATTTGCTTTTTCAAAAGCCTTTACGATTTCAAGGACAGAAGAACCTTTCCCAGTTCCCAGATTGAAAATATCAACCAAAGTTTCTGATTTTTCGGAAGCCAGTTTCTGCAAGGCTTTTACATGAGCTTTGGCTAAATCCATCACATAGATATAATCGCGGATGGCAGTGCCGTCAGGAGTAGGGTAGTCATCTCCCCAGATGTATAGTTTTTCTCGTATTCCTGCTGCGGTTTGGGTTACATACGGAACGAGATTGTTAGGAATTCCGAGAGGAAGTTCGCCTATTTTAGCCGAAGGATGAGCACCAATAGGATTAAAATATCTTAATAATGATACTTTCTTTTGGTGGGCAGCAGCGAAATCTTTCAAAATCTCTTCTGCCATCTGTTTGGTTCGTCCATAGGCAGATTCGGCAGGTTTTATCGGTGCTTCTTCGTTTATTGGCATTTGGTCAGCTTGTCCATAAACGGTACAGGAAGAACTGAAAATAAAATTAGAAATATTTCTTTCTTTGAATTCCTGCAAAAGATTGATAAGAGAAAACATATTGTTTTCATAGTAATCAATAGGCTTTACTTGGCTTTCTCCCACGGCCTTGAAAGCAGCAAAATGAATACAGCCATCTATTTTATAAGCATCTAGAACTTGTGCTATTTGGCTTCGGTTTCTTAAATCAAAAGGATAGAAAGCAGGAGTTTTTCCAGTGATTTGTTCTATTCCAGTTAGTATTTTTTTGTCCGTGTTAGAGAGGTTGTCTACGATAACCACATCAAAATCATTTTCTAAAAGCTCCACCACGGTGTGCGAACCGATGTAGCCTAGACCGCCCGTAACTAGTATTTTCATACTTTTAATTATGTTTTGAAATTCCTTTTTTGTATAAGTCTATCAAGAATTTTTTCTTTTCATTCATCTTCATTTTAGGATTGATAATGGAGATAAATACCACATTGCTTTCCTTCACGCCAGAAAGTATGATTTGATTGATTTTTTGAGATTCATAATCAAGTTCGATACTCCACAAAACATAGCCTTCGGATAGTTTTTTGCTGATTTCGGTAACTTTAGCATTGATGGTGTTACTTTTCCAAAAATCAAAATCCCATTTATAAAAAGCCTCTAATAATTCAGTTTGAGAAAGTCCTTCTTTGTAGAATTCCATATTCTGAGAAGGGCGAACGGAAACTTGTATGTTTGAATTTTGTTTGTCATGGAATAAAAACGCTCCTGAATTTTCATCCGTTCTTATGTATTTTACAGATTCGGGAAACTGAACCAAATAGTCATTATTGATTAAAAACTTATTCCCCTCCTGCTGTGCCCACACAAAAGAATTGAAAAATAGCATTAAAAACAAAAATACTCTCATAATTATGGTGTTTAAAAATTTATTTATTCATGAATTCCAGAACACTTTCTGTAATGTATTTCAGCTGCTCTTCATCTAGCTCTGTGTGCATTGGCAAAGAAATTACTTGGTCTAGAAGCTTGTCAGTGTTTTTGAAGTCAGCATCATTACTCGCTTGAAAGTATGCTTTTTGTTTTCTAAGCGCCACAGGATAATAAATCATCGCAGGGATTTCCTTTGATGCAAGAAACTCTTGTAGTTCGTTTCTTTTTCCGTTTAAAACTCTCAGCGTGTACTGATGAAAAACATGAGTAGAATTTTTCTCTCTTTTTGGGATAAGCAGATGTGGATGCCCTGCAAAAGCTTCGTCATAGAAGTTTGCAGCTTTTCTTCTAGCTTCATTATAGGTTTCTAAATGAGGCAGTTTTCTTCTCAAAATAGCCGCCTGCACGCTGTCCAATCGAGAGTTTACGCCTACTTCATCGTGATAATATCTTTTGTACATTCCATGATTTACGATTCCTCTCATTTTGTAGGCCAAATCATCATCATTGGTAAAAATAGCGCCACCATCTCCATAACAACCTAAATTCTTAGAAGGGAAAAATGATGTAGTCCCTATCGTTCCTATCGTTCCAGCCTTTTTCTGAGTTCCATCAGAGAAAATAAAATCGGCACCGATAGCCTGTGCATTGTCCTCGATTACGAAGAGGTTATGCTCTTTTGCAATTTTCAAAATAGCCTCCATATTCGCGCACTGCCCGAAAAGGTGTACAGGCATGATAGCCTTGGTTTTAGGTGTGATGGCTTTTTTAAGCTGCTCAATATCAATAGTGAAATTGTCATAATCTACATCCACCAAAACAGCTTTTAGTTTTAATAAATGGATAACTTCCACCGTAGCCGCAAAGGTAAAATCTGCCGTAATCACTTCATCGCCTTCTTGTAAATCAAGCGCCATTAGGGCAATTTGTAGAGCGTCCGTGCCGTTCGCACAAGGAATTACATTTTTCACGCCTAAATATTCTTCTAATTCAGCTTGGAAAGACTGAACCTCAGGACCATTGATAAAGGCCGCCGACTCGAAGACATTCAGCACCGCGTTATCTACTTCGTTTTTTATTTTGAAATATTGACTTTGTAAATCAACCATCTGGATTTTTCTCATAACCAAAATTTTTTGTAAAAATACAATTTCTAAACTATTTATAGAAGGAAATTTGCAAAAGATGTTAAATGTCATTAAAAAAAATTCTTCGGCATAAATATAAAGTCGTACCTTTATCGAAGAAAAAAAGGAAGTTTAATCTTAAATATAAATTATTATGAAACACAGAGTTCCAGTATCTCAGATTATGACAAAGGATGTCGTTAAGCTTACTACAAAAAACACATTGTTTGATGCAGAAAAACTTTTCAAAGAGCATAACATCAGACACTTACCTGTTGTGAGCGGAAACCAGCTGATAGGTATTTTGAGTTATTCGGATTTGTTGAGAATTAGTTTTTCAGAATTGTCGGATAATGAGGAAAAAGTAGATACTACAGTGTATAATGCATACACTATAGAGCAGGTGATGGCGAAAAATCCAGTAGGTGTGTCACCAGACCAAACAGTGAGAGATGTAACCGAAATTTTGTCAAAACAAAGTTTCCACTCTCTACCAGTAGTAGAAAATGGTGAACTGAAAGGAGTAATCACTACAACAGATTTATTGAAATACTTCTTAGAACAATACTAAAAAGTCTTTTACAATAAAAAACGAAACATCTTACTCAAAAAAGTAAGATGTTTTTTTATATTTAATTTTAATTCTAAAATTTAAAACTTGATATTCACGCCTATAGTCTGATATCCATACAGAGAACCAGCCGACAGTTGTAAGTCGTATTTTTTCTTGTTTTCCGCCATAGGAGAGTTATTTACTTTCGTGATTCTCGTTTTGGCAATATTTTTTCCGATAAGGTAGCCGAGGAAAATAGCGATAGGATAGTCTGATACCCAGTGAACCTTACTCTGAAGCATTTCAAAAGACATCAGCCCTAAAAGAGTGTATCCCACAGGTTTTAGCCATTTTTTTTCAGGGTAATTTTCTGTAAGTACCGTGAGAGCGGCCATTGCAGTAGTAAGGTGTCCAGAGGGCATGGCATCATATCTAGAAGTATCTCCTTGGTATGCTGCAAAACTCGGCGCGAAAGTCCAGTGGCTGTGCCATCCGTTTCGTTCAGCAGTGATGAATGGACTTTCTCTTCCTGTGATACGCTTAATAGATTGAGCAAAAACTCCTGACAGCGCAAGGCTTTCTATGAGCTGCATAGAGGTGCTGATTGCCCGATAATCGTTTTTAAATAAACCATAGGTTGCAAGTCCTCCACTGATGAGAATCACCGTAGTTCCATTACCGATGAAATACAGCGCAGAGTTCACATCCGCAGGGATTATTTTCAGAAATCCGAGTTTTCGGTAGGTGTGAGCTTCATTCATGCCGAGAGCTTCACCAAGATTTCGGCTTTCTCTAATGACCCAAGGGTCGGCAGGAATGAGAGCAGCCGTGCTGCCCAAAGCGGCAAGTCCGTATGGATAGTATTTTTTTGAAACTATATCTGTGGCCGTTCCTGCGATGTTTTTGGGTATTTTATTGACAAAATCCCAAAATTTTGGCTTTTGATAGATGAAAGTTTCGTTTTCAGATATTTTTACTTCCTGAATTTTTATATTCTGAGTTTGTATGCTGTCCAAAGGAGTTTCCACAGCCAAACTATCATTAGTCTGCGCCATGAAAAAAGAACTTAGAAATAAGCTGACAAAAATTGTAATCTTCATTATTAAACTATTAGTAAACTACGCCCAAGAAAGGGTCTTTTTTTTCTTTTTTAGGTTTGTTCCATTTGTATTTATGTGTCCAGTATGCTAGTTTCATGGAGAGAATCCCCAGTCCAGCACCGAATAGGACATCGCTCACATAGTGTCTGTTGTTGGCTATTCTCATGATTCCCACCACACTAGCCGAACCATAGGCTGCATAAGGCACCCAAGGATGTTCGTCTTTGTATTCCATGGCAAGGATTGTTGCCCCACTAAAAGCGTATGCGGTATGCCCAGAAGGGAAGGACATACGGGCTCCGTTGGGTCTTTCATTGTTGATTAATGTTTTCATTAAATGTGCCAGTCCCAAAGTTATGATGTGTCCTTTGGCATGTATGGCGATACGATTTTTCCAGTCTGTTTTGGGTTTCATTCCCATCAATTCAAAGCCATAGACAGCGACATGAGGAGCAAACTGGAGATAATCATCAAATTTATTTCTAAAATGAGGAATTTGTTTGTTTCTCCATTCGCGAACTTCCTGTTTGGTTTTTCCTTCGGAAATTAGCCCAAGAGCCATCAGCCCAGCAGGAATGTAGAGTTCCTTGGGTCTGAATTTAGGTCTTTCAATGAGGTTTACACTATCTTGTTTGTGTTCTATGATGAGGGTTTCCTGTGTTTCTTTTATTTCCTGCTTCGTCACTTCCTGCCCTTGTTGTTCTTGAGCAAGGCATTTGCCATTTGCAATGAAAAATAAGGGTAAGAAAAATAAAAACTTTAACAACATAAATTCTTAAAATTAATAGTTTTTAAAATTAAAATTTAACTTCAAAAAAAGATTTAATTCTGTAAATTTTTCATTTCAGCTTTTATTCTATCTTGCAGATTTTCAGAAGATTTTATTAGAGGAAGTCTCAGGTGGTTTTTGATAATGCCCATTTCTGCTAAAACTGTTTTCACACCGCAAGGATTTCCTTCCGCGAATATAAGTCTTATGAGTTCAACGAGCTGATTGTGAATAGTATAAGCTTCTTTTACTTTGCTTTCTTTGGCAAGTTTTATCATATCTGAAAAAAGCTTAGGATAAGCCTGTCCAATTACCGAAATTACACCGTCACCACCAGCCAGAGTGACAGGAAGCGTGAACTCATCATCGCCCGAAACCAAAGAAAATCCAGCAGGTTTCTTTCTTAAAATATCAAAATATTGACTGATATTTGGAGAAGCTTCTTTTATCATGAAAAGATTTGGGAAATCTTTGGCAAGTCTCAGTGTCGTTGCGGCATCTATATTTTGTCCTGTTCGCCCAGGAACATTGTAGATGATGATGTTTTTTCCTGTGGAAGCCAGCATTTTATAGTGCTGATAAATTCCCTCTTGATTAGGTTTGTTATAATATGGCGAAACGGAAAGAACTCCTTCAAAGTCGCTTAAATCCGTAGATTCTATCTGTTCTTTAACAGCCAAAGTATTATTCCCTCCGATACCTAAAACTAGAGGAAGTCTTTTGTTATTTACTTTTACGATATGCTCTATGACTTGCGCCTGTTCAGCCTTGGAAAGTGTGGCAGTTTCCGCTGTAGTTCCCAGAACGACTAGGAAATCCGTTCCATTGGCGATGTTATATTCTACTAATTTAGTTAAAGAATCAAAATCTATGGATAAATCCTCATTAAATGGCGTAACCAAAGCTACTCCCAGACCTTTTAATTTACTCATTGTTTAAAATTTTGAAGCCAAATTTAAGCTTTTTATTAAAAAGATAAAAATCAGCAAGGACTTTTTAAGTAAAATTTAGGATTTTGCTGTTTCTTCTTTTCATTCTATGGTTTTGAATATCATATTTGAGTAAAAATCCCGAAATAATCTATATATTTGTGGCTGTATTTAAAGAACAAATGAAAAATAAAAGTATATTATCAGGAGCAGTTTTGATGGCTGTGGTGTCATGTACTACACAGCTAAATGTAAGCCAAGTTTCTCCTCATAAGAACCAGTTGATAAATGGAGAAATAGCGCAGAAAAAAGAGTTGGTTTCCGTTATCACACCATATAAAAAGGAGCTGGAGAATAAAATGAACCAAAAGATTTCCCATACCGAGGTGGAGCTTAATAGGAAGGGAGATAACAGTTCGCTCGGGCAGCTTTTGGCGGATTTCGTGTTGGAAGGAGCGAATGACTGGGGTGCAAAAAACAGCATTCCTGCTGTAGATGCAGCGATTTTAAATATAGGAGGAATCCGAAATGATATCAGTAAGGGAGATATTTTGCTGAGAAATATTTTTGAGGTGATGCCTTTTGAAAATCAATTGGTTATCGTTAAAATGAAGGGCGAAGACATACAAGGTGTGTTTGACTATTACGAAAAACAAAAAAGAAATAATCCCGTGGCTGGATTTACGATAGTGGTAGAAAATGGAAAACTAAAACAAGGACTGATAAACGGTGAAAAACCAAAAGCTGGTCAGTATTATTACATTGCGACCTCGGACTACTTGGCCTACGGAGGAGATTATATGAAATTTTTCCTGAAAGGAGAACAGCTTATACTAACGGAAATGACCCTCAGGGATTTATTTATTGAGAAATTTAAACAAAATCCAGAGATAAAAATAAAGCAGGAACAAAGACTGCAATTTATCGGGAATAATCAATAAGGATGAACAAAAATGAATAGAAAAGAATTTTTGAAAATATTGGGTGGAGGAGCTTTGGCAACGACACTTACGCCAAATGTTTTGTCAGCAAAGACATTTGATTCGAAAGATACACCTGAAAAAATCACCATTCTTCATACCAATGACCAACACAGCAGGATAGAGCCTTTTGAGGAAGGGCACAGCAGATATCCCAATCAGGGAGGATTTGCGAGGAGAGCTACTCTGATAGAGCAGATTAGAGGCGTGGAAAAGAATGTGCTTTTGTTCGATAGTGGCGATATTTTCCAAGGAACGCCTTATTTTAATATGTTTGGCGGCGAGCTGGAATTTAAGCTCATGTCCATGATGAAATATGATGCGGCTACTATGGGAAATCATGATTTTGACAATGGTTTGGAAGGATTTTTAAAGGTTTTACCGAATGCTAAATTCCCTTTTATCTGTTCTAATTATGATTTTTCAGACACCATTTTAAAGGGAAAAACACAGCCGTATAAGATTTTTAGAAAAGGAAATATTAAAGTAGGCGTGTTTGGTCTGGGAGTGAAATTGGAAGGGCTTGTAGGGAAAAAATATTATGGTGAAACTAAATATCTTGACCCTGTTGCGACGGCACAGAAATACGCAGATTTCCTTAGAAATACCAAAAAATGTGATTTGGTTGTTTGTCTTTCGCATTTGGGATATGATTACGGACAGGCTGAAGACTTGGTTTCTGATAGAAAGTTAGCGGCTCAGACTCATGGAATAGACATTATTTTAGGAGGGCACACACACACATTTTTGACAGAACCAAATGTCCTTAAAAATAGTAAAGGCGTGAATGTTCTGGTGAACCAAGTAGGATGGGCAGGGATTCTGCTGGGAAGGATAGATTTTTATTTTGATAAAGATAAGAAAATCAGCAAAGTATCTTTCCAAAACCAATTCATAGATAATAAGATAATCGTTTGATAATATGGTAGATAGAGGAATTCTTTTGTCATATATAAAATATGGTGATAATGATGCTATCTTACATTGCTTTACCGAAAATGCTGGTTTTCAGAGTTTTTTCATGAGAGGGATTTACTCGCCTAAAAACAAGAAAAAGGCCTATCTTACTCCCATGACAGAGCTGTATTTTACGATTTCTGATTTTCATAAAAAATATAATATACAGACAATCAGTAAAATAGAAAAGGTGAAAACTTTGGAAAATTATGAAGATATTCGGGTGTCATCTATTTTGTTCTTTGTGGCGGAATTCCTTCATCAGGTCTTAAAAATAGAGTTGGTAAATACTCAGATTTATACAAATATAAAGGTTTTCTTGCATCAGTTAGAGAACCAAAATTATCAGGCTCATTATGCTTTTTTGGTCGAATATCTTAGAAGTCAGGGAGTGGCGCCTCTGTGCAGGGAAGAAAAATTTTTAGACCCAGAGTCTGGATTTTTTTCGGAGAGTATTTGTCATCATTTGTTTGATGAGCAGGTTTCTGAGTATTGGAAAAAAATGATTTCAAACGAAGAAATCTATGATGTGAAGATAAAAAATAGCATGAAAGAAGATTTTTTGGATTCGGTGCTGGTATATTATAGTTGTCATTTTCCAGAATTTAAAATTCCAAAATCTTTGGATGTTTTGAGGCAAATTTTTTCTGAATAATAAAATAAGGTATGCGTGTAGACAAATTTCTGTGGAGTGTTCGTTTTTATAAAACAAGGAGCATCGCAGCAGATGAAATCAAAAAAAATAGAGTTTCCATCGGCGGACAGCCAGTGAAAGCTTCGCGGGAAGTCCATGAAGGCGATGTGGTGGAAATTAGGAAAAACCAAATCAATTATAAAATAGAAGTTTTGCAGATTCCTAAAAGTCGCCTCGGTGCTAAGTTTGTTCCACTTCATATCAAGGATGTTACCGATAAGGAGCAGTATGAAATATTGAAAATGAGAATGCTCTCACAGGATTATTATCGCCAGAAAGGAGAGGGAAGGCCTACGAAAAAAGACCGTAGGGATATGAGTGATTTTTTAGATAATGATAATGAGGAAGAGGACGACTGGGATGCTTTTTTTCTCGATATAGAGAATGAAGAAGACGAGGAATAAACTTTGTATTTATAAAAAGAAAATCCATAACTTTGCAAAAACTTTATTTTGAATAAAATAGATATCATTATTTACGCATTTGCGGCTGTATTCATGGGGATTTATCTCTATCAATATCCTGAATATTATATATATATTATAGGGATTTTTTTCTCATTCCTTATTCTTAATTTTCTACTTTTCAGGATTTATAAAGGATTAAAGAAAATGTCTATGGCTGTGATGGCTTTCATGGCTATGAATTTTGGGAAAGATATTCTTTGGGCATTTTTGTGGATGTTCGTAATTAAGAAAAATGAGGTCTTAGTGATGTTTTTGGCTCTTGTTTTTCTTCTGTTATCCATACCTCTATACCATTCTGTTCTTAGGGAAATAAAGAATAATCAAAAATCTGATAAAAATCAATTATAATTATTTTTAAAACTTAATTTATTTAAGTATATTTGCAAATCAATAAAAATAAGAAATGAACCAGAGAATTTATTCACTATTTTTTGTTTTGATGTTCATGCTGTTTGGGAATACTGCTCTTGCTAGTGAACATGTAGATGGAGGTGAAAAAACCTTTAATCCTTCTGAGCTTATCAATCATCACATTTATGATACTCATGAGTGGCATATTGCTACCTTCAATGAAGGTGAAGAGGGAGAGTTTCATGTTACTATTCCTTTGCCAGTGATTGTGAAGGATGAGAAAGGTTGGCATGTTTTTATGTCAAGTAGTGTGGCTCATGGAGAAGTAATAGATGGATACACTTTGGAGCACGGTGTTTTGGTGAATAAAGAAGGTTTGGAAAAAGCGCAAATTCCAGATTTGTTCAAAGGAACTGAAAAGGTGTTTTACGACCTTTCTATTACTAAGAATGTTTTTGCATTGTTCATTTCTGTTTTGATTATCTTAGGATTATTCATTTCAATGGCAAATTCTTACAAAAAATCTTTAGTTCCTACTGGAGTAGCGAGATTTTTCGAGCCTGTTGTATTGTTGGTGAGAGATGGAATTGCAATTCCAAATATTGGTTCTAAACATTACAAGAAGTTTATGCCGTTCTTATTGACTATATTCTTCTTTATTTGGTTGAATAACTTGATAGGACTTGTTCCGTTTTTTCCTGGTGGGGCTAACCTTACGGGTAATATAGCAGTTACATTAGTTCTTTCTTTATTCACATTGTTTACTATTTTATTGAGTGCTAATAAAGATTATTGGAAACATATTTTCTGGCCGCCAGTACCATTTTTGCTAAAGCCGATTATGATTCCATTGGAGATTATAGGTATTTTCACTAAACCATTCTCCTTGACCATGCGTCTTATGGCGAATATTACAGCAGGACACATTATGATTTTAAGTATTATTTCATTGATATTTATTTTCAAAAATGCAGCTTTAGGAGCGGTTTCTGTGCCATTGGCGTTGTTCGTTTCTATCTTGGAATTGTTAGTTGCTGCTTTACAAGCGTATATATTTACAATATTATCAGCTTTATATATTGGTATTGCAGTAGCAGAACATAGTCACGATGATGCACATGGGCATGCGGAAGGACACTAAAAAAGAATTTTAATTTTAAATAATAATTTTAACTAAATATTTTTTATCATGGATTTTATGTCTAATTTAAATTATGTAGCAATTTCACTTGCTGTATTAGGAGTAGCTTACGGTATTTCTAAAATTGGTTCTCACGCGATGGATGCTATCGCTAGACAGCCAGAAGCGGCTGATAAGGTACAAGCTGCGATGTTGATCGCTTGTGGTCTTATCGAAGGTGCTGGACTTATCGGATTGATTTTCAGTGCTCCGTTCATGAAAGGATAATCAAAAATCCTAATAATCTTGGTAACACGGTTGGTGTTTACCAAGATTATTTTAAAATTTTGTATTAAAAAATATTTAAAGTAAAATAAAAAATAAAATAATTTAGAAATGATAACACCAGGATTAGGTTTAGTTTTTTGGATGACTCTTACTTTTGCTGTATTGATGTTTCTTTTGGCAAAATATGCATGGAAACCAATTCTTAATGCGCTTAATGAAAGAGAAACAACAATCGTAGATGCTCTTAACCAAGCTAAATTAGCAAGAGAGGAAGTTCAGAATTTAAAAGCTGAAAACGAAAGAATTATCCAAGAAGCTAAAATAGAAAAGGATAATATATTGAGAGAAGCAAGAGAAATCAGAGATAGAATGATTAACGAAGCGAAAGATACAGCTAAAGTAGAAGGAGAAAAAATGATAGAGGCTGCGAGACATTCTATCGCTATGGAAAAGGCTGCTGCTATAGATGATATGAAAAAGCAGATCAGTTCTTTATCTGTAGATATTGCTGAAACTATATTGAAGAAAAAATTGGATAATAAAGATGCCCAAAATGACCTGGTGGCTAATTTATTAAATGATAAAAACTTAAACTAATCCTTATGAGTAACACAACAAAAGTTGCTAAAAGATACGCTCAGGGATTGTTGGATTTTACAACAGAAACTGGTAACACGGAGATTGTATTCAATGAAATGAAAGATGTGGCAGAAACTATTTCTGGTTCTAAAGAATTGAGAAGTTTTTTCGCTACACCTATTATAGACTATAGAAGAAAGCAGAGTGTTGCAAATGAGATTTTTTCTAAATTTTCTGTTGTAACTAAAAACATGATTACCCTTGTTATCAAGCAAGGAAGAGAAAAATATTTAGAAGACATTGCTAAAGAATATGTGGAGAAAGTAGAGGAGATGAATGGAGTGCAGAAGGTAACCCTTACAACTGCTGAAGAACTTTCTCAACAGAGCTTAGATCAAATTGTAAAATTTTCATCTTTGATAGATGTAAATAAAAAGTATAAGATAAAGTCTATAATAAAACCAGAGCTTATCGGTGGATATATCCTAAGAGTAGGAGACCAGCAGATTGATAACTCAGTGAGAACACACTTAGCTAATCTTAGAAAAGAATTTCAACTTAATTAGAAAAAACAACCAATAAAATGGCAGGAATAAATCCAGCAGAAGTATCTGCAATATTGAAACAACAGTTAGCAAATTTTGATACTCAGTCTAATGTAGAAGAGGTAGGAACCGTATTACAAGTAGGAGATGGTATTGCTCGTATTTATGGTTTGGAAAATGTACAGTACGGAGAATTAGTAAAATTTGAAAGTGGAGTTGAAGGAATTGTATTAAACCTTGAAGAGGATAATGTAGGTGTGGCTCTACTTGGAGAATCTAAGAGAGTAAAAGAAGGTGATACAGTAAATAGAACTAAAAGAATTTCTTCTATCAAAGTAGGAGAAGGGCTTTTGGGAAGAGTAGTAGACACTTTGGGTAATCCTATCGATGGTAAAGGTCCTATTGGAGGAGATTTATATGATATGCCTTTGGAGAGAAAAGCTCCTG
Organism: uncultured Flavobacteriaceae bacterium; assembly: GCA_963520375.1. GTDB lineage: Bacteria > Bacteroidota > Bacteroidia > Flavobacteriales > Weeksellaceae > JABCPE02. The sequence continues at coordinate 7,577 of CAUQQF010000014.1, read as the reverse complement.
GGGTTATCTATCGTCAGCCAGTTAATGAGCCTTTGCAAACAGGTATCGTTGCGATAGACTCTATGATTCCTATCGGAAGAGGACAGAGAGAGTTGATTATTGGTGACCGTCAGACAGGTAAAACTACGGTAGCGATAGACACGATCCTAAACCAAAAAGAATTTTATGATGCAGGTCAGCCTGTATTCTGTATATATGTAGCAGTAGGACAAAAAGGTTCTACAGTAGCTCAAATCGTAAGAACACTAGAAGAAAGAGGTGCAATGGCTTATACGGTAGTAGTAGCAGCTAACGCATCTGACCCTTCTCCAATGCAGGTGTACGCTCCTATGGCAGGTGCTGCTATCGGGGAGTATTTTAGAGATACAGGACGCCCGGCATTGATAGTTTATGATGATTTATCTAAACAAGCGGTGGCATATAGAGAGCTGTCACTTCTATTAAGAAGACCACCAGGGCGTGAGGCTTATCCTGGGGATGTATTCTACCTTCACTCAAGATTGTTAGAAAGAGCAGCGAAAATCATCAAAGATGATACTATCGCATCTCAAATGAATGACCTTCCAGAAACATTGAAACCTATGGTAAAAGGTGGTGGTTCATTGACAGCGCTTCCTATCATCGAGACTCAGGCAGGGGATGTATCTGCGTATATTCCTACTAATGTGATTTCTATTACAGATGGACAGATTTTCTTGGAGTCTGATCTATTCAACTCAGGGGTAAGACCAGCGATTAATGTGGGTATCTCTGTATCAAGGGTAGGGGGTAATGCTCAGATTAAATCAATGAAAAAAGTTTCAGGAACATTGAAACTTGACCAAGCTCAATATAAAGAATTAGAAGCGTTTGCTAAATTCGGTTCTGACCTAGATGCTGCTACTTTGGCGGTAATTTCTAAGGGAGAAAAGAATGTGGAAATTCTAAAACAGCCAGTAAATTCACCACTTCCAGTGGAAGACCAAGTAGCGATGATTTATGCTGGAACAGAAAACTTGTTAAAAGATATTCCTGTAGCAAAAGTAAGAGCATTCCAAAAAGAATATGTAGGATTATTAAAAACTGCACATCCAGAGGTAATGTCTGCATTAAAAGCTGGTAAAATCGATAAAGATTTGACAGAGGTATTGAAACAAGTAGCATTAGATTTAGTAGCGAAATACAATAATTAAAATATAAACCAATTTGTTCTAAATTTTTTGGGACATAAAAAAGTAAGTTTATCAGATGGCGAATTTAAAGGAGATTAGAGGCAGAATAACATCTATATCATCTACGATGCAGATTACGAGTGCGATGAAGATGGTTTCGGCAGCGAAACTAAAAAAAGCACAAGATGCCATTACGATGCTTAGACCTTATTCTGAAAAACTTCAGGAACTTATTCAAAAAGTGAGTACAGGTTCTGAAGGAAGTTTGTCAGAGTATGCTCAGAAAAGAGAAGTCAAAAAAATACTTTATATCGCTATTTCTTCTAATAGAGGTTTGGCAGGAGCTTTTAACTCATCAGTGATTAAAGAGCTGAATGCTAATTATAAACAAAAAGAAGATGTAGAAATAGAGGTTCTTACGATAGGGAAGAAGGTTTTTGATGCGGTAAGAAGAGTGAGAACAGTGTATGATAACCAAAGTTCTATTTACGATAGTGTAAGTTTTGAGGCTGTTTCTAAACTGACTAGTGCTGTTATGAAAGACTTCAGCGAAGGAATTTTTGATGAAGTGTATTTGGTTTATAATAAATTTATCAATGCAGCAACACAGGAGGTAAGAACAGAACAGTTACTACCAATTACGATGCCAGAACAAGCTGAAGAGGATGCAGAATCAGACTACATCTTTGAACCTGATAAGCAGACTATATTGGAAACATTGATTCCTAAGTCTATAAAAACGCAGGTTTATAAGGCGTTATTAGATTCTATAGCATCTGAGCATGGAGCAAGGATGACAGCGATGCACAAAGCGACAGACAATGCTAATACTCTGAAAAATGAACTCGTTATTTTCTATAACAAAGCTCGTCAGGCAGCGATTACTAATGAAATCTTGGAAATCGTTTCTGGTGCAGAAGCATTGAAAAAAGGATAAGATTATATCATAATATAAGGTTTTAAAGTTGAAAATGAGTATCAGTTTTTCTGATACTCATTTTTTATGCGCGATCATTGTTGTTTAATTTTATTTTGTTTATTCATGGTGTGTTTTTAATATTGTTTAATTGTAAATTAAGGTAAAATGATACTGAATTTTATAACCTGTTTATTTATAGTGTATTAGAAAGAGTGTGGAAAACTTTCATAAGAGATGATTTTTATAGAGAGTATTTATTTCTACTTTTGCAAATACTAATCTGAAAAAGTATCATCATGGGAATATTTGATAAAAGAGAAAATTACAAACCGTTTGAATATCCAGAAATCATGCAGTTTGTAGATTCCATGAATAAGTCCTTCTGGGTGCATTCTGAGGTGGAATTTACAGCGGATATTCAAGATTTCAAGGCGAATCTGAGTCCGATAGAAAAAGAAGCTGTAAAGAGAGCCTTGCTGGGAATAGCACAGGTGGAGGTTTCTGTGAAAACTTTTTGGGGAGACCTATATGACCTTTTCCCAAAGCCAGAGTTTAATGGACTTGGGGCCACTTTTGCCGAATGTGAGTTCCGTCATTCGGAAGCATATTCTAGATTGCTGGAAGTATTAGGATACAATAATGAGTTTGAAAACTTGCTGGAAGTTCCTATTTTCAAGGAGAGAAATCAAGTTTTGAAGGAGTATCTTTCTAAGAATAAAGAAAATGCGCTGGAGAGAATTTTGTTTTTTACTCTGATTATAGAAAATGCTTCTTTGTTCAGCCAGTTTGCAACTATTTTGTCATTTACTCGTTTTAAGGGATATATGAAAAATGTGGCGAATATCATCGCTTGGACATCCGTGGATGAGCAGACACACGCTAACGCTGGGATTTTTATCATCAAAAAGATTTTTGAAGAAAATCCAGACATGAAGGAAAGAGGAATGAAGGAGATAGAAGGCTTTATGAAAAACTATATAGAGTTGGAAGACAAGATGTTAGATTGGATTTTTGAAAATGGCGAACTTGACTTTTTCAGCAAAAAAGATTTGGCTAACTATATGAGATACAGGCTGGATGATTCTTTGGTACAGCTGGGCTTGGGCAGACCTTTTGGAATAACAGGAGATGAAATAAAGCCGATGCTTTGGTTTGAAGAAGAAGTTTTCGCGAATGAATTAGATGATTTCTTTGCAAAAAGACCAACAGCATACACAAAACACGATAAATCCATCACGGAGGACGATTTATTCTAAACTCTAAAAAACAATAATAAACCATGTATAGTAGAATTCAACAAGAGAAAGAATTGAGCCTAAATGATGACTTTCGTTTGGGTGAGTATATCTATATGGGAATGGGATTAGTGGGAGAACATAGAGTTTGTATTTCAGTGGGCTACAAGATAGAATATTGCATAAAAAAAGCAAAACAATTTGCGGAAGCAGACCCAAATGTGAAATTTACCCATGTCAATAAAGTGAAAGTAGGAGAGTTGGAAGCTTGTGAAAGATTTGAAATAGAATAAAAATTATGGGACATTTTGTAGAAAATAAAGTAGGAGCACAAAAACAAATTCTATGCGTATTTGCAAATATATCTAAGGAAGAACTGCACGAAAAGATTAAGCAAAGAATGGCAGACGCAGGCTACAAAGCGCTTTCAGAAAGTATTGGAAATACAGTCTACGAAAAAGGAAATAGAACGATGAGACTTTTATTTGGGATATTTGTTGATTACTTTAAATGTTCTATCCATATCAGCGAAAATGAAAATAATCAAATAGAAGTATTTGTAAAAAAAGAAACTACGGGATTTTCAGGAGGAATTATCGGAGTGACTCAGGTAGATGATAAGCTGAAATCAGTATACAAGCTCTTAGAAACTTTGTAATTTGCTTTTGATGGAATTTAGAAAAGCGGAGCAGGCGGATTTTGAGCAGATTTGGGAGATAATTTCCTTTGCAAAGGAAACTCGTAAAAACGAAGGCAGTACCCAGTGGCAGGACGGCTATCCAAATGAAGAAACAATACAAAATGATATTCAGAAAGGATATGGTTTTGTTTTTGAAGAAGAGGGCGCTGTGAATCTTTATGCTGCGATTATTTTTGACAAAGAACCTGCTTACGAAGAACTAAAAAACTGGGAAGGGCAGGGAGATTATCTCACGCTCCACAGAATAGCGGTTTCCAAAGAAGCAAAAGGAAAAGGCTTGGGACAAAAAGTCCTGCAAGAAGCGGAAAAATTAGCAAAAGAAAAAGGATTAGAAAGTATCCGTATAGATACTAATTTTGATAATATTCCGATGCTGAAAATTATAGAAAAAGAAGGCTATAAATACCGAGGAGAAGTGTATTTCCGAGGCAGCGCTAGAAAAGCATTTGAGAAAAATTTAAAATAAAACTATATTTATATAACAGAGAAAAAGTGATGGAAGAAAAAACAAACATTTGGTGGTTCAATGAAGAATCAGAACAAATGCTTAACAGAGGATATTTACTAAAAGGCGAAACACTAGAAGGGGCAATAGATAGAATAACTGAAGCTGCAGCAAAGAGGCTGTATAAACCAGAATTAAAGGAGGCTTTTAAGGAAATGATTGTCAAAGGATGGATTTCTTTTTCATCTCCTGTATGGGCAAATATGGGGACGCAGAGAGGGCTTCCTATTTCGTGTTTCAATGTCCATGTGCCAGACAGCATAGAGGGAATTACCCATAAAATGGGAGAAGTTATCATGCAGACCAAGATAGGTGGCGGGACTTCTGGGTATTTCGGTGAGCTGAGACATAGAGGAACAGCAGTTACGGATAATGGAAAATCTTCTGGAGCTGTTTCTTTCATGAAATTATTTGATACCTCAATGGATGTGGTATCACAGGGAGGTGTGAGAAGAGGAGCTTTTGCGGCGTATTTGGATATTGACCATGATGATATAGAGGAGTTTTTGCAAATCCGAGACATCGGTAACCCTATTCAGAATTTGTTCATGGGAGTTTGTGTGCCAGACTATTGGATGCACGAAATGATAGAGGGCGACACGGACAAACGAAGAATTTGGGCTAAAGTATTGGAAAGCCGTCAGCAGAAAGGGATGCCGTATATTTTCTTTACAGATAATGTCAATAGAAATAAGCCGCAAGTTTATAAAGATAAAGGATTGACTATCAATGCTTCTAATCTTTGTTCTGAAATCATGCTGCCTTCTACTGCAGAGGAAAGTTTTATCTGTTGTTTATCTTCCATGAATTTGGAGCTTTATGATGAGTGGAAAGATACGAACGCGGTGAAATTAGCCATTTATTTCCTTGATGCTGTTTTATCTGAATTTATTGAGAAAACAGAAGGAAATTATTACCTTTCTGCTGCAAGGAATTTTGCAATTCGCCACCGTGCTTTAGGACTCGGAGTTTTGGGGTATCATTCTTATTTACAGCGAAATATGATTCCTTTTGAAAGCATGGAAGCAAAAATGTTTAACGCAAAAGTGTTTAAACAAATCCAGGAGCAGTCATTAGCAGCTTCTAAGGAATTAGCGAATATCTACGGCGAGCCAGAACTACTGAAAGGTTACGGAGTTAGAAATGCCACTACTATGGCGATAGCACCTACCACATCCAGCTCAGCTATTTTAGGGCAGACTTCGCCAGGGATAGAGCCTTTTGCATCGAATTATTACAAGGCTGGTTTAGCGAAAGGAAATTTCATTAGAAAAAATAAATATTTAGCTAAGTTATTGGAAGAGAAGGGATTGGATACGGAAGATGTTTGGAGAGATATTATGCTAAATCATGGTTCAGTTCAGCATATGACCCAGCTTACACAAGAGGAAAAAGATGTGTTTAAGACCTTTAAGGAGATTTCACCTTTGGAAATTGTAACTCAGGCGGCACAGAGACAACAATATATAGACCAAGCCCAGTCATTAAACCTAAATATTCCATCTTCTATGCCAATAAAAGATGTGAATAAAGTGATAATAGACGCTTGGAAATTGGGAGTGAAAACGCTTTATTATCAGCGTTCGCAGTCTGTTTCTAAGGAATTAGTTATTAATTTTATGAATTGTTCAAGTTGTGAAGCGTAATGATAAATAAAAATGTAAGCTTATTTTAGCTTACATTTTTATTTTAAAATCTATCTTTTTTATTTCTTTTAGTTGTTTTTCAGCATTAATAGGGTAGTCTTTAGTTTTATAGCCTTGTTTTTGGTCTTCTATGATTCGTTCTAGTATTTTTCTTATATATTCTTTTAAAGGGATGAATTTATAATCATCATAGTTCTTATAAAATATTTCTCCTTTTTTATTGACCCAGAGACTATTGTTTGGGCTATTATATTTCTCTTGACCATAGAAGTTTTTTAGTTCATAATAGGGCAGATATTTATTAGGACGATTTACAATTTCGTAATGGTTTATAATTTTTTTGTCAAAAGGATGATTAATTTCTGTTAGGATTTCTAATTGATTGATTCCATCTACTATTTTTTGTTCAATATTGTTATAAACAAAAGGGTAAGGATAGTATTTCCCTTCATATAAATAGTCTTTTGGATTATTAGATTTTTTCAGAGGCTTCACTTTTATTCCTTTTTTATTGATGAGATAAGAGGTTGATTTTTTGGAAATAGGGGCTATAAACCAATGTTCTCCTCCTTTATCAAATTCCCTTTTCCATCCACCTGTATAGACTATTGCATAGCCGTAGTTAAATTGAGTTGCAAAATCCCATTTTGCAGGTAGAACTTTCTTCCCAAACCAATCTACAAATCCCATTTTATTTTTTTCTACATATCGTCTCAGTCCTTCTTCCCAAATATCATTTCCATTATCAAACCACTGTGGATAGTATAGAAATTTTCCATTTCTATCATAGACTTCTCCTGCCTCTATTCGTGGGTTATCTTTATCATATTTTTTATTTTTAAAGGAAGCCCCCCAAAACTCTATTGTAGGTTCATTTATAGGGTTTTCTGTATCATAGATTCTAAATCCCGAAAATTGAGCAGGGATGATGATTTTCCCCTTTTCATTTTTCACACCTACCAAAGTGCTGTCAGAAGTATAAAAATAATATAATTTCTCTTGTGTAAACGCTAATTTCCCGATTAATAGGATGAGAATAAGGATTATTTTTCTCATATTTTAAAACTTTCTAACAAAGGTAATTAATTTTTGCTACTATAATTTAAAAAATTCCGATATTTGGGATTATTTTTAATTTATGCTTAATCAATTATATACCAATCGGAGAACAGGAAACTCGGATAGCACTAGTGCTTCAAGGACTGATTTTCAGCGGGATTTTGACCGAATAATTTTCTCTACTTCTTTCCGAAGACTGCAGAATAAAACTCAGGTTTTCCCTCTCCCAGGGAGCGTTTTTGTGCATAACAGGCTTACCCATTCGCTGGAAGTTGCTTCGGTGGGGAGAAGTCTAGGGAGCTTTGCGGGGGAGTTTATCGTGGAGAAATTTGCTCAAGAATTAAACGAGAATTCAAAGAATT